>NZ_JBVJHM010000004.1:0-574987 GCF_055586805.1 Micromonospora sp. NPDC049201 | reverse complement strand
GCAGTCAGGGCGTCGGACTGCCGGCAGCCACGTTACGAAGAGACCTACCCCGAACACGGGTGGCCGTGTCCCTATCAGCGGTCCACCGACGCCACCCGACCCGGCGACAACACCCCCCGGATCATCCAAACGACAGGGGCAGGAAGTCATACCGGGCCGAGCGACCGAGAGTCCCCGGCTGGGGACGATCAAAAAGGTAACGGGGTTAGCGGGAGTCGAGGAGGGGTTGGGTGGGGTTCCAGGGGGTTCCGGTTTCCGCGTCTCGGCGGCGGCGGGCTATCGCGGAGAGGGCCTCAAGGACTACGCGGTTGCCCAGGTAGGCGGTGATGTCGGCGTGGTCGTACGGCGGGGCGACCTCGACCACGTCCAGGCCGACCACGGGCAGCTCGTAGCAGACCCGGCGGACCGCGTCGAGCAGCTCGCGGGAGGTGAACCCGCCGGGCTCGGGGGTGCCGGTGCCGGGGGCCATGCCGGGGTCGACCACGTCCACGTCGACGGAGAGGAACACGCCCTCGCACTCGTCGGTGGCGATGCCGAACGCCTCGGTGAGACAGGTGTCCAGGCCGCGCGCCACGATCTCGGTCATCTCGTACGAGCGCATCCGCTGCTCCGCCATCCAGGCCAACGTGTCCGGGCCGGGCCAGTAGCCGCGCAGGCCGATCTGGAGGAACCGGTCGCCACGTACCGCGCCGGACTCGATGAGCCGGCGCATCGGCTGGCCGTGCCCGTGCAGGGAGCCGAACTCGACGTCGCCGGTGTCGGCGTGCGCGTCGAAGTGCACCAGCGAGACACGGCCGAGCCCGTGATGCCGGGCCACGCCGGTGGCGTCCGGCAACGCGATGGAGTGGTCGCCGCCGAGCACCACCGGGATCGCCCCGGCGGCGGCGACCGCGTGCACGGCGGTCTCCAGCGCGGCCAGCGAGCGTTCGATGTCGCCACCGAACATCTCCACGTCCCCGGCGTCGTAGACACACAGGTCCTTGAGCGCGTCCACGCGCAGCGCCAGCGACGGGCGGGAGCCGTCGTGCGGCAGGTAGCAGGCCTGCCGGATGGCGGACGGGCCGAACCGGGTGCCCGGCCGGTGCGAGGTGCCGCCGTCGAAGGGCGCGCCGATGACCACCACGTCGGCGTCGGCGTAGGTGACCGGTTCCTCGACCGTGCACGGCGGCACGCCGAGGAACGTGACGTCGGGGCCGTACATCGGGCCGTAGCGGGTCATCGTTCCTCCATCCCCCAGGGGGAACCGTAGTCGGTGAGCAGGTCGAGGAAGGGCGTCGGCGGCAACGCCTCGGGCCCGAGCACACCCGTGCCGGACCAGGCGCCGGTGGCCAGCAGCTCCAGCGCGACGACCGGGTTGACCGCGGTCTGCCAGACCACCGCCTGGTGGCCGTACTCGGCCATCGACCACTCGTTGTCGACCACGTGGTAGAGGTAGACCCGGCGGGGCCGGCCGTCCGGCCCGGTGCCGGTGACGTACGTCCCGGCGCAGGTCTTGCCGCTCATCCGGTCGCCGAGCGTGGCCGGGTCGGGCAGCGCGGCGGCCACCACGTCGCGCGGCGACACGTCGACGCCGCGCACCCGCACCGGGGCGGTCGAGTCCAGGCCGAGCTTGTGCAGCGTGCGCAGCACCTCGATGAACTCCGCGCCGAGGCCGTACTTGAAGGTGACCCGTTTCGCCGGCACCCAGCGCGGGATGAGCAGCACCTCCTCGTGTTCCACGTTGACGCACTCGACCGGGCCGATGCCGGCCGGGAAGTCGAACACCTCCGGCTCGCTGAACGGCTCGGTGGTGAACCAGCCGCGGTCGGCCTCCCAGACCACCGGCGGGTTGAGGCACTCCTCGATGGTGGTCCAGATGGAGAACGACGGCGCGAAGTCGTAGCCGGCGACGGTGAGGTTCGCGCCGTCGCGTACCCCGATCTCGTCGATCTCGGTGAACAGCTCGTCGGCGGCGTAGCGGGCGAACACGTCGGACAGGCCCGGTTCGACGCCGATGCCGCAGAGCGCCAGCCGGCCGGCGGCGGTCCAGCGGTCGGCGGCGGCGAACTGCTCGTCGCCGAGCTTGACGCCGGTCTCCATGTAGGGGCGGTCGGGGTGCGGCCGGGACAGCGACATGGCCATGTCGAGGTAGTCGGCGCCGGCCGCGAACGCCCCGTCGAAGATCGGCAGGACGAAGCGCGGGTCGACCGCGTTGAACACGTGGGTGATCCGGTGTTCCCGGCAGAGCGCGGCGACCGCGTCGGCGTCCGAGGCGTCGACGGTGGCGGCCACGAACCGGTCGCCGTGGCCGGCGACCGCCCGGGCGGCGCGCGCCGGGTCGTGGTCGGCGACCACCATGGTCTCGAAGAAGGCACGGCGGGCGGCGATGGATACGGCGGCGGAGCCGACGCCACCGGCGCCGACGAGGAGGATACGCATCAGGAGTCGAACCCCAGTCCAAAGCGGTCGAGAGTACGGAGCCAGAGGTTGCGCCGCCCGTCCCGCGCGTCGGCGTGGGCGAGCGACCAGCGGGTGAGGTTGATGCCGGCGGCCCGGATCGGCTCCGGCGGGAACGGCAGCGGCTTGCGGCGGACCAGGTCGAGTCGGGTGAGCGGGGTGTCCGCGCCGGCGAGCAGGTCGAGCGTGACCCGCGCGCCGAACCGGGTCGCGCCGACGCCGAGCCCGGTGTACCCGGCCGCGTACGCCAGCCGCCCCTGGTGGGCGGTGCCGAAGAACGCGCAGAACCGGGTGCAGGTGTCGATGACGCCGCCCCAACGGTGGCTGAACCGCAGCCCGTCCAGTTGCGGGAACGTGGTGAAGAAGTGCGCGGCCAGCGTGCGGAACGTGGCCTCGCGTCGCTCCAGCGCGGGGGCCACCCGGTTGCCGTAGTGGTAGACCGCGTCGTAGCCGCCGAACAGGATCCGGTTGTCGGCGGTGAGCCGGTAGTAGTGGAACTGGTTGCCGGTGTCCGCCAGCCCCTGCCGGTTGCGCCAGCCGATCGCGTCCCGCTGGGCGGCGGTCAGCGGCTCGGTCATCAGCGCGTAGTCGTAGACCGGCACGGTCCAGGCGCGCAGTCGGCGCAGCAGCGGCGGGAACGCGTTGGTGGCCAGCGCCACCCGGGCCGCGCGCACGGTGCCGGGCGCGGCGTCCGCGCCGCCGGCCGTGGTGGCGCGCAGCGCCGGGCCGTCGGCGGCCAGCCCGGTGACGCGGGTGTGCTCGTGGATCCGGACGCCGAGGTCGAGCGCGGCCCGGCGCAGCCCCCAGGCGAGCTTCGCCGGGTCGAGCAGCGCCGTCCGGTCGGTGTCCCAGAGCCCTCCGAGGTACGTCGGGGAGGCCACCTCGGCGCGTACCTCGTCGCGGTCGAGCAGCCGCACGTCGCGGCCGTGCCGGCGGCCCAGCTCGGCGTCGGCGGCGAGCCCGTCGAGCTGGTACGGCGCGACGGCCACCGCCAGTTCGCCGGTGCGTTCGAAGTCGCAGTCGATGCCGTGCCTGTCGATCGTCGCGCCGATCGCGTCCAGGTTCTCCCGGCCGAGCCGTTCCAGCTCGCCGATCTCGTCGGGGAACCGCTCGACGCCGTTGGCCAGCCCGTGCGTGAGCGACGCGGCGCAGAACCCGCCGTTGCGCCCGGACGCCGCCCAGCCGCAGGTGCCGGCGTCGACCAGCAGCACGTCCCGGTCCGGGTCGGCCTCCTTGGCCAGCAGCGCGGTCCACAGCCCGGCGTATCCGCCGCCGATCACCAGCAGGTCGGCGGTGGCCGGGCCGGTGAGCGGCGGCAGCGGGTCGGGGCGTGTCGGGCGGTCCAGCCAGTACGGCACGGGCGCGGCGTCGGCCAGCGCCCGGCCGGTATGCGGGAGCGTCATGGCCGGCCCGCCGGGGTGGCGATCACCGCGAGCGCCGCCCTGCGGGCCCGCCGGCCGCGCAGCGAGCTGGCCCCGACCAGCAGCAGCGCTATCCCGAACATGGCCGTGCCGATGACGTTGACCTGCGGCGGGATGCCCCGCTGGGCGGCGCCCCAGACGTACATCGGGAACGTGACTGTGGTGCCGGCGTTGAAGTTGGTGATGATGAAGTCGTCGAAGCTGAGGGAGAACGCCAGCAGCGCGGCGGCGACGATGCCGGGCAGCACCAGCGGCAGCGTGATCCGGCGGAACGTCTGCCACTCGCTGGCGTACAGGTCCATGGCGGCTTCCTCCAGCCGCCGGTCCATGCCGGCGAGCCGGGCCTTCACGGTGACCACCACGAACGACACGCAGAACATCACGTGCGCGATGACGATGGTCCAGAAGCCCTGCGGCACCCCGGCGGCGACGAAGAGCGCGAGCAGCGAGGTGCCCATCACCAGTTCCGGCGTGGCCATCGGCAGGAAGATCAGGCCGTTGATCCCGGACCGGCCGCGGAAGCCGTACCGGACCAGCGCGAACGCCATCAGCGTGCCGAGCACGGTGGAGACCACGGTGGCGATCAGGCCGATCTCCATGCTGCGTACCACCGCGTCGCACATGTCCGCGGTGGCGCAGGGGCGGGCCCAGTTGTCCAGCGTGAACTCGTTGAAGTCGTAGGAGACCCGGCTGGACGGGCGGTTGAAGGAGAGCCCGGCGACCACCAGGATCGGCAGCGTGAGGTAGCCGAGCACGAGCAGGGCCACGCCCATCACCCACCGGTCGGCCAGCCAACGCCTGAACCCGCTCACAGCACCTCCTCCGTGCCGGCCCGGCGCAGGTAGGCGAAGACGATCACCAGGATCGCGGCCATCAGCAGGAACGACAGCGCCGCGCCCTGCGGATAGTCGAGCCGGACCAGGAACGCCGAGTCGATGACGTTGCCGATCATGTACTCGTTCGGCGTGCCGAGCAGCTCGGCGTTGATGTAGTCGCCGGTGGCCGGGATGAAGAACAGCAGCGTGCCGGCGATCAGGCCGGGCATCGACAGCGGCAACGTGACCCGGGCGAACGCGCGCAGCGGGCTCGCGTACAGGTCGCTCGCCGCCTCCAGCAGCCGGGGATCGAGCCGCTCCAGGCTCGCGTACAGCGGCAGCACCAGGAACGGCAGGAAGTTGTACGTCAGGCCGAGCACCACCGCGATCGGGGTGGCCAGCAGCCGGCCGTCCGGCCCGAGCAGGTGTACGTCGCGCAGCAGCCCGACCACCGCGCCGTTGTCCGACAGGATGGTCTTCCAGGCCAGTGTGCGCACCAGGAAGCTGGTGAACATCGGCGCGACCACGGCCACCAGCAGCAGGTTCTTCCAGCGGCCGGCCTTCTGCGCGATCGCGTACGCCAGCGGGTAGCCCATCAGCAACGCCAGCACCAGCGCGATCGCCGAGTACAGGAAGGATCGCAGGAACTGCGGCCAGTACGCCTGCAACGCGTCCGGATAGTTGCCGACCGCCCAGGTCATCGCGTACCCGGTGGAGAGCGAGCCGGCGGGGTCGTAGAGGCTGGCGGCGGCGAGTTGCAGCAGCGGCAGCGCGAAGAAGACCAGCAGCCAGGCCGCGCCGGGCAGCAACAGCAGGTACGGCAGCAGCCGGTTCCGGCCGCGCCGCGCCGGCGGCGCGGGTGACCCGGCGGAGGTGGGTACGTGGGCCAACGCGGTCACGGCAACGCACCGACCGGCGGCTCGTCGAGCAGCGGCGTGGTCTGGTCGGCCGCGCCGCCGGCCCGGGGCAGCAGGAACGCGTGCCGGGGGTCCCAGTGCGCGGTCACCGGCGTGCCGGTGGCGAGCCGACCGCCAAGCCCGCTGTTCGCCGCGAACACGGACAGCTCGCTGCCCCACGCGGTGCGCACCAGGTACTGGGTGCTCACTCCGACGTAGGAGGCGTCGGTGACCACGCCGCCGACGTGCTGGTGGCCGGCGGGCACCTCGTCGGGGCCGTCGACCAGGTGCAGCTTCTCCGGGCGTACGCCGAGGAAGGCCGGCCCGTCGACGAGCCGGGCCCGGCCGGCGGGCACCGAGAAGCGCGCGCCGTGCGCGGTGACCAGCACGTCGTCCCCGGCGTGGCCGCCGGCCTCGGCGGCGAGCAGGTTGGACTGGCCGAGGAAGTTCGCCACGAACGCGGTGGCCGGGTACTCGTAGATGTCGGCCGGCGCGCCGAGCTGCTCGATCCGGCCGGCGTTCATCACCGCGACCGTGTCGGCCATCGTCATGGCCTCCTCCTGGTCGTGGGTGACATGCACGAACGTGATGCCGACCTCGGTCTGGATGCGCTTCAGCTCAAGCTGCATCTGCCGGCGCAGTTTCAGGTCGAGCGCGCCGAGCGGCTCGTCGAGCAGCAGCACCTGTGGGTGGTTGATGAGCGCCCGGGCCAGCGCGACGCGCTGCTGCTGGCCGCCGGAGAGCTGGGCCGGCCGGCGTCGGCCGTACCCCTGGAGCTGCACCAGCGCGAGCATCCGCTCGACCTGGTCGCCCACCTTGCGGATGCCCCGGCGGCGCAGCCCGAACGCCACGTTCTCGTGGATGTCGAGGTGCGGGAAGAGCGCGTAGCTCTGGAACACGGTGTTGACCGGCCGCTTGTACGGCCGCAGCCCGGTGATGTCCCGGTCGCCGAGCAGCACCTGCCCGCCGGTCGGCGTCTCCAGCCCGGCGATCATCCGCAGTGTGGTGGTCTTGCCGCAGCCGGACGCGCCGAGCAGGGCGAAGAACGAGCCCTGCGGGACGGTGAGGCTGAGGTCGTCGACGGCGGTGAAGACGCCGAACCGCTTGGTCAGGTCGGCCAGTCGCAGATCGCCGGCCGGTACTTCCTGCGCCATCTGCCTCATGCCCCGATGACCTGCTGGAACTTGGTCTCGTACTCCTTCTCGCGTTGCTCGTCGAGGGCCATGAAGACCTTCGACTTCGCCAGCATCGCGTCGTCCGGGAAGATCAGCGGGTTTCCCGCCAGGTCCGGATCGATCTTCTCCATCTCGGCCTGCGCGCCCTGCACCGGGCAGATGTAGTTGACGTACGCGGCCAGCTTCGCCGCCACCACCGGGTCGTAGTAGTAGTTCATCAGCGTCTCGGCGTTGGCCTTGTGGGTGGCCTTGTTCGGCACCAGCATGTTGTCCGACCAGAGCATCACGCCGGACTCCGGCACCACGAACTTGACCTTGGGGTCCTCGAAGCCGAGCTGGATCACGTCGCCGGACCAGCCGATGCACGCGGCGATGTCGCCCTTGGCCAGGTCGGGCGCGTAGTCGTTGCCGGTGAAGCGCCGGATCTGCTTGCTGTCCACGGCCTTCTTGAGCTTGTTCAGCGCGTCGTCGAACTGGGCCGGGGTGAAGTTGGCCGGGTCGTGGCCGTTCGACTGGAGCAGCAGGCCCATGGTGTCGCGCATCTCCGACAGCGCGGTCACCTTGCCCTTGAGGTCGGGGCGGGTGAGCAGTTCGTCGACGGTGCGGATCTCCTTGGCCACCTTGGCGTTGTAGGCCAGACCGGCGAGGCCGGACTGCCACGGGATCGCGAGCTGGGTGTCCTTGTCGAAGGACCGGCCACGCAGCGACGGCAGCAGGTTCGCCTCGACGTTTCCGATCTTCGCCTTGTCCAGCTTCTGGACCCAGCCGAGCCGGATCATCCGGGCGGCCATCCAGTCGGTGAGCACCATGATGTCCCGGCCGGTGCTCTGACAGCCGGCGAGCTGGTTCTGCACCTTGCCGAAGAACTCGTTGTTGTCGTTGACGTCCTCGGTGTAGGTCACCTGGATGCCGGTGCTGGCGATGAACGCGTCGAGCGTGGGGCGCTTCGACTCGTCCTTCTCGTCGGTGTCCATGTACTGCGGCCAGTTCGAGAACGCCAGCTTCTTCTCGGTGGCGGACACGTCGTCGCTCTTACAGCCGGCCTCGGTCTGCTGGGCGCCCTTCGTGCCGCAGCCGGCGAGCGTGCCCGCGGTGGCGAGCAGCGCGGCCGAGCCGAGCGTTCCGGTGAGCAGACCACGCCGGGTGAGCGTCCGGAGGGGACTACGCATGTGACGACTCCTTGGGGGCATCGTCGGCGGCGGGACGGGGGTGGCTCGCCGGCGGGAGGTCAGTGGCGATGGAGGCCTGATCCTGACATGAGGAACCCTCTCTCACAAGGGATTCCGTTGTGGGAATAGCTAAGGGCCACGAATTACGCCAGACTGCGCCGGGGCACTACGCTTCTGCACAGCGAATCGGACATGGGGAGCGGCGATGGCCAACCGGCAACTGGAGAACGGCAACGGCAACCGTCGCGTCACCGTGCGTGAGGGCTCCAACCACGCTCTGTTGGACGACGTGGCCAAGCAGATCATCGAGCAGCTCCAGGAGGACGGCCGCCGCCCGTACGCGAGCATCGGCAAGGCGGTCGGCCTCTCCGAGGCGGCGGTACGCCAGCGGGTGCAGCGCCTGCTCGACGCCGGGGTCATGCAGATCGTGGCGGTGACCGATCCGCTCCAGCTCGGCTTCCCCCGGCAGGCCATGATCGGGCTGCGCACCGACGGCGACCTGGAGCCGGTGGCCGACCGGCTCGCCGAGTTCGAGGAGGTCGACTACGTGGTGATCACCGCCGGCTCGTTCGACCTGCTGGCCGAGGTGGTGTGCCGCAACGACGCGCACCTGCTGGAGATCCTCCAGAAGCTGCGCGGCGTGCCCGGGGTGCTGTCGACCGAGGCGTTCGTCTATCTCAAGCTGCGCAAGCAGACCTACACCTGGGGCACGGCCTGAGCCTGGCCGACGAAGGCCCGCCAGGCGGTCGGCGTGAAGGTGAGCGTGCCGCCGGCGCGGTCCTTGCTGTCGCGCACCAGCACCCGGCCGGGCAGGTTGTCGGCCACCTCGACGCAGTTTCCGCCGTTGTTGCTGCTGCGGGTCGCGGTGCGCCAGCGGGCGTCGGTCACGTCCATGTCTCCGCCACTTCCCTGATCAGCTCGATCGAGCGCCGCCGGGGCAGCGCCTCACCGGTCACGCTCTCCCACCTCCGACCCAGGCTAGCGACGTCCACGGGATCGGTCACCACCTGACCGCGGAGCTGATTGTCGAGATACGCCAATTCCGTCCCGTCCGGCAGTCGGCCCAGCACGAACGGGCCGGCCAGCCCGGTGTGCCACGGGTTGTCGGCCGGGATCACCCGGACCTGGACGTGCTCCCACCCGGCGACCGCCGCGAGATGCCGGAGCTGCCCGGCCATCACCGACCCGTCGCCGACCGGCCGGCGCAGCACCACCTCGTCGATCACCACGACGAGTTGCGGCGGGTCGTCCCGGTCGAGGACGCGCTGACGTGCGATCCGGCTCGCCACGATCTCCTCCACCTCGGCGGGCGGCAGCAGTGCGCCGGTGCCCAGCACCGCGCGGGCGTACCCCTCGGTCTGGAGCAGGCCCGGCACGAGCAGCGGCTCATACGATCGCAACGAGGTGGCGTCCTGCTCCAGGTCGGCCCACGGGCGGAACCACGGCAGGTCGCGGCGGCGGAACGGCTCCGGCCACAGCTCGGCGACCGGGCGGCCCAGCACCTCGGCGACCGCGACCCGGCTGTGCGGATGGGGGATGCGGTCGGCCGTCACCCAACGCGCCGCCGTCTTCGGATCGACCTGGACCTTCGCGGCGAGCGACTCGGCCGTCTCGCCCCGCTCCGCCATCGCCAACCGCAGCACCTCGTTCGCCAACGGACCCCTCCGCCCTCGTCACTCGACGGCCGGCGGCGGGACACCCGCTCACCGTCGCGTCGCTCGATGCGCTGCGCCGCACGATAGCCACGCTGCGTGTGCACGTCTGCGGTCCACCGGCGTGTTGCGGTGGGACGTGTTGGCGGACGTCCCGAATGTCCTCGACCGCTGCCCGAGACCGGACGGGCGGCGCTCCGCGCGGCGTGGGGCTGCCGGGCCCTACGAACTTGATGGCGTGGACGGCTCACGACGGTGAACCGTCCACGCGCTCAAGTTGGCAGCCCGGTGAGCGCACTCGCCGCCCGGACGCGTCGGGTGCGCCGGGACGCCGAATCACGAGGGTGCGGTTTCCGTTGTGCGGAAGCCCACAGCGCGCCGAATTCGTCGCGTCCACCCTCCTGCGCCACCGATAACACTTGCCTTGGCCGTATCGACTGTGGGATAACCGTGGGCAGAGCGGCCGGTGTCACCCCTGACCGGCCCGAGACCCGATGGGGCTGACATGGCCAACGCCACCGACCACCTCTGGATGCACTTCACCCGGATGGCCAGCTACTCCGCCGGCGAGGTTCCGACCATCGTGCGAGGCGAGGGCGCGTACGTCTGGGACGCACAGGGCCGCCGCTACCTCGACGGGCTCGCCGGGCTCTTCGTCGTCAACGCCGGCCACGGCCGGACCGAGCTGGCCGAGGCCGCCGCCAAGCAGGCCGGCGAGCTGGCCTACTTCCCGCTCTGGTCGTACGCCCACCCGACCGCGGTGGAGCTGGCCGAGAAGATCGCCGCGCTGACCCCCGGCGACCTGAACCGGATCTTCTTCACCACCGGCGGCTCCGAGGCCGTCGAGGCGGCCTGGAAGCTGGCCCGCGCCTACTTCAAGCGCACCGGCCAGCCGAACAAGCACAAGGTGGTCAGCCGCTACATCGCCTATCACGGCACCTCGATGGGCGCGCTGTCGATCACCGGGCTGCCCGGCATCAAGAGCGACTTCGAGCCGCTGGTGCCCGGCGGGATCAAGGTGCCGAACACCAACTTCTACCGCGCCCCGGAGCACGGCGACGACGCCGAGGCGTTCGGCCGGTGGGCCGCCGACGAGATCGGCCGGGCGATCGAGCGGGAGGGGCCGGACACGGTCGCCGCGGTCTTCCTGGAGCCGGTGCAGAACTCCGGCGGCTGCTTCCCGCCGCCGCCCGGCTACTTCGCCCGGGTGCGGGAGATCTGCGACGCGTACGACGTGCTGCTGGTCAGCGACGAGGTCATCTGCTCCTGGGGCCGGCTCGGCGAGTACTTCGGCGCCACCCGGTACGGCTACCAGCCGGACATCATCACCACCGCCAAGGGCATCACCTCCGGCTACGCCCCGCTCGGCGCGATGATCGCCAGCGACCGGCTGATGGAGCCGTTCCTCACCGAGACCGGCATGTTCGCCCACGGCGTGACGTTCGGTGGGCACCCGGTCTCCTGCGCGGTGGCGCTGGCCAACCTGGAGGTGTTCGCCCGGGAGGACCTGGTCGGGCACGTCCGGGCCAACGAGGACGCGTTCCGGGCCACCCTGGAGAAGCTGACCGACCTGCCGATCGTCGGCGACGTCCGGGGCGACGGCTACTTCTACGGCATCGAGCTGGTCAAGGACAAGACGACCCGGGAGACGTTCGACGAGGCGGAGTCCGAGCGGCTGCTGCGCGGCTTCCTCTCCACCGCGCTGTTCCAGGCCGGGCTCTACTGCCGGGCCGACGACCGGGGCGACCCGGTGGTGCAGCTCGCCCCGCCGCTGATCGCCGAGCAGCAGCAGTTCGACGAGATCGAGCAGATCCTGCGCGCGGTGTTGACCGAGGCGTGGTCCCGGCTGTAGACGGTGCGCTACCAGGAGTTGTCCCACTGGCTGTCCGATCTGGACGAGCCGCTGACCCCACGGCCCGGCCTGCCCGGCGACACGGACGCCGACGTGGCGATCGTGGGCGCCGGGTACACCGGGCTGTGGACGGCGTACTACCTGGCGCGGGCCGATCCGACGCTGCGGGTCGTCGTGCTGGAGCGGGAGATCGCCGGGTACGGCGCGTCCGGCCGCAACGGCGGCTGGTGCTCGGCGCTGTTCCCCACCTCGCTGCCGGCGCTGGCCCGACGCCACGGGCCGGACCGGGCGCTGGCCATGCAGCGGGCCATGCACGCCACCGTCCACGAGGTGGGCCGGGTGGCCGCCGCCGAGGGCATCGACTGCGACTGGCGGGCCGGCGGCACCGTGGTGCTGGCCCGCACCGGGGCGCAGCTCGACCGGGCCCGCGCCGAGGTCGCCCAGGCCCGCGCGCACGGGCTCACCGACGACGACCTGGTGCTGCTCGACGCCGCCGAGGCCACCGCCCGCTGCGCCGCCGACGGGGTACGCGGCGGCACGTACACGCCGCACTGCGCCACCGTGCAGCCGGCGAAGCTGGTCCGGGGCCTGGCCCGGGCGGTGGAGCGCCGGGGCGTACGCGTCTTCGAACGCACCCCGGTCACCGCGCTGCGGCCCGGCGCGGCGGTGACCCCGGCGGGCGTGGTCCGGGCGCCGGTGGTGGTCCGCGCCACCGAGGGCTTCACGCCGGGGCTGCCCGGGCACCGGCGGGCGGTCGCGCCGGTCTACTCACTGATGGTGGCCACCGCGCCGCTGCCGGCGGAGACCTGGGCCCGGATCGGCCTGGCCGACCGGGAGACGTTCGCCGACTACCGGCATCTCATCGTGTACGGCCAGCGCACCGCCGACGGTCGGCTGGCGTTCGGTGGGCGGGGCGCCCCCTACCACTACGGCTCCCGGGTGCGCCCCGACTTCGACCGGGAGCCGCACGTGTTCGCGGCGTTGCGCCGCACGCTCGGCGAGCTGTTTCCCGCGCTCGGGCCGGACGTGCCGGTGACGCACGCCTGGGGCGGCCCGCTCGGTGTGGCCCGGGACTGGGCCGCCTCGGTGGGGCTGGACCGCCGCACCGGACTGGCCTGGGCCGGCGGGTACGTCGGCGACGGGGTGGGCACCAGCAACCTGGCCGGCCGTACGCTCGCCGACCTGATCCGGGGCGAGGCGAGCGACCTGACCGCGTTGCCCTGGGTCGGGCACCGCTCGCCGCGCTGGGAGCCGGAGCCGCTGCGGTGGCTGGCCATGAACGCCGGCTTGAAGATCATGTCGTCGGCCGACGCCACCGAGACCCGCACCCACCGCCCGGCCCGCCGCGCCACCCTCTTCAACCGTTTCCTGGGCCACTGACTCCTGGGTCACTGACCCGACGGTCAGTGGTTGGGCGGGATCACCCGGAGGTGGCCGCGACGGCCCTGCTGGTGCGGAGGCTGGGAGTTCGGCTTGGGGTGGGGGTCCTCGGGGGGACGCGGCGGCGCCGGGCGGGCGGCCTCGCGGACCGCCTCGGCCAACGCGACCAGGTCGTCGGTGGTGGGCGGCGGCGGCTCGAACTCGCCCTCGTGCCGTACCACGTCCCAGCCGCGCGGGGCGGTCAGGCTGCGGGCGTGCTGCTCACACAGGTCGTACGTGTGCGGTTCGGCGAACGCCGCGAGCGGACCCACCACCGCTGTCGACTCGTTGTAGACATAGGTCAATGTGGCGACCGCTTGCCGGGGGCAGCCG
Source organism: Micromonospora sp. NPDC049201 (assembly GCF_055586805.1). Classification (NCBI taxonomy): domain Bacteria; kingdom Bacillati; phylum Actinomycetota; class Actinomycetes; order Micromonosporales; family Micromonosporaceae; genus Micromonospora; species Micromonospora sp. NPDC049201. Next base: position 561,819 of record NZ_JBVJHM010000004.1, on the reverse strand, counting down.
TTACGGGAGCAGCGCCGTGGTGACCTCACGTGCGGCAGGGTATCCCCATTACCGGGTCCGGCGCACCGCTTCGCGTTACGACACGCCCGTCACGGTGATCACAATTCGTCCGATCGGCGCACCGGCGCGCCGGGCGTGCCGCGCGACGGCGGAGCGGCCCTGTCACCGGGCTACCCTGTGCGTCATGACGAGCCCGCAGAACAGCCGCCCCGGCTCGGGCCGGCGCACCCACCGCGACCGGCACGGTCGCGGGCTGCGCGGGCGGCTCGTGCCGGCCACCGTGCCGCTGGCCCGGACCAAGGCCGAGGTCTTCGACGACCTGGTGCTCGACACGGTGGAGACGCTCGAACGCCGGTTCGCCAAGGAGCTGGCCGGGGTGGAATTCGCCGTCGAGGACGTCCCACCGGATCTGAACGTCTACGACTCGGACGTGCTGGAGGACGGCGAGGTGCCGCTCGCCCGACTGCTGCCGGGTCGCCCCGGCCGGCAGGAGGTGCCGCCGCGCATCGTGCTCTACCGGCGCCCGTTGGAGTTCCGCGCGATGGACCGGGAGGACCTCGCGGATCTCGTGCACGACGTGATCATCGAGCAGGTGGCGAACCTGCTCGGGGTCGACCCCGACGAGCTGGCCTGATCGCCGGCCCCGTCGCACCCCGCACACCGCGACCCCACGGACCCGGGCGGCCCCCACCGCCCGGTCCATGTCGGGTCAGGCGGCCACCCGCCGCTTGAGCTTGCGCCGCTCCCGTTCGGAGAGCCCGCCCCAGATCCCGAACCGCTCGTCGTGGCCGAGCGCGTACTCCAGACATTCCGTCTTGACTTCACACCGCGAGCAGATGCGCTTCGCCTCGCGGGTCGAGCCGCCCTTCTCGGGAAAGAACGCCTCCGGGTCGGTCTGCGAGCAGAGCGCCCGCTCCTGCCACTCCGGCGCGTTCCCGAGCAGGTCGGCCACCTCGAGCTGGCCGTCCATCGATTGCCTCCTTGTCGCGCACCGGCGTCATTCGCCGCTGCAACCCCCCACGCGAAAGGCGTGCTTGTCCGTACGGACCCAATTAGTGCGTTCCGCGCGAACAACCCCATTCAAATTACACGCGTGTAATGCGTGCGCCGTCAAGCCAAACTTGATAATGGAGTCGCCCTCCCGACACGTCCGGCGCGACCGCTGCGGCCGTCCGTAGCCTCGCAACCTGCCCTATCGATTCAGACCCCGGGCGAGTAACGCCCTCCCCGGCGAGTTGCCCCAAGTTTTCTGCCGTGGCGCAACACCGGCGGGCCGGCCGGACGCCCCCGTCGGCCGCCGCCCAAGATCACTAATGGTGGGGCAAAGGTTAACGCGCTCGGCGCGGTACCGCCCGCCCAGCCCGTCAACGCCGACCGCGCCCCGTCCAACATGTGGACGGGGCGCGTAGGTAGCTGAGCGTTCGATCAGTCGGTTCGCGGTGGTGAACTGGTCGGCCAGACGAATTCGGTGATCGCCCCGCCGGTGACGGAGATCGCGCCGGCCGATGTGTCCTCGTCCCACCAGACGGTATAAAGGCCCGCCTCCAGGTCCGGGTAGACGGCACTGTGGAACACCCCGTCCAGGACGTGCCGCTCCCGTACCGCCGAGTGGGTACGCGGGCCGTCCCGGTCCGCGCGACTGATCTCGATCTCCCGCCCGCGCAGGTCCCGGCCGGTGTGGATGATCAGTGCGCCGGTGTCGCCGCCGAGGTCGAGCATCACCGTCCCGCGGTACGACGGGCCGAGGTCGTGGTGCCGGTGCATGCCGCCCATCCCCTCAGGACCGCTTCACCGGCGGGTTGCCGAACCCGTCGTACGGGGTGCCGAGGAACGGGAAGTCACCGAGGAACGGCGCGGTCACGTCCGTCGCGTCCAGACCCGGCGTGACGGCCGCCGCCGCGGCGTCCGGCTTGAACGTCCTGTCGACCAGCGGGACGGTCAACCCGGCGATCGCGCGCAGCGCGATGGTCACCACGTCGTCGGTGACCCGGCGGCCGTTGGGGAAGCCGGCCAGGTCGCCGCCGAGCACCCCGAACCGGTCCGGCCGGGCACTGGGCCGGATCGCCGTGTTCAGCCGCAGCATGTCGGCCTGGGTGTCGCCGGTGGTGTTCGCGAAGCCGTCCACCAGCCCGGCCGGTACGCCGGTGAGCAGCAGCGCCACCAGGTCGGCGCGCGGCTTCTTCGCCTTGTTCAACGCGTCCAGGTTGGGAAAGACACCCGGGTAGAGCACCGGCAGCAGCGCGGCCAGCTCGGGCCGCTCGACGAACCCGGCGAACCGCTTGTCCTCCGACGGCGGCAGCGTGTTCCACAGGTCCTTCTTCGACATCGGCACGATCACCTCGTTGAACAACGGGTTGCCGAGCCGGGACACCTGGACGAAGGGGCCGGTGGCGGTGTCCGCGGACACCCGGTCGCCGAGCACCCGCACCTGCTGCCGGGACGCGGTGGTCCAGACGCCGATCGTCGACGCGCGGTCGGCGTAGCCGTACCGGGCGGCCTTCCGGCGCACCTTGCCCAACGGCACCTGGACCGCGATGCTGTGCACGTTCAGCCGGTCCAACGCGTTGACCGGCTCGCCCTCGGTCCTGAACAGCTTCTTGCCGGCCACGTGGAGCTGCTGGAACGGCCGCAGCGTACCCAGGTCGAACACCGCGCCCAGGTCGACGAAGAACCCGTCGGCGCGCTGGCCGGCGAACACCTTCTCGCCGGTGGACAGCTTGAACGTCGCCTGCTTCACCAGGTTCTGGTAGTTCGGCGTGGACAGCGGGCCGACGTTGCACGGCGGGCAGGGCAGCTTGTTCGCCAGCACGTGCTCCCGGCCGTCCGCGATCCGGGTCAGCCGGTAGAACTGCCGCCGGTTCCAGTTCTTGCTGTCCAGCGACTCGATCGGCCCGGTGTTGTAGAGGAAACTGTTCTGGTTCGTGATCTCGGTGGTGAATTCGAAACGATAGGTGACGTCCGGGTAACCGTCGCCGTCGTTGTCGACGTGGATCTCGTACCGGACGTCGTCACCGAACTCGAAGAAGTTGGGGCCGCCGGAGGGAAGCTGAACCGGCACGTAGTTGGCGATCAACGTGATCGTGTCCGGCCGGGTCGGGCTGACGAACGCGTACAGGTCGGAACTGTCGGCGACCGGATCCTTGGCGATCTCCGGGGCCTCGCGGTGAGAGGACATGGCGGACCACACCTTCGTCGGGGAAACGTCTGTCGGACCGGCGCCGGGAGCCCGCGCCGGGAGGAACGGGGTCAGCGGCGGGCGGCGCGCACCAGACGGTCGGCCAGCCCACGGTCGCGCACCTGGACCCGGGTCGTGCCGACGAAGACGTCCATCGTGCCGGTGGCGGCGTCGCGCAGGTGGACCACGATCGGCTCGTCGCGCCGGCCCGCGGTGGGGGCGTTCTGCGCGGCGGACAGGCCCGGCACGGTGAGCGCCGCCGCGCCCAGGGTGGCGCTCGCGGCGGCGGTCAGCGTCTGCCGGCGGGTCAGCCGCGGCCAGGGCCGCCGCTTCGGCGCGTCGGTGGTCTCGTCAGTGCTCATCGGCAACCTTTCCGCAACCGGCGCCGCAGCGCCGCGGGGGCCGGGCACCCGGACGCCGCCGGGTCCCCGGGCTGGGGGTCACCGGCGGCGGTCCTCGCCGCAACCGCCGCCGGCACCCACAGGTACGGCGCGGCGCGGCGAAAGGTTCGACGTCAGGCGCGGGCGTGACCGTACGCGGTCGTCCGCTTGCGGAACGGCCGCCCGGCCGCCGTGGCGATCGACCGCAACTGCTCCTCGGTACGAGCCGAACCGTTGCCCGAGCCGGCCATCCGGGAGATGGTCTCCTCCATCAGCGTGCCGCCGAGGTCGTTGCAGCCGCCGCGCAGCATCTCCACCGTGCCGGCGTCGCCGAGCTTCACCCAGGAGCACTGGATGTTGTCGATCCGGCCGTGCAGCAGCAGCCGGGCCATCGCGTGCACCACCCGGTTCTCCCGCCAGGTCGGCCCCGGCCGGGCGATGCCGGCCAGGTAGATCGGCGCGTTGGTGTGCACGAACGGCAGCGCCACGAACTCGGTGAACCCGCCGGTACGGTCCTGCACGCCGGCCAGCACCCGCAGGTGGGCCAGCCACTGGCCGGGGTGGTCGACGTGCCCGTACATCATCGTGGAGCTGGACCGGATGCCCAGCTCGTGGGCCGTGCTGACCACCTCGACCCAGGCGGCGGCCGGCAGTTTGCCCTTGGTGAGCACCCAGCGCACGTCGTCGTCGAGGATCTCGGCGGCGGTGCCCGGGATGGTGTCCAGCCCGGCCTCGCGCAGCCTGCCCAGCCACTCCCGCACCGGCACGCCGGCCTTCGCGGCGGCGGTGACGATCTCCATCGGGGAGAACGCGTGCACGTGCATCCCGGGCACCCGCGCCTTGATCGCGCGGACGATGTCGGCGTAGCCGGTGACCGGCATCTTCGGGTCGATGCCGCCCTGGAGGCAGACCTCGGTGGCGCCGGCCGTCCACGCCTCCTCGGCCCGGTCGGCCACCTGGTCGAGGGAGAGCCGGAACGCGTCCGCGTCGCTCTCCCGCTGCGCGAACGCGCAGAACCGGCAACCCACGTAGCAGACGTTCGTGAAGTTGATGTTCCGGTTGACCACGTAGGTCACGTCGTCGCCGACCGCGTCCCGGCGCACGTCGTCGGCGATCCGGCACAACTCGTCCAGCGCCGGGCCGTCCGCGCCGAACAACGCCAGCGCCGCCGTCTCGTGCGCCGGCGTCAGCAGCGCGGCCGGGTCGTCCGCCGCCAGCCGCAGGCCGGCGCGCAGGTCGGCGTCCCCGCCGCCGGCCCCGGGCACCGGGCGGGTGACCTTGTTCGCCACCTCGGACCAGTCGCCGTAGACGCTGTCGAAGTCGCCGCGCCGGTCCTCCGTCCGCCCGGTCACGTCGATGGTGACGTGCAGGTCGGTCCGGCCGCCGAAGACCTCCTCCGGCTCCTGCCAGGGCCGCCCCACCGGGCGGGCCGCCTCGACCGCCAGCCCCGTCGCCGGGTCGGCGAGCGCGGTGACGTGCGGCAGCAGGCGCGGGTCCAGCCACGGCCCGCCGGGCCGCACGTACTCCGGGTAGACGGTCAACCGCTCGCGCAGCGTGAAGCCCGCGCCGGCGGTCCGCGCGGCCAGCTCGTCGAGCTGCGGCCAGGGCCGCTCCGGGTTGACGTGGTCCGGCGTCACCGGGGAGACGCCGCCCCAGTCGTCGATGCCGGCGCGCAGCAGCAGGTCGTACTCGCCGGCGATCAGGTTCGGCGGGGCCTGGATGCGCGCCCTCGGGCCGAGCAGCACCCGGGCCACCGCCACGGTCGCGGCCAGGTCGTGCAGCTCCGCGTCCGGCATGCCGCGCATCGCGGTGTCCGGCTTGGCGCGGAAGTTCTGCACGATCACCTCCTGGAGGTGGCCGTACTCCCGCATCGCGCGACGGATCGCGAACAACGCGTCGACCCGCTCGGCGAGGTGCTCGCCGATGCCGATCAGGATGCCGGTGGTGAACGGCACGCCGACCCGGCCGGCGTCGTCGAGCACCCGCAGCCGCACCGCGGGTTCCTTGTCCGGCGAGCCGAAGTGCGGACCGCCCGGCTCCGACCAGAGCCGGGTCGCGGTGGTCTCCAGCATCATGCCCATGCTCGGCGCGACCGGCTTGAGCCGCTGCAACTCCGACCAGGACAGCACGCCCGGGTTCAGGTGCGGCAGCAGGCCGGTCTCCTCCAGCACCGCCACCGCGCAGGCGCGCAGGTAGTCGAGCGTGGAGTCGTACCCCCGCTCGTCCAGCCACTCGCGGGCCGCCGGCCAGCGCTCCTCCGGCCGGTCGCCGAGCGTGAACAGCGCCTCCTTGCAGCCCTGTGCCGCGCCCTCCCGGGCGATGGCGAGGACCTCGTCGCGCTCCAGGTAGGCGGCGGGCAGCCGGTGCGGCACGGTGGCGAACGTGCAGTAGTGGCAGCGGTCCCGGCAGAGCCGGGTCAGCGGGATGAAGACCTTCTTGGAGTACGTGACCACGCCCGGCCGGCCGGCCTCACGCAGCCCGGCGTCGCGGATCTCCCCGGCGATGCGGAACAGCTCGTCGAGCGCCGCGCCGCGCGCGGTGAGCAGGGCCGCCGCCTCGTCCGCGTCCAACGCCCGACCGGTGGCGGCGCGGCCCAGCGCCCGCCGAACGCTCGCCTCGGTCGGTACGAACTCGCTGCGCTCACCCATCCCCCCAGCCTATGCGCTGCCGACGGCGCAAGGCGGGGCCCTCTTTTAACGCCTCGGGTAGAGAAGGGTCCCCGCCTCACACCTCCGGGGGCGCGGCGGCGGGCGATGGGATCCACCGCCCGCCGCCGCCGGGACTCACCGGGGCTGGTTCGGGTCCTCGCGGTCGAAGCGCTGGGTGCGCTCGTCGTCGGCCGGGGACGCCGGCTGGCCCGGCTCGGCGCTCTGGCGCGGGATCGCCTGGGTCGGGTCGGCCGACGGCGGCTGACCGAACGGCGGCGCCGACGGCGCCGAACCGGCCGGCGGGGCACCGAACTGGGGGGCGCCGAACTGCGGGCCCCCCGCCTGCGGGCCGGCCTGCGGCCCACCGAACTGCTGGCCCGGCTGCTGGCCGGCGAACGGCGGGGCCGACTGCGGGGCGTGCGGCGGGGCGGTGTTGAACGGCGGCGCCGACTGCGGCTGGCCGTACGGACCGGCCTGCGGCCAACCGGGCTGCGGGGGCGCGCCCGCCGACGGGTAGCCCGCGGGGGCCTGGCCCGGCTGCGGCGGCACCCCGGCCGGCGGGTAACCGCCCTGGGCGGGGTAGCCGCCGGGCTGGCCGGGCTGCTGCGGCCAGCCGGGCTGGGCCTGACCGTAGACGCCGGGCTGCGGCTTGGGCTTCGGCACGAAGTAGAGCGTGCGCCAGATCTTGAACACCACGAACCCGGCGATCGCGAAGACGGCCAGCCAGGCCACCCGGGTGAGCAGCCCGAGGAACGCATCAAGCACCTCGCCGTCGGCGAGCCGGTTCACCAGCCAGATCAGGAACGTCAGCGCACCGAAGACGGCGGAGACGGCGAACTCGATCAACGCCACCTGGGTGATCAGTTTCGCCTTCGGCAGCACCGGACGGATGTGCGTGGCGAGCAGCACGGCCAGCAGCGGCAGGACCGTCGACTCCAGCCCGACGAAGGTGAAGTAGGTGCTGCCGGCCCGACCGCCGAACGTGCTGTAGTCGTCGACCGGCACCAGCAGGCGCAGCAGGCCGACGAAGAGCAGCACGGCGTTCGCGCCGAGCAGAACGAGCGCGGCCAGTTCGCGCAGCGGCTTGGTCAGTTGGCTGGCCTGCGCGGCGTCACCGGACGCGGGCTCGGTGGGGCTGGTCACGGACTCCCCCAGGGGACGAAAGCGGACAGTTGGCGACGTGAGCCTAGTCTCTCCGGCCACCGGGCGATCCACGGCGGCACGTGCGGAAGGATGGACGGCATGCGCATCGTGGTACTGACCGGCGGCATCGGGGGTGCCCGGTTCCTGCTCGGCGTCCGGGCGTACGCCCGGGAGACCGGCGCCGAGGTGACCGCCGTGGTCAACGTCGGTGACGACCTGCTGCTGCACGGGCTGAAGGTCTGCCCCGACCTGGACAGCGTGCTCTACACGCTGGGCGGCGGCGCCGATCCGGAGCGTGGCTGGGGGCGGGTCGGTGAGACCTGGACGGTGAAGACCGAGCTGGCCGCGTACGGGGCGGAGCCGAGCTGGTTCGGCCTCGGCGACAAGGACCTCGCCACCCACCTGGTACGCACCTCCATGCTCAACGCCGGCTACCCGCTGTCCCAGGTCACCGAGGCGCTGGCCACCCGCTGGCAGCCCGGCGTACGCCTGCTGCCGGCCACCGACGAGCGGCTGGAGACGCACGCGATCGTGAGCGGGAGGAGTGAGCCTGCGAGCCCCGCAGGCGCGAACAGCGCCGGCACTGTCTCCGACGAGCAGGGGCGACGGGCGGTCCACTTCCAGGAGTGGTGGGTGCGGTACCGGGCCGAGGTGCCGACCGAGCAGTTCGTCTTCGTCGGCGCGGAGGCGGCGAAACCCGCGCCCGGTGTGGTCGAGGCGATCGCCGCCGCGGACGTGGTGCTGATCGCGCCGAGCAACCCGGTGGTCAGCGTCGCCCCGGTGCTGGCCGTGCCCGGCCTGCGCGACGCGGTGGTCGGCGGTCCGGCCCCGGTGATCGGGGTGTCGCCGATCATCGGCGGCGCGCCGGTACGCGGCATGGCCGACCGCTGCCTGGCCGTGCTCGGCGTGGAGTGCAGCGCGGCCGGGGTGGGCGCCCTCTACGGCAGCCGGTCCGGCGGCGGGCTGCTCGACGGCTGGCTGGTCGCCCCGGAGGACGAGGCCGCCGTGGTGCCGGGCGTGACCGTCCGCGCGGCGCCGCTGCGGATGACCGACGAGGCGGCGACCGCCGCGATGGTGCGCGCCGCGTTGGAGTTGATGTGAGGCTGGAGATCCTGCCGGTGCCGGGCATCGGCCACGTGACCGAGGGCGACGACCTGGCGGCGCTGATCGCCGGCGCGGCACCCTGGCTGCGCGACGGCGACGTGCTGGTGGTCACCAGCAAGATCGTGTCGAAGGCGGAGGGCCGACTGGTCGACGTGCCCGCCGACGGTCCGGAGCGCCTCGCCGCGCGGGACCGGGTGCTGGCCGCCGAGACCGCCCGGGTGGTCGCCACCCGGGGCGCGACCCGGATCGTGCAGACCCACCACGGCTTCGTGATGGCCTCCGCCGGCATCGACGCGTCCAACGTGGACAAGACCCGCCTGGTGCTGCTGCCGGTCGACCCGGACGCGTCCGCCCGGGCGTTGCGGGCCGCGCTGCGCGAGCGGCACGGTCTGGACGTCGCGGTCATCGTCAGCGACACCATGGGCCGCCCGTGGCGCAACGGCCTGACCGACGTGGCGCTCGGCGTGGCCGGCATGCCGGCGATCCGCGACCACCGGGGCGAGGTCGACCCGTACGGCAACGAACTCCAGCTCACCCAGATGGCGGTGGTCGACGAGCTGGCCGCCGCGGGTGAGCTGATCAAGGGCAAGTGCGACCAGGTGCCCGTCGCCGTGGTCCGCGGTTACCTCGGCGCGACCCGGGACGACGACGAGGGCGCCCGCGCGCTGGTGCGCGACGCCGCGCTGGACCTCTTCTCGCTGGGCACCGCCGAGGCGCACGCCGCCGGCCTCCGGGCGGCGGCCACGCTCCCCGACGGGACCGGCCCGACGCCCCCCGACCCGGCCGCGGTGGACCGGGCGATCGCCGCGGTCGCCGACGTGGTCGCCCCGGGCACCGTGTTCACCCACGTCACCGACGACGAGGTACGCGCCGGGTTCGCCGCCACGGTGCCCGACTGGCCGACCACCGCCACCGGTCTCCTGCTCGGCGCGGCGCCGACGCCTGTCGACCGGCCGGACCTGGTCCGGTTCGGCGCGGACCTGCAACGCCTGCGCACCGCGCTGGCCGCCGAGGGCATCGGGTCGGTGCTGCTGCCACCGCCGGCGGGCAGCACCGCCAGCGCCACGCTGGCACTCTGACCGCCCCGGCGCGGTCGGGCGCGGTCGGGCCCGGCCCCGAGGACCGCGCGGGCAGGTAGCGAGGACCGCGCGGGCAGATTGCGAGGACGGCGCGCTCAGGCACCGTGGACGCACGCGTGAGCCACCGTGGACGGCGCGGTCAGGCGTCGAGGACGGCGCGGCCCAGCGGGGTCAGCGTGTGCAGCACGGTGTTGCGGTCCCGGTGGCTGACCAGCAGCCCGGCGTTGCGCAGCACGGTGGTGTGCTGACTGGCCGCGGCGGGGGAGATACGCAGCCGCCGGGCCATCTCGCCGGTGGTGCAGCCCTCGTCGGCGACCTGGAGCACCGCCGCGCGGGTGCGGCCGAGCAGCGCGGCGAGCGCCTCGCTCTGCCCGGCGCCGAGGCCGGGCGTGAGGCCGCCGAGCCGGTCGACCGGGTAGACCAGCACCGGGGGCAACGTCGGATCGACAAGCGCCACCGGAGTGCGGGAACAGAAGAAGGACGGGACGAGCAGCAGCCCTCGGCCGTCCAGGTGCAACTCCCGGCTGTCCGGGTAGTCGAGCACCTCGAGCACCCCGCCGCCCCACCGCATGGCGGGTCGCAGGCTGGCGAGCAACCCCTCGGCGCCACCGTCGAGCATGGCGCGGGCACGGCGGGCCCGGTCCGCCTCGACGGCGGCCTGGACCCGGGCCCAGTAGGGCGTGACGGCCAGGGACTGGTAGCGCGCCATGGCGTCGGTGAGGTTCTCCAACACCTCGGGTTCGCCCCGGGCGAGCGTGGTCGCCGAGGGCGGCAGCGGGGTCTCCGTGGCCAGCATGGTCAGGTCACGGCGCAGCATGCCGCGCGGGGTGCCGCGGACCGCCTCCAGCCCCGCTTCGATGCCGTCCTTGCTGGCGGACGGCGTGAGGAAGTCGGGAAAGTAGCCGCGCGGTGGATTGAGCGCGAGGAGCAACCGGTAGCGCTCGGCGCTGTTCTCGGCCCGCAGCCCCTGCGCGACGGCGCGCCGCCAGGTGGTCATCATGGGGTCACGGCCGCGCCCCTGGAGCAGGTGCAGGCTGAGGACCAGTTCCCAGAGCGGGTCCGCGGCCGGGGCGACCCGGGTCCGCAGAATGTCCTCACTCGAGAAAATAATCTTCAGCATGGAGAGCGCTCCCGGGTGGACGGCGGAGGTGCCCGCCACCCCTGGCACTTTACCCGCCGGCAGTAATCTCCATCTTTAAGCGTGACGTGAAAGACCTCGACGGTAGGGCGGCCGGTTCGGCAGACTCTCCCTTGCCCGCCGACGCCGGGGCGCAGTGTCGACCCAGGCGCCGGCTGACGGGCGTGGCCGGGCGGCACCACGAGGGTCTGCGGATTCGTTCCGCAGGGGTGCCGCCCGGCCCTCGCTCATCCGATCCAGAGCGCCACCCGGTGGTCCTCGTCGGTCACATAAAAGCAGCGTCCCGACTCCTCCGCCAGCCCTTCCACGTGGTGGAACGGGGCCAGCTCGGCCACCAGCTCCGCGCCCACCCGGGCGTCGTCCGCGGCACAGTGGCGGAACCGCACGTGGCGGGACGTCACCTTCCCGCCGTGCGGATGGTCGTCGAGCAGCACCGACCCCTTGCCCAGCGCGTCGATCGACCCGATCACCGCCGCGTAGCCACCGTCGTCGGTCGGCGTGATCGCGCGGAAGCCGGCCAGCGCGCCGGCCGGCGTCACCCCGGTCAGCGCGTACGCCCCGAGCGCCCGGGGCCAGCTCGGCGCGACCCGGTCGAACATCCCCGCCACCCCGGCCAGCTCCACGTAGATCGGCTCACCGGCGGCGGTCACCGGGAAACGCAGCCCGAGCAGCGCCGTCCCGGCCGGCGTGAACGCCGCCGCCTCCACGTTCAGCGGCAGGTCGTCCTCGGCCAGCCGACTCACCCAGCCCTTGGCCCGGGCGGTGCCCCGCGCCACGGTCTCCGTCACGAACCGCTGCCGGACCCGCTCGCCCGGCGGCAGCGTGGCCAGCGGCGCGGCGACGAGCGCGTCGTTGATCACCCGGTGCAGCCGGAACCGGTTGCGCACCACGTGCACGGCGAGCGGCCCGGACACCGCCTCGTCCTCCCGGAACCGGGCCACGAACGCGCGCCGGGGCCGCAACGGCCCGGCCTTCGACCCGAAGTGCGAGCCGAAGACGTAGACCCAGCCGTCGTGGTGGGCGAGCGCCTCGCCGTCCTCGGTGCGGCCGTTCTCCGGGCCCGCGTCGGCGGGCACGTGGTGCGCCACCCACTCACCGTCGTCGCGCTCCAGCAGCAACGCCAGGCACTGCTCGACCGGCCCCTCGTCCAGGACGGTCCAGAAGCCGCGCCGCGCGCCGTACGCCCGCAGCAGCGTCGGCGAACGGACCGGCAGCAGGTCGCTGGCCTCGTTGCCGGCCACCAGGAACTCGACGAGTCGAAGGGTCACCGGGTCAGGGTACGGAGGCCGCGCTCGTACAGTGTCCGGGTGCCCGACACCGATCACACCGCGTACGCCGACCTGCACGCCGACGCCACGACGACGCTGAGCCGCTGGACGGCGACCAGCCCGGCCGCCGCCGCCAACCGGGACCGGACGCTGGCGCTGCTGGCCGCCGGGCCGGTGGCGATGAGCCGCGCGCACCGGCCCGGGCACGTCACCGCCAGCGCGTTGGTCCTCGACCCGACCGGGGGTCGGGTGCTGCTCTGCCTGCACGGCAGGTTCCGCAAGTGGGTGCAGCTCGGCGGGCACTGCGAGCCCGGCGACCGGACGCTGGCGGCGGCGGCGCTGCGCGAGGCGACCGAGGAGTCCGGGATCACCGGCCTGACCCTGGACCCGGAACCGATCGACGTGGACGTCCACCAGGTCGCCTGCCAGGGCGGCTCCCTGCACTACGACGTCCGGTACGCGGGGTTCGCCCCGGCCGGCGCGGTCGAACGGGTCAGCGACGAGTCCGAGGCGCTGGGCTGGTTCCCGCCGGACCGGCTGCCGGAACCGCTGGCCGGCGGGACCGTCCAACTGGTGGCACCGGCGCTCGCGGCGCTGGCCCGTCGCGCCGCCGGGTGACGGGACGGGCCGGCGGCGCGGCTGCTCAGACCAGGCCCTCCTCGCCGCGCTCCTTGAGCTGGTCGACGATCTTCTTCACGTCCTGTGCCCGGTCCCGGGGGCAGACCAGCAGCGCGTCCGGGGTGTCCACCACGATCAGGTCACGCACGCCGACGGTGGCGACCAGGCGGCCGGAGTGCGGCACCACCACGGTGCCGGTGGTGTCGTACAGCAGCACGCCCGGCTTCGCGTCGCCGCCGAGCACCACGTTGCCGGCGGCGTCGGTCGGCAGCACCTCGCTGAGCGTGTGGAAGTCGCCGACGTCGTTCCAGCCGAAGTCGCCGGGTACGGTCGCCACCCGGCCGGCGGTCGCCGCGCCCTCCATCACCGCGTAGTCGACCGAGATCTTCGGCAGCGTCGGCCAGACCGTGCCGAGCACGTCGTCCTGCTCGGGGCTGCCCCAGGCCGCCGCGATCGCGGTGATCCCGGCGTGCAGCGCCGGCTGCTGGCGGGCCAGCTCGGTCAGGAAGACGTCCACCCGCCAGACGAACATGCCGGCGTTCCAGAGGTGCCGGCCGGAACGGAGGTACCCCTCGGCCACCTCGGCCGCGGGCTTCTCCTTGAACTCGTGCACCGGGCGCAGCGGCCCGGCGCCGACCGGGTCGCCGGTCTCCAGGTAGCCGTAGCCGGTCTCCGGGCGGGTCGGGGTGATGCCCACCGTCATCAGCAACCCCTGCTCGGCCCCGTGGATCGCCTGTCGTACCACCTCGGCCCAGCCGGCCGGGTCGGCGATCAGGTGATCGGCGGCGAACGCGCCCATCACCGCGTCCGGGGCGCGGTCGGCGATCACCGCGGCGGCCAGCGCGATGGCCGCGCAGGAGTCCCGTGGCGACGGCTCGACCAGGATGTTCTCCTCCGGCAGGCCAGCCAGTTGCCGGGCCACCGCCGCGGCGTGCGCGGCCCCGGTGACCACCAGTGTGCGTTCCGGTGTGGTCAGCGGCCCCAACCGGTCCACCGTGGCCTGCAACAGCGAGGCGGAGGTGCCGGTCAGCGGGTGGAGGAACTTGGGATGGCCGGCGCGGGACAGCGGCCACAACCTTGTGCCGCTGCCGCCCGCCGGGATGACGGCGTAGAACATCAGCACATCATGCCCGAAGCGGGCGAGCCGCCACGGCGGATGAGGCGGCGCGCCGCCCGCCGGTCAGGCGCGGGCCCGCCGCCAGGCGGCGATGTGCACCTCGGCGCTGGACTCCCAGGTGAACTCCTTGGCCCTGTCGAAACCGGCCTTGGCCAGCGACAGCCGTCGCTGCTCGTCGTCGAGCAGGGCAGCCAGATCGGCGGCGATCTGATCCGGGTCCTCGCTGGTGTACGCCACCGCGTCGCCGCCCACCTCGGGCAGGGAGAGCCGCGGCGTGGTGAGCACCGGCGCGGCGCACGCCATCGCCTCCAGGATCGGCAGTCCGAAGCCCTCGCCGTAGGACGGGTAGGCGGCGACCAGCGCGCCGCCGAGGAAGCCGGGCAGGTCGGCGTAGCGCAGGTAGCCGGGGCGCAGCAGCCGCAGGTGCGACGGGACCTCGGCGACCGCGCGATCGATGTCGTCGTCGTGCCCCTGGCCGCCGGCCACCACCAGCACCGGCGGGTTCGGCCGGTCGGCCACCGCCCGGGCCCAACCGCGGATCAGGTTGGGCACGTTCTTGCGCGGCTCCTTGGCGCCGAGGAACGCGATGTAGCTGTTGTCACCGAGACCCAGCCGGGCCCGGACCCGGGCCTTCTCCTCGTCGCCCGGCGCGTGGAAGGCGGCCTGGTCGACACCGTGGTAGGCGACGTCGATCCGGGTCGGGTCGGCGTCCAGCAGCCGGATCAGCTCGTCCCGGGTGGCCTTGCTCGGCACGATCACCCGGGCGGCGCGACGCAGCGAGGTCTTGATCGCGCTGCGGAAGAACGTCCGGCGCGACTTGTCGTAGTGCTCCGGCTCGGTGAAGAACGTCGCGTCGTGCACGGTGACCGTCACCGGACACCCGGCCCGAAGCGGACAGGTGTAGAACGGCGAGTGCAGCACCTCCGCGCCGACCTGCTGGGCCAGCAGCGGCAGGCCGGTCTGCTCCCAGGCGAGCCGGGCGGGCCGGTGCGCCACCGCCGCCGGCGCCGGGACGATCTCGGCCCCGGGCAGCATCCGGGTGTAGCGCTCCAGGTCGGTGCGGAGACTCACCACCGCCAGGTCGACGCCGTCGCCGCAGACCCGGCCGAGCGCGCCGAGCAGGCCGTCGACGTATCGACCGACGCCGCCGCGATCGGCGGGGACACTCGTGGCGTCGATGAGAACGCGGGGCGGGCGACCGGCGGTCACGGGGCGACTCCTCAGGTGGCACGGTTGTGGGGAAGAACACTGTCGGCAAGCCTACGCCGCGCGGGCCGTCCGACGCTGACTGCGACCCGACGGTACGCCGACTTGTCGCCGTCATCGAGTACGCGGTCCGGGCGCGTATCGTTCGCTCCGATGGCCGACAACATTGCCCGGATGTTCGCCGACGCGATCGCATCCGACCCCACCCGACCGCTGCTGACCTGGTACGACGATGCCACCGGCGAGCGCACCGAGCTGTCCGGCGCAACGCTGGCGAACTGGGTGGCCAAGACCGCCAACCTGCTCGTGGACGAGGTCGGCACCGCACCGGACGAGATGGCCGGCGTGTTGCTGCCGCCGCACTGGCAGACCGCCGCGGTGCTGCTCGGCTGCTGGTCGGCGGCATTGACCGTGGTCGACACGCCGGGCCCGGTGGAGGTGCTGTTCACCGCCGTCGACCGGGTCGACGAGGCGGCCCGCTGGCCGGCCGGTGAGCGTTACGCGCTGGCGCTGGACCCGTTCGCGCTGCCGATGCGGCAGGTGCCGGCCGGCTGCACCGACTTCGTGTCGGCGGTACGCGGGCACGGCGACCACTTCACCGCGTACCCCTCGGGTGGCGCGGGGGACGCGGCGCTGCTGGCCCGCGCGGAGGCCCGCGCCGCGGAGCTGGGCCTCGCTCCCGGCGACCGCCTGCTGGTCGACGTGACCCGGCATCCCGACCCGGTCGACTGGCTGCTGGCCCCGCTGACGGCAGGCGCCACGGTGGTCGCCTGCGCCCACCCCACCCCAACCAACCTGCCGTCCCGCGCCGAGACGGAACGAACCACCCACACCCTCCCCTAACCCGCCCCCCTTCCCCCTCCCCCCCTCCCCCTCCCCGCCGATCTTGCAGTTTCGGCCCCCGTTCCGGGGCTTTCATCCCTTTCGCCGGGGCGGAATGTGCAAGATCGACGGGGTGGGGTGGGTGGGGGTCAGGAGGCGCGCTGCTGGGCCAGGGCGGCGAACGCGTTGAGGGACTCGGGGTTGACCAGGGCGCCCTTGGCCGCCGCCGAGTCGACCGGGGTGCCGGTCAGGATTTTCTTGACCGGGACCTCCAGCTTCTTCGCGCTCAGGGTGCGCGGGACCGCGCGGACCTGGTGGATCTCGTCCGGCACGTGCCGGGGCGACAGCGCGGTCCGCAGTTCGCGGCAGATCTTCTTCCGCATCGCGTCGTCCAGCTCCAGGCCGTCCGCGAGCACCACGAACAGCAGCAGCTCCCCCGCGCCGCCCTCGTCGTCCTCCAGGTGCACCACCACCGAGTCGACCACCTCGTCGAGCCCCTCCACCACGGAGTAGAACTCGGCCGTGCCCAGGCGCACGCCGCCCCGGTTCAGCGTGGCGTCCGAGCGGCCGGTGATGACGCAGCCGCCGCGCTCGTTCACCGTGATCCAGTCGCCGTGCCGCCACACCCCCGGATAGACCTCGAAGTACGCCTCCCGGTAGCGGGCGCCGTCCGGGTCGTTCCAGAACCCGACCGGCATGCTCGGCATCGGCTCGGTGATCACCAGCTCGCCGAGCTGGCCGACCACCGCCGACCCGTCGGCGGACCGGGCCTCCACCTTCGCGCCGAGCGCCCGGCAGGCGATCTCACCGGCGTGCACCGGCAGCAGCGGCACGCCGCCGACGAACCCGGTGCAGACGTCCGTGCCGCCGGAGAGCGACTGGAGCTGGAGGCGGTCGCTGACGTTCTCGTACACCCAGGTGAAGCCCTCGGCGGGCAGCGGCGCGCCGGTCGAGCCGAGGCCGCGCAGCGCGGACAGGTCGGCGATCTCCCGCGGCACCAGCCCGGCCTTGCGGGAGGCCAGCAGGAACGGGGCCGAGGTGCCGAAGTAGGTGGTGCCGGTCTCCGCCGCCAGCCGCCACAGCGCGCCCAGGTCCGGATGGCCCGGATTGCCGTCGAACAACACGATCGCCGCGCCCACCGCCGGCCCGGAGACCAGGAAGTTCCACATCATCCAGCCGGTGGTGGTGAACCAGAAGAACCGGTCGGCCGGGCCCAGGTCGTGGTGCAGCGCCAGCATCTTCAGGTGTTCCAGCAGGATGCCGCCGTGGCCGTGCACGATCGGCTTCGGCAGGCCGGTGGTGCCGGAGGAGTACAGCACGTACAGCGGGTGGTCGAAGGCGACCGGGGCGAAGGCCAGCGGCTCGTCGGTCTCCGCCGCCAGCTCCGCCCAGGTCATCGCGCCGTCCGGGGCCGGGCCGGCCGGATCGAGGTACCCGACGGCGACGGTGTGCCGCAACGACGGCAGCGCGGCCCGGATCGCGGCCACCTCGGCGCGCCTGTCGATCGGCTTGTCGCCGTACCGGTAGCCGTCCACCGCGACCAGCACCGTGGGCTCGATCTGCTGCCAGCGGTCGGTGACGCTGCGGGTGCCGAACTCCGGCGCGCAGGAGGAGAAGATCGCGCCCAGGCTGGCGGTGGCGAGCAGCAGGACGTACGTCTCCGGGATGTTCGGCGCGTACGCGGCCACCCGGTCACCGGGGCCGACGCCGAGCCGGCGCAGGCCGGCGGCCACCCGGCGGACCCGCTCGCGCAACTGCGCCGCGGTCAGCGTCTCCGGGGCGCGGGTCTGCCCGTGCGCGATAACCGCCGGGTCGTCGTCGCCGAGCCCCGGCATGCGCAGCACGTTCTCCGCGTAGTTGAGCGTCGCGCCGGGGAACCAACGGGCGCCGGGCATGGCCCGCTCGGCGAGCGTGGCGGTCGGCGGGGTGTGCGCGACGACGTCGAAGTAGTCCCAGATCGAGGACCAGAACCCGGTCAGCTCGGTCACCGACCACTGCCACAGCGCGTCGTAGTCGGCGAACTCCAGCCCGCGGTGCTCGGCCAGCCAGCGCAGGTAGTCACCGATCCGGGACCGCTCGCGCACGTCGGCCGGGGGCGTCCACAGCACGTCAGACACGTTCCACCCTCCCCTGGGGCCCGGCACGACACTGTGCATGGGCCGTGGCGCCATCTTGCCCTACCTCGTACCGCCATTCTCCGCACCCGGTGCCGGCTACGGGGCGTGCCCACCCCACACCCCGCACCCCCACCCCATGTGGGCCGCGCGGCAAGCGGGGGCGTTTCCTCTACCGGAGGCGTTAAGCGGGGGCCCCTCCTTTCACCTCGCGGTGGAGTTGGATGGCGCGGCGGCGGGCCAGGCGGTGGGCGCGCCGGATCTCCGCCTCCCGGAAGCGGCGCTCGTCGTCGGGCGTCTCGGGCAGCACCGGGCGGACCGGTCGGGGCGCGCCGCCGACGTCCACACCCACGAAGACCAGGTACGCGGTGGCGACCCGGACCGGCTCGTCCTCGGCCGAGTCCCAGCGTTCGGCGACCACCCGCACCCCCACCTCCATCGAGGTGCTGCCGGTCCAGTTGACCTGGGCGTGGGCGTGCACGAGGTCACCCACCCGGACCGGCTCGGAGAAGACGATCTCGTCGATGGAGGCGGTGACCGCGGTGCCGCCGCTGTGCCGGGCCGCCGCCGCGCCGGCCACGTCGTCGACGAACTTCATCAGTACCCCACCGTGCACGGTCCCGTACAGATTGACATCGACGGCGGTCATGATGCGACTCAGCGTGACGCGGGAGTACGAGGTCGGCTTACCCGACGGGACCGCAGGATGATCTGTCATGCCGAAAACGGTACGGTGCGCGGATGCGACATCTCTGGAGCTTCCTCGCCGGGTTGGTGGTGGCACCCGTCACCTGGGTGCTCGTCACCCTCGGTCAGGACGGATCTGGGCGGACCGTCAACCGCTGGGTGGAGATCGGTACGTACAGCACCCCCAACCTGATCGAACCGGCCGTCTACCTGGGCGTCGCCGGCATCCTGCTCGGCCTGCTCGGCACGCTGCGTTTCTCGCCGCTCGGCCCGCTGGTGGCGGGGCTGCTGCTCGCGGCCCCGTACGTGGGGCTGTTCGTCGCGCCCTTCACCGTGCGGGACCGGATCCCCGGCGACCTGAAGCTGCTCGGCGACCCGCTGCCGCTGCGCCAGCCGCTGGACAACGGCACGCTGTTCCTCATCGGCCTGCTGCTGCTGATGGCCGTGTTCAGCGGTGGACGCTGGCGTCGCCGGCCCGCGCCGGAGGGAGCCGGGGCGGAGCTGACCCCGGCCGGCGCTCCGGCCGAGCCCGAGCCCGCGCTCACCGGCTGGTCCGCGCCGGGCCCGGCGAAGGACCCGGACACCGCCCCGCTCACGCTGGCCTATCCCGAATCCCCCACCGAACCCCTGCCCCGCCGCACCGGCGGCGAGTCGCCCTGGTCGGCGCCACCGCGCGCCGGCACCCGCCCGGACAGCCCCGACAACCTCCGCTGACCACCCGGGTGGGCCGCCGGTCCCCGGTCGGCCCACCCCCTCCGGCGGGCCGGCGACGCATCGGCCGAGTCGGATCTCGGACCCCGACCGCGGTACCCACGAACGAGTGACTGTCACTACAGTCAGCCGTTATGCCGATGCCTTCCGTCAGGACGCGACGGGCCGTCGGCGTGGCCACCGTCGTCCTGGCGTCGGCGCTCCTGGTCACCGGCGTCCGCCTGGCCACCCGGGGCGCTCCCCCGGTCGACGACGCCACCCGGGTCTGGTGCCTGTCGGCGACCCACCGTCCGGGCCTGGTGGACGCCGCCCGCGCGCTCGGCCTCGCCACCCCCGGCCCGGCCGAGGGGCAACTGAGCTGGTCCGGCCGCCAGGGCAGCCCGGAGCAGTGGCAGGCCGACCGGCGGGCCGACTTCGACCGCACCTGCCGGGCGCTGACGGCCGCCGCCCGGTTGGACCGGGCCGGCGCCGGCACGCCGCCGCCGTCGCCCTGGGCCACCCTCCTCCCGTCGATCCTGCTGGCCGCCGCCAGCGCCGCGCTGGCCGGCTGGTTCAGCCGCCGGTCGGCCACCGCCGGCACCCGGCGGACGGAGGCGGACGCGCTGCGCGCGGCGACCCGGGAGTACGCGCTGGCCGTCGAGTCCCTGCTGTCGCACGTGGAACGGGTCACCCCGGGCCCGTTCCCGGGGGTGGACGACCTCCGGGCCCGGCGCCGCGAGCTGGCCAGCCGACTGCACACGGTGACCGGCGCGCGTCCGCGTTGGCGGCTGGCCCGCCGGCTGGGTGACACGCTCGACTCGTCCGCGGGCCCGCTGCACGACGTGCCGCGCGGTGGCGCGGCGGACGATCCCCGGCGCGCCGAGTGGGTGCGCCGGCAACGCACGGAACTGAGCCGGCTGGAGGCGCAGGTGGAGCAGGTGGCCCAGGCGGTGGAGAATCCCGGGCTGGTCCCGGGCCGCACCCCGGCGGCCGTACGGTGAACCCCCAGCCGCCCGACGCGCCGCCGCCGGCGCCGGGTCATCCGCCGAACCCGTTCGCGGTGCCCAGGTTGGGCAGCACCGACCCGCTCAACCCGCTCTGGTACGCCGAACATGTCAACTACTACGTCCCGGTGGACAACACCGAGGCGTCCTTCGAGCAGTGTCAGGGACGGTTCGCCGACGTCGCCCACCTGCACCACGAGGGGCGGCTGGTGCTGGTCCGGGGCGAGCGGGGGTGCGGGAAGACCGCGCTTGTCAACCGCTGCGCGCACTGGCTGCGCGATCGGCTCGGCCGGGACGCGCTGCGGGCGGAGGTGGTCAACCTGCGCCAGGAGGCCCACGAGAACGACCCGATCCCCACCCGGCGGGAGCACACCTGCCGGGCGCTGCTCGACAAGCTGAACGAGCTGCAACTGCTGCGCCACAACCTGGCGTACGAGATGCGCGACCGGCCCGACGACGCGTACCGCAACCTGCCCGGCGGCCTGGACACCGACCAGGCGCTGATCGTGCTGCTGCCGCCGGTGGAGCTGATCGAGGAGCTGCACTACTACGCCGCGCGGGCGCCCCGGCGGATGGTCTTCTTCGCCGAGACCACCAGCGCGCTGGACCGCCGGGACCGGGACGTGCTGGGTCGCAACACCGTCCACCTGGAGGTCGACGGCTTCGACCACCGGCACGCGGCCCGTTTCGCCGCCGACCGGCTCGGCCGGCTGAGACCCGGGCTGCTGCCTCCGCTGGCGGATACCGCACTGGAGGAGTACATAGACGACGGCAGATTGGCAACGATCCGCGAGATGCAATGGTTACTCTTCGGCGTGTACGAGACACTACGTGTGCAAGATGAGCGACCCAACCAGGTGACCTGGCAGGATCTGGCCCGACACTTCATGAGAGAAGCCCGCCGCCTCAGGGAGCAGCCTTGATGGACGCGTACGACCCGGCCCCGATCGGCGAGGCGAACCCCTATCCGTCGAGCGCCGTGGCGCAGGTCGCCGACACCGGGTCGACCGTCTACACCATTCCCACCGCAGCGGTCCGCCGGGCCACCGACGCGATGAACGGCTACCTCGACGCGCTGCACGACGCTCCGCAGACGCCGGCCGGTCGGGTGGTCGCCGTGGTGGGCGACTACGGCACCGGCAAGACCCACCTGGCGTCCTACCTGGTCCGACACGCCACCGAGCGCCTCGACGGCGACCTCCAGTCGATCTACCTGACCGCCCCGCCGGACACGTTCGTCTCGCTGTACCGCACCTTCGCCGACAAGCTCGCCGACCGCCGGGAGGTGGTGCACCGGCGTGTCCGCGGCCTGTACGCCGACATCCTCGCCGTCGAGCTGCGCCGGTCCCGGGTCACCGAACCCCTGGCCGAGCAACTGCTCGCCGGCACCCTGGACCCGGTCGCCGTGGTGGACACGTTCAACATGATGGAGAGCCAACTGCTCGGGCAGTTGCGCGACCGGCTGCGTAAGGTCACCGAGAACGCCGAGTTCGCCCGCGCGCTGACGCTGCTGCTGCGCGGCGGGTTCGAGGACCCGGTCTGGGAGTGGATCGCCGGTCGGCCGCCGGCCGACGTGCTCCGCGAGCGGGGGATCACCGGCACGCTCACCGGCAGCGAGGCCACCGCGCTCCAGGCGATGGGCGTCTTCGCGCTGCTGATCGGCTACGGCCCGAACCCGTTCGTCCTGGTCATCGACGAGTTGGACCAGCTACTCACCGCCGCCGGCCGGCGGGAGGACGAAGCCCTCGACGCGTTCAAGGAGATGCTGCGGGTCTTCGCCGCCTCCAACACGTTCCTCCTGCTCGCCGGGCTGCCCGACCTGCTCGGCACGCTGCGCCGCGACGTGCGGGACCGCAGCGGCGAGCAGATCACGATGACCCCGCTCAGCGCGGCCGACGTGCTCGACTACGTGCTGCGGCGGCAGCGGGGCCGGCTGGAGCCGTTCAGCGAGGCGACCGTCGGGCAGCTCGTCGAGCTGGCCAACGGCGTCCCCCGGGGCATCATCTCGCTCTGTCACCGGCTCTGGCGCCGGGCCCGCGACCAGGGCGGCCAGGTCACCGCCGGCATGGTCCGGGAGGCGGCCCGCGAACTGTACGGGGGCGTCGGCGCGCAGAACATCCTGGCCGAGATCCGGCGGGTGCTGGTGAGCACCGGCCACGAGAACTCCCAGCCGGACTACTTCCCCATCGACGACCCGGACAGCCGCGTCGACTACTGGATCCCGGCCGGTCGGGACGACGCCGGCTGCGGCATCCTGGTCTCCGGGCCGCTGCTGGAGGAGAGCGACGCCGCCCGGGTGGAGACCCGGGCCCGGATCAGCCACGCGTACCACGACTGCGAACTGCTGCTCGTCGTGCTGGAGCCGGTGCCCGAGCGCTTCCTCCCCCGCATCCGCGAGGCCGTCGGCCGGGAGCCGCTGCTCTACCGCCCCCGGTCGTTCGCCGACCAGCTCGCCGCCGAGGTGACGTCGATGACCGGGCGGATCAAGGAGCGTTACCCGGCCGACGGGCCGCTGGTGCCGTTGGCACCGCACATGGCCCGGCTGAACCGCCGTCACTCGGCCACCCAGCACCTGCTCGGCCTGCTCACCGGCTCGCTCAGCGACCTGCGGGCCCAGAACGACGAGCACCAGGCCGCGATCCGCCGGGAACTGCGCGAGCTGCAACGCTGGCCGGTCCCGCCCGGCGACCGCCGCAACGGCGACGACCTCGCCGATCTGCCGACGTCGGTGACCGAGCTGTTCGACCGCGCCTTCGCCGTGGTGGACCTGCGGACGCCGGTCGGCGTGCTGTTCCGGCGGGCGTTCGTCGAGGACGAGGGCGGCCGGGGCGCCCGGCAGGCGGTCCGGGCCCGGGTCCGGACCCCGGAGGTCCAGTCGGCGGTCGGGGTCGCCGCGCTGCTGAACGCGCTCGTCGAGGCGTTCGGGCTGGCCGTGGCGGAGTGGTACCGTGCGGCCCGCCAGCGCCCCAACGGTCCCGCCACCCACCAGTGGGACCGGCTCAACGAGATGTGCCAGATCTTCGACGCCGTGCACGAGTACCTGCCCGTGCGGCAGCTCCGCGGCGCGCGGGACCTCGTGGACGACGACGTCCGCCGGCCGGAGACGGCGAGCGACGTGCTGACCGACTTCAGTGCGCGGGTACGTCGGGAGCTGGTGACCGCCCTGACCGACGACGCGGCCTGACCGGCGGCGCCGGCCCGGCGGGGGCCGTCCCCGGACCACCCCGGCCCGACACCTCACGCAGGCCGTTCGTCAACGCGTGCACCAGGTTGACGACGAGGATCGCCGGCGCCACCACGGCGACCGTGCCGACGAACTGCCGTTCCAGCACCAGCGCCAGGATGACGGCGGTGATGCCGTTCTGCTGGCCGAGCAGCACGTCGAGGCGGTCGGCGGCGGGGAGCCGGGCACAGATCACGGACGCCACCACCACGTGCGCCGCCACGGCGGCCAGCCCCAGCACCACGCCCGGTGCCGGGTCCACGCCACCGACCAGCACCAGCCCGAGCGCGAACGTGGCGGCCAGGAACGCCCAGCGGGTCAGCAGGTCGAGCACCCGCCCGATCGGCGGGCGGTAGAACAGCCCGGCCACGGCGAGCCCGAGCAGCAGGAACTGGGTGACCGCCAGCGCCGCGAGCCCGAGCAGGACCACGAGCTCACCGACGGTCACCGCCCGGCCGACCCACCGGGCGCGGGTGGCCGCCCGCCGGTGCAGGGCCCGGGTACCCCACCAGGCCACCCCGGCCACGGCGGCGAGCAGCGCGTTCCGCGCCAGGGAGAGCGTGAACCCGCCCAGCTCCGCCGTCGTCGGGCCGGCCGGATCGCCGGGCAGCGCGGGGACCACCCAGGCGGCGGCGTACACGGTCAGCAGCACGGTGACCGGGTCGTCGAACGACGCCCACGCGGACAGGATCGACTGCGCCTGCCCGGACATCCGGGAGCGCAACCGGGTCGCCGCGAACGACAACGGGTCGATCTGGGCGACCGCCACCCCGAGGACCAGGAACGCCGGCCGACCGAACGCGAGGTACATCACCGCCGAGATCAGCGCCGCCTTGACCAGTACGCCGACGGTGACCGCCAGCAGCACCAGCCGCAGGTTCCGCCGGGCCGCCGCGAGGTCGATGCCGTGGGTGCTGGCGAACAGGCCGACCGCCAGCAGCGCGGTGGCCACCGTCAGGTAACCGGCGGACCGGTGGACGTCGGTCCAGCCCCGCCCGGCCGCCAACGCCCAACCGGCGGCGGCGACCAGCACGAACAGCGCGCTGCGGCGCAGCGACGGCAGCACCGCCTCGACCACCCGGGCCCGGCGGTCGGCGGGAGCCGGCCCCGCCCCGCCCGGCGGCGCGCTCACCCGGCCAGCTCGGCGCCGAACACCGCCGCCTTCTCGTCCCCCTCCGCCACCCGGTCCTGGTCGAGCGTGACGGCGAGCAGGTAGCGGTCCAGCCCCACCGGATAGCAGTAGAACGCGCCCAGGTCGACGTCGAGCACCAGCCGGCGCACCCGGGAGCCGATCGCCGGGTGCGCGGACCGCACCACGGCGCGCAGCAGCTCGTCCACCCGCTGGGCGAGGTGGCCGTAGAAGGCCCGCCGCCGGGCCGGGGACGCGTCCGCGAAGAAGCCGTCCAGCCGCGGGTCGTCGAGCACGTCCGCGGTGGCCTCCAGCCGGCCCGGCCGGCACACCGCCACGTAGTGCAGGCCCTCGGCGTGGACCTGCCCGGCGCAGCGGGCCGCCAACCCGGCGTACGACTCGTCGCGTACCCAGGTCCGGGGCCGGGCCTCGGCGGCGGGCGGACCGGACGGGCCGGGCGGTCCCGACGCGGTGCTGGCCGGGGTGAGCCAGCCGCCGTAGTTGGTGGGCTGCTCGCCGGCGGCCGTGTGCTCCGCGTTGGCCAGCCGGGACAGGCCGATGTCGGCAGCCCGGATCGTCGGCTGCCGGGGCGGCGGCCCGTCCGCCGGATCCTCCGCCCGGACCACACCGACGAGGTGCTGTTCCCGGCTCAGTTGCAGGGCGAAGAGCGCGCCCCGCGCGGTGTGCAGCACCACCCGGATCAGGTCGCCGCTGCGTGCCGGGCGCAACACCCCGCCCAGGGTGGTCATCGCGTGCACCACGTCCCGGTCGACGAGCTGCCGCTCGTCGGCGTCCAGCTCGTGGGCGCCGGCCACCGGCGCCGGGGCGTCCAGGGCGAAGTCGCAGACCCCGGTGCGGTACCGGGCGAGGTGGAGCATCCCGGGCACGCTCCGCATCAGCCGCTCGCACGCGTCCACCAGGGCCGGCCGCTCCCGGACGTGGTCGGCGAGCATCACGTCGATCCGCCCGTCGACACCGGACGGCTTGGCCGCCTCGTCGGCGGGAATGGGGGCGCTCATGTCGCCGGGACCTCCATGTCGACGAAGTCGAGCTTCGCGGGCCCGTACGGGATGCCACCGCTGATCTCGCCGTCGGTCACCAACGCGGCCAGGAGCCGCCGGGTGGCGCGCAGGTACGGGTGTTGGAGCCCGAGGAAGTGGCGGCCCTCGTCGAGGACACCGCGCAGCAACCGTTCCGCCTCAATGGTCCGCTGCGCCGCCGCCAGGCTGCCGGCCAGGTTGACCTGACCGCCGAGCGTCCACGGGTGCGACTCGCCGAGGGTGGCCGCCAGTCCGGTGGCGGCCTGACGCCCGGCGGACACCGCGCCGTCGAGGTCGCCGATGCCGCGCAGCAGCACCCCGCGCAGGCTCAGGCAGACCTGGGTGAACGGATGCTCGGGCGGGAGGTCGCGCCGGTAGCCGGCGAGGCTCTCGTCCGCCAGCCGCACCGCGTGTTCGCTCTCCCCGCCCAGGTGGTAGTCGACGGCGAGACTGAGCCGGCAGGACTGGGTACGCGGATTGTCCTCGCTGAGCAGCCGTCGCAACGCCAGGTAGGCGCGGCTGTTCAGTTCCTTGGCCCGGGTGAGTTCCTCCTGCCGGCGGGCGATGACCGCCAGGTGGCGGATGATCCGCAGCAGCAGCGTGTCCTCCTCGCCGTTGCGGCCGGCCGGCAACCGCTCCTGGTACGCCTCCTGGAGCAGCTTCCGCGCGCTGGCGAGGTCGCCCAGGTCGCCCAGGTAGCGACCGAGGTCGCCGGCGAGTTCCAGGGTGTCGGGATGGTCGTCGGCGAAGAGCCGCCGGCGGCGGGCCAGCGTCTCCCGGGCCACCCGGACCGCCTCGTCGGTGCGCCCGGCCAGGTAGTACGACTGGGCCAGGTTGTGCGCCGCGACCAGCGTCTCCGGGTGGGAGTTGCCGAACTGGTCCCGGAAGCCCCGCCAGGTGGCCTGGTCCTCGATGAGCGCCGGCCGGAACCGGCCGAGCCCGCGCAGGTCACCGGCGAGACCCCGGCGGGTGACGAGGACCCGCGGATGGTCGTGACCGAGCAGGACCGTGCTCTCCCGCAGCACCTGCCGGCTGAGCGTCAACGACTCGTCGCTGTGGCCCAGGGACCGGGTGACGTCGGCGAGGCGGGTCGCCAACCGCAGCGTGATCCGGTCCTGCCAGCCGTACGCGGCCAGCCAGCGGTCCAGCACCGGCCGCCAGAGCCGGTGCGCCTCGGCGGCCTCGTCCTCGCCCCGGGCGATGAGGTGTTCGAGCTGCTCGACCACCAGCCGGCGGACGTCGTCCGGGCCGTCCGCGTCGAGCGCGCCGGAGCTGAGCAGGTGCTGGTGCAGCTCGTGCCGCAGCTCGGAGGCCGCCGCGATGGTCCGGGGCGCCGCCCCGGCCAGGGCGAGCAGGAACCGCCCGCGGCGCGCGGCGTGCTTCCCGGCGGTCATGCCGGCCAGCACGGTGGCCTGCACGGCGGGGTGCATCCGGACCGCCCCGTCGCGGCCCCAGGCGACGTCGAACAGCCGGAACCGCATCCCCAGCGCCAGCGCCCGGTCCATCTCCCACCCGTCGGCGCGCAGCAGGGCCGCGTCCTCGTCGGTCAGGTCGGCGGCGACCTGCCCGCGCATCCGCCGGGACTGGACCAGCGCGAGCGACATGCCGATCGGCGCGGCGAAGGCGTACATCTCCGTCAGCATCACCGCGACCCGGCCGCTGAACTCCTCGTCCATCAGCCGCAACGCCACCCGGACGATCCGCCGGGTGGGGGACGCCCCGTCGCCGGTGGGCCGGATCGCCTCCAGGAAGGCCGGCACCGCCGCGTCCGGGCCACGCGACCCGGTGACCGCCTCCCGCTTGTCGAGCAGGATGCCGGCCTGGCCCAGCAGCCCCGACGCCAGCCGCAGGTCCAGCGGGAACGTGCCCACCCCGTCGACGACCGCGGCGGCCGGGGCGGCGGACAACCCGGGCACCTGCCGGATGAGCAGCCCGATCGCGTCGTCGCGGCGCAGCCCGTCGACGGCCACCGAGGGGCCGTAGACCGGCTGGTCCCCGGTGCCGCCGGTGACCACGACGTGCCCGCGGCCGGAGGGCAGCAGCCCGACCAGGTCCGCCGGGTCACCGACCCCGTCGTAGACCAGCAGCCACTGGTCGCCGCGCTTGCGCAGCTCGGCGAGCATCTCGTGGACGGCGTTGCCGCTCGGCTCGACCCCGAGCGCGTCGGCGAGCGCCGCCAGCGCGGTACGCACCGCGTGCCGGCTGCCCGCCGGGATCCAGACGACCAGGCGGTAGTCGCGGAGGAACCGGGCCACGTACTCGCGGGCCAGCGTGCTCTTGCCGGCGGCCAGCGGGCCGCGTACCCACACCGGTTGGCCGCCCGGGTTCGCCAGCAGCGCGTCGCGCAGCTCGCTCAGCTCCCGGTCCCGGCCGACGAACAGCCGCGGCCGGTCGGGCAGGCCGAACGTCTTGCGGGACTGGTCGTCCCGGCCCGGGAAGCCCACCCGCCAGGGCCGGTCCAGCGGCGAGGGTTTGAGCGCGGCCAGGCCCAGCGCGGCGCGCAGGCGTCGGCGTGCCTCCGGCTCGTCGCAGTCGAAGAGGTCCACCGGTCGACCGGCCGGGGGTGGACCGGCCGGGACGGTACGCAGTACCAGCAGCTCCGTGCCGGGCCGCGCCGCCACCTCCCCGGTCAGCGCGTCGAGCCACGCCTCGTCGTCGTCCTCGACGCCGGGCCCGCCCGCCCGCTGCGCGGTGGGGTCCGGGGCGACCGCCAGCACGGTGGCCGGCCCGTCGGGGGCCGGACCGCGTGGGCGCCAGGGCCGGACCCGGATGTCGAGTTCGGTCAGCTCGGCGCTCAGCCAGTCGGCCCACGGCCGCTGCCGTTCCGGGGTGGCCACGAACAGCTCGCCGACGTTCTCGGCGAGCGGCCGGCTGAGCCCGAACCGGTAGCGCGCCCGGACCGGCTCCGCCTCCGGCTCGGCCCGGTCCAGCTCACCCTGCGTCACCAGACTCAGCAACTGGCCGTACGCCGCCAGCACCGACGCGCGGTGCGGGGACTCCTCCAGCAGCGGGGCGAGCGGTTGGCCCTCCGGGCCGCCGGGGATGGCGACCTGCCAGAAGTCGACGCCCACCGCCGGCTCGTCCAGGGCGCCGCGGAAGCTCGACGCCACCTCGTCGGCGTGCCGGCGGGCGGCCACCGCGTCGGCGGGGGCCGACTGCGTGGTGGCGGCGATGATCCGGATCCCGGCGGGAGCGCCGCGGTGCACCTGGCGGGCCACGGCGGCGGCGTCGGCGAGCCGGGGTGCCCGGTAGGGGAAGCAGACGACGAGCGCGTCGCAGAGGACGGCCAGCCACTGGGCGACCGTCTCGGAGAAGTCGGCGGGGTCGAGCAGGACGTCGTCGTACTCGATGAACCGCAACTGCCGGCGCAGTTCACTGCGGATCGTGCCGCCCAGCCCACCGCCGATGTCGGTCACCGGCGGCCAGGTCGCCGACTCGGGCACCCACACCACGTCGAGGTGACCGGCGGGGGCGGCGTAGCGCCGCAGGGTGGGCTGCCCGGTGGCGAACCCGGGCAGCGCGAACATCAGGTCGGTCAGCCCGCGCGGCAGGTGGTCGGTGAGGGGCGACTCCCCGCTGTAGAAGGGGCTGAGGTGCTCGTGCACCCGGACCGCCCCCCGGCCGGCGTCCACCACGAGCACCCGGCGGCCGGCGCGCGCCAGCAGCCAGGCCACGTTGCTTGTCACGTTGGTGCGCCCGGTCAGGCTCTCCGCGGCGACGAAGGCGGTCACCCTGGTCTCGGTCGCCCCCGGCTCGGGCCGGGACGCGGACGTGCCGCGCGCCGGGGCGTCCGGAAACCCGTCGATCGTCATGCCGTCCCCCCGTCGGACCCGGTGCCGGACGTCGTCCACCGCCGCCGCGCGCCCGGATTGTCGGCCTGGTTGCCGAACCAGAGGAACTCGGCGGTCGGGTCGCCGCTCTCGTCGATCAGCCGCCGCAGGGACCGGTGCAACTGCCGGCGCGGGATGGCGTCGAGGTCGGCCGGGTCGAGTTCCGCCACATCGAGCAGTTGGGATATCAGTGGCCGGTCGCCACCGCTCACCCGTTCCGACATCTCCGGCCCA
The DNA here is from genome assembly GCF_055586805.1 of Micromonospora sp. NPDC049201. Classification (NCBI taxonomy): domain Bacteria; kingdom Bacillati; phylum Actinomycetota; class Actinomycetes; order Micromonosporales; family Micromonosporaceae; genus Micromonospora; species Micromonospora sp. NPDC049201. The sequence continues at coordinate 532,170 of NZ_JBVJHM010000004.1, read as the reverse complement.
ACCTTCGATCCATCGACACCACCACTCCGCACGCACAGCCAGCGTTCCGGCAGTAACATATCGTAGCCTTCATCGATGTCCACCGTCGTCGCGGTGGGCCGCCGACTGGTCTGGGGAGGCCGCGCGTGCGGACGGGCCGGTACGAGATGCCCGTCGGCACGTTCCGGGCGCTCGCCCGGGGCGGTGGCGGCGGGGAGGTGGTCCGGCGGTTGCTCGCGGTGCCGGTGAGTCGGAACCTGCTCGCGCTGCGCTCGGCAGTGGTGCTCGCCACGGACCTCGGACACCCGCACGCGCCGCTGGTCAACGACGCCTGGCAGCTCCTCGGCGAGCTGCGGCGGTCGGCTCCCGGGCCCACCCGCGTGGTGCTCGGCTACCCCACCGTGAGCGTCTGGGCGGCGGGCACGCTGCGGGCCCTGGGGCACGGCGACCGGGGGTCCGCCGACGATCCGGCGACACTGGGCGCGGTGGTGGCCGCGGCGGCGATGCGGGCCGGCGGGCGGGCCCGTGTCAGCTTCCCGACAAGCCCCTCCGGCGCGGTGACGGTGGCGCTGCCCGGCCTGGGCCGGGTCCACCGCGGCCCCGGCGGCGGGGCCGGGCTGGCGGAGCTGACCGTGGACGGGGCGCGCCGCACGCTGACGCTCGACGGCGTGCCGGTGACCGGCCCGGGGCTGTGTCCCCGGACGACCGGGACGGCGGGCGGCGGCCCGGCGCCGGCCTGGCACCCGGTGCCCCGGCTCCGGGCCGACGGGCACGGCCCCCGGCTGCACCTGGACGATCTCCGGTCGCTGGCCCGCCCGGCCGCCGTCGCACCTGTCGACGCGGTCCGGGCCGCCCGCTGGGCGGCCCGGCTGTCCCCGGGCTGGCGGCTGCTGGCCACCCGGCACCGCCGGGCCGCCACCGAGCTGACCGAGGCGATCTCCATGGTGATGCCGCTGGCCCGGGACGCGGCCGGCCGGCCGTGGGCGGCGGTGACCAGCGGGGGCACACCCGACGAGCTGACCGCCCCGCTGATCAGCGGCACGTTCCCCGCCGCGGTGGGGTGCGTCGCCCTGTCCGACGGCCCCGGGGCGGCCGGCCCGATCGCCGCGGCCCTCGTGCACGAGCTGGCGCACAACAAGCTGGCCGCCCTGGACCACCTCTTCCCGCTCGTCGAGGCGGCGGAGCCGGCCCGTCACCCGGTGCCGTGGCGGGTCGGCGCCCGTCCGCTGCCGGCGCTCGTGCAGGGCCTCTACGCCCACGTGGCGGTCGGCGAGTTCTGGCGTCGGGAACGACGCTTCGGTACGACCACCGGCCGCCACCTGGCGCACGCCGAGTTCGCCCGGCTCCGGGACGCCTGCCGCGAGGTGGCCGACCTGCTCCGGACCGCCGACGGGCTGACCGGGTACGGACGGCTGCTCGTCGACCAGCTCGACGACGTGGTCGACGGCTGGTCCGGCCGGCGGGCCGGGCCGATCGGCACGGGCCGGGCCGGGCGACGCCGACGGCCCCGCCCGGCCCCGCCGGTCAGCCCTTGAGGAGCTGGCGGGCCATGACGATGCGCTGCACCTGGTTGGTGCCCTCGTAGATCTGAGTGATCTTGGCGTCCCGCATCATCCGCTCGAGCGGGTAGTCCCGGGTGTAGCCGTAGCCGCCGAGCAACTGGACCGCGTCGGTGGTGATCTCCATCGCGGCGTCCGAGGCGAAGCACTTGGCGGCCGCGCCGAAGTAGGTCAGGTCCGCGTCGCCCCGCTCGGACTTGCCGGCGGCGGCGTACGTGAGCTGCCGGGCCGCCTCCAGCTTCATGCCCATGTCGGCGAGCATGAACTGGATGCCCTGGAACTCGGCGATCGCCTTGCCGAACTGCTTGCGCTCCTGGATGTAGCCCTTGGCGTAGTCGAGCGCGCCCTGGGCGATGCCGACCGCCTGGGCGGCGATGGTGACCCGGGTGTGGTCGAGCGTCTTCATCGCGGTGGCGAAGCCGGTGCCCTCGGCGCCGATCATCCGGTCGGCCGGGATCCGGACGTTGTCGAAGTAGACCTCGCGGGTCGGTGAGCCCTTGATGCCGAGCTTCTTCTCCGGGGCGCCGAAGCTCACCCCCGGGTCGGACTTCTCCACCACGAACGCCGAGATGCCCCGCGACCGGGCCGTGGCGTCGGTCACCGCGAAGACGGTGTAGTACTCGGAGACGCCCGCGTTGGTGATCCACCGCTTCACGCCGTTGAGCACCCAGTGGTCACCGTCACGCACCGCCCGGGTGGTCATCGACGCCGCGTCACTGCCCGCCTCCGGCTCGGAGAGGCAGTAGGAGAACATCGCGTCACCCGAGGCCACCGGCGTCAGGTACCGGCGCTTCAGCTCCTCGGAGCCGGCCAGCAACAGCGGCATGGTGCCCAGCTTGTTGACGGCCGGGATCAGCGAGGACGAGGCGCACGCCCGCGCCACCTCCTCGATCACGATGGCCGTGGCCAGCGCGTCCGCGCCGGCGCCGCCGTACTCCACCGGGACGTGCGGGGCGTGGAAGTCGGCCGCCCGCAGCGCGTCGTAGGACGCCTTCGGGAACTCACCTGTCTCGTCCGCCTCAGCGGCGTGCGGCGCCACCTTGGCCGCACAGACCTCACGGACCGCCTCCCGGATCGCCTCGTGCTCCTCCGGCAACCGGTAGACGTCGAACGACTGCTCTGCGGCCATGTCGGCCCTCCCCTTTCACCGCTATCATGCGCAGTCCGGGCCGCCCGAGGGCCGCCGACTGCCGCAGACTGAAGAATAGCCACCGGGCCTCGACCGGCCCTTACCGGCGGGTAGGCTCGCGCCCGGGCGGTGGCAGCCCGACCCACTACCCTCACACCAGAATCAGTTTCCCTCGGTGCCCGGCCTAGGCGCCCAGCCGAATGCGACGCGAGGATGCGCCGCCAGTGCGAGCGGAGAAGACAGGCGTGACGATCCCGTACCCGAACTCCCAGCCGATGCCCGCCATCGCCGCGGTGACCCCGCCGTCCGGCGCGGCCCGGCCCCGGGTGACCTTCCTCGGCACCGGTTACCTCGGTGCGACGTACGCCATCTGCTACGCCGAGCTGGGCTACGAGGTGCTCGGCTTCGACGTCGACGCCGACAAGATCGCCAAACTGAACGCCGGCGAGGTGCCGATCCACGAGCCCGGCCTCGACGAGCTGCTCCGGCGCAACCTGGCCGCCGGCCGACTGCGGTTCAGCACCGACATCCAGGAGACCGCCGACTTCGGCGACGTGCACTTCATCTGCGTCGGCACCCCGCAGCGCGCCGACGGCATGGGCGCCGACCTGTCGTACGTCGAGGCGTCCGTGACCAGCCTCGCCCAGCACCTGACCCGTAAGGCGCTGATCGTCGGCAAGTCCACCGTGCCGGTGGGCACCGCCGAGTGGGTGGAGCAGCTCGTCGGCAAGCACTCGCCGGCCGACCTGGGCGTCGAGGTGGCGTGGAGCCCGGAGTTCCTCCAGGAGGGCTTCGCCGTCGACGACGTGCTGCGCCCCAACCGGATCGTGGTCGGCGTCAAGAGCGAGTGGGCCAACGGCATGCTCTTCGCGGCCCACAAGGGCGTCTTCGACCTGGCCGCCACCGAGGACCGCGAGGTCCCGCTGGTGGTCACCGACTTCGCCACCGCCGAGCTGGTCAAGGTCGCCGCCAACGCGTTCCTGGCCACCAAGATCTCCTTCATCAACGCGATGGCCGAGGTCTGCGAGGCCGCCGGCGGTGACGTCACCCAGCTCGCCCGCTCCATCGGGTACGACCCACGGATCGGCAACCGCTTCCTCCAGGCCGGCCTCGGCTTCGGCGGCGCGTGCCTGCCCAAGGACATCCGCGCCTTCCAGGCCCGCGCCCAGGAGCTCGGCGCCGGCGAGGCGCTCCGCTTCCTGCACGAGGTGGACCTGATCAACCTGCGTCGGCGTACCCGGGTGGTGCAGCTCGCCGCCGAGCTGCTCAACCGCCGCTCCGGCCCGGCCGGCCCGGACCTCTCCGGCACCCGGATCGCGGTGCTCGGCGCGACCTTCAAGCCCAACACCGACGACGTACGCGACGCCCCCGCCCTCGCGGTGGCCGCGCTGCTCGGCAAGGCCGGCGCCGACGTGCACGTCTTCGACCCGCAGGGAATCGAGAACGCGCGCCGCGCGGTGCCCGGCCTGGCCTACGAGGAGACCATGAACGACGCCGTCCAGGGCGCCGACCTGGTCTGCGTGCTCACCGAGTGGGCCGAGTTCCGCAACGCCGACCCGGTGGCCCTGGGCGAGCTGGCCAACGGTCGGCGGGTCGTCGACGGGCGCAACTGCCTCGATTCGACACTGTGGACGCAGGCCGGCTGGGAGTACCGCGGCCTGGGCCGTCCCTGACCGATCGACGCCGGACCGGCCGGCCGGGGAGCAGCCTCCCCGGCCGGCCGGTCCTTTTTGTTGTCCGGAACGCGCCGGCAACTGTCGAAATCCCGGCCCGCTCAGGGCATGCTGCCTCTGGGAGGTCCACAGTGCGAGGGCACAGGCGGACGGGAGACGGTCGTGGAGAGCTTCAGGTGCGCCTCGTGCGGGCGGGAGATCAAGCCCGCCGCCATCTGTCCGCACTGCGGCGCGGAGCAGCCGCAGTGGGCCGAGCACCTGGCCGACATCGAGCGGTCGATCGCCGAGATGAAGGCCCGGGACGCCGAGATCGCCCGTGAGCAACGGCAGATCGCCGCCAAGATGCAGGCCGCGCTCTTCCAGCGGGACATCCTGGCGCACGCCGGTGAGGAACGGGTCAAGCAGGCCACCCGACCCCGCCGGGTGCTGCGGCGACGACCGGGACGCCGGCCGCCCACCGCCGCCACCGGCGCGCCACCCCGGGTGCCCCGGCAGGGCACCCCGCCGCCCGGACCGGACGACCTTCCCCCGTCGCCGCCCCGCGGCCGGCCGCAGTGGCTCGACGTGGACGACCCGGAGCACCCGCCGGAGGCGTCCTCGCGCGAGGTGCAGAACATCCCGCTCGGGCTGGGCGCACTGCTGCTCGGCGTCGCGGCGGTGGTGTTCGCGGCGGTCGCCACCAGCTCGATGGACGCGCTCGCCCGGCTCGGCGTGCTGCTGGTCGCGACCGTGCTGATGCTGCTCGCTCCGCCGGTGCTGGCCCGCCGCGGGCTCACCTCGACCGCCGAGACGATCGCCGCGGTCGGCCTGCTGCTGGTGCCGTTGGCCGGGTACGCGGTCTGGGCCGTGGACCGGATCGGTGGCGGCACCTCGGGCGCCGCGTTCGCCGGCGCGATCTTCCTGGTCACCACCGTGGTCGCGGTCGGGTACGCGTACGGCACCGGGCTGCGCGCGCCCCGTTTCGCCACCGTGCTGGCCGCCCAGCCGGTGCTGCCGCTGCTGGCGTACGAGCGGGTGACCGGCCCGGCCGGCTGGGCGCTGGTGCTCACCCTGGTGGCCGTGCTGGACCTGGCGCTGGTGCGCTCCCCGGTGGTGCGCGAACGGCCGGTCCGGACGGACCTGCCCCGCACCGTCCCGCCGGCACCCGCCGCGTCCCGGCAGCGTGCCGACGAGGACCGGCCCGAGTCGGCGCCGGAGGAGTCCGGCGAGGTGCTCGGCGGCGAGCCACCGGCCGGTCCGGCCACCGCCGCGCCGGCCCGGCCGGTGCCGTGGCTGCGCGAGCTGACCTGGCTGCTGCACGGCGCGGCGGTGGCGCTCGCCCTGGCATACGCGGTCACCGCCCTGCTGCGCGCCGCCACCGTGCCGGTCGCCGCCGGCGCGGGCGCGGTGCTGCTGCTCGCCGCGCTGACGGCGCTGGCCGGCACGTTGGCGCTGCGCCGGCCGCCGCTGCCCGACCTGGGCGCCGGCATTCTCACGCTCGCGGTCATCGGCGCGCTCGGGCGGGTCGCCTCGGTGGCGCTGCCCGGCCGGTCCCTGCTGCTGATCGCCGCGGTCATCGCGCTCACCGGCCTCGCCGTGCGGGCCATGCCGGAGACGGCCCGCCGGGGCCCGCAGCTCGCCTCCGCGGCGGCGTTGACGGTCAGCGGCCTGGTGGTCGCCGGTGGCGCGTTGCGCGCCGGGCTGGCCCCGGTCCGGGCGTCGCTGCCCGCCTGGTCCGCCGACCTGGGCGGCTGGCACGCCGAGCTGGCCCGGGCGGTCGGCCCGACCGGCTGGCAGCTCGCCGCCGCCGCGCTGCTGCTCACCGTCGCCGCGGTGGTGGCGCTGCCCACCTCGATCCGGCGCGAGTTCGCGGTGGTCGGTGCCGCGCTCACCGCGCTCGCCGTGCCGGCCTCGCTCGGTCTGGGCTGGGCGGCGGCCTGCTGGCCGATGCTGGTGACCGCCGTCGCCATCGGGGTGTTCGGGCTCACCGCCGGCACGGAACGGGCCGCGGTGGTGCACGCGGTGACCGCGGCCGGGCTGGGGCTGACCGGCGCCGGCGCCGCGCTCGCCCGGCCCGCGCTCACCGCGGCCGCGCTGACCCTGCTCTTCCTGGCCGGGGCGTTGGTCTCGCTCGCGCCCCGGGTCCGGATCGCCGCCGCCGCGACGGACCCGGTCTGCGCCTGGGCGGCCGGTGGCGCGGCGTTCGCCCTGCCCGGCGCGGTGGCCGCGTTCGTCGCCGCCACCGTGCCGACCCCGCCGGCGCCCACCCCGGCCAACCTGCGCGAGATCACCGTGCCGATCCTCGCGGCGAGCTTCCTCGCCGTCTGCGTGACGCTCGCCTACGCCGCCCTGGTGCAGGTGGCGCAGCGGCAGCTGAGCATGCCGCACGCACTCGGCACCGTGCTCGGCGCGGTGGCCGTCGCCGTCGCCGGGCTCTTCGCGCCCGGCGCCACCTCGGCGGACGGCTGGGTGGGCGGGCTGCTGCTGATCGCCGCCGCGCTGCTGGCGGCGGCGCCCCGGATCGACGCCCGACGCCGCGCCGACATGTCACTCGACGGCTCCGACCTGGCGCTCGCCGCCACCACGGTGGCGCTTGTCGCCACGCTGGTGCGGATCGCCGCGGTGCTCGCGCCGGGCGGCCAGCTCATGGTGGCCGCCGCGCTGGTGCTGGTGGTGGCCGTCGCGGCCCGGGCGCTGCCGGAGGAGTGGCGGCGCGGCCCGATCCTCGGCATCGCCGCCGGCGGCACCCTGATCGGTCTCGTCGCCGCCTGGAGCGCGCTGCGCGGCGGCGTCGGCGTGCTGGCCACCCCCGGCCCGATCTGGGCCGGTGACCTGAGCGGCTGGCCGGCCGCGCCGACCGGCGGGACGACCTGGCAGGCGCCGGTCGCGCTGGCGTTGCTGGCGGCGACCGCCGCCGTCCTGCTGCCACCGCCCTGGAAGTACGACGTGTCGGGCGTGTGCGCGGTGCTCGCCACCGTGGGCGCGCCGGCCGCGTTCGACCTGCCCTGGTGGTCACCGGTACTGGTCGGCACCATGGTGGCCGCGGTCTTCGGGATGGCGGCGGTGGCCGCGACGGACCCGAGGGCCGCGCTGTCCCGGGCCACCGTGGCCGGTGTGGTGGCGTTGCACGCCACCGGCGCCGGGCTGGTCCGGCCCTGGACCACCGCGTTGGCGCTGAGCAGCATCGCGTTGATCGGGGTGACGGTGGCGGCCCTGGCCCGGTCGTTCGCGCCGGCGCTGGTGGAGGACGTCCGCACCGAGGGCATGCCGCCGCACCTGGTCCAGGTGGGCGGCGCGGCGGCCGGGTCGGCCCTGATCGCCCTGCCCGGCGCGGTGGCCGCGCTGTCGGTCGAGTTCGGCCGTCCCGCGCAGGTGGTGCTCACCGCTGCCCTGGCCGCCGCCAGCCTCGGCCTGGCGGTGGTCGCGGCGGTCCGCCGGCAGGTGCCGCAGTACCTGCCGTACGCCAGCGTGGCCGTGGTGGGAGCGGGCACCGTCACGGCGGCCACCGCCCTCGTCGTCCAGCTACCCGCCGGGGTGTTCGCCGCCGCCGCCGCGCTGCTCGGTGTGCTCGCCGAGCTGATCCGGGCGGCCACCGTCCCGCCGGTCGGCTCGGCCCGGCCGGTACGCCGGTGGTCGGTGCTGCTGAACGGGGCGCTGCGCCGGGACCCGGACCGCCCCACCGAGCTCCGGTGGCGGGTCAGCCCGGCGGCCGGCGCGTTGGCCGCGGCGGCGCTGCCCACCGCGCTGGCGCTCGTCACGCTGGCGCCCACGCTGGTGGTGGCGCTGTTCTCGACGTTCGTGGTGCTGGGCCGGGTGTGGCAGGGGCCGCCCCCGGAGCTGCTCACCCCGCCGCCGGACGCGGTGGACCCGACCCACGTGCTCACCGCGCTGCTGCTCACCGCGACCGCGGCGCTGGCCGCGACCGGGTTCAGCGGCGGTCGCCGCTCCCGGGCGGTGCCGGTGATCCTGCCCGGGGCGGCCCTCACGCTGCTGATCGCGCCGGTGGCGCTCGGCCAGGGGTGGCCGGTGACCGCGGAGGCGGGGCTGGTGGTGTTCACCATCTCGATGCTGGGGTTGGCGCTGACCCCGCCGCCGGCGTTGGCCGAGCCGGGTCGCTCGATCCGGGTCGCCCGGGTGCTGGTCTTCGCCATCGGGCTGGCCGCCGGTGGCGCCGGGCTGGCCGGCGCGCTCGCCACCCGCGACCTCACCCTGATCACGTTGGGGAGCGCGGTCGGGGTGGGCGCGGTCGCCGCGTTCTTCGGCACCACCCAACGGGCCCGCATCCTCGGCTGGCTGTTCGCCTCGCTGATGGCGCAGCTCTTCGTGCTCACGCTGGGGTTGGTGGCCGGGCTCGCCGCGGTGTGGTCGGCGTTCGGCGTGCTGGCGGTGGGCGCGGCGTTGCAGGTGTTCGCCGCCACGCTGCCCCGGCTGCGCCGGCCCGAGGCGTACCGGGAGGCGGCCACCGTCGAGTGGAGCGGGTACGCTGCGGCGCTCATCGCGCTGGCCCTGGCGTTCGACTCGCCCCGGCACATCGCCGCGTTGCTGGCCGCCTGGGGTGCGGTGCTCGGGGTGGCGGCCAGCCGGCCGGGGCGTCGCCCGTTCGAGCGGAACCTGCTGTTCTGGGCGGTGGTGGCCTGCGAGATCACCGCATGGTGGATCCTGATGTGGGTGGCCGACGTGGCGCTTCCGGAGGCGTACACCCTTCCGTTCGCCGCGTTGGCCCTGCTGGTCGGCGTGCTGCAACTGCGGCACCGGCCGGACATGTCGAGCTGGGTGCCGTACGGGCCGGCGCTGGTGACCGCGTTCCTGCCCACGCTGGCGATCGTGGTGGCCACCGACTCCAGCATGCTGCGTCAGGTGTTGCTGCTGCTCGGGGCCGTGGCGGTGCTGATCTTCGGCTCGATGAGCCGGCAGCAGGCGCCGGTGATCGTGGGCGCGACGGTGACCGCCGTCGCCGCGGTGCACGCGTTGTTCAGTCTCGGCCCGTGGTTGGTGCTGATCCCGGTCGGCATCGTGCTGCTGGTGCTCGGGGCCAGCAACGAACGGCGCCGCCGCGCCCAGGAGCGTCTACAGACCGCGCTGCGCGGCATGCGGTGACGGGGTCCGCTCGTCCCGCCTGACCCACCGGCCGGTCACCGACGGCGGTCACCCTCCGCACCGAACCGGCCGCCGGCCCGACCACCGCTAGACCCCTTTGCTGTGCAGCCACGGGCGCAGCAGTCACCCTGCGCAACCAGGCATCCTCGAACCACATGGCGAGCGCGAAACGGGCACCGCAGGTCGATGCAGTGCTGCGTCGATGGCTGCAGAGCAAAGGGGGCGAAGGGCAGCCACCACTCCGACACCGTCGACCACACTCGGTGACCGCAGGCCGCCAACACGCAGAGTGAGTGACCTGTGGAAGTGGTCAGGCCAGCGAGGCGCGGAGCGCCGCCTCCTTCTCGGCGACCAGGTCCTCCAGGCTCGCCTGGTAGGCGGCCATCCGGTCGCGCAACGCCGGGTCGGCGGCACCCAGGATGCGGACCGCGAGCAGCCCGGCGTTGCGGGCGTTGCCGATCGACACCGTGGCGACCGGCACGCCGGCCGGCATCTGCACGATGGACAGCAGCGAGTCCATCCCGTCCAGGTACTTCAACGGCACCGGCACGCCGATCACCGGCAGCGGGGTGACCGAGGCGACCATGCCGGGCAGGTGGGCGGCCCCACCCGCGCCCGCGATGATCACCCGGATGCCCCGGCCGGCGGCGGACCGACCGTACTCGATCATCTTGAGCGGGGTGCGGTGCGCGGAGACCACACCGACCTCGTGCGGCACGCCGAACTCGTCGAGCGCCTCGGCGGCGGCCCGCATGGTCGGCCAGTCCGAGTCGCTGCCCATGATCAGCCCGACCGTACTCATGCTGTTCCCTCCTGAAGCCACCGCGCCGCGCGGGCGGCCCGGGCCCGCACGTCGACCAGGTCCGTGCCCAGCACCGTGACGTGCCCGATCTTGCGGCCCGGTCGGACCTGCTTGCCGTAGAGGTGGACCTTGGCGCCCGGCTCGGCCGCGAACAGGTGGTGCAGGCGCTCGTCGATCGAGATGCCGCCCGGCTCACCGCCGAGCACGTTCGCCATCACCACCACCGGCGCGGCGAGCGAGGTGTCCCCCATCGGGTAGTCCAGCACCGCGCGCAGGTGCTGCTCGAACTGGGAGGTGCGCGCGCCCTCGATCGTCCAGTGGCCGGAGTTGTGCGGACGCATGGCCAGCTCGTTGACCACCAGCCCGGCGGGCGTGTCGAACAGCTCCACCGCGAGCAGCCCGACCACGCCGAGCGCGGTGGCCAGGTCGATGGCGAGCTGCTGCGCGGCCACCGCCCGCTCCTCCGGCAGGTCGGGCGCGGGCGCCAGCACCTCGACGCAGATGCCGTCGCGCTGCACGGTCTCCACCACCGGGTACGCGGCCACCTGCCCGAACGGCGACCGGGCGACCTGCACGGCCAGCTCCCGACGCAGCGCCACCCGCTCCTCGACCAGCAGCGGCGTGCCGCCGTCGAGCAGCGTGGCGGCCAGCTCGGCGGCCTGGTCGGCGTCGTCCACCAGCCAGACGCCCCGGCCGTCGTAGCCGCCCCGGGCGGCCTTGAGCACCACCGGCCAGCCGGTCTCCTCGCCGAACCCGAGCAGGTCGGCCGGCGACTCCACCGGACGCCAGGCCGGGTTCGGCGCGCCCAGCTCGGCGAGCCGCTCCCGCATCACCCGCTTGTCCTGCGCGTGCGCCAGCGCCTCGGCCGGCGGGAACAGCTTGACGCCCTCCGCGGCCAGCGCACGGATGTGATCGTTCGGCACGTGCTCGTGGTCGAACGTGACCACGTCGCAGCCCTTCGCGAACGTGCGTAGCGCGGTCAGGTCGGTGTGGTCGCCGTACTGGACGTCGGCGGCGACGAGCGCCGCGCCGTCGTCCGGGGCGAGTGCCAGCACGCGCAGCGACTGGCCGAGGGCGATGGCGGCCTGGTGGGTCATCCGGGCCAGTTGGCCGCCACCCACCATGCCCACGACGGGGAGTCCGGTCCGGGAGTCCATAGCGCCGCCAGCCTAACCGGGCCGGCGGCGGGCCCGACCGTGAGGGCGGCCCGCCGCCGGGGACTCAGCCGAGCTGGGCGACCAGCTCCTCGACCGAGGTCACCGGCCGCTGGCAGACGAACCCCCGGCAGACGTACGCGGTCGGCCGCCCGTCGACCAGGGGCCGGCCGGCCAGCAGCGGCACGCCGGGCTGATCCGGGGCGCCGGCGACCACCACCGCGCCGGGCGGGGCGTGCCGGTGCGCGGCGGACACCAGCGGGTCACCCGTCGGGTCGTCGGTCGCCACCGCGATCTCGTACGGCCCGGAGAGCAGCGCCTCGCCCACCGTGGCGGCGTAGCCGGTGAACCGGGCGTGCCGGTCCACGATCGGCGCGACGGTCGACAGGGTCGCCTCGGCGGCCTCCCGGTAGCGGGTCTCCCCGGTCAACGCCGCGTACGCCACCAGCGCCGCGACGATCGCCGACCGGCCCGACGGGGTCGCGTTGTCGGTCGGGTCGGCCGGCCGGGTGACCAGGCGTTCGGCGTCGTCGGCGGTGTCGTAGAAGCCGCCGTCCGGCGCCGCGAACCGGGCCAGCGCCACGTCGAGCAGCTCACCGGCCAGCGTCAGCCACCGCCCCTCGCCGGTGAGCTGGTGCAGCGCGCAGAACGCCTCCGCGACGCAGCCGTAGTCCTCCAGCACCCCGGCCGGCGCGCCCACCACCCCGTCCCGGGACACCCGGCGCAGCCGGCCGTCCACCAGGTGTACGGCGGCCAGGTGCTCGGCGGCGTCGCGCATCGCCCCGTCGGCGACGACGACCACACCCTCCATCAGATTCGCGTCCTCGTCCTCCGGGGCCGCGTAGAGCGCGGCGACCTGCTGGAACTCCGCGATGGCGGTGATCGCCAAGCCGTTCCAGGCGGCCACCACCTTGTCGTCGCGGGCCGGTTGGGGGCGGGTGTCGCGGGCGTGCAACAGCCGGGCCGCCACGTCCCGCCAGCGGGCCCGGACCGCCGGATCGGCGTCGTCCACGTCCCGGGCCAGCCGCAGCACGCTGGCGCCCTCCTCGAAGGTGCCGTCGGCGGTGACGGTGAACAGGTCGGCGGCGAACCGGCCGTCCTCCTCGCCCAGCACGTCGACGAGCTGGTCCGGCGTCCAGACGTAGGTGAGCCCCTCGACGCCCTCGGTGTCCGCGTCCAGCGCCGAGGCGAAGCCCTCGCCGGCCCGGTGCAGCTCGTCGGCGAGGAACCGGGCGGTGTCGCGGGCCACCCGGCGGGCCAGCCGGTCGCCGGTGACCCGCCAGAGCTGGGTGTAGACGCGCAGCAGCAGCGCGTTGTCGTAGAGCATCTTCTCGAAGTGCGGCACGGTCCAGTGGCCGTCCACCGAGTAGCGGGCGAAGCCGCCGGCGAGCTGGTCGTTCAGGCCACCGCAGGCCATCGCCTCGGCGGTGTGCCGGACGATCTCCAGGCTGCGCGCCGACCCGGTCCGCCGGTGGTGCCGGAGCAGGAAGAGCAGGTTCATGTGCGGCGGGAACTTCGGGGCGCCACCGAAGCCGCCGTTCGTCTCGTCGTACTCCTTCGCGAGCTGGGCGGCGGCGCCGTCGAGCAGCTCGGCGGTGAGCGGGGCGGTCACGCCGCCGACGGCCTGGGCGCCGCCGATCGCCTCGACCACGGCGGCCCCCTGCCGCAGCACCTCCTCGCGCTGGTCCCGCCAGGCGGCGGCGACCGAGCCGAGCAGCCGGACGAAGTTGGCCCGGGGGAAGTAGGTGCCGCAGAAGAACGGGGTGCCGTCCGGGGTGGCGAAGACCGTCATCGGCCAGCCGCCCTGGCCGGTCATCGCCTGGGTGGCGGTCATGTAGACGGCGTCGATGTCGGGGCGTTCCTCGCGGTCGACCTTGACGCAGACGAAGTCGTCGTTCATGAGCCGGGCCACGGCCTCGTTCTCGAACGACTCGTGGGCCATCACGTGGCACCAGTGGCAGGCGGCGTAGCCGACCGAGATGAGCACCGGCACGTCACGCCGCTTCGCCTCGGCGAACGCCTCGTCACACCAGGGCCACCAGTCGACCGGGTTGTCGGCGTGCTGGAGCAGATAGGGCGAGGTGGCTTCGGCGAGTCGATTCACCATCCGACCATAGCGAGCGCGCGGTGCCCGCGCGCCGCGAGTGGACCGGCCGCCCTCCGCTGCCCCGCACCGGCGGGATGTCGGCAGCCCGACGGCCCGCCACGGAACGTCCTTCCGTTATTCATCCTGGTCTATTTGAATCGGTCGCATGGCCGGCGTCGCCCACCGCCGGCACGTCCGAAGGAGACGGTCCATGCGCAGACCCCCCGTCCTGCTCGCCCTCGCCGCCCTCGCCGCCCTCACCGGCGCCGCGCTGACCCCCGCCGCCGCATCCGCCGCGGTGCCACCGGAGACCCGGTGGTCCGCCACCACCGCCGTCGGCATCCACAACACGTACGAGCGCGGCACCTACACCTACCTGGCCCAGGCGCTCGACGCCCGACCCGGGCTGATCGAACTGGACGTCTGGCCGGACGTGCTCACCCGGCAGTGGCGGGTCAGCCACAGCAACCCGCTCGGCAGCGACAACAACTGCGTGGCCGCCACCAGCGCGGCCCAGCTCTACACCGGCACCCGGAACAAGAACCTGGAACACTGCCTGGACGACATCCGGCTCTGGCTGGGCGCCCACCCCGACGCCGGCCCGGTGATCCTCAAGCTGGAACTCAAGACCGGCTTCAGCAGCCGTACCGGGCAGGGGCCGGCCCAGCTCGACGCGGTGCTCGCCGCCCGCCTCGGCGACCGGGTGTTCCGCCCCGCCGACCTGCTCGGCGGCCACCCCGGACTGGACGCCGCCGCCCGCGCCGACGCCTGGCCCACCCGGGGGCAGCTCGCCGGCAAGGTGATCGTGGAACTGATCCCCGGCACCGTCGAGGAGGGCAACCCGACCGACACGCTCTGGACCGACGTGGAGTACGCGCGCCACCTGGCCGGCCTGGCGGCGGCCGGCACGCTTGACACCGCCCGCGCGTTCCCGGCCGTGCACCGCGCCCAGGCCGGCGACCCCCGCGCCCGGTACGCGGACCCGGCCCTGCGCCAGTGGTTCGTCGTCTTCGACGGCGACGCCTCGGCGTACGTCACCGGCGGCATCGACACCGCCTGGTACGACACGAACCACTACCTGCTGGTGATGACCGACGCGCAGAACGTCCCGCCGGCCGTCGGCGCCGGTGACGCCGACGCGGCGGCGGCCCGGGTCGCCCAGCTCGCCCGGGCGCACGCCACCATCGCCTCCGCCGACTGGTCCAGTCTCCCCACCGTCCTCGACGACGTCCTCCCCCGAGGCTGACCGCCCACCCCTGAGCGACGCCCCTGTTTCACGGAAAGCGTGGCTGTCCGGGCTCGGATGGCCACGCTTTCCGTGAATCTGCGGCAGTGGGGGGTGGGGGGTTAGGAGGCGCCGTCGGCGCGTAGGGGGAAGACGTTGCCGCGGGCGGTGTCGCGCAGCGAGCCGAGCACCGCACCGATCTTGTCCGCCGGCATCGGCTTGAAGAAGTGGTAGCCCTGGGCGGCGGTGCAGCCCAGCTCCGCCAGCGCGGTGCGCTGCTCGGCGGTCTCCACGCCCTCGGCCACCACCCGCAGGCCCAGCTCGTGGGCGAGCCCGACGGTGGTACGCACGATCGCCGCCGCCTCCGGCGAGTCGGCCATCCGGATCACGAAGGAGCGGTCCACCTTCAACTCGTCGACCGCGATCCGGGTCAGGAACGTCAACGACGAGAAGCCGGTGCCGAAGTCGTCCACGGCGAGCTGCACGCCCATCGCCCGGAGCGTGGCCAGCACCTCGTCGATGACCTCCAGCTCGCTCATCACCACCGTCTCGGTGATCTCCAGGACCAGCCGGCGCGGCGGAACCTGGTGCCGGCGCAGCGCCTCCTCGATCTCGGTGGGCAACCGCGGGTCGAGCAGGCTGCGCGCCGACAGGTTCACCGAGATCGGGACGTCCAGCCCTTCACGCGCCCACCCGGCGGCCACCGCCAGCGCCTTGTCCAGTACGTAGCGGGTGAAGCTGCCGAGCTGCTCGCTGTTCTCCACCGGCCGGATGAAGTCGGACGGTCCCAGCCAGCCCCGGCGCGGATGCCGCCACCGGATCAACGCCTCCACCCCGGTCGGCGCGCCGGTGGCCAGGTCGACCGCCGGCTGCAACGCGAGCACCAACTGGTCGTCGGCGGCCAGCGCCTCGCGCAGCTCCGCGAGCAGCGCCAGGTGGTCGGTGCTCGCCGCGTCCCGCGAGCTGTCGTACGCGGCGACGCTGCCGCCGCCCTCCTTGGCCTGGTACATCGCGATGTCGGCACGCCGCAGCAGCTCGGTCAGGTCGGCGGCGCCCGCGTCGGCCGCCACCACGCCGACCGCCACCTCGACCGACATCCGCACGCCGGCCACCTCGGTCGGGGCGGCGAGCCGCTCGGCGACCTCCCGGGCCTGACGCAGCGCGTACGTCAGCGGGGCCGTCCGGTCGTCGATCACCGGGACGGAGGTCAGCAGCAGCGCGAACTCGTCGCCGCCGAGCCGCCCGAGCAGGTCGCCGGGCCGGGTCAGCGCGGCCAGCCGGTTGGCGGTCAGCCGCAGCAGCTCGTCGCCGGCGGCGTGCCCCAGCGTGTCGTTGACCTCCTTGAACTGGTTCACGTCCAGCAGGAGCAGGGCCACCGGGTGGTCGTGCGGGCGCTGCCGCAGCGCCTGGTCGCCCCGGGCCAGCAGCGCCGCCCGGTTGAGCAGCCCGGTGAGCTGGTCGTGCACCGCCTCGTACGACGACCGGGCGGTGACCAGCCGCAGCTCGCGGTGGGTCGCGGCGTCGTGCAGCGCGGCGGCCAGGGCGTCGGAGAACGCGGCCACCCCGTCACGTTCGGCGGGGCTGGGCGGGGCGGACCGGGCGAAACGCACCCGCAGCCGGCCCACCTCGACGGTGCCGACGGCGAGCCGCCGGACCAGCTCGTGCTCGCCGGTGTCGGCTTCCGCGGTCGGGTCCACCTCGACGTCCCGCACCTGACCGCCGAGGTCGGCCCGGTAGCGGCGCCAGTGCCCCTCCCCGCGCGCCACGTCCACCTCGACCAGCTCGGCCCCGAACAGGGTGAGCGCGCCGGTCACCGCGGCGCTCGCGACGCCGCGTTCGTCGAGCTGGTTCAGCGCGGCGGTGGCCTCGGCGAACGCCCGCCAGGTCCGCCGTTCCTGGTCGGCCCGGAGCCGGTGCCGATAGGTCTGTTGCAGCAGCCACAGCGGGGGCGGCAGGAGCAGCAGCCAGCGTGCGTCGAGTTCGAGCAGCGCGACCACCACCAGGCCGACCGCGACGTTGCCGACGAACATGGGCAGCTTGCCGCGGAGCGCGGCCAGCAGCGGCGGCCCGATCGGGATGCCGTGCCGCAGGGCGATCGTGGCAGCGCCCAGCCAGGCGGTGGTGAGCAGGTAGGTGACCGCGCCGGCGCCCAGCGCCAGGGCCAGCTCGGGGGTCGGCGCGGCGAGCAGCGGCCGGCCGAGCGCGCTCGCGACGGCCCCGGCCAGCGCCGTGGCGGCGGTGAGCGAGCCGGCGATGCGGACCAGTTCCAGCACCGGGCGGCGGTCGGCGACCAGCGACATGGTGGTCCAGGCGGCGCCGGCGCCGAGCAGCGCCGCGCCCGGGAGCCAGCCGGCGGGCACCAGCCAGAGGCAGACCACGAGCGCGGCCTCGCCCCAGGTGATGCTGACCATGCCGGCCGCGGTGCGGAAGCGCAGGCGGGCGAGTTGGGCGACGGCGAACGTGACCGCGGCGAGGCCGAACCGCGCCGGCCCGGGCAGCGGGTCGTCGACCGGCAGGTGCGCCGGTACGGCGAGACCGAGCACCGCGGCCAGCAGCGCGGTGACCGCGACCGCGGCGGTCAGCAGCACGACGCTCAACGGGGTGCCGCGCAGGCCGAGCCGGTCGGGGGGACGGTCGGCCGGTTCGGAGGTCACGGCCCCGCCCCGGGAGGGCCCGGGATCGGGGCACGGTTGGGGCCCGTGGCTGTCCTCGACATCGACGCCCCCCTTCCGCGCAGGGTCCGGGGCCTGACGGTCCCCCCGGCGGAAGGCTAAGCCAAAGCCGGTGGTCGCAACAGGGGTCGACGACCGACTTGGGCGTGATTCACGTGGTGTTCAGCTGTTGCGGCGCTGCTGGGAGCCGTTGGGAGTATTCGTCGGTGAATCCTGCTCGACAGTCCCCTCTGTCGGATCGACGACCGCCGCGTCGACCCGCCCCGGCTCGCCCTGGTGCGGGAACCGGTCCGGCAGCCGGCGCAGCCGGGCGTTCATGTTGCGGATCAGCAGGACGGTGACGGTGCCCAGCGCGACGATGAGGAAGAGGCCCATCGGACCGGCCAGACCACCCGTGCGGGTGTCACCGAAGTTGTTCTCCGCGAGCACCTGGGCGGTGGTCAGCATGGTGTTCCTCCGATGTGCGGCTGACGACCAGGGTAGCCCGCGCCGCCGTCAGTGGGCACGGCACGTCTCGCGCACGCCGGCGAAGAGGTCGGACTCGGGGAGCGGGCTGTCCACCAGCGAACGGGCGAGTTGGAAGTCCTCCGTGGGCCAGGCGCGCTGCTGGAGGTCCATCGGCACCTGGAACCAGAACCCGTCCGGGTCGATCTGGGTGGCGTGGGCGCGCAGCGCGTCGTCGCGGACCGGGAAGTAGGCGGCGCAGTCGACCCGGGTGGTGATCCGGTCGCCCTTGTCGGGGCGGTCCTCCCAGCGCTTCATCCACTCCCCGTACGGCGACTCGCGGCCGACGGCGAGGATCGCCTCGTGCAGGCTCATGATCTTGGCGCGGGAGAAGCCCACGTCATAGTAGAGCTTGAGCGGCTGCCACGGCTCGCCCAGCTCCGGGTGGCGCTCCGGGTCACCGGCCGCCTCGAACGCGGCCACGGTGACCTTGTGGGTCATGATGTGGTCCGGGTGCGGGTAGCCGCCCTCCTCGTCGTACGTGGTGACCACGTGCGGGCGGAACTGCCGCATCAGCCGCACCAGTGGCGCGGCGGCGGCCTCCACCTCCTGGAGGGCGAAGCAGCCCTCCGGCAGCGGCGGCAACGGGTCGCCCTCGGGCAGCCCGGAGTCGACGAAGCCGAGCCACGCCTGCTCGACGCCGAGGATCGCGCGGGCGGCGTCCATCTCGGCCCGGCGGATGTCGCCGATGTTGGCCCACACGTCCGGCCGGTCCATCTTGGGGTTCAGCACGCTGCCCCGCTCGCCGCCGGTGCACGTGACGACCAGCACCTCCACCCCCTCGGCGACGTATTTCGCCATGGTGGCGGCGCCCTTGCTCGACTCGTCGTCGGGATGGGCGTGCACCGCCATGAGACGCAGTTGCTCTGCCACCTTGGGCGCTCCTCGTCTGTGCCCACCGGCCGACCCACCCCGGGCCGACCGGCTGACCTGCCGGAATCTCCCCCCGCGCCCGCGAAAGCCCCCGTGCTGGCCGGCCGGCACCCGTCGGAGTGGCCGGGACCACTCGGGCCGGTCGGGGCCGACCTGCCATCCTTGGCTCAGCGCCGGGCTGGGAAGATGGACCCTGCCATTCTTGCCGATGCCGCCGACAACAACGCCAGGAGATACCCGCCGGTGAGCGAGACGCACGCCACAGTCGTACCGGGTACGCCGGTCTTCCCGCCCGGCCGCTACGGCCGCCGCCGGGAGCCGGGTCGCCGCCGGCCGCTTCTGCTCGCGCTGACCGTGGCGGTCGTGCTGGCCGTGCTCGGGTTGGGTGCCGCGAAGCTCTACACCCAGTACGGCGACCCGGAGTACCGGGGCGAGATGATCAGTTACACCGGGATCACCGACTCCCGGGTGGTGGTCGACTTCCGGGTCACCGTGCCGCCGGGCGGCGCGGCCACCTGCCTGCTGCGGGCCCGCTCGCACGACGGCGCCGAGGTGGGCCACGTGGAGGCCACGGTGACCGCCGGGCCCGGCCAGCGGCACGTCCGGGCCAGCCAGGAGGTGCCGACCAGCGCCCGGCCGTTCATCGGTGAGGTGTTGCGCTGCCGACCGGCCTGAGCCGGAGCGCCGGCGAGCCGCCGGACCTCGCACCCGGGTGGGTCCCGCGGCCGGCACCCCGGGTGATCGAGCGCACCCGGACGGGCACGGCACTGGTAGCTTGGTAGTTCACCTGTCAGCCAGTCCGCACCAATCGAGGAGATCGCCTGTGTCCACCAACGGAAACGAGGCGCCCGCCACCTGGCTGTCCCAGGACGCGTACGACCGCCTGCAGGGCGAGCTCGACGAGCTGATCGCCAACCGGCCGGTCATCGCCGCCGAGATCAACGCCCGGCGCGAGGAGGGCGACCTGCGGGAGAACGGTGGCTACCACGCCGCCCGCGAGGAGCAGGGCAAGGCCGAGGGACGCATCCTCTACCTCAAGGAGCTGCTCCGCACCGCCAAGGTCGGTGGGGCGCCGGATGCCGACGCGGTGTCGCCCGGCATGGTCGTGACGATCTACTTCGACGACGACGCCGACGACACCGAGACCTTCCTGCTCGGCTCCCGCGAGATCGCCTCCACCACCGAGCTGACCGTCTACAGCCCCGAGTCCGCGCTCGGTAAGGCGATCCTCGGCGGCAAGGCCGGCCAGACCTGCACCTACACGGCGCCGAGCGGCGCCGACATCAAGGTGACCGTGGTGTCCTTCGAGCCGTACACCGGCTGATCCCGCTGGCGGACCCGCGCCGGCCGGCTCGGGTCCGACCCGACCGAGGCTGACAGGCTTCCTCGGACCCGAGCCACACCACTCGAACGCCCCGACCGGATCATCCGGCCGGGGCGTTCGCGATCTCACACGGCGCCGACCAGATCCACCTGGTAGCCGCTGGCCCGCAACGCGCTGATCAGCTTGTCCGAGTGCGTCACCCCGCGGGTCTCCACCGAGAGCGCCACCTCCACCTCCCCGAGCCGCAGGTGCGGGTTCGCCCGCTGGTGCACCACGTCCACCACGTTGGCCCGGTGCCCGGCGATCTCGCCGAGCAGCGAGGCGAGCTGCCCGGGCCGGTCCGTGCAGCGCACCGTGATGCGCAGGAAACGCCCGGTCGCCGCCAGCCCGTGTTCGATCATCCGGAGCATCAGCAACGGGTCGATGTTGCCGCCGGAGAGCACCGCCACCACCGGCGACTCCACCTCCACGACGGCCGCCAGCAGCGCCGCCACGCCGACCGCACCGGCCGGCTCCACCACCTGCTTGCCGCGCTCCATCAGCGTCAGCAACGCCCGCGAGATGTCCTCCTCGGAGACCGTGACCACGTCGTCGACCAACCGCTGGACGTGGGTGAACGTCAGTTCGCCGGGACGCCCCACGGCGATGCCGTCGGCGATCGTCGAGAAGGCGGGCAGCCGCACCGGCTCGCCGGCCCGCAGCGAGGGCGGGAAGGCGGCGGCGCTCGCCGCCTGCACCCCGATCACCCGGATGTCCGGGCGCAGCGCCTTGGCCACCACCGCGATCCCGGAGACGAGGCCGCCGCCACCCACCCCGGTCACGATGGTGCGCACGTCCGGGCACTGTTCGAGGATCTCCAACGCCACCGTGCCCTGACCGGCGATGACGTCCGGATGGTCGAACGGGTGGATGAACACCGCGCCGGTCCGCTCCGCGAACGTCTGCGCCGCGACCAGCGCCTCGTCGACCGTGGTGCCGACCAGTTCGATGCGGGCGCCGTACCCCTTGGTCGCGGAGACCTTCGGCAGCGGCGCGTTCACCGGCATGAAGACGGTGGCCTCCGCGCCGAGCAGGCCGGCGGCGAGCGCCACGCCTTGGGCGTGGTTGCCGGCGCTGGCCGCCACCACGCCCCGGGCCCGGTCCTGCGCCGAGAGCCGGGAGATCCGCACGTACGCGCCGCGTACCTTGTACGACCCGGCGCGCTGCATGTTCTCGCACTTGAGCATGACCGGCCCACCGAACGCGGCGCTGAGCGGCCGGAACGGCTCCAGCGGGGTGGTCCGGGTGACGCCGGCGAGCAGCTCCCGCGCGGCCTGTACGTCGGCGAGACCGACCAGTTCCGTCATGCCCCGATCGTGCCACCCGCACCGGGCGGAAGCTGCGGCGACGTCGCCTCGGGCGCACCGGGCGCGGGCCCCACGACAGGTGCGGGGCCGGCCGCCCCGGCCGCCGGCCAGCCGGGCCGGCCGACCTGACCGGACTGCCCTGACCAGCCGGAATGCCCCGGCCAGCCGGGGTGACCGGGCCAGCCCGGGAACGCGGGTCGGGTCCGCGCGATCCGGTCCTGCTGGGCGGCGGAGATCCGGCGAACCAGCACGACGAAAGAGATCGCGGCGACCAGGCAGGCGAGCACCGGCACCAGGCGGGGCGCGAGCGCCTCCCGGTAGAACGTGACGTACGTGGCGAACTCGGCCTCGCTGCGCGGCCACTCGGTGAGCCGTTCGTACCGCTGCTCCTCCAACTGCGCCACCACCCGCTCCCCGATGGAGAAGACCAGCCAGGCCGCCCACCAGAGCGGCACCAGCCACGGCGTGCGGCGGCGCCACAGGCTGAACCGCGCCACCTCGGCCACCACCCGGGCCGGCACGACGAAGTTGGCGAACGGCACCAGCCAGCCGGCGATCGCCCAGGCGGGGCTCTGCGTCGGCGCGGCGCCGGAGAAGGCGTCCAGGTTCTTGCGCACCCGCCACGTCCAGATCACCACCAGTGTGGCGGCCACCAGCACGGCCAGGATGAACGGCAGGGTGAGCAGGACCTCGGCGAACACCGCGCCGAGCAGCACGTCCCGGTCGAGCTGCTCGGCGGCCGAGCGGGCCAGGCGGACGCCGAGCAGCGGGAAGAGCGCGGAGAGCGTGAACAGTGCGGCGGTCGCGCCGACCGCGACACAGACGGCCGTCCCCAGGCCCCGGACCGGGTACGTGGGCACGCCGGGCAGGACCGGGGGCTGGCCGTGGCGGGTGCCGCAGCGCTGGCACTCGTCGAAGGCGGGCGAGGTGGCGTCCCCGCAGGTCTGGCAGTGCATCGGGACCGTCCGAGGGAGTGCGCGCGACAGGGACGCGCACACATTAGACGATCATGCGACGGCCGGTGACCCCGTTCCGACGCGGGGATAGCCGGGGGCGTGCCGTTGCCACGGCGCCTGCATCTCGAACTGGCCGGCCACCCCGAGCAGCAGCAGTTCGGAGCCGGGCGGGCCGACGAACTGCACCCCGACCGGCAGCCCGTCCGGGCGACGCCCGACCGGCACCACGATCGACGGCAGGCCGGCGATGTTCCACGGCGCGGCGTACGGGGCGTACCGGATGTTCGTCGACATGTTCGCCAGCCAGGAGCGGCCGGACCAGCCGGAGGCCTCCGGCGGCGGCCCGGCCAGCGCCGGGGTGAGCAGCAGGTCGACCGACTGGTCGTCGAAGAAGTGCACCGACCGTTCGCGCCAGGCGGCCCGGTCGGCCTCCCTGACGTACCCCCGGCGCTGCGCCCACTCGCCGAGCGCGACGTGCCGGCGGCTGCGCCGCTGGAGCTGGCGCGGCGCCACCCCGGCGGCCCGCACGTCGGCGGCGGCCGCCGCGAACCAGGTGGCGATGCCCTGGAGGCCCAGCCGGGTCGGGTAGACCGGGTCGGCCGGGACGGTGTCGTGCCCGGCAGCGGCCAGCAGCCGGCCGGCGGCGGCCACCGCGTCCCGGTTCGGCGCGTCCGGCGAGACGCCCCGGACCGGGGAGCGCAGCGAGACGCCCACCCGCAGCCGCGGCGGCGGGACCAGCTTGTCCGGCCGGCGGCCGGCCAGCACCGAGAAGCCGACCACCGCGTCCGCCACCGTCCCGGTCAGCATGCCGTGCTCGGTGAGACCGAACCAGTCGTCCGCGCCGAGCTGGCAGGGCACCACGCCCCGGCCGGGCTTGAGCCCGACCAGACCGCAGCAGGCCGCCGGGATGCGGATCGAGCCGAGGCCGTCGTTGCCGTGCGCCATCGGCACCAACCCGGCGGCCACCGCGGCGGCGGCGCCGCCGGAGGAGCCGCCGGGGGTACGCGTCCGGTCCCAGGGGTTGCGGGTCACACCGGTGTCGTCGTCGGTGAGGGCCCAGAGGCCGAGTTCCGGCATCCGGGTCACCCCGAGGATCACCGCGCCCGCGCCGCGCAGCCGCCGGACCACCTCGTGGTCGGCCTCCGCCACCGGGGTACGCATCGCGGCCGACCCGTTCCAGGTGGGCAGGCCGGCCACCGGCGTGTTCTCCTTGACCGCCACCGGCACCCCGGCCAGCGGCAGGTCGGCCAGTTCCTCCTGCTCGTCGACCTTCTCCGCCTCGGTGATCGCCTCGCCGCCACGGACCGTGCGGAACGCGGCCAGTTCGGCGTCGACCCGTGACACGTGGTCGAGGTGGTCGGCCACCACCTGGGTGGCGGAGACGTCGCCGCGGCGTACCGCGCGGGCGATCTGCTTCGCGGTCGCCCCGACCCAGGTCGTCGGCAAGATGTCCGGCACTGCCACCCTCCCGTCCAGCGGTCAGCCCAGTGCCTGCTCCAGATCGGCGAGCAGGTCGTCGACCGTCTCGATGCCGACAGACAGTCGCACGAGATCGCCGGGAACTTCAAGCGGCGAGCCGGCAGCGCTGGCGTGTGTCATCCGGCCGGGGTGCTCGATCAGGGACTCCACCCCGCCGAGCGACTCGGCGAGCACGAACAGCCGGGCCCGGTTGCAGATCTCCACGGCGTGCTCCTCACCGCCCGCCGCGCGGAACGAGATCATGCCACCGAACCGGCGCATCTGCTTGGCGGCCACCTCGTGACCCGGGTGCGACGGCAGGCCCGGGTAGAGCACCTGGGCGACCTTCGTGTTGCCGTCCAGGAAGGCGGCGATCCGCTCGGCGTTGTCGCAGTGCCGGTCCATCCGTACCCCGAGGGTCCTGATGCCGCGCAGCGTGAGCCAGGCGTCGAACGGGCCGTTGACCGCGCCCATCGCGTTCTGGTGGTAGCGCAGCTCCTCGCCGAGCCCGCGGTCCGCCGCGACCAGCGCGCCGCCGACCACGTCGGAGTGCCCGCCGACGTACTTCGTGGTGGAGTGCACCACCACGTCCGCGCCGAACGCGATCGGCTGTTGCAGGTACGGCGAGGCGAACGTGTTGTCGACCACCAGCAACGCGTCGGCGTCGTGCGCCACGGCGGCCAGGGCGGCGATGTCGGCGATGCCGAGCAGCGGGTTCGTCGGCGTCTCCACCCAGACGATCCGGGTCGCGCCGGGTCGGATGGCGGCCCGGACCGCGGCCGGGTCGGAGACCTTCGCCGGGGTGTAGTCCAGGCCCCAGCGCTCGGCCACCTTCGCGAACAGCCGGTAGGTGCCGCCGTACGCGTCGTCCGGGATCACCACGTGGTCGCCCGGCTTGCAGACGGTCCGCAGCAGCGTGTCCTCGGCGGCCAGGCCGCTGGCGAAGGCGAGCCCGATCGGGCCGCCCTCCAGCGCGGCGAGGCACTCCTGCAACGCGTCCCGGGTGGGGTTGCCGGAACGGCTGTACTCGTAGCCCTCGCGGGGCGCGCCGACCGCGTCCTGGGCGTACGTGCTGGTCTGGTAGATCGGAGGGATCACCGCGCCGGTGCGGGCCTCCGGGTCCTGGCCGGCGTGGATGGCGAGCGTCTCGAAGCCGTGACTCATGCCCGAGACGTTAGTCCGCCGGTTCACCCCGGTTCCGGGAACCCGCGTCGATCATGAAGTTGACGGTGCACACGGCCCGGAATGTCGCCGCCAACTTCATGATCGACACCGTCGGTCGGGGGCAGGGTGCGCCCGGCGGGACCGGTGGGGTGGGCCTAGCCTGGGCGGATGGCTGGGTGCGTGTTCTGCGGGATCGTGGCCGGTGAGGTGCCGGGCTTCGTGGTGACGGACGAGCCGGACGGGGTGGCGTTCCTCGACACCCGGCCGGTGTTCAAGGGCCACGTGCTGGTGGTGCCGCGCACCCACCTGGTGGCGCTGACCGACCTGCCGGGCGACGCGTTGCCCGGCTACTTCCGGCTGGTGCAGCGGATCGCGGCGGCGGTGGAGACCGGTCTGGGCTCCGGTGGGACGTTCGTGGCGATGAACAACAAGGTGTCCCAGTCCGTCCCGCACCTGCACACCCACGTGGTGCCCCGGACCAAGGGTGACGGGCTGCGTGGCTTCTTCTGGCCCCGGACCCGCTACGCCGACGACGCCGAGGCGACCGGCTTCGCCGGGCGGATTTCGGCCGCGCTGGCCTGACGCCGGGGCGGACGGGTAAGGAACCGGGGACCGGCGCTGTTACACGCTGGGAAAGCCACGAGAGGAGTCCCACCGTGTTCCTCCGCCGCATGAAGGCCGAGATGATCACTCCCGACCAGGCCCTGCCGGGCCGCCCGATCGCCATGCCGATCGCCGACCGGCACGAGGTGCTGCCGTCCTCGCTGAAGGGCCCGTTCCCGGAGGGCGCGCAGGTCGCCGTCTTCGGCATGGGCTGCTTCTGGGGCGCCGAGCGCCTGTTCTGGACGCTGCCCGGCGTGCTCACCACGTCGGCCGGCTACGCGGGCGGGTACACCACCAACCCGACGTACGAGGAGGTCTGCTCGGGCATGACCGGGCACGCCGAGGTGGTCCAGGTGGTCTACGACCCGTCGACGATCAGCTACGAGGACCTGCTCAAGGTCTTCTGGGAGAACCACGACCCGACCCAGGGCATGCGCCAGGGCAACGACGTGGGCACCCAGTACCGCTCCGCGATCTACACCACCACCGACGAGCAGCTCGCCGCCGCCGAGGCGTCGCGGGACGCGTTCGCGCCGATCGTGGCGCGCGCCGGCAAGGGTGAGATCACCACGGAGATCACGCCGCTGGGCGACTACTTCTTCGCCGAGGACTACCACCAGCAGTATTTGGCCCCGACGAAGAACCCGAACGGCTACTGCAACCACGGGCCCAACGGCCTGAGCTGCCCGGTCGGCGTGGCCCGCACCGGGAGCTGAGGCCGGCGGCGCGGCGGGCACGATGAGCGGCGCGGCGGGTACGCCGCCCCGGTCGTCGTGCCCGACAGGCGACCGCTACGCGAGCACCACCTGTCCGAGTTCCTGGGTGCAGCGGGTGAGCGCGACGTAGAGGCCGTTCCAGCCGCGCGGCTCGGCGGC
Organism: Micromonospora sp. NPDC049201; assembly: GCF_055586805.1. Lineage (NCBI taxonomy): Bacteria > Bacillati > Actinomycetota > Actinomycetes > Micromonosporales > Micromonosporaceae > Micromonospora > Micromonospora sp. NPDC049201. The sequence goes on along the minus strand of NZ_JBVJHM010000004.1, from coordinate 505,712 downwards.
GATGCCCTCGGGGTCGACGAGAAGCGTCGCGTCCCATTCCAGTCCCTTCGACTGGGTCGCGGTGAGCACCGGCACATCAGTCAGCACGGCCAGGAGTTCGGCGATGCGGCCGACGGGAGCGATGACGCCGACCGTCCCGCCTGGCCACCGTTGCCGCAGCTCGCGCACCGCTTCGACGGCGACGCCGGCCAGCTCGGCGGGCGGGGCCGTGCGCACCCAGGGGGTGCGGCCGGAGGAGCGCACCGCCCGGGGCGGCGCGTTGCGGCTGCCGGCTTCTCGCAGCACGGGCCCGGTGAGGCTCATGACCTCACGCGGGGTCCGGTAGCAGATGGTCAGTTCCGCGGCGGTCCAGCGGTCCCGGAAGACCGCCTGCACCGCCTGGGCCCAGCTGGTGTGCCGGTGCGCGGCCGCCGCCTGGTCGATGTCGCCGACCGCGGTGACGGAGCGACCGGGACAGCGCCTAAGGACCATCTGCCACTGCATCTCGGACAGCTCCTGCGCCTCGTCGACGACGATGTGGCCGTACACCCAGTCGCGTCGCCGGCGGGCGTGGTCGGCGACGAACTCGCCCTGGGGCTGCGGGGTCTCGACCTCGCCCAGCAGGTCGGCGAGCGCGTCGAGCAGGGGGATGTCGCTCGACGCCCATGGTGCCGGCTCGGCCGAGACGGCGATGATCTCGTCCGTGGTGAGCCGGGGGGCGAACCGGGTCAGCAGGGCGCGGTCGGCCAGGAGATCACGCAGGAGGGTCTCGGCGTCGAGGCTGGGCCACCACGCCTCGACGAACCGGGCGATGGCGGCGTTCTCGGCGATCCGGCCGGGCAGACTCTCCACTTCCTCCTCGGAGAACAACCCGTCCACGTCGCTGCCGGTGGCTCTCCTGCCGACGTGGTCGTGCCGCATGCTCCGGTCGACGCGGGCGAGGATGTCCTCGAAGCCCTCCTCCATCTCGTCCATCAGCGCCTCGCGTTGCGCGACGACGGCGTCGGCGAGGATGTGGTGCAGCTGCTCGGCGAACGCCGTGCGGGCGCGGTGGTACGGGCGGCCCTGCACCGCCGACACGAGCGCCTGTGCCACGGTCTCGGCGGGGATGACGTAGAACTCGCCCTCCCAGCGCAGCTTCAGCTCACGGGCCGGGGGAAGCAGCGACGTGACGTAGTTCTCCAGCGCGGTCTGCCACAGGGCGCGGCCCTTGATCTCGGCGAGGGGCCGGCTCTCGTCCCGGCCCACTCGGATCCCGGGCAGCAGCGTGTCGCAGGTCGCCGAGACGACGGCGGTCTCACCGAGCGCGGGCAGCACCTGGGCGATGTAGCGGAGGAACCGCGGCGAGGGGCCGAGGACCAGGACCGCCTGCTCCGCCATTGTCGGGTGGGCGAACAGCAGATAGGCGACGCGGTGCAGGGCGACCACGGTCTTGCCGGTGCCGGGCCCCCCTTGGACGATCAACGGGCCGGTCGCCTCGGCCCGGATGATGTCGTCCTGTTCGCGTTGCAACGTGGAGACCGCCGTCGACATGCGGCCCGTACGTCGCTCGTCCAGGGCGGCCAACAGCGCGCCCTCACCGACGAGTTCCGCGGTCGCCGTCCCGTCCAGTGGTTCGTCGTCCACGCCGACAACTGTCGATTCCGTCGTGCGGATGTGACGACGCCGTGCCTGACCCTGCGGGTCGACCGCCGTCGCGGTGTAGAACGGTCGGGCCGCGGGAGCCCGCCAATCCAGCAACAGCGGCTCACCGTCCTCGCCGTCGTCGCGCAGACCGACGCGGCCCACGTGTCGCACGGTGCCGTCACGAGCGTCGAGACGGCCGAAGACCAGCCCTTCCCGTGCTCGCCGCAGTTCCTCGTGCTGCCGGCGGAGCATGCGCTGCCGCGCCCGTTCCACCGCATCCGCGGGGTCCGACGACAGTTCGGTCCGCAGATGGTCGGCGAGCGTGTCGCGCCGGGCCGTGGCCAGGTCGAGAAACGCCTGTTCCTCGGCGATCGCGGATCGACGTGCGACACCGTCGGCGGCACCGGTGATGCTGTTGTTGGAAGAAGAATTCTGGCGCATTCGCGAATCCCCGTATTGAGGCTTTCCGGCGGCCCCGATGAGCCGCGGCGCATTCCGGCGGCAAGCATAGGGGCGGATTCTCCGCATCGCCCAGGAAACCAATCCGCGGAGACAGGAGTCTCAATGCCTTGCCGTCCACGGACCGTCTGTGGCCTCCCGACAGGCGACCGGCCGGCCGGCGGCGGCCCGAACCGGGTCTGCGGGGTTCGTCACACCTCAGGGTCGGCGGGTTTCCGGCATTCGTCGCGGGCGGGCAGGAACCGAAACCGTGACAGGTAACCACCGTCGGTGACGGCGCATCGTAGCAAGCTGTCACACGTTCGTCATCGTCTCAACAGGCGAACTGCAACAAGCTCTGGCAGCATTGGCTCGTATGTGCGGACTTGCGGGAGAGTTCCGTCGTGACGGTTCACGGGCCGATGTCTCGGCCGTGGAACGGATGGCGGCCACGATGAGTGACCGAGGGCCCGACGACAGCGGCATCTGGTCGCAGGGCCCGACCGCGCTGGGACACCGGCGCCTGAAGATCATCGACTTGTCCGCGGCCAGCGGCCAACCCATCGTGGATGCCGCCGCGGGCCTCACCGGGGTCTTCAACGGCTGCATCTACAACTACCGCGAGCTGCGCGCCGAGTTGCAGGCCAAGGGGCATCGCTTCTTCTCCGCCGGGGACAGCGAGGTCGTGGTCAAGGCGTACGCCGAGTGGGGGCTCGACTTCGTCGACCACCTGGTCGGCATGTTCGCGGTGGCGATCAGCGAACGGGACACCGGCCGCCTGGTGCTGGCCCGGGACCGGCTCGGCATCAAGCCGTTGTACCTGGCCGAGAGCCCCGGCGTGGTGCGCTTCGCCTCCACCCTGCCGGCGCTGCTGGCCGGTGGCGGCGTCGACACCACCATCGACCGGGTGGCGCTCGCCCACTACCTCAGTTTCCACAGCATCGTGCCGCCGCCGCGGACCATCCTCGCCGGCGTCACCAAGCTGCCGCCGGCCACCGTCAAGGTGTACGAGGCGGACGGCACCACCCGCGAGCGGGTCTACTGGGACCCGACGTTCGGCCGGGCCACCGAACGGGCCGGCTGGTCCGAGCGGGACTGGCAGGACGCGCTGCTCGACTCGCTCACCACCGCGGTACGCCGCCGGATGGTGGCCGACGTGCCGGTGGGTGTGCTGCTCTCCGGCGGCCTCGACTCCAGCCTGGTGGTCGCGCTGCTGGCCGGCGAGGGGCAGGCCCGCTCCGGCCTGGCCACGTTCTCCATCGGCTTCGACGCGGTGGGCGGCCGGGAGGGCGACGAGTTCGTCTACTCCGACCTGGTGGCGAAGACGTTCGGCACCGACCACCACCAGATCCGGGTCCCCACCGGCGACCTGCTGCCGCCGCTGGAGGCCGCCGTGGCGGCCATGAGCGAGCCCATGGTCAGCCACGACTGCGTGGCGTTCTGGCTGCTCAGCCAGGAGGTCGCGCGGCACGTGAAGGTGGTCCAGTCGGGCCAGGGCGCGGACGAGATCCTGGGCGGCTACCACTGGTACCCGCCGCTGGCCGGGGTGGACCGGGAGGCGGCGCTCGACACGTACGCGAAGGCGTTCTTCGACCGCGACGCGGCCGGACTGGCCCGGGTGCTCAACCCGGACTGGCTGGCCGACGGCGACCCGGCGCGCGAGTTCGTCGCCGCGCACCTGGGCCGGCCGGGCGCGCAGACCGCGGTCGACGCCGGCCTGCGGATCGACACGCAGGTCATGCTGACCGACGACCCGGTGAAGCGGGTCGACAACATGACCATGGCGCACGGGCTGGAGGCCCGGGTGCCGTTCCTCGACCACGAGTTCGTCGAGCTGGCCGCGAGCTGCCCGCCGGAGCTGAAGCTGGCCCAGGGCGGCAAGGGCGTGCTCAAGGAGATCGGCCGCCGGGTGCTGCCGCACGAGGTCATCGACCGGCCGAAGGGCTACTTCCCGGTCCCGGGCCTCACCCACCTGGAGGGCAAGCTCCTCGACCGGGTACGCGACGCGCTCAGCGCCCCCGAGGCGCGCCGCCGTGACCTGTTCCGCGCCGACTACGTCGACGCGCTGCTCGCCGACCCGAACGCCGAACTGACCCCGTTGAACGGAAACAAGCTGTGGCAACTGGGACTCCTGGAAATGTGGCTCCAGAGCCACGGAATCGACTGACCGTGACCGACACCCTCGCCACCGGCACGGCTCGCACCGACCGGGAACGGGTGCTGGGCCGGCGTCGCGAACGCACCGGCCCGGGCGGTGACCCGGTCGCCCCCGGTACGCCGGAGCCGACGCTGCCGTCCACCGCCGTGGCCACCGACGCCTCCGGCGTGGTGCTGGACTGCGGCTGGGGCCGGCTGGTCTTCGGCCAGACCTTCACCAACCAGGTGCACGTCGCCGACGTGCTGCGCTCCGAGGCCAACGGCGCCCGGGACATCTGCATCTACCTGCGCGACCCGCACGTGCTGGTCTCCCGGCTGCCGGACGAGCTGTTCATCGACCCGTCGCTGACCTACCGGCTGCCGTTGGGCGAGCACCGGCCGGCCGCCACCGAGGGCGAGGACATCCCCGGGTTGACCGTCCGGCCGCTGCGCGACGCCGACGACGCGGACGCGGTGAACCGGATCTACGCCCGCAACGGCATGGTCACCGCCCCGGTCGGGGTGCTGGTGGACAACGCCGCCACCGACCGGTTCCTGCACCTGGTCGCCGAGAACGCGGCCGGCGAGGTGGTCGGCACCATCACCGGCGTGGACCATGTCGCGGTCTTCGCCGACCCGGAGCAGGGCGCCAGCCTCTGGTGCCTGACGGTGGACTTCAACACCGCGCCGCCCGGCACCGGCCAGGCGCTGCTGACCGCGCTCGCCGACCAGCTCGACGCGCGCGGCCGGGCGTACGTGGACCTGTCCGTGCTGGCGGAGAACTCGGGCGCGATCCGGCTCTACGAGCGGCTCGGCTTCCACCGCACCGGCACGCTCTGCGTGAAGCGGAAGAACCCGATCAACGAGCGGCTGTTCCTGCCGGCCATGCCCGAGGGTTACGACGAGCTGAACCCGTACGCGAAGATCGTCGCGGACGAGGCGATGCGGCGCGGCATCCGGGTGGAGGTGACCGACCCGCACTGGGGTGAGCTGAAGCTGACCAGCGGCGGCCGGACCATCCACACCCGCGAGTCGCTGTCGGAGCTGACCTCGGCGGTGGCGATGAGCCGCTGCGACGACAAGCGGGTGACCCGGCGCATCCTCACCGAGGCGGGCCTGTCCGTACCGCGTGGGCGCACCGCCACCGGCGAGCCCGACGACCTGGCGTTCCTGGCCGACGTCGGCCCGGTGGTGGTCAAGCCGGCGCGCGGCGAGCAGGGCAACGGGATCACCGTCGGCGTACGGACGCCGGAGGCGCTGACCGCGGCCGTCGAGCTGGCCCGGCGGTTCTGCCCGGACGTGCTGATCGAGGAGCTGCGCGCCGGCGAGGACCTGCGGGTGGTGGTGATCGACCACGAGGTGGTGGCCGCCGCGGTCCGCCGGCCGGCGCAGATCACCGGCGACGGCGTGCACGACGTCACCGAGCTGATCGGGCGGCAGAGCCGCCGCCGGGCCGCCGCCACCGGTGGCGAGTCCCGGATCCCGATCGACGACATGACCCGCGAGGTGGTGGCCGAGGCCGGCTACCAGATGCACGACGTGCTGCCGGAGGGTCAGGTGCTGGCGGTCCGCCGGACGGCCAACCTGCACACCGGCGGCACCATCCACGACGTGACCGCCGAGCTGCACCCGGCGATCGCCGAGGCGTGCGTGACGGCCAGCCGGGCGCTGGACATCCCGGTCACCGGGCTGGACCTGCTGGTGCCCGCGCCGGACGCCCCGGAGCACGTGTTCATCGAGGCCAACGAGCGGCCGGGGCTGGCCAACCACGAGCCGCAGCCGACCGCCGAACGCTTCGTCGACCTCCTCTTCCCGGGCACGCGGGCACCGCAGCGACTCTGGTCGCCGGCCGGTGCGGCAGGCTCAGGGGCATGACCGCACGCAAACCCCAACCGCTCAAGCTCGACCTCGAATACCTGCGCCAGGTGCTGGTGGAACTGCTGGAGATCCCCAGCCCGTCCGGGCGCACCGACCACATCCAGCAGTACGTCGGCGAGCGGCTCTCCGCGCTCGGGATCAGCTCCACGCTGACCCGGCGCGGGGCGCTGAGCGCCTGCCTGCCCGGGCCCCGGCCGACCGGCGCCGACCGGGCCGTCGTGGTGCACACCGACACCATCGGCGGCATGGTGAAGCGGCTCAAGGAGAACGGGCGGCTGGAGATCAATCCGATCGGCACGCACAGCGCCCGCTTCGCCGAGGGCGCCCACGTGCGGATCTTCACCGACGACCTGGACCGGGTGGTCACCGGCCAGATTCTGCCGCTGAAGGCGAGCGGGCACCGCTACAACGAGGCGGTCGACCTCCAGGGGGTCGGCTGGGAGCTGGTCGAGGTCCGGGTGGACGAGCCGGTGCACGACGAGGCCGGCCTGCGGGCGCTCGGCATCGACGCCGGGGACTTCGTCGCGCTGCTGCCCAACCCGACCATCACCCCCACCGGGTACGTCAAGTCCCGGCACCTGGACGACAAGGCCGGGGTGGCCGCGGTGCTGACCGCGTTCAAGGCGATGGTCGACGCCGGGGTGACCCCGGCGGTCACCGCGCACCTGCTGGTCACCGTCACCGAGGAGATCGGCCACGGCGCCAGCCACGGCCTCGACCCGGACGTGGCGGAGATCGTCTCGGTGGACGCGGCGGTGGTCGCGCCCGGCCAGCAGTCCCGGGAGACCGCCGCCACGCTGGCCATGGGCGACGGGGTCGGGCCGTTCGACTACCACCTGACCCGCAACCTGGCCGCCATCGCCAAGGAGCACGGCGTCGACCTGGTCCGCGACGTCTTCGACTACTACCGCTCGGACGCGGCGTCCGCGGTCGAGGCCGGTGCGCACGCGCGGGTGGCGCTGCTCGGCTTCGGCGTGGACGCCACCCACGGCCACGAGCGGACCCACCTCGACGGCCTCCACCAGCTCACCCAACTGCTCTGCCTCTATCTCCAGAGCCCGCTGGTCTTCCCGGAGTGGGACGCCGAGCCGGAGGGCGACCTGGCCGACTTCCCGTCGCTGGCGGTGCAGCCCGCGCACGAGGAGGGACCCCGGGAGGGGCCCATCGGGGTGGAGTAGAGGTCTGTGATCGAAATCCGTTGCCGTGGCCGCCGGGAAGTGGATAGCGTGGCGGTACACGTGAAGGGAGGTGGTCCAGACTTGTATTGCAATCGGACTCGTGAGGTGGCTGTCCGCTAGCCGCTGTCCTCGACAGTGAGACATCGTCCGCCGCAAGGCGGGCAGCACGATCGTCGAGACCGTGTGGCAGCGGTGCGGCGAAACCACGACAGCCACCCGACCCCCGGGGTGCCGGCCATAGTCCAGCCGGCCCGCGCGCGAGCGCGGTAAGCCCCGGGGGTCGCTTCATGCCCGGGAGAAAACCGTGTCCATGCGTGAGCTGGTGGTGCTCGGCACGGCCAGTCAGGCCCCCACCCGGGCCCGCAACCACAACGGTTACCTGCTGCGCTGGGACGACGAGGTGATCCTCTTCGACCCGGGCGAGGGCAGCCAACGCCAGATGCTGCACACCGGCGTGACCGCCACCGACCTGACCCGGATCTGCGTCACCCACTTCCACGGCGACCACTGCCTCGGCCTGCCCGGCATGATCCAGCGCCTCTCGCTGGACCGGGTCCCGCACCCGGTGGCCGTGCACTTCCCGGCCGGCGGCGCCGACTACTTCGCCCGGCTGCGGCACGCGTCCAGCTTCCACGAGACCGCCGAGCTGGCCGTCGAGCCGATCGACGCCGACGGGCAACGGATCACGCTGGGCGTCGGCACGCTGGAGGCCCGCCGGCTGCGCCACCCCATCGAGACGTACGGCTACCGACTCGTCGAGCCGGACGGCTGCCGGATGCTGCCGGAGCGGCTGTCCGCGTACGGCATCGTCGGTCCGGCGGTGGGCAAGCTGCTCCGCGAGGGCCACCTGGACGTCGACGGACGCCGCGTCACCTCCGACGAGGTGAGCGTCACCCGACCGGGGCAGCGGTTCGCGTTCGTCATGGACACCGGGCTCTGCGACGGCGTGTACGCGCTGGCCGAGCACGCCGACCTGCTGGTCATCGAGTCGACGTTCCTGGCGTCGGAGGCCGCGCTCGCCGCCGAGGTCGGCCACCTCACCGCCGGCCAGGCCGCGCGGGTGGCCACCGAGTCGGGGGTACGCACGCTCGTGCTCACCCACTTCTCCCAGCGGTACGCCGACCCGCGCCGCTTCCACGACGAGGCCCGCGAGCACTTCGCCGGCGACCTGGTGATCGCCGAGGACCTCCAGACGGTGCCGGTGCCGCCCCGGCGGGTACCGTCGCCCGGGTGACCGTCTCCCTACGCCCCGCGACCGAGACCGACCTGCTGGCGGTCGGTGCCCTGCACCAGCGTTCCCGGGTGGCGGCGTACTCGTCGTTCCTGCCCCCCGAGGCGCTGGCCGAGCCCACCGCCGAGGCGATGGGCCACTACTGGGTGGAACGGTTGACCTGGGAGGGCACGGACCACCGGATGACCGTGGCCGAGCGGGACGGACGGCTGGTGGGCTTCAGCTATCTCGGGCCGGACGACGAGGGTGACCCGGCGACCGGGCTGCTCCACGCCCTGCATCTCGACCCGGACGAGCGGGGCCGGGGCACCGGCCGGGCGCTGATGCTGGACGCGCTGGACGCGGCGCGCGCCCGTGGGTGGGCCCGGGCGGCGCTGTGGGTGCTGGCCGACAACGCGTCCGCGCGCCGCTTCTACGAGCGCGGCGGCTGGCACGCCACCGGCACCCGGAGCACCGACCGGATCGGCCCCCGGTCGGTCGCCCGGCTCCGCTACGCGCGGGAGGTGTGAGGGGCCCCGTCGCCGAGGCCCCGCACCCCGCTCAGCGCGCGCCGAGGTGGGCCAACAGGTCCTGCCGGGTCAGCACACCCTTCGGCTTGCCGTCGACCAGCACGAGCGCCGCGTCGGCCTTCTCCAGCAGCGTCACCGCCTCGCTGACCGGCTGCCCGCCGCCGATCATCGGCAGCGGCTCGCCCATGTGCCGCTCGATCGTGTCGTGCAGGTGGGCCTGGCCGGTGAAGAGCGCGTCGAGCAGGTCCCGCTCGGCGATCGAGCCGGCCACCTCGCCGGTCACCACCGGCGGTTCGGCCTTGAGCACCGGAAGCTGGGAGACGCCGTACTCGCGCATGTAGTCGATGGCGTCGCGGACCGTCTCGGTCGGGTGCACGTGCACCAGCTCGGGCAGGCCACCCGGCTTGCCACCGAGCGCGTCGGCGACTGTCGGCTCGGCGCCGGCGTCGTCCAGGAAGCCGTACCGGGCCATCCAGCGGTCGTTGAAGATCTTCGAGAGGTAGCCCCGGCCGCCGTCCGGCAGCAGCACCACCACCACGTCGTCCGGGCCGGCCTTGCGGGCCACCTCCAGCGCGCCCACCACGGCCATGCCGCAGGAGCCGCCGACCAGCAGCCCCTCCTCACGGGCCAGCCGGCGGGTCATCTCGAAGGACTGCTTGTCGGACACCTCGACGATCTCGTCGGCGACGGACCGGTCGTACGTCTCCGGCCAGAAGTCCTCGCCGACGCCCTCGACCAGGTAGGGCCGGCCGGTGCCGCCGGAGTAGACCGAGCCCTCCGGGTCCGCGCCGATCACCTTCACCCGGCCCTCGGACGCCTCCTTGAGGTAGCGACCGATGCCGGAGATGGTGCCGCCGGTGCCGACGCCGGCGACGAAGTGGGTGATCTTCCCTTCGGTCTGCCGCCACAGCTCCGGACCGGTCGTCTCGTAGTGCGAGCGCGGGTTGGCCGGGTTGCTGTACTGGTTGGGCTTCCACGCGCCGGGGATCTCCCGGGCCAGCCGGTCGGAGACGTTGTAGTAGGAGCGCGGGTCCTCCGGCGCGACGGCGGTCGGGCAGACCACCACCTCGGCGCCGTACGCCCGCAGCACGTCCTGCTTGTCCTGGCTGACCTTGTCCGGGCAGACGAACACGCAGCGGTAGCCCCGGAGCTGGGCCACCAGGGCCAGCCCGACGCCGGTGTTGCCGCTGGTCGGCTCCACGATCGTGCCGCCCGGCCCGAGGATGCCCGCCTTCTCGGCGTCCTCCACCATGCGCAGCGCGATCCGGTCCTTGACCGAACCGCCCGGGTTGACGTATTCCACCTTCGCCAGCACGGTCGCCTGGATGCCCTCGGTGACGTTGCGCAGGCGAACCAGCGGGGTGTTGCCGATCAGCTCGACGACGTTGTCGTAGTACCGCACCTCGTTGTGCCCTTCGTAGCGCCGCCGTCGGAGGGCGGCCGGTCAGCCGGTTCGCCGCCCAGCGTACGTGCCGTCAGGGGGCCACCTGCCCCGGGATGACGGAGCTGCGGCGTGCCTCCCACTCCAGGAACCGTTCGGTCTCGGCGAGCACGCTGCCGGCCAGCCAGGTGACCATGACGGCGTCGTCGGCCAGCCCGAAGATCGCCAGCGGGATCTCCGGCAGCAGGTCGATCGGGGAGACGACGTACGCCGTCGCGCCGGCCATCAACGCCAGGCGCAGCCCGCCGTCGTACTCCCCCCGCCCGGTGGCCCGGATCATGCGCGGCAGCGCCGCCAGCCGGGCACCCAGCGACGGCCCGCCCCGCGCCCCGGCCGCCAACGCCCGGGCCAACGCGGCGAACGCGGCGCTGCGCTTCAACGTCTTCCCCATGATTCCGCCTCTCTTCGCCGGACCAGGGTGCGGCCCCGTGGCAAGCCCACCCCCACCGGTACCCAGAACGGCCGGCTCCCAGCCGCAGGATCAAGGACAGCGGTCGTCGTACCGGCGCGATACTGTCGGTTCATGGGGGACGTCGGTTCCGTCGCGCCGGCCCGCTGGCGACGCGCCCGGCAGATCGCCCGCCTGGCGGCGATCGGCACGGGCGCCACGGTGGCGGCCACGGCTGCCACCGGTGGTGTGCTGCTCGGCCAGGCCCGGCAGGCCCGCCGCACCATCCCGATGGCCGAGGCGCCGCCACCACGCTGCGACGGCGTCTACGGCGCGCGATTCCCCGGCCAGCCGGTCACCATGGTCGTCCTCGGCGACTCCTCCGCGGCCGGCTACGGCGTGCACCGGCGCCGGGAGACGCCCGGCTCGCTGCTGGCCACCGGGCTGTCCCGCCGGCTGCACCGCCCGGTCCGGCTGCACCGGTTCGCCGTGGTGGGCGCGCTGTCGGCCGGGCTGAAGCCGCAGGTCGAGTCCGCCCTGGAGGTCACACCGGACGTGGCCGTGGTGCTGGTCGGCGGCAACGACGTCACCAACCGCACCCCGCCCGCGTTGGCCGTGCGCTACCTGGTCGACGCGGTCCGCACGCTGCGCGCCGCCGGTTGCGAGGTGGTCGTCGGCACCTGCCCCGACCTGGGCACGATCCGGCCGATCCAGCCGCCGCTGCGTTGGCTGGCCCGACGCTGGAGCCGCCAGCTCGCGGCCGCCCAGACGGTGGCCGTGGTGGAGGCGGGCGGCCGGACGGTCTCCCTCGGTGACCTGCTGGGGCCGCGGTTCGCCGCCGAGCCCGGTCGGATGTTCGCCTGGGACCGGTTCCACCCCTCCGCGGAGGGGTACGCGATGGCCGCGGCGGCGCTACTGCCCACCGTGCTCTCCGCCTTGGGCGCGGTGCCGGAACGCCGTCCTTCGCGCATCGGGCTGGAAGGCGTACGGTCGCTCCCGGAGGCGGCCCACGAGGCGGCCCGGCACGCCGGCACGGAGGTCAGCGGCGCCCAGCTCCGGGGCCGCGACCGCGGGCCGGGCGGTCGGTGGGCACAGCTCCGCCGGCGAGCGTTCTTCGGCGTCGGCGCGATGCCCCCCAGCGGCACCGCCACCGACTCGGCCACGCTGGAGGGAATGGCATGAGCGAGCGAAGCGGAGTGCCGGCATGAGCGGATCGAACGAGACGGCGGCCCGATGGGGCCGGGCCGCGGCGCTGTCGCTGCTGGCCGGCACGGTGGGTGGCGCGGCGGTCCTCGCCGGCCAGGCCATCGCCGCCCGCACCCGGGAGTACGCCCAGCCCGAGCTGGGTCTGGTGCTGCGCGCCACCGTCGGCCGGGCCGACGCCCCGCCGCTGCGGCTGGTGCTGCTCGGCGACTCGTCGGCGATCGGGGTGGGCGTCGACCGGTTCGAGGAGACCATCGGCGGCCAGCTCGCCCACCTGCTCGCCGAGGGGCCGACCGGCCGGCGGGTGCACCTGTCCAGCGTCGGCGTCTCCGGGTCCCGCGCCACCGACCTGGCCACGCAGGTGGCCCGCGCGCTGCTCGGCGAGCGGCCCGACGTGGCGGTGGTGCTGATCGGGGCGAACGACGCCACCGCCATGGGCCGTCCGGCCGACGCGGCGGCGTACCTCGGCTCGGCGGTCCGCCGGCTGCGCGAGGCTCACATCGAGGTCGTCGTCGGCACCTGCCCCGACCTCGGCGCGGTACGCGCCGTCGCCGCTCCGCTGCGCCAGGTGCTCGGCTGGTCCGGGCGGCGGATGGCGCGGGCCCAGACGGCGGCCGTGCTGGACGCCGGCGGCACCGTCGTCGACCTGGGCACCGAGACCGGCCCGGTGTTCCGGGCCGACGCCGGCACGCTCTGCCACGACGGCTTCCACCCCTCCGCGGACGGCTACCGGGTCTGGGCGCACGCACTGCTTCCGGCCGTCGAGGCCGCCGCCGCGGTCGCGTTCCGGCACCACCGCCGGCCGCCGGCAGGGTGACATTTCCCGCCCGGGGCGCGGCTTCCACCGCAAGTTACCCGCGGGTTAACGTTGGTTCATGCCGATTGAGTCGCCCCGCGACGCCGTCATCGTCGCCACCGCCCGGTCCCCCATCGGCCGCGCGTTCAAGGGTTCCCTGCGCGAGGTCCGCCCGGACGACCTCGCCGCCACCATCGTCCAGGCCGCCCTCGACAAGGTGCCGGCGCTCGATCCCACCACCATCGACGACCTCTACCTCGGGTGCGGTCTGCCCGGCGGTGAGCAGGGCTTCAACATGGCCCGGGTGGTCGCCACGCTGCTGGGCCTGGACGGGCTGCCCGGCGCCACGCTGACCCGCTACTGCGCCTCCTCGCTCCAGACCACCCGGATGGCGATGCACGCGATCCGGGCCGGTGAGGGCGACGTGTTCGTCTCCGCCGGTGTGGAGATGGTCTCCCGGTACGCCCGGGGCAACTCGGACACGCTGCCGCCGGAGGCGCAGGCGCTGGTCGGCGGCGGTTGGGAGAACCCGCGCTTCGCCGAGGCACGCGAGCGCTCGCAGGCCCGCACGCAGGCCGGCGCCGAGGTGTGGACCGATCCGCGGGAGGCCGGCGGGCTGCCGGACATCTACCTCGCCATGGGGCAGACCGCGGAGAACCTGGCCCAGGTGTACGACGTGTCCCGCGCGGACATGGACGCGTTCGGCGTCCGCAGTCAGAACCTGGCCGAGAAGGCGATCGCGGACGGCTTCTGGGCCCGCGAGATCACGCCGGTCACCACGCCGGACGGCACCGTGGTCGGCTCGGACGACGGTCCCCGCCCCGGGGTGACCCTGGAGGGCGTGGCCGGCCTCAAGCCGGTGTTCCGCCCGGACGGCCGGATCACCGCCGGCAACTGCTGCCCGCTGAACGACGGCGCCGCCGCCGTGGTGATCATGAGCGCCGGGCGGGCGGCCGAACTGGGGCTCACCCCGCTGGCCCGGATCGTCTCCACCGGCGTCACCGCGCTCTCCCCGGAGATCATGGGCCTCGGCCCGGTCGAGGCGTCGAAGCAGGCGCTGAAGCGGGCCGGCATGACAATCGACGACGTCGACCTGGTGGAGATCAACGAGGCGTTCGCCGCCCAGGTGATCCCGTCGTACCGGCAGCTCGGCATCCCGGAGGAGAAGCTGAACGTGGCCGGCGGCGCGATCGCGGTCGGTCACCCGTTCGGCATGACCGGTGCCCGGATCACCGGCACCCTGCTCAACGCGCTGGAGTGGCACGACAAGACCATCGGCCTGGAGACCATGTGCGTCGGCGGCGGCCAGGGCATGGCCATGGTGCTCGAACGACTGAGCTGAACTCGGTTCACCACGGCACGCGCCGGGTACCGGAACCCGCATGGCGACCGTCGTGGAACGCGAGCGCAAATTCTCCGGCGACGAGGGTTTCCGGCTGCCCGACCTGACCGGGTGCGGTGGCGTCGTGACGATGTCCGACGCCACCGCCTCGGAGCTGGACGCCGTCTACTGGGACACCGACGACCTGCGGCTGCTGCGGAGCGCCCACGCGCTGCGGCGGCGTACCGGCGGGCACGACGCGGGCTGGCACCTCAAGGTGGGCGCGGTCGGTGGAGCCCGGGTCGAGCACCAGTTCCCGGCCGGGGCGGCCGACGCCGGCCCACCGGCCGAGCTGGTCGCGTTGATCCGGGGCGCGTCCCGGGGTCGGCCGGTGGCCCCGGCGGCCCGGGTCGTCAACCACCGCCGGGAGCGACGACTGTTGGACGCCGACGGGCGCGTGCTGGCCGAGGTGGCCGAGGACGACGTCCGGTCCGAGGACCTGGTCGACGGCACCGCCCGGACCTGGCACGAGATCGAGGTCGAGCTGGTCGACGGCGAGGAGGAGCTGCTCGACGCGGTTTCCGCCCGGCTGGCCGAGGCCGGTGCCCGGGAGGTGCCGGTCAGCAAGTCCCACCGCGCGGTCGCCGGGCGGCTCGCCCGGTTCGACGACCGGGCGCCCACCGGCCCGGCCGAGCCGGTCGTGAGGTACGCCCGGAAGCAGCGGGACGCGATCGTCGGCAACCACGCGGCGGCGTACCAGGGGGACGCGGACGCGGTGCACGACATGCGCGTCGCGATCCGCCGGCTGCGGGCCACGCTGCGCACGTTCCGCGGCCTGTGGGACCGGCAGGAGAGCGAGGCGGTCCGGGGCGAGCTGCGGCAGCTCGGCGGCGACCTGGGCGGGGTCCGCGACGTCCAGGTGCTGACCGCCCGACTCGCCGCGGCGGTGCACGAGCTGCCCGACGAGCTGGTGCTCGGCCCGGTCGCCGCGCGGCTCGGGGAGCGGTTCGCCGCCGACCTGGCCGAGTCGACCACCGCCCTGCGCGCGGCGCTGGACGCGGACCGTTATCCCGACCTGCTGGCTCGTCTGGACCGGCTGCTCGACGGCCCGACCGGCGAGGTGAACCGCCGCTGGGTGGACCGCCGGGTACGCCGGGCGGTGCGCCGCGCCGACGAGCGGCTGGACCGGGCGCTGGCCGACCGGGGACCGGCCGGGGACACCGCCCTGCACGAGGCGCGCAGGAAGTACAAGGCGGCCCGGTACGCGGTGGAGGTCCGGGTGCCCGACGCCGGCAAGCCGGCCGCCCGCCGCCTGGTGAAGCGGCTCAAGGCGCTCCAGAACCTGCTCGGTACGCACCAGGACTCGGTGGTGACCCGGGAGGCACTGCGCCGGCACGCGCTGCGGGCGTACGCCGAGGGTGAGAACACGTTCACCTACGGCCTGCTGCACGCGCGGCAGGCCGAGGCCGCCGGGCACGACCTGCCGGCGGTGCTCCGCGCGCGGAACCGGGCCCGTCAGCACAAGGTGCGCCGCTGGCTGAGCCACTGAGCTACTGAGCTACTGAGCCACTGGACCAGATCGGGTCCGGTGGGCCGCCGGCTGAGGTGTCCTCCTGCGCGCCCTTTCGAGCTGATAGCAGGAACGACTCAGGCCCGGACGGCCATGCCGCCGGCCAGGGGTGCGGCCCGACCAGGGCGACGGCGCCGGCTCCCGGCGGTCCTCGCGGCTCCCGGCGGTCCTCGCGGCTCCCGGCAGTCCGTCCCGACTACCGGCGGTCCTTCGCCGCTACCGATCGTCGGGGAGCAGGCAGCGACAACGCCGCACCGGCGTTGACGCGAGGCGCGGTGAGTCGTTTCTGCTATCAGCTCGAAAGGGCCCGCAGGAGGACCCGTCGGGGTCTCGGGGCAGGGCGGCGACCCCTAGAGCGCGGCGCGGGTGCGGGTTATCGCGTCGGCGGCGGCGGCCAGGACCGGGGCCGGTGGGGCGGCCAGGGCCAGGTCGGCGGCGACCACCCGGAGCTGGTCGGGCAGGGCCAGGTCGCTGGGCAGCCGGGGCACCTCGCGGCGCGGCTCACCGGCGGCGTCGGCGGCCAGGTTGGCGAGTTCCTGGACCAGCTTGTGCACCAGGTCGGCCCGGGACACGTTGCCACCCCCGGCCGGCGCCGACCAGCGCGGCTGCTGCCAGTGCCCGACCTGTCGGACCAGCAGGGCCACCGCCCGGTCCAGTTCCGCTTCGCTCATCACCGCCGAGTCTACGGACGACGCCCGCCGCCGCGGGATGCGGCAGGCGGGCGTCGACGGGCGGGCGGGACGGTCAGTCGTCGCCCTGGAAGTAGCTGAGCAGCCGCAGGATCTCGATGTAGAGCCAGACCAGCCCGACCACGATGCCGAACGCGGCCGTCCAGGCGTAGCGCTGCGGGAGCCCCATCCGGACCCCCTCCTCGATCTGGGCGAAGTTGAGCACGAAGCTCAGCGACGCCACCACGATGCAGACCAGGCTGAAGCCGATGGCGAGCGGGCTGCCGTCCCGCAGGTGCGTGTTGACGCCGAACAGCGACAGCACCAGGTTGACCAGCATCACCCCGAACAGACCGGCGATGATCGCCACCATGATCCGGGCGAACTTCGGGGTGGCCCGGATGATCCGCGCCTTGTAGATCATCGCCATCAGGAAGAAGACGCCGAAGCTGGCCGCCACCGCCTGGAGCACGATGCCGTCGTAGAGCGAGTCGAACGCCTTGCTGACCATGCCGACGAAGACGCCCTCGACGATCGAGTACGCCACCACGAGCGCCGGGTTCGCCATCCGGGAGAACGAGATGATCAGGCCGAGCACCAAGCCGACCACGGCGGCGCCGATCCAGGCGACGCCGACCAGGGCGTCCGGCACGAGCACCCAGGCCGCAGCGGCCGAGGCGCCCAGGATGGCGAGCATGAGGACCGTCTTGACGACCACGTCGTCGAGGGTCATCGGGGTCACCGCGGGCGGGGCCACCGGCTGGCCGTAGCCGCTCGGGTAGTGCTGCTGCGGCGGGTACTGCTGGGGGTATCCGGGCTGACCGTACGGCCCGGGCTGGGCGTACCCGGTCGCCCGCTCACGCTCGGCCGCCTGGCCGAGCCGGGCGAGCACCGGGTTCGAGGTCTTCACTTCTCAGGCCTCCCTCAGGGGGTCGTTCGCACGTAGACGTGCACCTCCCAGCGTAGACGCGGCGACAAGACCCTGCGCGGCGTCAAGCTGTGGGAAAGCTGAGAGTTCCGTGCCCGGGGCGGGGGTCGAACCCGCACGCCTTTCGGCAGCCGCTTTTAAGGCGGCCGTGTCTGCCGTTCCACCACCCGGGCGGGTGACACCGCCGCGCCGACACGCGCGGTGCAGATCTCACCGTAGCGGCTGCGCCGCGTCGCGGCGTACCCCGTGGGGGGCGGCCGATAGGGTCGGGGCCGTGACCAGCGCCGCCCGCGCGGCCCCCGGGCCCGACCGCGACCAGGCGGTCCGCCCCGCACCGGCGACCACCGCGGCGCGGGTCGGCCGGGTCCGGGCCGTCGCTCGCCGGCACCGCGCGGACCTGCTGGTCGGGCTGCTGTTCGTGGCGTTCGCCGGCGGCCTCACCCACGGCCTGTGGCCGACGCCGGGCGCCCGGATGCTCGCCCTCAACCCGGCCGACCAGACGCTCTACGAATGGTTCCTGGCGCTCGACGCGCGGGCCCTGCGCGGTGACTTCAGCCTGGTTACCGACCGGCTCAACGCGCCGGACGGGGTCAACCTGATGGCCAACACCTCGGTCGTCGCGCTCGGGGTGCTGCTCGCACCGGTCACCCTGGCGTTCGGTGCGCCGGCCACCTTCGCCCTGCTCGTCGCCGGCAACCTGGCCGGCACGGCGGTCGCCTGGTATCTGCTGTTCACCCGGACGCTGCGGGCCCACCGGCTCGCCGCCGGGCTCGGCGCGGCGCTCTGCGGCTTCGGGCCGGGCATGGTCTCGCAGAGCAACGGTCACCTGCACATGACCGCGCAGTGGCTGGTCCCGGTGCTGGTCTGGCTGGTGGTACGGCTGCTGCGCGCCGCCGACCCGGCCGGTCGCCCGGACGGCCCGGACCGCCGCCGGATGATCTCCTCGGCGGTCGGGCTGGCCGGCACCGCCGTCGTCCAGGTCTTCGTCGGCGAGGAGGTGCTCTTCCTCACCGCGCTCACGCTGGCGGTGCTGGCCGTCGCGTACGGGCTGGCCGACCGGGAGCTGCCGCGTCGGGCGCTGCCCGGCTTCGCCGGCGGGCTGCTCGGCGCCGCCGGGCTCGCGCTGGTGGTGCTGGCGTACCCGCTCCGGCTCCAGTTCGCCGGCCCGCAGGGCGTCGCCGACGGGATCTTCCCGCCCGCCTACTTCTCCGCCGACCTGACCGGCTGGACCCGGCTCTCCGCGCTGACCGTGCTCGGCAGCCCGGAGGCGGTCCGGCTGACCACCGGCCCGGCGGAGTTCACCACGTTCCTGGGCTGGCCGCTGCTGCTGGTGACGGCCGGCTGCGCGGTCTGGCTGGGCCGGCGCGCGCTGGTGCGCGCCCTGGTCGCCGGGGCGCTGGTGCTGGCCGCGTTCTCGCTCGGCCCCGAGGTGGTGGCCGGCGGCGAACGGACCGGCGTGCCCGGCCCGTACGCGCTGCTGGCCGGGCTGCCGGTGGTGGACGGCGCGCTGCCCACCCGGTTCGCGCTGGCGGTGCTGCCGCTGGTCGGCACCGTACTCACGCTCGCCGTGCACCGGGCGCTGCACGAGCCGGGTCCGGCGCGCCGGCTGGTGCCGCTGGCGGTCGGCGCGGCCCTGCTCAGCGTCTTCCCGACGCCGCTGCCCACGATCGACCGGCCGCCGCTGCCCACGTTCGTCACCGGCGGCCACTGGCGGCAGTGCGTCCGCCCCGGCGGGGTGCTGGTGCCGGTGCCCACGGCCACCCCGCAGCACCCCGGGCCGATGCGGTGGGCCACCGCCACCGGCGTCGGGTTCGGCATGCCGGAGGGGTTCTTCATCGGCCCGTACGGTCCCGGCGGCTCGGCCACCATGGGCACCTGGCAGCGTCCCACCTCGGCGCTGCTGGCCGACGTGGCCCGGCGGGGCGTCGCGCCGGCGATCGGTGACCGGCAGCGCCGTCAGGCGGCCCGGGACGTCGACGCCTGGGGCGCGTCGTGCGTGGCGCTGACCGACGACGCCCCGCACGCGGAGCTGCTGCGCCGCACGCTGGAGGCGCTCTTCGGGCCGGGCCTCCGGGTCGCCGACGCCTGGACCTGGCGGTTCTGACCCGGGTACGACGAAGGGCCCCTCCCGTGCGGGAAGGGCCCTTCGGGACGAACGTCAGACGCGCGCGCCGACCGGCGGGGCGGACGCCTCGGCGAACTCCTCACGCGGGTCGTGGAGCTGACCCAACGCGACCACCTCACGCTTGAGGAAGAACGCCAGCGACCAGTCCACCACCACCCGGACCTTGCGGTTGAACGACGGGATCCGCGACATGTGGTACGTCCGGTGCATGAACCACGCCGGCCAGCCGGTCATCTTCACGCCGTAGACCTGCGCCACGCCCTTGTGCAGGCCGAGGCTGGCCACGCTGCCGACGTGCTTGTGCTTGTAGTCGACCGGTTCGCGCCCGCGGACCACGTTGACGATGTTGTCGGCCATCCGGGCGGCCTGCCGCACCGCGTGCTGCGCGCTGGGCGAGCAGAAGTTGCCCGGCTCCTTGGTCAGGTCCGGCACGGCGGCGCAGTCACCGGCGCTCCACGCGCCCTCGACGACCCGGTCGCCATCCACGACCTGGAGCGTCGGCCGACAGGTCACCCGGCGACGCTCGTCGCGCGGGAGGTCGGTGGCGTCCAGCATCGGCGACGGCTTCACGCCGGCCGTCCACACGATGGTGTCGGACGGGAAGCTGTCACCGTCGGAGAGCTTGACCACCCCGTCGACGCAGGACTCCAGTCGGGTGTCCAGCCGGATGTCCATGTTCCGCTTCAGGAGCTGCTGCACCGTGTAGGCGCCCATGTCCCGATCGACCTCGGGCAGCACCCGCTGGGTCGCCTCGACCAGCACCCAGCGCATCTCCTCCGGCTTCAGCTCCGGGTAGTAGCGCAGCGCGTCGCGGGCCATGTCCTCCATCTCGGCGAGCGCCTCGATGCCGGCGTAACCGCCGCCCACGAACGTGAACGTCAACGCGCGACGACGGACCTCCGGGTCGGTCGTGGCGGCCGCCACGTCCAGCCGGTCCAGCACGTGGTTGCGCAGGAAGATGGCCTCGCCGATGGTCTTGAACCCGATGCCGTTCTCGTGCAGGCCCGGGATCGGCAGGGTGCGGGAGACCGAGCCGGGGGCGACCACCACGTGGTCGTACGGGATCTCCCGGGTCGGGCCGCTGATCGGCTGCACCACGGCGGTCTTGCGGTCGTGGTCGATCCGGGTGACCGTGCCGGCCACCACCGTGCACTTGCGCAACTCCCGCCGCAGCGGCACCACAGCGTGCCGCGGGGAGATGTTGCCGGCCGAAGCCTCCGGGAGGAACGGCTGGTACGTCATGTGGGGCTGCGGGTCGACGACGACCACCTCGGCCTCACGCGAGCTCAGCTTCTTCGACAGACGCAGAGCGGCGTACAGGCCGACGTGCCCGGCACCCACGACAAGGATCCGCTTCGGATTCACGTCATCCATCTTTCCCCGGGCGGCTCCGGTAATACCGCGCGAGACCCCCTTCTGTGACGGAGCACAACCCGTGTGACCTGCGCAACGTCCCGCCGCGTCCCGTCATCTGCGACGCAGCAGCCACCCCAGCAACGCGCTCAGCCCCACCGCGACCAGCAGTCCCACCACGGTCGCCACCTGCGTCCCGTCGGTCCCGCCGACCCCACCGAGCCAGGCCAGCACGACGCCGAGCACGGCGCTGCCCAGCACCACGCCACCGGCCCGGGCCAGCCACCGCAGCACCAGGTCCGGGTCGAGCAACCCGTCGTAGGGCAGCAGCGCGGCCAGCGCGCAGAGCGTGTGCGCCAGGTAGAGCAGCGTCGCCACGGCGAGCAGCCGCCACAGCGCCGGCGGCCGGTCGTAGCCGAGCATGGCCAGCAGCCAGCCGCCGACCGTCACCAGCGCGGCGAACGTCGGCCAGAGCCGGCGCGGCGCGACCGCCGGCAGCACCGCGGCCACCGCCAGGGCCAGCAGCGACCGCGGGGCCAGCATCTGCACCGGGTACGCCAGCAGGAAGCCCGCGAACACGACCAGGAAGATGCCGACGCGCACCAGCAGCGGCAGCGGGCTGACCCGGGCCACCTTGTACCGCACCGCCCGCACCCGTTCCACGAGCCCGCCCGCCAGGTCACTCACCGCAGCCCCACCCTCGGCGCCATGGCCAGGCGGGACACGTCGCGCAGCACCTCGTCCAGGCTGCCCGCGCCGGCCCAGCGCACCACCGGCACGCCGTGCTCGCGAAGCTGCCCGATCATCGTGTCCCGGTCCAGCCGCCACAGCCGGTACGCCACCTCGGCCCAGCCCCGATCCTTCGGCACCGGCAGCTCCGCCGGCAGCGTGTCCACCGCCACCACGAACCGCCCGCCCCGGGCCAGCCGGGCCAGCATCTGCGCCGAGCGCTCGTCCAGCAGCGGGGTGAGCACCACCACCAGCGCGTCCGAGGAGAGCACCTGCGGGCCGAAAACCTGGTCGTACGGCTCGTGCGGGGACGACTCGGCGTGCACGTCGAGCAGCCACTCCAGCACGGTCAGGTACTGCCGGCGCCCGGTCGCCGGACGCAGTCGCCGGGCGGCCGGACCGTACTCCAGCAGCGCCACCCGGTCACCCCGGTGCAGGTAGTGCTCGGCGATCGCGGCGGCGGCCCGGACCGTGGTGTCGAGCACCGACGCCGGCCCGCGTACGCCGCCGGAGCGGCCCGCCTCGGCGAGCACGTCCAGCAGCACCACCACCTCGGCGTCCCGGTCGGAGAGGGTGGCCGCGACGTGCAGTTGGCGGGCCCGCAGCGACACCCGCCAGTCGATGCGGCGCAGCCGGTCCCCGGGCGCGAAGACGCGTACGCCGGCCAGTTCGCCGCCCTCCCCCGGCCGCCGTGACCGGTGCGCGCCGACCAGCCCGGCGGCCCGGGGCATCGCCTCGACCGCGTCGAACGGCTCGGTGCGCGGGTAGACCCGGGCGCGGATCGGGGCGGTGATCACCGCCCGGGAGACCAGCAGCCCGTCGGCGGCGGCGACCCGGACGCCGGCCGGGCCGAACGGGTGCCGGCCCCACCGCAGCGCGGTGCCGGTCAGCTCCAGGTCGACGGCGCTGCCCCGGGGCACCGACGTGACGAACGGCCGGTCCGCGCCGCCGGAGCGGCTCACGTCCAGCTCCGCACCGCCGAAGCCGACCTTCTCCACCCGCAGCCAGGGCGACATCCGGGTCCGGACCACCGCCAGGTCGTAGCCGATCAGGTCCGGGTTGGCCACCGCCACCGTGGTGGCCATCGGCGACCCTTCGACCAGGTGCGTGTCCGCGACGCTCAGCTCCAGCTCGGGCTGGGTGGCCGGGCGGCGGCGCAACCCGTACGCGGTGCCCAGCGCGAACGGCGTGGCCAGCACCACCAGGTCGATCCGGCCGAGCAGCACGGCCGCGACGAGCAGCACGCCGGTGAGCAGCACGGCCCGGCCGAGCGCCCAGGTGGGCGCCCAGCCGTTCGCCGGCTCGGCCCGCTCGTCCATCAGCGCCCGGCGGCGTAGCTGGGCAGCGCGCCGCTGGCCGGGGCGGGCGTCGACTCGAGCACCTCGCCGACCACGAACGCCGGGTCGACCCGGCGCAACCACATCTCCGGACGCAGCGTGATGCGGTGCGCCAGCGCGGGCGCCGCCACCGCCTTGACGTCCTCCGGCACCACGTAGTCCCGGTTGGCGAGCACGGCCCGCACCCGGGACAGCAACAGCAACGCCAGCGAGCCGCGCGGCGACGCGCCGACCAGCACGGACGGGTGCTCGCGGGTGGCCGCGGTGAGCGCCACGATGTACCGGCCGATCGAGTCCTCGACCACCACGTCCTCCAGCGCGGCCTGCATGGCGCGCAGCGTGGCGGCGTCCACCACCGGCGTGATCTCGGCCTCCTCGCGCCGCCGGGCGATGCGGCGGCGCAGCACGTCCCACTCCTCGTCGTGGTTCGGGTAGCCGAACGAGACGCGCAGCAGGAACCGGTCGAGTTGCGCCTCGGGCAGCGGGTAGGTGCCCTCGTACTCGATCGGGTTGGCGGTGGCCAGCACGTGGAACGGCTCGTCCAGCCGGTAGGTCACGCCCTCCACCGAGACCTGCTTCTCCTGCATCGCCTCCAGCAGCGCCGACTGGGTCTTCGGCGGCGTCCGGTTGATCTCGTCGGCGAGCAGCAGGTTGGTGAAGAGCGGCCCGGCCCGGAACGAGAAGTCGCCGCTGCTCTGGTCGTACAGGAACGAGCCGGTGACGTCGGCGGGAAGCAGGTCCGGGGTGAACTGGAGCCGGCGGAAGTCCAGCCCGAGCGCCTGTGCGAAGCACCGCGCGGTGAGCGTCTTGCCCAGGCCGGGCAGGTCCTCCAGCAGCACGTGGCCGCCGGCCAGGATGCCGGCCAGCACCAGCTCCAGCGCCTCGCGCTTGCCGACCACGACGGTGCCGACCGCGTCCAGGACGGTCCGGGCGAGCCGGCCCACCTCGGCGGGAGGCATGCTCCGGTCCTCGTTCATCAGATCTTCTCCAGTTCGGCGACGATCGCCGCGAGGTCGCGCGGCGTCGGGGGGCGGCGGGCGGGGGTGCCGAGGAACGTCCACAGCGGCTCGCCCAGCAGGGCGCGGGCGCGCGGCGGGTCGGACTCGCGGGTGACGCCGTGCCGCTGGCGCAGCCGCTCGTCGGCCAGCTCGCCGAGGCGGGGCAGCACCCGCTCGGTGAACCGCTCCCGGTTGTCGGTGCACCAGTCGAGCGGTCGTTCCCAGCCGTTGATGGCGGTCCGCAGCGCGTCCCGGGCGGACCAGTTCCAGGTGCCGGACTCCTCGCCGCCGGAGGACCGCAGCCCGGCGCGCGGCGGCGGCGGGGGCGAGAGCGCGGCGGTGACCCGGCGCACGGCGAGCACCGCGAGCACACCCGCCACGATGATCCAGAGCGGCACCCGCAGGCCGACCGCGCGGAGACCGACCACGATCACCACGACGGCGGCGGCGGTGACCAGCACGATCCGCAGCAACCACCGGGCCCGGCCGCCCGCCGGTCGTTCGGCGGCGGAGCCGGTGGGCTCCTCACCGGAGCCGAGCAGGTCGTCGATGCTGGTGCTCACGGAGCGCCGACCTCCCCCGCCGCCACCCCGGTCAGCTCGCCGCGCAGCCGGCGCAGCGCCGCCCGGGCCTGGTCGCGGGTGCGTTCGTCGACCGGGTGGGTGGCGTAGCGGGCCTCCCGGTAGACGTGCGCGAACCCGTCCAGCACGTCGGCGCTGGCGATCGCCGGGGTGCCCGCCTCGGGGTCGCCGCGCAGCAGCCGGCTGACCAGGTCGGTGGGTGTGTCGCCGGTCCTCCGGGGCACCCCGGTGTCCTCGGCGGCCTCCTCCAGCCGGACCCAGCAGGCGATCACCGCGGTACGCGGGTCGGTGGCGCGGTCGTCCAACTCCTCCAGCCCGGCGTCCAGGGCGGCCACCACCTCGCGGGCGGTCCCCTCGGCGGTACGCCGGGTGCGCCGCACCGGCACCGCGCGGGTGGTCCGGCGCAGCGCGCCGCGGAGCACGCTCCAGAGCAGGTAGCCGACGACGACCAGCACGATCGTGAGGAGCAGCGCCACCGCGGCGGTGCCCAGCCAGTCGGGCACCCCACCCTCGGAGGGCACGCCCGCCTCCCGGGGTTCGACCGGGATCGACGGCGGCGCCTCGGACGGATAGTCCGGGACGTACGGGACGTTGTCCACGGGCGGGATCCGGCTGGCCCCGATCGCGGAGTGGCCGGCGGCGAAGGCGGCGACCGCGAGCAGCACCGCGACCGCCGCGACCGGCCACCACCTGCGCAGCACGCCGAAGTCCATTCCCCCGCCTCAGGTGTGTTCCTCAGTCCACCCCGGACAGTTGCTTGGCCTGGGTGAACACGTCGTCCAACATCGCCGGCGTGAGCCGGCCGGTGAACGTGTTCTGCTGGCTGACGTGATAGCAGCCGAGCAACGCCGGCACGGACTCGCCGGACCAGTGTGCCCCATGACCGAACACGGGTCGCGGTGTGGGCGGGCGCTGTCCGTACACCTGGCGGAGCACCGGCCACCACGCGGCCCAGGCGAACGCGCCCAGCGCGACCACCACGCGCAGCGTGGGGCGGATCAGTTCGACCTCGCGGTGCACCCACGGCGCGCAGGTGTCCCGCTCGGCCGGGGTGGGCTTGTTGTCCGGCGGGGCGCAGCGCACCGCCGAGAAGATGCGGGTCTCCCGGAGCGTCAGGCCGTCGTCGGCGGCGACGCTCGTCGGCTGGTTGGCCAGCCCGGCCCGGTGCAGCGCGGCGAAGAGCACGTCACCGGAGCGGTCCCCGGTGAAGAGCCGGCCGGTGCGGTTGCCGCCGTGCGCGGCGGGCGCCAGGCCGAGGATCGCGATCCGCGCGTCCGGCGGCCCGAGCCCCGGCACCGGCCGCCCCCAGTAGTCCTGGTCGCGGAACGCGGCCCGCTTGACCCGGGCCACCTCCTCGCGCCACGCCACCAGCCGCGGGCAGGCGAAGCAGTCACTGACCGCGCCGTCGAGGTCGGTCAGGTCGGTCGCCCGCGCCGCGCGGGCGACCACCTCCCCCGGGGTACGCGACTCAGCCAAGCTTCGCCCGGAACAGTTCCAGGGTGCGGGCCCAGGCGGTGGCGGCGGCCCGCTGGTCGAACTGCTCCGGCCGGTCCTCGTTGAAGAACGCGTGCGCGGTGCCCGGGTAGTCGAACGTCTGGCAGGTGCCGCCGGCGGCCTCGATGGACCGGCGTACGCCCTGCACCCCGTCGGCGGCGGAGAGACCGTCCGCCTCGGAACAGTGGACGAGCGCGGCTTTGCCGGCGTAGCCGGACCAGTCGGCGACCATGCCCTCCCAGGGCAGGCGCGGGTAGAACGCGGTGGTGGCGACGATCCGCTCGGAGGTCGTACCGGCCCACAGGGCGAGGCTGGCGCCCGCGCAGAACCCGGCGCAGCCCACCTTGCCGGCCACCTCGGGGCGGCTCGCCAGGTATTCGGCGGCGGCCGAGATGTCGGTGGCCGCCTCGTCCATCTGGCTGCTGTTCAGCATCTGCCGGGGCTCGGTCGGCTTGACGGCGGGACCGCCGTGCCGGAAGTCGGGCGCGAGGGCGACGAAACCGGCCTCGGCGAAGCGGTCGACCACGGCCCGGACGTGGGGCACCAGGCCCCACCAGTCCTGGATGACGATGACCGCCGGGCTGGCCGCACCGCCGGAGGGTATCGCGAGATACCCCTCGCTCGTCCCCCCGTTGCCGGTGAAGCTCACCATCTCGCCCATGGGCCCGTCCTCCTAGCGGTCAGTCACCGTTGGCTGGTCGCACAGTTGGCTGTTACGTGCCGGTAGCGTGCCACGCCGTCACCGGCCCGGGGAAGACGGAAGAACAGTGGCATTCACCTCCTGTTTGAACCGCCAAGGGGGTTTAGCGATTGCTAAACTCGCCGCGTGGTGGCTGGTGAGTGGGACGTCTACCTCGTCGACGAGGTGAGGCAATGGATCGACACCTTGGATCAACACCTCCATGCCCGGGTCATCCAGGCGATCGACTTACTCGCGGAAGTCGGTCCAGGGCTCGGGCGACCGCTCGTCGACACCATCCACGGTTCGTCCATGGCCAACTTGAAGGAGCTCCGACCGGGAAGCGTACGTATCCTCTTTGCGTTCGATCCATGGCGTTCGAGCATCCTTCTGGTCGCCGGCGACAAGTCGGGCCAGTGGAACAGGTGGTACCAGGAGGCCATTCCGACGGCCGAGCACCGTTACGAGCTCTATCTCAAGGATCGGGCACGAGAGGAGGAGGGGAGGGCATGAGCGACTACACCCGGTGGCAGGACATCCGCACCGCTCACGTCACCCGAGCCGGCGGCGAAGAGGCAGTCGAGGCGGGCAAGCAGCAACTCCTCGCCGAGGTTATCGGTCACCGGCTCGCCGAGGTGCGTCGCGCCCGAGGACTGACCCAGCAACAGGTGGCGGACCGCATGGGCGTCACGAAGGGGCGGGTCTCCCAGATCGAGCAGGGAAAGATCTCCGGCCAGGAGGTGGTTGCCCGGTTCGCCGCCGCGCTGGGCGGCCGACTGCACCAGGCAATCTACTTCGACGACGGCGACATCGCCGCCATCGCCTGAGCCGGTCGTCCTCACCGCCACCCGGGCGGCGGTGAGGACGACGGCGACAGATCAGTTGGCCGGAGCCGGCGCTCCAGATTCCGCGGTCGCGCCGGTGGCAGACGCGGTCGGCAGGGCCGTAGCCGCCGATCCCGGCGTCGCGCTCGCGGTCGGCTCGGGCGTGCCGGAAGCCGTGGGCGAGGCCGTGTCGGTGGCCGTGGGCGGGGCGGCGGGTGCCGGCGTCACGGCCGGTGCGCCGAACGGGGCCAGCTCCGGACAGTACGGATAGGCGTTGCGGGGCGCGGGCACCGCGCCGGACGAGTCCAGGCAGTTCGGCAGGCCGAGCCGGATCGGCACGCCGTTCTGGTCGAAGAGCTGGGCGTCGCGGATGAGCCGACCCTGCTGGTCGTAGACGAAGACGTCCTCGATCCGGTCGTACCGGTGGTCGACCGACGTCTGCTCGTAGCTGCTGTAGACGTCGGTGTCGGCGCGCTGGTCCACCTCGGCCAGCACGGCGAAGGAGAACAACAGCAACGCGGCGGTGGCGATCTGGTGCAGTTGCCGACGCCACCCGGTGATCCCGGCGGAGCGGCGACCCCACCACATCGACACGACGATCGCGCCCAGGAGCAGCAGCAACCCGGCGGAGCTGTTCCCGTTCACCCGGGGCACCAGGCCGGAATCACCGTCCACCATTGCCGCCAGGAGCAGGGCGGCCAGCCAGCCGCGTACCAGCCACCAGGCCGGTCGCAGCGGGCGCAGGAAGTCGGTGACCGTCTCGTGCCCGAGCAACGGGCCGAGCTGGCTGTCCATCAGGCGCAACTGAGTGACCGCCTGCTCCCGCACCTCGGCCAGGCGGTGGAAGCGCGCCGGTCGCTGCCCCTCCCCGGCGCCGGCGGCGGCGCGCAGCTCGGCCGCGTACGCCTCCGGTGCGCCGAGCCGGTCGACGAGCGTGCCGTCGCCCTCGGCGGCCACCTCGGCGAGGTGCTCCGGAAGGTCCTCGGTCAACTCGTCGCGGAGCGTCGGCGGCAGGTCGGCGAGCGCGGCCCGCACCCGGTCGACGTAGTCCGTGATCTCCTGCCCAGTGACGGTCATGCCGCCATCCCCCGATCGTCGAGCAGTGCGTCCATGGTGGCGGCGAACGAGCGCCAGGTCTTGCCGGAGCGGGTGAGCTGGTCCCGCCCGGCGGCGTTCAACGCGTAGTACTTGCGGTGCGGTCCGGACTCGCTGGGCACCACGTAGGTGGTGAGCAGGCCGGCGCTGAAGAGCCGGCGCAACGTGCCGTAGACCGAGGCGTCGCCGACCTCGGTGAGGCCGGCCTCACGCAGCCGCCGCAGGATGTCGTAGCCGTAGCCGTCGGAGTCCCTGAGCACGGCGAGCACCGCCAGGTCGAGGACACCCTTGAGAAGCTGCGTCGTATCCACGCTCCGCACACTAGTGCGCAATGCACAGTACCGTCAACAACGACACCCCCTCTCCCCCTCCCCCTCCCCCTCCCGCTTCGTTGATCAAGGAGTTTGCGTCGGGACTCGCCGCGAACGCCGACGCGAACTCCTTGATCAACGAAGCGGAGGGCGGGCGGCCGGGAGGGCGGGGGCGGGAGGGCGGGCGGCCGGGAGGGCGGGGGCGGGAGGGCGGGCGGCCGGGAGGGCGGGGGCGGGAGGCGGGGGGCTAGGCGAGGCTCCAGGCGATGCCGTCGAGGATGTCGTGCTCCGAGGCGACCACCGAGGACATGCCGGCCCGCTCCATGATCACGCGTAGCACCAGCGCGCCGGCGCCGATCACGTCCGCCCGGCCGGGGTGCATCACCGGCTCCGCCAGCCGCTGTTCCCGGGTGGCGCCGAGCAGGTAGGCGGTCACCTCGGCGACCCGCGCGTACGGGACCCGGGCGTGGTGGATGCGGCTCGGGTCGTACTCCCGGAGCCCTTCGGCCAGGGCGACCACGGTGGTGACCGAACCGGCGAGCCCGACCAGCGTGGCGGCCTCCCGGCCGGGGACGGCGGCCAGCGCCCGGTCCACCGCCGCCGCGATGTCCGCCTCGGCGGCGGCGATCTCGGCCGGCGTGGGCGGATCGCCGGGCAGGTGCCGCTCGGTCATCCGGACGCAGCCGATGTCCACCGAGATCGCCCCGCGCACGCCGTCGGCGCGGGTGCCGACCACGAACTCGGTCGAGCCACCGCCGATGTCGACCACCAGGTACGGCGGTTCGGCGTCGGCGGGCAGCCCGCGCACCGCGCCGGTGAACGACAGCCGGGCCTCCTCGTCGCCGGTCACCACCTCCGGCGGTACGCCGAGCGTCCGCTCGACCATTGCGCGGAAGTCGTCGGCGTTGGAGGCGTCGCGCGACGCCGAGGTGGCGCACATGCGCACCCGCTCGACGCCGGTCTTCTCGATCTCCGCCGCGTAGTCGGCGAGCGCCACCCGGGTCCGCTCGATCGCCTCGGGCGCCAGCGTGCCCGTCCGGTCGACGCCCTGCCCCAGCCGCACGATCTCCATCCGCCGGCTGACGTCGGTCAGCGGCGCCGCCGCCCCGGCGGAGGGATCCGGCAGGTCCGCGATCAGCAGTCGGATCGAGTTGGTCCCGCAGTCGATGGCCCCCACGCGCACGCTCACGGCGCCCACCCTACGGCAGCCCGGGGGCGACTCAGAGGCGCAGCAGCATGCGGGTGTTGCCCAGGGTGTTGGGTTTGACCCGTTCCAGGTCGAGGAACTCGGCCACACCCTCGTCGTAGGAGCGCAGGAGCTGCTCGTAGACCAACTGCGGCACCGGGGCGCCGTCGATCTCGTAGAAGCCGAACCCGCCGAAGAAGCCGGTCTCGAACGTGAGCACGAAGATCCGGGCGATGCCCAGCTCGCGGGCCGCGTCGATCAGCTCACCGACGATCCGGTGGCCGATCCGGTGCCCCCGGCAGGACGGGTCGACCGCGACCGTACGGATCTCGGCCAGGTCCTCCCACATGACGTGCAGCGCGCCGCAGCCGACCACCGTGCCGTCCGGCGTCACCGCCACCCGGAACTCCTGCACGTCCTCGTAGAGCGTCACGGTGGCCTTGCTGAGCAGCCGCCGGTCGTCGGTGTACGTGTCCACCAGCCGGCGGATGCCGCGCACGTCGGCGGTGCGGGCCCGGCGGACAGTGACCTGGTCGACGGTGGTCATCTCACTCCCCGGCGGGCACGTCCACGCAGGGGCCGGCGGCCCACCACTTCTCCACCAGCGCCAGCGTCTCGTCGCCGAACGGGTTCACCCCGGGGCCGGCGGCCAACGCGTGGCCGAGATGCACGTGCAGGCACTTCACCCGCCCGGGCATCCCGCCGGCCGAGATGCCGGCGATCTCCGGCACCTCGCCGATCGCGTCGCGGCGGGCCAGGTAGTCCTCGTGCGCGGCCCGGTAACGGGCGGCCAGCTCCGGGTCCTCGGCGAGCCGGTCGGCCATCTCCTTCATCAGCCCGGCCGACTCCAGCCGGCTGCACGCCGCGGTGGCCCGCGGGCAGGTCAGGTAGAACAGCGTCGGGAACGGCGTGCCGTCGGCCAGCCGGGGCGTCGTCTCCACCACGTCGGGCAGGCCGCACGGGCACCGGTGGGCCACCGCCCGGGTGCCGCGCGGCGGGCGTCCGAGCTGCGCGGCGACCACGGCCAGGTCGGCCTCGGTGGCCGGTCGGCGTTCCGGCGGGGGTACGGAGTCCGCCGCCGGCTCCTGCGGTGGTACGACGCTCACGGGTTGCGCCTTTCGAGGTAGCTCACTTGTCGGGGCGCTCGGCGTTCGCCGCCTGCACGCTCGACCACAGCGTGTCGTACCAGGGGTCGGGCGGTCTCGGCGCCCCCGGCTTCGCGCCCCTGCCGGCGTCCTTGGCGGCCCCGTCCGGGTCGGAGAGCACCACCAGCAGCGTCTCCCCCGGCTTGCCCATGAAGAACCGTTCCCGGGCCTGCGTCTTGACGTACTCCGGGTCCTTCCACTTGGCCGCCTCGGCGGTGAGCCGGTCGATCTCCGCCCGCTGCGCCGCCTGGGACGCCTCCATCCGCTCGATGTCGGTCTGCTGGTCCAGGTAGACCCGGACCGGATAGGTGTACGCCAGGGCGAGCGCGATCAGCACCGCGAACAGCACGGTGGCGCGCCCGGTGAAGCGCCGGGGTTGGGGTGCGGTGAGCCGCTTGACCGTGCCGCCGGCCGCGGTACGCCGGGCCGCGCCCGGACGGTTCGCGGAGCGTACGCCCTCGGTGACGCGGGACGCGCCGGGTGACCGACCGGCGGCGCGCGCCTCCGCGCGGACGCCGTCGCGGGCCGTGGACCGGGTTCGGCCCCCGCCCGCCCGGCCGGCCTGACCCGGCCGACGGGCGGGCCGCTGGCCACCCGGTGTGCGGCGCTGCTGCATCGTCACACCCCTCCCCCGGAGCGTCGACCTCAGGCCGAACGGTAACGCGGGAACGCGCCGGCGCCGGCGTACCGCGCCGCGTCGGCAAGCTCCTCCTCGATCCGCAGGAGCTGGTTGTACTTGGCGACCCGGTCGGAGCGGGCCGGCGCGCCGGTCTTGATCTGACCGCAGCCGGTGGCGACCGCCAGGTCGGCGATGGTGGTGTCCTCGGTCTCGCCGGAGCGGTGGCTCATC
Organism: Micromonospora sp. NPDC049201; assembly: GCF_055586805.1. Lineage (NCBI taxonomy): Bacteria > Bacillati > Actinomycetota > Actinomycetes > Micromonosporales > Micromonosporaceae > Micromonospora > Micromonospora sp. NPDC049201. The sequence goes on along the minus strand of NZ_JBVJHM010000004.1, from coordinate 473,715 downwards.
ATGCACCGGAAGCCGGCCCGGTGGGCCAGGTCCACGGCGTCCAGCGTCTCGGTGAGCGAGCCGATCTGGTTGACCTTGACCAGCACCGCGTTGGCGGCCCGCTCGGCGATGCCCCGGGCGATGCGCTGCGGGTTGGTCACGAACAGGTCGTCACCGACGATCTGGATCCGGTCGCCCAGCGCGGCGGTGAGCGTGGCCCAGCCGCTCCAGTCGTCCTCGGCGAGCGGGTCCTCGATGGAGACGATCGGGTAGTCGCCGGCGAGCTTGGTGTAGTAGTTGCTCATCTCCTCGGCGCTCTTGGTGCTGCCCTCGAACGTGTAGGAGCCGTTGTCGAAGAACTCGGTGGCGGCCACGTCGAGCGCGAAGACGATGTCGGTGCCGAGCCGGTAGCCGGCCTTCTCCACCGCCTCGGCGATCAGGTCCAGCGCGGCGGCGTTGGTGGGCAGGTTCGGGGCGAAGCCGCCCTCGTCGCCGAGGCCGGTCGACAGTCCCTTCTTCTTCAGCACCGACTTCAGCGCGTGGTAGACCTCGGCGCCGGAGCGGACCGCGTCCCGGAACGTCGGTGCGCCGATCGGCGCGATCATGAACTCCTGGACGTCGACGTTCGAGTCGGCGTGCGCGCCACCGTTGAGGATGTTCATCATCGGCACCGGGAGCAGGTGCGCGTTGGGGCCGCCCAGGTAGCGGAAGAGGCTCAGCTCGGCGCTGCCGGCGGCGGCCTTCGCCACGGCCAGGGAGACGCCGAGGATGGCGTTGGCGCCCAGCTCGCCCTTGTTGTCCGAGCCGTCGATGTCGATCATCTTCTGGTCGATCAGCCGCTGCTCGCTGGCCTCGTAGCCGATGAGCTGGTCGACGATCCGGTCCTCGATGTTCGCGACCGCCTTCTCGACACCCTTGCCCAGGTAGCGGTCCTTGTCGCCGTCGCGCAGCTCGACCGCCTCGAAGGCGCCGGTGGAGGCGCCGGACGGCACCGCGGCGCGGGCGATCGTGCCGTCGTCGAGCCCGACCTCGACCTCGACCGTCGGGTTGCCCCGCGAGTCCAGGATCTCCCGGGCGACAATTCCCTCGATGGTTGCCACTGAGTCGCTCCTCGTTTGTGTGTTCCGGTCCGGTGTGGGCCGCGACGGTGCGGCTGAGGCAGGTGTTGAACGCAGCGTATCGGTCCCCGCTCTCCGGTACGGCGCTCGGGGCGCACCCCCGGGCAGCGAATGAGACGGACATTCCCGGTTTACCGGTCGTCAACCGGCAACGGGTTTGCGATAGGTTGCGTCGATCGACAAGGCTGGGCATCATGCCTGCCGCTTCGACGACCCTCCGCGTGCTCGCCGCCTCGGTCATCGCGTCGCTCTCGGTCACCGGCTGTCAGGCCCTGGACGACGCGGACGTCGCGCTCGGCCGGGCCGACCTGGTCAACGACCTCGCCGCGCGGATGGACCGGGCGCTGGAGCGGACCTGGGCCGCGGAATACCAGCTCACCGGCGGCGGGACCGCCTCGATCGCGCAGACCGCCAAGCCGCTCCGCTCCACCTACGCCTGGCCCGGCGGCAAGATCACGGTGACCCAGGAGGCGGTGACCCGGTGCGCGAGCACCACCGCCCGCACCTCCTGCACCATGTCCCCGCCGGTGCTGACCGCCGGCAAGCCGTCGGTGATCGTCTACGACGAGGCGCGCAAGCAGGGGCTGGTCACCCCGCCGGCGGTGATCCGGCTGCTCACCGCCGCCGCGCTGGAGCCCCAGGCGGTCATCAAACAGACTGACACCACGCTGGCCGGGCACCACGCCACCTGCATCGACGTCACCGACGCCGGGGAGCGCTTCACCGCCTGCGTCACCACCGAGGGGGTGCTCGGCAGCTTCACCGGCACGCTCGACGGCAAAGCGGCCGAGCTCACCATGAGCCGCTACACCGAGACGGTCGAGGCCGGCGCGTTCGCGGTGCCGGCCGGCGCCGGTGTGGTGGACCGCCGCCCGAAGGCGTCCTGACCCTCACACCCCCAGCAGCGTGCGCAGGTGACGCGGCGGCGGGCAGTCGTGCGACAGCATCGCGTCGTGCCAGTCGCGCGCCGGCACGCCGGCCGGCCGGGCGGCGGCGATGTCCGCCATCTCGCTGTAGCCGACGAAGTACGTGGAGAGCTGGGTGGAGGTCAACAGCGCCCGCCGCCACTTGCCGGCCGCCTCGCCCTCCTCCTGGAAGCCGCGCCCGGTCATCAACGCCATCGCCTCGGCCTCGGGCAGGTCGTCGCAGTGCACGAGCTGGTCGAGCAGCGCGTTGATGGTCATCCGGAGCTGCATCTTGAGCTGCTGCAACCGCACCGGCAGCCCGCCGAATCCGAGCCCGGCCATCAGCTCCTCGGTGTAGACCGCCCAGCCCTCGACGAACACGCCGGACTCGGTGAGCGCACGCACCCGGGTCGGGCCGGCGTACCGGCGGGCGTGCGCGAGCTGGAGGAAGTGACCCGGCATCGCCTCGTGCACGGTCAGGTTGCGGATCATGTGGTCGTTGTACTCCCGGTAGAACGACTCGACCCGCTGCGCCGGCCAGTCCGCCGGGGTGGGCGCGATGCAGTAGAACGTCGGCACGTCGGCCGTCTCCAGCGGGCCGGGCGAGTCGCAGTAGGCCACCGCGACGCCGCGCGCGAACTCCGGCATCTCCTGGATCACGCACGGGTCGTCGACCAGGCTGACCAGGTCGTGGTGGCGGACGAAGTCGGTGGCCTCGTCGAGCGTGCCGGAGGCGAGGCCGACGATGGTGGCGTCGTCCGGGTGCTCGGCGGCCAGCAGGTCCAGCGCGCGGCGTACCGTCTCGTCGTCGGCCGGACCGCCGACCAGCTCGACGGCCGCCGCGCGGATCTCGTCGGTGACCCGGTCGAGGTTGGCCCACGCGCGGCGCTGCACCTCGGCGGCGCCCAGCTCGGTGTCGAGCGTGTGCCACAGCCGTGCCTCCCAGCGCCGCCGGCCCAGCCGGGGGTCGCGCCCCGGCCCGGCGTCGGCCGCCAGCCCGGCCCGCAGCCACGCCACGAACTCGTCGAGCGCGGCGATCGCCGCGGTGGCGGCCGGCCCCACCCGGTCACGCAGCGCCGGCGCCTGGGCGAGCAGCGCCGGCACCTCGTCGCGGACCAGCGCCGCCGCGCCGATGAACTGCCCGACCGCCGTCTCGGCGTGGACCCGCGGCATGTCCCGCAGCGTCGCGCGCGCGGTCGCCAGCGCATCCGGTACGGCGGAGAGGCGCCCGGCCAGGTGGGTCAGCCGCTCCTCGACCGGCGCGTACGGCCGGGCCAGCAACGCGTGCAGCAGCGGGCCCGGGTTGTGCCGCAGTGGGTCCCACTCGTGGCTGCGGATCTCGGAGTCCTCGAACAGCCCGCGGTCGACCAGGGCGCTGAGCAGCGCGTGGTCGACACTCTCGTCGGTGTCGAGCACGTCGGGGTCGATCTCGGAGAGCGCGTCGGCCGCGTCCCGGAGCATCGCCCGGTCGGCGGCGAGCGCGTCGGCGGAGAGGTCGGGCAGGCGGTCGTCGTAGCGGTGGTCCCCGACCGAGGTCGCCAACCCGGGCCGGCTCTCCAGCACGGCCTCCACGATCCGCTCCGCCAACACCCCAAACGCTTCCATCCCCGAACCCTACCGATCACCCCCGACGCCCATCCCCCGCGATCTTGCAGTTGCGGCCCCTCCGATGCCGGATTCAGCCGATTTGTCGGGGCGGAAAGTGCAAGATCGCCGAAGCGGGTCAGGCGCGTTCGGCGGCGCGGACCGCGTCGGCGTACGCCAGGGTGGCGCGGCGGAGCGCGGCCTCCGGGTCGATGCCGGCCTGCCGGGCGGCGGCGACGGTGGCCAGCAGGCTCGCGCCGAGCCGCGCCTCCGCGTCCACCTGGGACTCGGCGAGCGGCGGCGGCACCGCCAGCCCCACCCGGCCGGCGCGGTCCAGGATCTTCGCGGCCAGGGCCAGCGCGGGCTGGCTCAGCGCGATGCCGTCCAGCACCGAGTCACGGGTCTTCTCGGCCCGCTTGATCCGCTCCCAGTTCGCCTCGATCTCCTCGATCGAGCCGGCCCGCTCGCCGGAGAACACGTGCGGGTTGCGCCGCACCATCTTGTCGACCAGGCCGCCGGCCACGTCGTCGACGGTCCAGCTCTCCCCCTCCGGCAGGTCCTCCGCGAGCCGGGCGTGCAGCAGCACCTGGAGCAGCACGTCGCCCAACTCCTCGCGCAACGCGTCGGTGTCGTCGGCGCCGATCGCGTCGTACGCCTCGTAGCACTCCTCCAGCAGGAACGGGGCCAGGCTGCGGTGCGTCTGCGCCCGCTTCCACGGATCACCGCCCGGGGAGGCCAGCCGGTCCATCACCTCGACCGCGTCCAGCAGCCGGGCACCCGGCGGATCCCACGAGCCGTACATCAGCTCCAACTCGGCCAGGCCGGGCTGCCGGGCCAGCCGCAGCCCCAGCTCACGGGCGAGCGCCTCGTCGCCGGCCGGGCCGGCCAGCCAGACCGCGCCGCCATCGGTCGCGGCGGCGTCCAGCAGCGCCTGCGTCGCGCCCTCGGTCACCACGCGCACCTCGGCGCCGGCCGTCCGGACCGCCCGGGTCAACTCGCTCTCCGCGCCGGTGAGGACCGGCGCGGAGCGTACGGCGTCCCAGGCGGCCGACGTCAGCAGACCGGCCGGCAGCCGGGGCGAGGTGACCAGCAGGACGATGCGCGCGGTCATGCGCCGGGCGCCGCCGACGGGTCGATCACCGGCACCGACTCACCGGTCTCCGGCTCCGGGGTGGAGACGTCGGTCACCGACGAGCCCGGCTCGCCCAGCGGCACGGCCACCGCCGGCACGTCGCCCTTGAAGCTGAGCAGCGGGAACGCCAGCGGGCGGTAGCGCGGGTTGACCGAGACGTCGTACCCGCCGATGGCGTCGGCGAGCACCTTGCGGGTGGCCAGCGCGGACCGGAGCTGCTGCCCGTCGAGCTGGCTGGCCGCGTCGGCGTCCTTCACGTCCGGCGGGATGGCGCCGGCGGCCCGGCCGGCCGCGATCACGGTGGCCAGGTCCTCGGCCGTGGGGGCGGCCGGCTCGCCGGCCGGCAGGCCGGACATGCAGGTGTAGAACTCGGCCACCTTCTTCGCGTACGTCGCGCCGGCGGGCAGCCCGGTCTGCTGGGCCACCTGATCCGGCGTCACCTGGCCCTGCGGCTGGTAGCCCTTGTCGGCGGAGAGTTCCCGGCACACGTCCGACAGCACGAGGGTGGCGACCACCTGGTCCCGGGCCGGCAGCAACGCGTCGGCCTGCGGAGCGGTGGCCGGCTGGCTGGACAGGCCGTCCCGGACCTCGTCGAGGATCGAGGTGACCCGATCCTCGGTGACGCGGGTGTCGCCGACGTAGGCGGCGACCCCGGGCTCGGTACGGCAACCGGAGAGGGCGACGAGGCCGACCGCCACGCTGGCGACGGCGACAAGACGGCGAGCACGCATGACGGTCACTCTCTCACGCCCCGTATCCGGCTGTGACGCCGCCCACCTCACCGCGCCCCCGCCCCGGCCGGCTGCGCCGCCGCCGGCTCGCTGTGTCACCTTCCGCTCGCCACTGCGGGGCTGGCAGAACCGGCCAGCTCCTCGGGCTCCCCCAACACGTCGGAGAGGAGTTGCGCGCACCACTCCAACAGCGCCTGGTCGCGCAGCGGCTCGCCACCGATCCGCCTGGTGCTCGGCCGGGGCACGCTGACCTGGTCGAGCGCCTGCTTGTAGACCGAGTCGGGGTGGTAGCGCTTGAGCCGCATCTGCTTCGAGTCGGGCAGCGGCAGCGGCCCGAACCGGATGTGCTTGCCCTGCATCGACACGTCGGTCAGGCCGTAGCGGCGGGCCAGCAGCCGGAAGTTCGCCACCGCGACCAGGTTCTGCACCGGGGCGGGCGGCTCGCCGTACCGGTCGGTCATCTCGGCCACCACCTCGCGCAGCCGCTCGGCGTCGCGGGCCTCGGCGAGCTTGCGGTACATCTCCAGCCGCAGCCGCTCCACGCCGACGTAGTCGTGCGGCAGGTGCGCGTCGATCGGCAGGTCGATCTTGACGTCGGCCTCCTCCTCGGTGCTCTCGCCCTTGAACGCGGACACCGCCTCGCCGACCATCCGCACGTACAGGTCGAAGCCGACGCCCTCGATGTGGCCGGACTGCTCGCCGCCGAGCAGGTTGCCGGCGCCGCGGATCTCCAGGTCCTTCATCGCCACGTACATGCCGGCGCCCAGCTCGGTGTGCTGGGCGATGGTGGCCAGCCGCTCGTGCGCGTTCTCGGTGAGCGGCTTCTCCGGCGGGTAGAGGAAGTACGCGTACGCGCGCTCCCGGCCCCGGCCGACCCGGCCGCGGATCTGGTGGAGCTGGGCCAGGCCGAGCAGGTCGGCGCGCTCGACGATCAGCGTGTTGGCGTTCGGGATGTCGATGCCGGACTCCACGATCGTGGTGCAGACCAGGACGTCGAACTCCTTCTCCCAGAAGCCGACCATCACCTTCTCCAGCGCCTCCTCGCCCATCTGGCCGTGCGCCACCGCGACCCGCGCCTCGGGCACCAGCTCACGGATCCGGCGGGCCGCCTTGTCGATCGACTCGACGCGGTTGTGCAGGTAGAACACCTGCCCGTCGCGGAGCAGCTCACGGTGGACGGACGCGGCCACCTGCCGGTCGTCGTACGCCCCGACGAACGTGAGCACCGGGTGCCGCTCCTCCGGCGGGGTGGCGATGGTGGACATCTCCCGGATGCCGGTGATCGCCATCTCCAGCGTCCGCGGGATCGGGGTGGCCGACATGGCGAGCACGTCGACCGAGGCGCGCAGCGTCTTCAGGTGCTCCTTGTGCTCGACGCCGAAGCGCTGCTCCTCGTCGATGACGACCAGCCCGAGCGACTTGAACCGGGTGGCCGCCTGGAGCAGCCGGTGGGTGCCGATGACGATGTCGACGGTGCCCTCGGCGACCATCTCCAGCGTCCGCTCGGACTCCTTCGGGGTCTGGAACCGGGAGAGCTGCCGGATGTTCACCGGGAACTGGCTCATCCGCTCGGCGAACGTGTTGTAGTGCTGCTGCACGAGCAGCGTGGTGGGCACCAGCACGGCCACCTGCTTGCCGTCCTGGACCGCCTTGAACGCCGCCCGGACCGCGATCTCGGTCTTGCCGTAGCCGACGTCGCCGCAGATCAGCCGGTCCATCGGGACGGTCTGCTCCATGTCCCGCTTGACCTCCTCGATGGCGGCCATCTGGTCCGGCGTCTCCTGCCAGGGGAACGCGTCCTCCAGCTCCCGCTGCCACGGGGTGTCCGGCCCGAAGTTGTGCCCCTTGGACGCCTTCCGGGCCGCGTAGAGCTGGATGAGCTGGGCGGCGATCTCGCGGACCGCCTTGCGGGCCCGGGCCTTGGACTTCTGCCAGTCCGAGCCGCCCATCTTGTGCAGCGTGGGCTGCTCGCCGCCGACGTAGCGGGAGAGCTGGTCGAGCTGGTCGGTGGGGACGAAGAGCCGGTCGCCGGGCTGGCCGCGCTTGCTCGCCGCGTACTCGATGACCAGGTACTCCCGGCTGGCGCCGTTGACGGTGCGCTGCACCAGCTCGACGTAGCGGCCGATGCCGTGCTGCTCGTGCACCACGAAGTCACCGGCCCGCAGCTCCAGGGGGTCGATGGTGTTGCGCCGCCGGCTGGGCATCTTGCGCATGTCGCGGGTGGAGGTGCCCCGGCCGCCGGTGACGTCGTTGCCGGTCAGCAGCACGAACCTGGACGCCTCGTCGACGAAGCCGGCGGTCAGGCAACCGCAGGAGACCAGCACCTCACCGGGGGCGGGCGCGGCCGGCACCTCCGCCACCAGCCGGGCGCCGAGGCCGGCGTCGCGGAGCACCTCGACGGCCCGCTGGGCGGGGCCGTGCCCCTCGAAGACCAGCGCGATCGACCAGCCCTCGCCGGCCCAGCGCTTCAGGTCGTCGACCACCCGGGCGGTCTCGCCGTGGTAGAGCGGAGCCGGCTGGGCGGCCAGGCTCACCGCGATGGCGTCGTCGGGCGTGACGTCGACCTCGGCCGGCGCGTCCTCCCAGGGCTGCCGGGCCGGGTCGGCCTCCACCAGGCCGAACGGGGCGAGCGTCCACCAGGGCTGGCGCAGGGCGCGGGCCTGCGTGCGTACCTCGGCCAGGGTCTTGAAGGCGGCGGCGCCGAGGTCGACCGGGGCCTGGCCGCCGACGGCGGCCGCGGCCCAGCTCGCCTGGAGGAACTCCTCCGAGGTACGGACCAGGTCGTGCGCCCGGGTGCGGATCCGCTCCGGGTCGCAGAGCAGCACGTGGGTGCCGGCCGGCATGCAGTCGACGAGCAGTTCCAGCGCGTCGTCGCCGATCAGCGCCGGCGCGAGCGACTCCATCCCCTCGACCGGGATGCCCTCGGCCAGCTTGTCGAGGATCTCGGCCAGCTCGGGGTGCTCGGCGGCGAGCGCGGCGGCCCGCTGCCGGACCTCCGGGGTGAGCAGCAGCTCACGGCAGGGCGGCGCCCAGAGCTGCGCCACCCCTTCGATGGTGCGCTGGTCGGCGACCGCGAAGGTGCGGATCTCCTCCACCTCGTCGCCCCAGAACTCGACCCGGGACGGGTGCTCGTCGGTGGGCGGGAAGACGTCCAGGATGCCGCCGCGCACGGCGAACTCGCCGCGCTTGGTGACCAGGTCGACCCGGGCGTACGCCATGTCGGTGAGCCGGCGGGCGACCTCCTCCAGGTCGGCCTCCTCGCCGGCGGCGAGCTGCACCGGCTCCAGGTCGCCGAGGCCCTTGAGCTGCGGCTGGAGCAGCGACCGGACCGGCGCGACGACCACCCGCAGCGGCCCGGTGCGCCCGTGCGCGTCGGCCGAGTCGGGGTGGGCCAGCCGGCGCAGCACGGCCAGCCGCCGGCCGACCGTGTCGGAGCGGGGCGAGAGCCGCTCGTGCGGCAGCGTCTCCCAGGACGGGAAGACCGCCACCTGCTCCGGCGGCAGCAGGCTGCCCAGCGCCGAGACCAGGTCGTCGGCCTCCCGGGTGGTGGCGGTGACCGCGAGCACCGGCCGCCCGGCCCCCTGCTCGTCGGCGGCCACCGCCGCGACCGCGAACGGGCGCAGCGCGGCGGGTGCGGTGAGGTCGAGACCGTCGACCTGCGCGGCACCGGAGCGCGCCAGGTCACGCGCCCGGGCCAGCCCGGGGTCGGCCAGGGCGGCGGCGAAGAGTCCGGTGAGCATCAGTGATCACTTCCAGCGCTTGACACGACGACGACCCCGCGTCCAGCCGGACGGGGGGTGCACCCGTCGAGCCTATCCCTCTCCCGTCCCCCACACCCCCCACCCACACGTCCCGCCCTCCACCCCCGCCCTCGCCGCGCGCAGATTCACGGAAAGAGGGGCCTTCGGGGTGCCGACAAGCACGCTTTCCGGGAATCTGCCGCGCTTCTTGACGGGGTGGAGGGGGCGTGGTGCGGTGGGCGGATGGGCGAGTATCGGGCGGTCTTCGACGCCGAGGTGGTTTTCGTCAACGGCGGCGGCCTGCGCACCGACGGGTTCCGGCTGGACGTGCCCGACCCCGGGATCACCGACGACGAGCTGGCCGCGTTGCTGGTCCGGCACCTCGGGCTGCTCATGGTCGGCGAGGTGCGGATCACCAACCGGACCGTTGTCGAGGAGCCGCACAAGGGCGGGCGCGGCACCACCGTCCCGGCCACCGGCGGGCGGCGGCTGGTCGAGCTGAGCCACGAGATCACCGACGGCCTGGTCACGCTGCCCGGCTGGCCGGGGCCGCGGATCACCGACTGGCTCACCCGGGAGACCTCCCGCCAGCGGTACGCCCCGGGCGTCGAGTTCCACGTCGGGCGCATCGACATGATCGCCAACACCGGCACATACGTCGACACGCCGTCGCACCGCTTCGCGGACGGTCCCGACCTGGCCGGGGTGCCCCTGGGCCAGCTCGTCGACCTGCCCGGTCTGGTGGTCCGCGTGCCCGCCGGGGTCCGCGCGGTGGACCGCCTGCTGCTCGCCCCGTACGAGGTGGCCGGGCGGGCGGTGCTGCTGCACACCGGCTGGGACACGCACTTCGGCACCGACCGGTACGCCGCCGAGGACGCCCCGTTCCTGACCGGCGACGGCGCGTCCTGGCTGGTCGAGGCCGGCGCGACGCTTGTCGGCATCGACTCGGTCAACATCGACGACATGACCCCGGCCGCGGCCGGTGAGCGCCCGGCGCACAGCACGTTGCTGGCCGCCGGCATCCCGATCGTGGAGCACCTGACCGGCCTGTCCGAGCTGCCGCCCACCGGTTTCCGGTTCACCGCCGCCCCACCGAGGGTGGGCGGCATGGGCACGTTCCCGGTCCGCGCCTTCGCCACCACCAACCCCTGACCACCTCGACCTCCGCCGATCGCCTGGGCGACCTGCGCGTGTTCGTGCGGGTCAGTAGCGCACGGCGATCCGCCGCTCGACGGCGTCGACCAGGATCTCGCCGCCGTACGGGATGATCAACTGCGGGTCGGTGTGACCGAGGTCGACGTCGAAGACCACCACCGGGTCGTCGACGTAGGGGCCGATCGCCCGCAGGATCGCCGCCCGCTGCGCCTCGCCCCACGCGGCCCGCTCCGCGACGGACAGCGGCCGGTCGAAGTCCCACGCCTTGGGGCGACCGACCACGATCGCCGGGAAGCCGGCCAGCAGGCCGCGCTCGCCCAGGTTCCGCACGATCCGGAAGACCTCCTGCGCCGACGGCATCTCCTCCGAGGTCTCCAGCAGCAGCACCGAGCCGGCCAGCTCGGCGGCGGACGGCACCCGGTCGGCCGCCGCCAGCCAGTGCAGGATCTCCAGGTTGCCGCCCCAGGTGCGGCCCCGCACCACCCGGGCCGGGCCGTGCCAGCGCCAGCCCGCGCCGGGCAGCATCGGCGGCTCCTCGGTCAGCGTCGTCGGGTCCTGCCAGTCGAGCGGCTCGTCGCCCCACTCGGCGGCCGGCGTCAGGTCGTACCAGTCGGAGGTGAACAGCGCCGCGCGCAGCGAGTCGAACGTCAGCGGGTGCGGGCGGCCGGGCCGGCCGAGGTGCACCAGCACCGAGCCGCCGTGGTAGGCCACCATCCCCAGCCGGTACAGGTGGTTGAGCACGTTGGTGTTGTCGGAGTAGCCGAGGTACGGCTTCGGGTTGGCGCGCAGCACGTCGTCGTCGAGGAACGGGGTGACCGTGATCAGGTCGTCGCCGCCGACGGTGGCCAGCACCGCGGTGATGGTCGGGTCGGCGAACGCGGCGGTCAGGTCGCGGGCCCGGTCGCGCGGGTCGGCGCCCATCACGCGGGTGGTCGGATACTCCACCGGCACCAGGTGCAGCTCCTCGCGGAGCCGGCGCAGGCCCAGCTCGTACACGTGGGGGAAGAGACCCGGCAGGCCGGCGGACGGCGAGACGACCGCGACCCGGTCGCCCGGCTGCGGCTTGGTGGGGTAACGCGGCGTCGTCATGATCCGAACGCTATCGGGAGGCACCAGCGAATTCCGCCCGGCGAAACCGCAAAAATGGGGCACATGCCGGCAATAGGCTGGGCCCGTGGACGACGAGCCGGAGCTGCGGACCCGGGACTGGCTGCCGCGCACCGCCGCGCTGGTGCTCGGCACCCTGGCGCTGGCCAGCGCGTTCATCGCGGCCTACGTCGGCGCGCTGCACAAGCCGGAACCACGCGACCTGCCGGTCGCCGTGGTGACCTCCGACCAGCAGGCGCAGGCCGTGATGACCGCCGTCCGCGCCCGCACGGACACCATCAAACCCGTCGGGTACGACAGTCAGGCCCGCGCCGTCGACGGCCTCAACGACCGATCGGTGTACGCGGTGCTCAGCTCCGCCCCGGGCGGACTGACCCTGGCCACCGCCAGCGCCGGCGCGCCGGCCGCCACCGAGCTGGTCACCGACGTGTTCACCCGGGCCGCCCAGCAGGCCGGGGTGCCGTTGCAGGTCACCGACGAGGTGCCGGTGTCCGACGGCGACCCGCGCGGCCTGGTCCCGTTCTACCTGGCGGTCGGCGTGGTGCTCGGCGGCTACCTGGCCTCCACCGCGCTGGGCATCTCGCTCGGCACCAGCCCGCGCGGGCTGCGCCAGGCCGGGCTGCGGATCGCCACGCTGGCGGTGCACTCCATCCTGCTCGGCACCATCGGGGCGGTGCTGGTCGGGCCGGTGCTGGACGTGTTCGACCACGGCGTGGGCACCATCGCGGTGGTCGGCGCGCTGGCCGCGTTCGCGGCCGGGATGGTGGCGGCGGCCGTGCAGGCGTGGCTCGGCCTGCTCGGCACCGGGCTGGTGATCCTGCTGCTGGTGGTGCTCGGCAACCCGGGCTCCGGCGGCATCTACGCGCCCGAGTTCCTGCCCGCGTTCCTGCGCGGGATGCACCGCTGGAACGTGCCAGGGCTCGCCACCGACCTGTTCAAGTCGGCCGTCTACTTCGACTGGCGCGGTGGCGGCTGGGCGTTGACCGGGCTCCTGGTCTGGGTGGTCGTGGGGCTGGTCGGGCTGCTCACCGCCACGGTGTTCCGGGCCCGTCGGCGGGCCGCGCGGACCGGCGCGGGACGGCACACCGCCGTCGACAGGTGACCGGCCGGCACGTCCCAGAGTGCAGATCATCACGCCGTCCCCCTCCTCCGTCCGGGGCCCGCGCGGATACCATCCAGGGGAGTCGGACAGCGCTGTCCTTCGTCCTCGCGTAAGGAGCGCACCCGTGACCGACCAGCACGACCACGACGGCCCCGACGCCGCTCTCCGGGCCGACATCCGCCGCCTCGGCACGCTGCTCGGGCAGACCGTGGCCCGCCAGGAGGGCCGCCCCCTGCTCGACCTGGTCGAGGAGATCCGCGCCCAGGTCCGCTCCGACGCGCCGGCCGCCGCGCAACGCCTCGCCGGGCTCGACGTCACCACCGGCACGAAGCTGGCCCGCGCCTTCTCCACCTACTTCCACCTGGCGAACATCACCGAGCAGGTGCACCGCGCCCGCGACCTGCGCCGGCGCCGCGCCACCCACGGTGGCTGGCTGGACCAGGCGGCCAAGATGATCGCCGAGCGCGGCGTGCCGGCCGAGGAGATCGCCGCCGCGGCCCGCCGGCTCGCCGTCCGCCCGGTGTTCACCGCGCACCCCACCGAGGCGGCCCGCCGGTCCATCCTGTCCAAGCTGCGCGCGGTCGCCGACGAGCTGGACGCCGAGACCGCCAACGCCATCCTCTACGGCGCCAGCGACGAGGGCCCGGCCAACCGCCGCCTCGCCGAGCTGCTCGACCTGATGTGGCAGACCGACGAGCTGCGGCTCGACCGGCCGGACCCGACCGACGAGGCCCGCAACGCCATCTACTACCTGCGCGACCTGCACGCCGAGGCCGCCCCGCAGGTTCTCGACGACCTCGCCGACACGCTGCGCACGCTCGGTGTGGAGACGTCGCCGACGGCCCGCCCGCTGACGTTCGGCACCTGGATCGGCGGCGACCGCGACGGCAACCCGTTCGTCACCCCGACGGTCACCCGCGAGGTGCTGCGCATCCAGCACGAGCACGGCATCGAGGCCACCGAGAAGGCGATGGACGAGCTGATCAGCGAGGTCAGCGTCTCCCGCCGGCTGCGCGCGGTCTCGCTCGACCTCTCCGCCAGCCTGGCGAAGGACCTGGACGCGCTGCCCGAGGTGGCACCCCGGTTCCGCCGGGTCAACGCCGAGGAGCCCTACCGCCTCAAGGCCCGCTGCGTGAAGGCGAAGCTGGCCAACACCCGGGGTCGGCTGCGCGCCGGCACGCCGCACGTGCCGGGCCGTGACTACCGGGGCGCGACCGAGCTGATCGCCGACCTGGAGCTGCTGCGCGCCTCGCTGGCCCGCAACTCCGGCCAGCTCACCGCCGTGGGGCGGCTGGCCTCCACCATCCGTACGGTCTCCGCGTTCGGGCTGCACCTGGCCACCATGGACATCCGGGAGCACGCCGAGAAGCACCACGAGGTGCTGGCGCAGCTCTACGAGACGGTAGGCGAGGTCTCCGACTACCCGTCGCTGACCCGGCTGGAGCGCACCAAGCTGCTCGCCGACGAGCTGACCGGCCGCCGGCCGCTCTCCACCCAGGACAGCCCGCTCACCGAGTCGGCCCGCAAGACGTTCGACGTGTTCTCCGCGATCCGCGAGGCGCAGGACCGGTTCGGTCCCGAGGTCATCGAGTCGTACATCATCTCCATGACGCTGGGTGTGGACGACGTGCTCGCCGCGGTGGTGCTGGCCCGCGAGGCCGGCCTGGTCGACGTGCAGAGCGGGCGGGCCCGGATCGGCATCGTGCCGCTGCTGGAGACGCCGGCCGAGCTGAACACCGGCGGCGAACTGCTCGACGAGCTGCTGTCGCTGCCGGCCTACCGCGCGCTGGTGGCGGCCCGGGGCGACGTGCAGGAGGTGATGCTGGGCTACTCCGACTCCAACAAGGAGGCGGGCATCACCACCAGCCAGTGGTCCATCCACCGGGCCCAGCGCGCGCTGCGCGACGTGGCCGCCCGGCACGGCGTACACCTGCGGTTGTTCCACGGTCGGGGCGGCACGGTCGGTCGGGGCGGCGGCCCCACCCACGAGGCGATCCTGGCCCAGCCGTACGGCACGCTGGACGGCGCGATCAAGGTGACCGAGCAGGGTGAGGTCATCTCCGACAAGTACACGCTGCCGGCGCTGGCCCGGGAGAACCTGGAACTGACCGTGGCGGCCGTGCTCCAGGCCACGCTGCTGCACACCGCGCCCCGGCAGCCGGCCGAGATGCTGGAGCGCTGGGACGCGGCGATGGACGTGGTGTCGGAATCGGCGTTCCGGTCGTACCGCTCCCTGGTCGAGGACCCGGACCTGCCGGCCTACTTCTGGGCCTCCACGCCGACCGAGCTGCTCGGCGCGTTGAACATCGGCTCCCGCCCGGCGAAGCGCCCGAACACCGGCGCGGGCCTGTCCGGCCTGCGGGCCATCCCGTGGGTGTTCGGCTGGACGCAGACCCGGCAGATCGTGCCGGGCTGGTTCGGCGTCGGCTCCGGGCTGGCCGCCGCGCGCACGGCCGGGCTGGCCGACGTGCTCGCCGAGATGAATCGGAACTGGCACTTCTTCCGCACGTTCCTGTCGAACGTCGAGATGATGCTGACCAAGACCGACCTGACCATCGCCCGCCGCTACGTGGAGACGCTGGTCCCGAAGAAGCTGCACCCGATCTTCGCCAAGATTGAGGAAGAGTACGAGCTGACCAAGCAGGAGGTGCTGGCGATCACCGGCTCGCCGGCCCTGCTGGAGAACTCGCCGGTGCTCCAGCGCACGCTCGCGGTGCGGGACACCTACCTCGAACCGCTGCACCACCTCCAGGTGGCGCTGCTGCGGCAGTACCGCGAGTCCGGCGCCGCCGGGCGGGCGGTGGCGACCGCGCCGGGCGGACGGCGTGCCCCGAACGACGGTACGGCGCTGGAGCGGGCGCTGCTGACCACCGTCAACGGCATCGCCGCCGGCATGCGCAACACCGGCTGAGATGTAAGGAGGGGCCCCCGCTTAACGCATTCCGCATAGGCGGGGGCCCCTGTTAACGCCAGCGGCGCGGGCTACCAGTCGCCGCCGCCGAAATCGCCACCACCGAAATCTCCGCCGAAATCGCCACCACCGAAGTCCCCGCCGCCGCCGAAGTCGCCCTGACCGCCGCCGAAGTCGCCCTGACCGCCGGCGTAGTCGCCCTGACCGCCGAAGTCGTTGCCGCCCGGGTCGCCGTAGTCCTGGCCGTCGCCGAAGCCGTCCTGGAAGCCCTCCTGGTAGCCGGCCTCGTAGCCGTAGCCCGGGTCGGCGAACGCGGGCGAGAAGAGCGCGTCCGCGATCAGCATGCCGCCGAGCACCCCGGCGCCCGCGCCCAGCGCGGTCTTCCACCACGGGGTGGAGTACCAGCCGGCCGGCACCGGCCGGCCCTGCATGTGCCCGCCGGGGTAGTAGTAGGGCGTGTGGCTGCCCGGCTGCGGGCCGGCCCGGAACGTCTGGCCCTGCACGTTGACCTCGCGCTCCTTGGTGAGCTGGCCGACCCCGCGGGCGGCGGCCAGCGGCGGCAGCTCCGGGCCCGGGTCGATGCCCATCGCCGTACGCGCCGCCCGGATGTACGCCAGCCCCTCCAGCGCGGTCTCCCGGGCCAACGCGAACTGGTGCGGCGTGCGCGCCTGTTCGAGCTGCGAGCCGGCGGCGTTGTAGCGCTCACCGGCGTCGGCCAGCGCCTGCCGCACCGCCGGCGCGTCGCCGTGCAGGTTCATCAGCTGGCCGCCGAGCCGCTCGTACCAGCGCTGCGCCTCGGCCCGCGCGTCCGCCATCTCGTTGGCCCGCCGGGACCTGCTCCCCCACCGCCAGAACACGAACGCACCTCCGAGCATCAGGACCAGGAACAGCCACAGGGCACCTTCCATGACCTCGAAGGTACCCAGCTCGCGCACGTCGTACCCGTTTGGCAAGCTCTCCGGCATGAGCTTCTCGACGCTGGCCGTGGTGGTGCTCTGCCTCGCCGCCGGCGGCGCGGTGGGCTGGCTCGCGGCGCGGGCCCGGTCGGCGGCCGAGGTGGCCCGGCTGGAGGCGACGCTGGCGGCCACCCGGGAGGGTGAGGGGCGGCTGGAGCAGTCGATGCGCGCGCTCAGCTACGAGGCGACCGCGCAGTCGCAGGAGGCGGTGGCGCGGGCGGTCGCGCCGCTGCACGACTCGCTGCGCCGCTACGAGCAACGCGTCGCCGAGCTGGAGCACGACCGGGTCGACGCCTACGCCGAGCTGCGCGAGCAGGTGCGCGCGATGAGCACGGTCTCCGGTGAGCTGCGCACCGAGACCAAGCAGCTCGTCGCCGCGCTGCGCGCGCCGCAGGTGCGGGGACGCTGGGGCGAGCACCAGCTCCGGCGGATCGTCGAGGCGGCCGGCATGCTGGAGCACTGCGACTTCAGCGAGCAGGTCACCGCCGTCACCGAGCACCAGGGGGTCCGTCCCGACCTGGTGGTGCGGCTGCACGGCGGGCGCACGGTGGTGGTCGACGCCAAGGCGCCGTTCGACGCCTACCTGACCGCGATGGAGGCGCGCGACGAGCGCGGGCGGGACACCCAGCTCGACGCGCACGCCCGGCACCTGCGGGCACACGTGGACAGCCTGGCCGCCAAGTCCTACTGGACCGCGTTCGACCAGACGCCCGACTTCGTGGTGCTGTTCGTGCCGGCCGATCCGTTCCTGGACGTGGCGTTGCAGCGTGATCCCTCGCTGTTGGAGCACGCGTTCGCCCGCAACGTGGTGCTGGCCACGCCGGCCACGCTGGTGGCGCTGCTGCGTACGGTCGCCTACTCCTGGCGGCAGGAGGCGTTGGCGCGCAACGCGGCCACCGTCCACTCGCTGGCCCGTGAGCTGTACGGGCGGCTGTCCACGCTGGGCGACCACGTCGGCAAGCTGGGCAGCTCGCTGAGCGGGGCGGTGACGGCGTACAACAGGGCGGTCGGTTCGCTGGAGGCCCGGGTGCTGGTCAGCGCGCGCAAGCTGGCCGAGCTGGGCGTCTCGGGCGACGAGCTGGCCGCCCCGGCGCAGGTCGAGCTGGCGCCCCGGCAGCCGCAGGCGCCGGAGTTGCTGAACGGGCCGTCCACATCGGCCGAACGGTCGGCGGGCATCGACGTCTAACACGGTCGGTATGACGATGACGGCCGATCCTTGTCACGGAGTGGTCACAAAGCAAACCCCGGTAGTGACACGACTCGACACGCCACGAAGGATCTGCGTCACACGCGCCCTGTCCCCTGAAGGGCCCTGTTCTCTGGAGGAAGAGAACGTGAGTCAACCCCGCAATCGGAGCCGGCGCCCCTCCGCCGCGCTCTTCGCCTCGGTCCTCGCGGCCGGGGCCATGACCGTCGGGGGTGGCGCCGCGACCGCGAGCGCGGCCCCCGCCGCCCCCCGACCGTCGCAGCCGACCGCCGCGAAGGCCCTGGGCGCCCACGATGCCAAGCTGCTCGACGCGGCCGAGGCGAAGCACGCGCCGACCGTCACGATGATCATCGCGGCGAAGAAGGGCTCGGCCAAGAAGGTCGTCGACGGGCTGACCGGCCTCGGCGCGACCGTGAGCCAGCGGTACGACCAGGTCGGCTACGTGCTGGCCAAGGTCCCCACCGCCAAGGCGCTCAAGGCCGCCACACTGCCCGGCGTCGCCGCCGCCGACCTCGACGAGACCATCACGCTCCCCGACCCGACGCCGGAGGCCGCGCCGAAGGGCGCCAAGGCCGCCGAGCAGGGTGAGACGCTGGCCGGTCCCGGCGGGGACACCGGCGCGGTCAACCCGTACATGCCGACCAACGAGACCGGCGCGGAGGCGTTCAAGGCCGCCCACCCGGAGTGGGACGGCCGCGGCGTCACCATCGGCATCATGGACTCGGGCGTCGACCTGAACCAGCCGGCCCTCCAGCAGACCACCACCGGCGAGCGCAAGATCGTCGACTGGGTCACCGCGACCGACCCGCTCGAGGACGCGTCCTGGCGTCCGATGACCACCGAGGTCGCCGGCCCGACGTTCAGCAACTCGCTGGGCACCTGGACGGCACCGGCCGGCACCTACAAGTTCAACGTGTTCCGCGAGAACATCACCGCCGGCAGCGACGCGCGGGGCGACGTCAACCGGGACGGGGACACCACCGACGCCTGGGGCATCCTCTACAACCCGGCCAACGGTGACATCCGCGTCGACGTGAACCAGAACAACGACTTCACCGACGACACGGTGATGCGGCCGTACAAGGAGAAGTTCCAGGTCGGGCAGTTCGGCACCGACAACCCGGCCACCGACGTGCGGGAGCAGATCCCGTTCGTGGTCGAGTACCGGCGCAACGTCGACACCACCCCGGTCGGGGGACCCGGCCTGGTCGACTACGTCAACATCGGCATCGTCGAGAGCACCCACGGCACGCACGTCGCCGGCATCACCGCCGCCAACGACATGCTGGGCAACAGCGCCTTCGACGGCGCCGCCCCGGGCGCCAAGCTGGTCTCCGCCCGGGCCTGCTCGTGGGGCGGCGGCTGCACCGCAGCGGCGCTCACCACCGGCATGGTCGACCTGGTGGTCAACCGCAGGGTCGACGTGGTGAACATGTCGATCGGCGGCCTGCCGGCGCTGAACGACGGCTCGAACGCGCGCGCCGTGCTCTACAACGACCTGATCAACACCTACGGTGTGCAGCTGTTCATCTCGGCCGGCAACTCCGGGCCGGGCCTGAACACGGTCGGCGACCCGTCGGTCGCCACCGACGTGGTCAGCGTCGCGGCGAACGTCAGCAAGGACACCTGGCTGGCGAACTACGGCTCGGTGGTCCGCAAGGACAACTGGCTGTTCAACTTCTCCTCCCGCGGCCCGCGTGAGGACGGCGGCTTCAAGCCGAACATCACCGCTCCCGGTTCGGCCATCTCCACCGCGCCGACCTGGCAGGCCGGCAACCCGGTGCCGGAGGCGGGCTACCCGCTGCCCCCGGGCTACCAGATGCTGAACGGCACCTCGATGGCCGCTCCGCAGACCGCCGGCGCCGCCGCGCTGCTGCTGTCGGCCGCGAAGGCGACCGGCACCGGCGTCACCCCGGCCGCGCTGCGCCGGGCCGTCTACACCTCGGCCAAGCCGATCGCGGGCGTCCCGACGTACGCGCAGGGCTACGGCATGGTCGACGTGCCGGGCGCGTGGAACCTGCTCGCCCAGGGCGTGCCGACCCGCACCTACACCTCCGAGGCCGCGGTCTGCACCGAGCTGTCGCCGAACCTGACCCGCTACGACCGGGCCTCCGGCACGTTCGTGCCGAGCCCGAACGTGGGCACCGGCGTCTACAACCGCTGCGCCGCCGACCGGGGCGGGCAGAAGGCCAAGGAGAGCCGCTACTACGAGGTCAAGCTGACCCGCACCAGCGGCCCGAACCGGGGCGTCAAGCACCTGGTCGACTTCCGCGGCAACGACGGCACGTGGACCGCCCCCAAGGAGGTCTGGCTGCCGCTGAACTCGACCGTCACGGTCAAGGTGAAGGCCAAGCCGATGACCGTCGGCGCGCACGGGGCGATCATGACCGTCGACGACCCGGCCACCTCGGTCGTCGACTTCGAGGTCGCCACCGTCGTGGTCGCCTCGCACGCGGTGACCGGCCCGGCGTACTCGTTCTCGGCCAACGGCTCGGTCGAGCGGAACAGCTTCACGTCGTACTTCGTGACGGTTCCGCAGGGCGCGGGCGCGCTCCAGGTCAACCTGTCCGGCATCGCGACCGGCTCGCAGACCCGGTTCATCGCCATCAACCCGTACGGCGTGCCGGTCGAGAGCACCGCGAGCACCGCCTGCTACACCAACTTCTCCGACGCCGCCGCCTGCAAGCCGCAGGAGCGCGACTACCAGAACCCGATCCCGGGTGTCTGGGAGATCGAGGTGGAGTCGCGGCGTACGTCGCCGGCGCTGGACAACCCGTTCACGCTCCAGGCGCGTGTGCAGGGCGTGCAGGTGGAGCCCGCCGTCGTCGAACTGCCGTCGGTGACCGCCGGCACGCCGGCCCCGGTGAGCTGGAACCTGACCAACACGTTCGGCCCGGTCCAGGTGACCGGCGTCGGCGGCCCGCTGTCCAGCGTGCGCGCCGAGCGGCCGACCATCACCGAGGGCGCGACCCAGGAGTACACGGTGGACATCCCGGCCGGGACCACCTCGTTCTCCGCCCGGATCGGCAACACCGCCGACCTCGGCGCCGACCTGGACCTGTACATCTTCCGGGGCACCACCGAGGTGGGCCGGTCGGCCGACGGCGACTCGGAGGAGGCCGTCACGCTGACCAACCCGGTGGCCGCCACCTACCGGGTGGTCATCGAGGGCTACGCGGTCGCCGCGGGCGGCACGGCGTACGACTACCGTGACTCGTTCGCGTCCCCGGCGCTGGGCTCGCTCTCCGCGCCGGCCACGCCGCTGTCCCTGGCCAACGGCGCCACCGCCACCCTCACCGGTGCGGTGACCGCGCTCGCCACCCCGGCCGCCGGCCGGGAGCTGTTCGGTGACATGGCCGTCACCACCACCGAGGGCGCGGTCGTCGGCCGCGGTTCGGTGCAGATCCACGCGGTCAACTAGCCGCTGGTACGACGGGAGCCCCGTCCCCCGGTCCGGGGGGCGGGGCTCCCGCGTGCGTCCGGTGGCCCCGAACGGGTCGCCGTGGGCCCGGGGTGCGTCAGGCGGGGCGGGCCGACTCGACGACGAACGGGGTGCCCTGCTGGCAGGTGGTCATCATGCCCGGCTCGGGACGGCCGGTGACCTCCACCTTGGCGCCGGCCTTGAGCAGGTCGCGCGGGCCGCCGACCAGCAGGTGGTCGTCGAGCAGCAGGCAGTTCGGTTCGACGCCGGCGCGGATGGTGCCGCTGAGCGTGGTGCCGCCCACGCCGGGCGGCGTCGACGGGCCGCCCTTCCAGGTCGGGTTCGGGCGGCTGGGGCTCGCGCTGGGGGCGGGGTCGGGCTGGCTGGTCACCGGGGCGGCTCCCGTCGGACTCGGGCTGGGGCTGGCGGGCTCGTCGCCCGGGCCGGCGCAGGCGGTCAGCGCGACACCGGCGAGGAGGGCGACGAGCACCGTCCGAGGAGTATTCATGTCGATTGGACGCACGGGGTGCCGGATCCGTTCCCGGTCAGCCGCGCGCCGCGGCGGCCTTCATGTCGCGCTTGAGCTCCTGCGGCAGCGAGAAGGTCAGCCGCTCGTCGGCGGTGGTGATCTCCTCGACGTCGGCGAAGCCGCGCTCGGCCAGGTGCACGAGCACGTCCTGGACCAGGTCGTCCGGCACGCTCGCGCCGGAGGTCAGCCCCACGGTGCGGGCCCCGGCGAGCCAGGCGTCGTCGATCTCGTGGGCGAAGTCGACCAGGTGCCCGGCGCGGGCGCCGGCGTCCAGCGCGACCTCGACCAGGCGGACCGAGTTCGAGGAGTTACGCGAGCCGACCACGATCACCACGTCGCACTCGGGGGCGATCTCCTTGACCACGTGCTGGCGGTTGGAGGTGGCGTAGCAGATGTCGTCGCTGGGCGGCGACTGGAGCAGCGGTAGACGCTGCTTGAGACGGGCCACGGTCTCCAGCGTCTCGTCGACCGAGAGCGTGGTCTGGGAGAGCCAGACCACCTTCTCCGGGTCACGCACGGTGACCTGGTCGACGCTGTCCGGCCCGTCGACGAGCTGGATGTGGGCGGGGGCCTCACCGGCGGTGCCGATGACCTCCTCGTGCCCCTCGTGACCGATGAGCAGAATGTCGTAGTCCTGCTGGGCGAACCGCCGGGCCTCGTGGTGCACCTTGGTGACCAGCGGGCAGGTGGCGTCGATCGCCTTCAGCGAGCGCTCCTTGGCCTGCTCGTAGACCTCGGGGGCGACACCGTGGGCGGAGAAGATGACGGTGGCGCCCTCCGGCACCTCCTCGTTCTCCTCCACGAAGATCGCGCCCTGGGCCTCCAGCGTGCGCACCACGTGCTTGTTGTGCACGATCTGCTTGCGGACGTAGATCGGCGCGCCGTAGAGCTTCAACGCCTCCTCGACGGTCTGCACCGCCCGGTCCACGCCCGCGCAGTAGCCGCGGGGCTTGGCCAGGAGCACGCGCTTGCCGGTCCGGGGAGTCGTCTCAGCGTCAGTCACCCGACCATGGTACGTGCGCCCGCCGCGCCCTCGCCCGGCCTGTCGGCCCCGGGCCGTAGGGTGGGCGGGGTGAGCGCGGGTGAGGTGGGTCGGGGCACACCCCCGGAGGGGAGCACGCCCCCGGAGCGGAGCACGTCCGAGGAGCCGTGGCCGGTCCGGGTGGTCAGCCAGAAGGTCGGCGCCTGGATCGCCCGGCTCGGCTGGGTCTGGGTCGACGGCCAGGTGGCGCAGATCAGCCGCCGGCCCGGCGCCGCCACCGTGTTCCTCACCCTGCGTGACCCGTCGGCCGATCTCAGCCTGACCGTCACCACCAACCGCGACGTGCTCGACGCGGGCGCGCCGGAGCTGCGCGAGGGCGCCCGGGTGGTGCTGCACGCCAAGCCCGAGTTCTATGCCGCGCGGGGCACGCTGAGCCTGCGCGCCGACGAGATCCGCCAGGTCGGCCTCGGCGAGCTGCTGGCCCGGCTGGAGAAGCTCAAGAAGCTGCTGGCGGCCGAGGGGCTGTTCGACAGGTCCCGCAAGCGGCGGCTCCCGTTCCTGCCCGGCCGGGTCGGCCTGATCACCGGGCGGGCCTCGGCGGCCGAGCGCGACGTGTTGACCAACGCCCGCCGTCGCTGGCCGGCGGTCGACTTCCGCACCGTCAACGTGGCGGTGCAGGGGTCCGCCGCGGTGCCCGACATCGTCGGCGCGCTCAAGGTCCTCGACGCCGACCCGACGGTCGACGTGATCGTCATCGCCCGGGGCGGCGGCGGCATCGAGGACCTGCTGCCCTTCTCCGACGAGGCGCTGTGCCGGGCGGTCTTCGCCTGCCGCACGCCGGTGGTCAGCGCGATCGGCCACGAGACCGACACGCCGCTGCTCGACTACGTCGCCGACGTCCGGGCCTCCACGCCCACCGACGCCGCGAAACGGATCGTGCCCGACCTGACCGAGGAGGTCCGCCTCATCGGGCAGGCCCGGTCCCGGCTGGAGCGCGCCGTCCGCCATCTCGTCGACCGTGAGCAGCACCGGGTCGACCTGCTCCGCTCCCGCCCGGTGCTGGCCCGGCCGCAGGTGATGGTCGACCAGCGCGCCGTCGAGGTCACCGCGCTGCGGGACCGCGCCGGCCGGTGCCTGACACACCGGCTGGGCGCCGCCGACGACGACCTGCGGCACACGCTGGCCCGGCTGCGTGCGCTCTCCCCGGCGGCGACGCTCGACCGCGGCTACGCCATCGTCCAGCGCGCCGACGGCCACGTGGTCCGCGCGGCGTCCGAGGTCGCCAAGGGCGATCCACTGCGGGTACGCCTCGCCGAGGGCGAGCTGACCGCCACCGTCGACGGCTGATGAGATGGGACCGATGACTGAGAAGACCAAGGACGAGCAGCTCAGCTACGAGCAGGCGCGCGCCGAGCTGGCCTCGGTGGTGGAACGGCTGGAGGCGGGCGGCACCTCGCTGGCGGAGTCGCTGGCCCTGTGGGAGCGCGGCGAGCAGCTCGCCGGGGTCTGCCAGCACTGGCTGGACGGCGCGCGGGCCCGCATCGACGCCGCCCGGCAGCGCGCCGGGGAGTGAGCCTCGGAAGCGGTACGCCGCAGCGGCGTCGGGATGCCACTGCGGCGTACCGGCGACGAGCCGGACGACCTCCGGTCAGTTGAACAGGTTGTACAGCTCCGGCGGCGCCTCGACGACCTGGTCGGCCGGGGGCTTCTGGGCCGCGGCGGCGGCGCCGTAGTCGCTGTAGGTGATCTTGACGTCCTGCGCGGCGCTCTGGCCGGCGGCCGGGATCTTGAGCACCAGCTCGCTGAGCCGGCCCTGCGGGTCGACCTTGGCGGTGAACGGCACCGACTGGGCCTGCGCCCCGAGCGCGGTGATCACGGCCGGGTCGAGCGAGCCCGCCTCGGCGGCCTTCGACACGTCGACGGTGCCCTCGTACGCGCCGTCGCCGCTCTGCCGTACGTCGGTGATGCCCTGGGTGAGCACCGCGCTGCCGGCCGGGTCGACCTTCTCGAAGTCGAAGCCCAGCGCCCGGTTGCCCTTGATCCGGTTCTGGTCGAGGTGGTGGTACTTGCCGGTGTTGAGGTTCTTCACGCCGGGGATCTGGGTGGCGGCGGTGCCGCCCAGCTCCAGCTTGACCCAGCTGTCCGGCTTGGCGTGGATGAGGTCCAGCTTCATCATCAGGTCCGACGACGGGTCACCGATCGTCATCCGCATCTCGGCGCTCTGGCTGGGCTGGTGCACCTGCCCCTCGGCGGTGGAGCCGGCACCGGTCATGGCGAACCGGAAGTTGCCCTCCCGGATCGCGTTGGTGGAGTCGAGCAGCGCCTGCTTGGCCGCGCTGCCGGACGCCGTGGCGCTGGGGGCGACGCTGCCGGAGGCGCCGGCGCTCGGGGTCGCGGAGGCGTCGGACGTGCCGTTGCCGTTGCAGGCCGCCAGGCCGGGAATGAGCAGCGCCGCGGCGAACGCGGTGGCGCTGAAGCGTCGTATCTTCACGTCAACCTCTCCAGGTGGGTCGTCCGGGATCGTGTCCCTTCTGTTCCCTGAAGCGGCGTTCGGCAATCCCGGTCATCCGACCGGGGACGTCAGCGCAGCGAGGTGGCGAGCCGGCGCAGCTCCGCCTCCCCCGCGTCACCGACCACGATCACCGTGCGGTTCGGTTCCAGCAGGACGAGCGCCTGCTCGTTGCCGCGGGCGGTGTACCGCTGCCAGCTCAGCCCGTCCGGCAGGTCGGCCGGGCCCTGCGGCCGGCCGTCGCTCAGCTCGGCCGGCAGCAGCTTCTCCGCCGGGATGTTGCTCTCCACGAGCTGCGCGCCCCGGCCCTCCGGGGTCAGGTACCCGATGCGCAGCGTCGCGCCGTCCGTCTCGGTCCGGAAGCGGGCGTTGACCGTACGCCAGTCGTCGCCCAGCCCGGTCGGCGCGGCGACCGGGAAGGCGCCTGCCGCGCGGGCCTGCTCCAGCGCGGGCGCCGGGTCGACGGTGACCGGCGAGTCTCCGCCGAGAAAGCCCCGGTAGAACGCGATCAGCAGCGCGATCGGCACCAGCAGGATCAGCAGCGACAGCACCATGTCCTTCGGGGACCGCTCGGAGCGGGCCTTCTCCTTCCCCGGGGGCGGGGCGGGACGCTCACCGGCGTCGGCGTCGGCGTCGGCGTCGGCGAGCGGCGCGGACGCCGACGGCTCGACGAGCGCGGGCGGCCCGTCCGGCGGGGTGGCACCGGGCCGCACCGGCGGCTGGCCGTCGGGCGGCGTGGCGTCGGACGGTACGCGGTCGGCAGGCTGTGCGGGTTCCACCCGGCCATTGTCGCAGCCCGACGGGGAAGGTGATCCTGGCCTCCTCCGCCCCGCCGGGGCGGCGAACCTGGGATCGTGTGAGGATCAGCGACAAAACCGGCGGCACCCCCGCCGGTCCACCCCGCAACGTCGCGAGGAGGAGGCCGCCATGACAACCACCGGTACGCGGACGCCCCAGGATCTCGACCGCAATCTCGCCCTCGATCTGGTCCGGGTCACCGAGGCCGCGGCCATGGCCGCCGGCCGTTGGGTCGGCCGGGGCGACAAGGAGGGCGGTGACGGCGCCGCCGTCGACGCCATGCGCAAGCTGATCAACTCGATCCCGATGCGGGGCGTCGTGGTGATCGGCGAGGGCGAGAAGGACAACGCCCCGATGCTCTTCAACGGCGAGGAGGTCGGCGACGGCACCGGTCCCGAGGTGGACGTGGCGGTCGACCCGATCGACGGCACCACACTGATGAGCAAGGGCATGCCGAACGCGCTCGCCGTGCTGGCGGTGGCCGAGCGCGGCGCGATGTTCGACCCGAGCGCGGTCTTCTACATGGAGAAGCTGGCGGTCGGCCCGATGTACGCCGACGTGGTCGACATCAACGCCGGGGTCGCCGAGAACATCCGCCGGATCGCGAAGGTCAAGGGCACCGACACCAGTGAGGTGACGGTCTGTGTGCTGGACCGGTCGCGCCACGACGACCTGGTGAAGCAGATCCGGCGCTCCGGCGCCGGCATCCGGCTCATCTCCGACGGCGACATCGCCGGCGCCATCGCGGCGGCACGCGGCGAGTCGGACGTCGACGTGCTGATGGGCATCGGCGGCACTCCCGAGGGCATCACCGCGGCCTGCGCGCTGAAGTGCATGGGCGGCATGATGCAGGCCAAGCTCTGGCCGAAGGACGACCAGGAGCGGGAGAAGGCGCTGGCCGCCGGGCACGACCTGGACCGGGTGCTGTTCACCGACGATCTGGTCACCGGCGACAACTGCTTCTTCGTGGCCACCGGTGTCACCTCCGGCGACCTGCTGCGCGGCGTGCGCTACCGGGCCGGTGGGGCGTACACCCAGTCGATCGTGATGCGCTCCAAGAGCGGCACGATCCGGGTCATCGACTCGTACCACCGGCTGGAGAAGCTGGCTCTCTACTCGGCTGTCGACTTCGACGGGCGCCCGTTGGCCGAGCAGGAGTGACCACGACCGGGACGCCGACGCCAGCGCCGACGCTGTCGACCAGCCGGCGGATCGCCGGGGTGGGGCTGGCCACCGGCTCCGGCGTCCTGGTGGCGATCCAGTCCCGGATCAACGGCGAGTTGGGCGTACGGCTGGCCGACGGGATCGCCGCCGCGCTGGTCTCGTTCGGCCTCGGCCTGCTGATCCTGCTGGTGCTGGTCCCCGCCACCGGAGGGGGCCGGCGAGGGCTGGCCGCGCTGCGCGGCGCGCTGCGCGGCGGCACGCTGCGGCCGTGGCAGTGCCTGGGCGGCGTGTGCGGCGCGTTCCTGGTGGCGACGCAGGGGCTGACCATCGGCGCGCTCGGCGTGGCCGTCTTCACCGTCGCGGTGGTGGCCGGGCAGTCCGGCAGCAGCCTGCTGGTGGACCGTGCCGGCATCGGCCCGACCGGCCGGCAGGCGGTCACCCCGAACCGGCTCATCGGCGCGGTGCTCACCGTGCTGGCCGTGCTGCTGGCGGTGGGCGACCGGCTGGGCGATCCGGGCGCGCTGGCGCTGGCGCTGCTGCCGCTGGCCGCCGGCGTGGGCATGGCCTGGCAGCAGGCGGTGAACGGCCGGGTCCGTGCGGCGGCGGACAGCGCGCTGACCGCGACGCTCGTCAACTTCGCGGTCGGCACGGTGACGCTGCTCGCCACGTTCGCGGTGGAGGTGGCGGTGCGGGGTCGGCCGACCGGCGGCTTCCCGAGCGAGCCGTGGCTCTATGCCGGCGGTCCCGTCGGCATCGTGTTCATCGCGCTGGCCGCCGCGCTGGTCCGGTTCACCGGGGTGCTGCTGCTCGGCCTGGCCACCATCGCCGGGCAGATCGTCGGCGCGGTGCTGCTGGACGTGGCGCTGCCGACCGCCGCCTCACACCCCGCCCTGAACACCTTCCTGGGCGCCGCCCTGACCCTCGCCGCCGTCCTCATCGCCGCCGGGGGTAAGGCGGGGCCCCCCGTTAACGCCTCCGGTAGAGGCGGGGCCCCCGCTTAACCAACGCGTTAACAGGGGGCCCGGCCTAACGTGGAGCCGGGACACGCAGGCCGGCGACCATCTCGTCGACGATCCGGTCCAGCGGGGTCGACTCGACGCCGAGCGTGGCGGTGGCCGCGGACGAGTCCAGCACGAACGGGCCGGCGAACTGGTGTGCCGTCTCGCGCAGTTCCCGGGCGAACGGGTTGACCACACCGGCCGCCCAGAGCACCGGGTACGGCATCCGGGTCAGCCGCGGCGCGGGCGCCCCGGCCCGGGCCGCGGTCCGCCGGGCCAACTCCCGCATGGTGGCCGCCGGCGGGCTGGGCACGTGCCAAGCCCGGCCCCAGGCCCGCGCGTCGGTCGCGGCGGCGACCAGGGTGGAGGCGACGTCCGGGACGTACGTCCAGGTGTGCGGCGCGTCCCAGTCGACCGGCAGGAACACCCGCTGCCCGGCGAGCACCCGGGGCAGCACCATCATGGCCAGGGAGGTGCCGCCGAGGCCGATGTAGTCGGAGCCGCGTACCTCGGTGACCCGGGCGTGACCGGCGCGGTGCGCGGCCAGGGCGTCGGCCCACATCCGGTTGCGGACCCGGCCCTTGGTGCCGGTGGCGGCGAGCGGGGTCGCCTCGGTCATCGGCGCGTCGACCGGGCCGTACCCGTAGAGGTTGCCGACCGTGGCGAGCACGGCGCCGCTGCGCCCGGCGGCGGTGAGCAGCGCGGCGGCCAGCGGCGGCCAGTCCGTGGCCCACCTGTGGTACGCCGGGTTGGCACAGTTGTACAGCGCGACCGCGCCCTCGGTCAGCGCGGTGAGCCGGTCGGCGTCACCGGCGTCCGCGGCGATCCGCTCGACCGCCGGGTGTTCCGGGCCGGTGCCGCGCCGGGTCACCACGCGCACCCGCTCGCCGCGCTCGGCGAGCAGTCGGGCGGTGGCGGTGCCGACGGGTCCGGCGCCGACGATCACGTGCAGGGCCATGACAGGGTCCACCTATTCTGAAGCAGTAGTCCGAATCGAGAGCACTGCTCTCGAAAAAGAGCATGACTCACGGAGCGGCCTCAGTCAAGAGCAGTGCTCTCTGTTTTGATTGCCGCTCTCGCTCATGGCACAGTGGGCGCATGGTCGCTCCCTCGCTCCGCGCCCGGGTCCGCGCTGGGATGATCGAAGAGATCAAGGCGGTCGCCCGCCGTCACCTGGCCACCGACGGCGCGGACCTCTCGCTGCGCGCCGTCGCCCGGGACCTCGGCATGGCCTCCTCCGCGATCTACCGCTACTTCCCCAGCCGTGACGACCTGCTCACCGCGCTGATCCTGGAGGCGTACGACGCGCTCGGCGACGCGGTGGAGGCGGCCGACGCCGCCGCCGACCACGACGACCTGCGCGGTCGCTGGCTCGCCGCCAGCCGCGCGGCGCGCGCCTGGGCGCTCACCCACCCCGCCGAGTACGCGCTGCTCTACGGCAGCCCGGTGCCCGGCTACGCGGCCCCCGACGACACGGTCGCGCCCGCCCAACGGCCCCCGATGACGCTGCTCGGCATCCTGCGCGACGGGATGGCCGCCGGCCGGCTCACGCCGCCGGACGAGGAGCCGCCCGAGCCGCTGCGCGGCGACCTGGCCGAACTGACCGCGCTGACCGGGGTGCCGTTGCCACCCGCGCTGATGGTCCGGGCCATGGCCGGCTGGACCCAGCTCTTCGGGCTGATCAGCTTCGAGCTGTTCGGCCGGATCAACCGGGCGCTGCCGCACCGGGACGAGTACTTCGACCACCAGATCGCCCTGACGGCCGACCTGGTCGGCCTGCCCTGACGGCCACCCGCAGGGGTTGAGAAGGGGCCCCATCTCTACCGCAGGCGTTAGGAGGGGGCCCCTCCTCACGTGCCGTCGGAGGAGTGGCCGGGGAATAGGTGCGCCGTCGGGTCGATGGCGACCGCCGCGTTGTTGACCGCGGTCGCCGCCTCGCCGAAGCCGGTGGCGATGAGCCGGACCTTGCCCGGGTACTCGGTGATGTCCCCGGCCGCGAACACCCGGGGCAGGTTGGTGGCCATGGCGCTGTCGACCACGATGTGCCGCCGGTCCAGGGCCAGCCCCCACTCGGTCAGCGGTCCCAGGTCGGCGGTGAAGCCGAGCGCGGCGACCACGGTGTCCACCGGGAGCGTCTCCACCGCGCCGCCACGTACGGTCAGCTCGGCGCCGGTGACGTGCTCCTCGCCGTACAGCCGGCTCACCTCGGCGTTGACCACCACCCGCACCGGCAGCGCGCGGACCCGCTCGACGGTGGCGGCGTGCGCACGGAAGCGGTCCCGCCGGTGCGCCAGCGTCACCGACCGGGCCAGCGGCGCGAGCGTGACCGCCCAGTCGAACGCCGAGTCGCCGCCGCCCACGATGAGCACGTGCCGGTCGGTCAGCTCGACCGGCTGCGGCACGAAGTAGACGATCCCGGCGCCGGTGAAGCTCTCCGCGACCGGCAGCGGCCGGGGCGTGAAGCTGCCCAGCCCGCCGGTCACCACCACCGCGCCGCAGCGGAGCTGCTCACCGCCGGCCAGCCCGAGCACCGGCCGGCCGTCGAGGTAGGACAGCTTCTCCGCGCGTACGCCGAGCAGGTAGTCGGGGTGGTACGGCGCGGCCTGGGCGAGCAGGTTCACGATCAGCTCCCGGCCCTTGACGGCGGGGAAGCCGGCGACGTCGAGGATCAACTTCTCCGGGTACATCGCGGTGACCTGACCACCCGGCTCGGGCAGCGCGTCGATCACGGCGACGGAGAGCCCCCGGAACCCGGCGTAGTAGGCGGCGAAGAGCCCGGTCGGACCGGCCCCGATCACGGCGAGATCGACTTCGCGCATGGCGTACCGTCACTTTCGGCCAGGGATCAACCCGTGCTGCCGACGGTAGGCGGGCCGGTGACCTGGGGCAAGGACGTCCCGCCGGTCGATCGATCGCGTCGTCAGGGCAGCCGGAGCGGCGGCGACCCGAGCGGGTCCGGCGTGCCGGTGTCCGCGCGACGGCGGAACAGGATCGCGGCGACCACGCCGCCGAGCAGCCCGAAGAGGTGCCCCTGCCAGGAGATCCGCTCGTCGGTGGGGAGGATGCCCAGCAACTGCCAGCCGTAGAGCAGGCCGACCAGCAGCACCACCGCGAAGTTCCACCAGCTCCGCTCCACCACGCCCCGGGTGAGCAGGATGCCGAGGTAGCCGAAGATCACCCCGCTCGCGCCGACCACCACGGAGCTGGGCGAGCCGGTGAACCACACGCCCAGCCCGCTGACCAGGATGATCACCACGGTGGACCAGAGGAACCGGCGGGTGCCGGCGGCCAGCACGAACGTGCCGAGCAGGATCAGCGGGATGCTGTTGCTGTAGAGGTGGTTCCAGCCGGCGTGCAGGAACGGCGAGAAGAAGACGCCGTCCAGGCCCTGGATGCGGTGCGGGATGATGCCGGCGGTGAGGTCGAGGTTGAGCCGCAGCCCGACGTCGAGCGCCTCGATGAGGAACAGCACCGGCACCACCGCGCACATGGCGACGAACGCCCGGCCGAGCGACGCGTAGAACGCGTCGGTGCCGAACCGGTGGGGGTCTCCGCCGCGCGGGCTGTCCTGCCAGGTCACCTGTCAACAGCTATCAGCAATTGCGGCGGACCGCCAGTCGGGCGGACAGACGGCGGCGGCGGGACACCCGGATCACCGGGCCTCCCGCCGCCGTTCGACTCGATCAGTACCAGCCCTCGCTCTGCGACTGCTGCCAGGCGCCGCACGGGGTGTCGTACCGGCCCTTGATGTAGCCGAGGCCCCAGGTGATCTGGGTGGCCGGGTTGGTCCGCCAGTCGTCGGCGACCGAGCCCATCTTGCTGCCGGGCACCGCCTGCGGGATCCCGTACGCGCCGGAGCTGCTGTTGGACGCCTTCGGGTTCCAGCCGCTCTCCTTCGTCCAGAGCTTGTCCAGACAGGGGAACTGGTCGATGCCGAAACCCTTGTCCAGCATGACCGCGCAGCCGACCTTGCGGTTGCCGCTGTACTCCGCGCAGGACGCCGGAATCGGCCCGTCGTACGGCTTGGCCTTCGCCTCGGACTCCGCCTCCGCCTTAGCCTTGGCCTCCGCCTCGGCGCGCTCCTTCTTGCGGTTCGCGGCGGCACGCTCGGCGGCCTTGGCCCGCTCGGCGGCCTCCTTCGCCGCCGCCTTGGCCCGCAGCTTGGCCTGGTACTCGGCGGCGCGCTGCTTGGACGACTGCAGGCGATGGTCGGCCTGCCGTTCGCGCTGGTAGATGTATTCGGTCCGGTCGACCTCGCGGCCGACCTGCGCGGTCAGGCCCTGCTGCTGGGTCTGACGATCTTCGCCCAGGTAGAAACCGCCGGCGACGCCCACGGAGAGCAGCGCGACGGCGGCCGTACGGGCGCCGAACCGGCTCCAGAGCCGACTCACGAAGTTTCCCTTCGTCGGAGGCAGGGACACGGCACCACGCGTGGCCGCACGGCCGCGCCCGGGTGCCGCGAGCGCCCCGACCCACCGGTCTCCGCCGGCGCACCGGCCCCCGTGGCTCCCGCCGTCGTGGCGGAGAATGCTCGACGAGGTGCCGGGTGCGGATGGGACTCCAGGCACTGGAGTTGTCGGTGACGCTCGATGGACACCATCGCGCACGGTGAGACGGGTGGGAAACCGCAGGAGCCAAAAGTGATCTGCACCACATTTGAAATAGGGACGAAGTGGGGCAGAACGACCAGTCAGCTCGGTATGTCCTCCAGCAGGTCGGTGACCATCGCGGCGATCGGCGAACGCTCCGACCGGCTGAGGGTGACGTGCGCGAAAAGGGGATGGCCCTTCAGCGCCTCGATCACCGCGGTCACGCCGTCGTGCCGCCCCACCCGCAGGTTGTCGCGCTGCGCCACGTCGTGCGTCAGCACCACCCGCGAACCCTGACCGATCCGGGACAGCACGGTGAGCAGGACCCCCCGCTCCAACGACTGCGCCTCGTCGACGATGACGAACGCGTCGTGCAGGCTGCGGCCCCGGATGTGCGT
Organism: Micromonospora sp. NPDC049201; assembly: GCF_055586805.1. NCBI lineage: Bacteria > Bacillati > Actinomycetota > Actinomycetes > Micromonosporales > Micromonosporaceae > Micromonospora > Micromonospora sp. NPDC049201. The sequence continues at coordinate 440,700 of NZ_JBVJHM010000004.1, read as the reverse complement.
CAGCGGCAGCACCTCCAGCAGGCCGCGCGAGGTGACCTCCTCCAGCACGTTCTCGTGCACCACCGCGCCCAGCGTGTCGAAGACGGCCTGCGCCCAGGGCGACATCTTCTCCGACTCCGAGCCGGGCAGGTAGCCCAGCTCCTGGCCGCCGACCGCGTACAACGGACGGAAGACGATCACCTTCTTGTGCCGGCGGCGCTCCATCACCGCCTCCAGGCCGGCGCAGAGCGCCAGCGCCGACTTGCCGGTGCCGGCCCGGCCGCCCATCGACACGATGCCGATCGACTCGTCCAGCAGCAGGTCGAGCGCGATCCGCTGCTCCGCCGAGCGCCCGTGCAGACCGAACGCCTCCCGGTCACCACGGACCAGCCGAACCGTCTTGTCGGGCAGCACCCGGCCCAGCGCCGAGCCCCGCGACGAGTGCAGCACCAGGCCGGTGTGGCAGGGCAGGCCCGCGGCGGCGTCGACGTCGAGCGCCTCGCCCGCGTACAGCCGGCCGATCTCGTCGTCGGGCAGCTCCAGCTCGGCCATCCCGGTCCAGGTCGGGTCGCTGGCCTGGCCGTGCCGGTACTCGTCCGCGCGCAGGCCGACCGAGGCCGCCTTCACCCGCAGCGGCATGTCCTTGCTGACCAGGGTCACGTCGCGGCCCTCGGCGGCCAGGTTGAGCGCCACCGAGAGGATCCGGGCGTCGTTCGACTCGTTGCGGAAGCCGGGCGGCAGCACGCCGTCGTCGGTGTGGTTCAGCTCCACCCGCAGCGTGCCGCCGGAGTCGTTGGCGGGCACCGGACGGTCCAGCCGGCCGTGCCGCACCCGCAGCTCGTCCAGCATGCGCAGCGACTGGCGGGCGAACCAGCCCAGCTCGGGGTGGTGCCGCTTGCCCTCCAGCTCCGAGATGACCACCAGCGGCAGCACCACCTCGTGCTCGGCGAAGCGGTGGAACGCCGCGGGGTCGGAGAGGAGGACCGAGGTGTCCAGGACGAAGGCCGGGCCGGATGGTCGGGGCTCCTCGGTGCCGGCGGTGGTGGCAGCGGCGCTCCGCCGGCTGCGCGTGGTCCGGCGGGTCGTGGCGGTCGCGGCCGGGGTCGGCTCGGCTCCGGCGGGGGTACGGCGAGTGGTCACAGGCCTGCTCCGCGGATGGGCACCCGGCCACCCGAGTTCCGCCTCATCCGGTGCCCGGCGGACACGGGGTCGGATGCGGGCCCCGTGCGCGAGGTCGCAGGTCCGGGCTGTCCGGCTGGCCCGGGAAAACCCCGTGCCATGCCTAGACGCTAATCGCCGTGGGCCCGCTCGGCTAGAGCCCTGGATGGATCACCGGTGAACACGCCGGAACCGGCCGGGATGCATGCCCCCTGCGCGCATCCCGGCCGGGGCCGGAGCCGCCGGCGTCGCTCCGCCACGACGGCGGGCGGGCACGGCGCGTACCGGACGCGGGCCTCAGCCCGGCCGCCGCACCAGCGCCCCGGCTCTGGGGCCGGCGGCGGTCGCGCCGAACGAGGACCCGGTGTACGTGGTGCCGGCGCGGGCGACGGCTCCGCCGGGCCGAGCGGTCGCGGTGACCCGGACGGCCGGCGACCCGGTCCGTACGCCCGGCGCGTCGGGGCGGGCGGTGACCGCGGCGGGCACGGCGGTGCCGGCGAACGGCGCGCCGGTACGCCCGACCGAGGTCACCACCGTCGGGGCGGGCGCGGCCAGCGCCGAGGCGATGACGGCCTGCGCCTCCCGACGCCGACGGTTCCAGGCGCCCCGATCACCGTCGAAGTAGCCCTGCCGGTAGCCGAACCGGTAGCCGATCCGGTAACTGAGCTGGCCGTGCAGCCGGCCGGCGGCGTAGCAGGCGGAACCGAGCACCAGGACGAGGACGACGGCGAGAAAAGGGCTCACCGGGCCACCTCCGCCGCCCCGCTCATCGCTCGTCCGCCCCGGGCAGCGGATCGACCACCAGTAACCGCTCCAGATCGGCGGTACTGACCTCCTCGACCAGCTCCACACTGATCCGGCAGCCGTCGAGGATCACCTCGGCCACCGAGGCCCGGCGGATCTCGCCGCCGGAGTCGTAGACCCGCACGCTCAACTCGGGGCAGCCGAGGTGGGTCCGCCAGGCGTCCCACTCCTCCCGGTCGCCGACGTTGAGCGAGAGGTAGCGGCAGCCCCGGGCGAGGTAGAGGCGCCAGGGCGCGCTCAGCCCGGCGGAGACGCCGTCCGCGATCAGTCCGAAGGCCTGGGCGCGGGTCGCGAGTTCGGTCACGACACCCCCTCCGCACCGGCGGAGTGACGCATGTGAGCACTTGTCGTCTCAAGCACGTGACACAACGTAAGTTGTCTCATGGGCGTGACAGTATCAGCTTTTCGTCCGCTTGCCGCCGTACTGGCGTCTATCTATCCTGCCCGGGTGACACCCCTCAACAGCGGCTCTGGAGCGTTGATCGGCAGCCGCCCCCCGGCGTCACGTCAGCGTGACACCAGCGCGCCGAGCAACCCCGGTGCGAGCGACTGGTCGTACCGTCACGGGGTGAGCGAGACGGCCAATGCACGGAAGATCTCCTTTGCCACCTTCGTCCGCCGCGCGCTGGACGACGCCCGCGCCATGCGCGCGTGGAGTGGCACCGAGGTCTCCCGGCGCACCGGCGTCTCCCGCCAGACCATCAACCGCTGGGTGCGCGGCGACTGGGCGAGCGACCCCGAGGCCGAGCGGGTGGTCGCGTTCTGCGAGGGGCTCGGGCTCGATCCGAGCACCGCGTTCACCGCGCTCGGCTGGGACCGGACGACAGGCCCCCGCGCCGCCCCCGCGCCGCCCCCGATGGACCCGGACGTCGAGGCGCTGCTGCGCCGACTGGTCGACCCGAACGTCTCCGACGCGGAGAAGTTCCACATCCGGGAAACCATTCGTTACCTCGCATATCGCCCCACACTGCCAGCCAATGTCCGAAATAGGGGTAAACAGGCCGGGTAGTTCTCAGATGGTGAAAGAACGGAAAGGCAGTACCGATCGTTTCGCCTCGGGGCCGGATCGGACCGGCTAGCGTCCACGTTTGTACTGCTAAGGGCTCGTCGTCGGCGGGGGGACGGGACACAGCCGAACCCAGCCCTGCGGGACAGAAGGAGGGGTCTGTCCATGACCCTGAAATGGTTGGCAGTCGTGGTCGCGGTGGTGTCGGTGACATCGTGCGTGACCGGCAACGTGGTGGTCGGCGTGCTGGACGGCGGGCAGCTTCCCCTGGTCGTCAATCTCCTCGCGCTCACCACCACCGGCACGGCGGTGATCCTCGCCGTCGTGGCCGAGTTGCACGACCGGCTCAACGACCGGGTCAGCGCGCTCACCGAGTTCCTGGTGGCGCGACTCAACGAGATCGAGGCGCACACCGGCGACCGGAACACCGGCTTCGTGGAGGGGTACCTGCTCAGCCACGGGCAGGAGGCGGCCGTGGTGCCGTTCGGGCGCCGAGGACGGGGAGCCGCCGAACGCTGAACTCCCGCGTCGTCCCGACGTCACATCTCGGCCACGAATACGCCGCCCGGCGCGGGGTACGCTGTCGCGCGTGCCGCCGTTGAATCTGGGCAACCAGCAGCCGAAGACCCCGTTGGACGCCGAGCACGCCTGGCGGGCCACCGCCGCGCGTGCGGGTGACGTGGTGCTCTTCTTCGACTTCGACGGCACACTGGCGCCGGTCGACGACGATCCCACCGCGGTCCGCCCCGCGCCGAAGGTGCTCACCGCGCTGGAGGCGCTCGCCCCGCGCGTACGCCGGATCGCGATCGTCTCCGCGCGCCCGGTGGAGTTCCTCCGCGACCATCTCGGCGGCCTCACCGGCGTCGACCTGTACGGGCTCTACGGCCTGGAGCACAGCCACTCGGGCGGCGAGACGGTCACCGAGCCGGCCGCGTTGCCCTGGGTGCCGACCATGGCCGAGCTGGCCGAGCAAGCCCAGGCCGAGCTGCCGCCCGGCGCGCTCGTCGAGTTCAAGCGGCTCTCCGTCGCGCTGCACTGGCGCACCGCGCCGCAGCTCGGTGACCTGGTGCAGGAGTGGGGCCGGGCCCAGGCCGAGCGGCTGGGCCTGCGTTGTCAGGCCGGCCGCATGGTGCTGGAGCTGAAGCCGCCCGTGGACCGGGACAAGGGCATGGTCATCGGTGAGACGGTCCGCGACGCCGGCGGGGCGTGGTATTTCGGCGACGACGTCTCCGACATCAAGGCGTTCGCCGCGCTGCGCGCCCGCGCCGCCACCGATCCCGACTTCCTCGGCGTGTGCGTGGCGGTAGCCAACCCGGAGACCGGTCACGAGGTCGCCGACGCCGCCGACCTGACGCTCGACTCCCCCGCCGCCCTGGGCGACTTCCTCACCGCCGCCCTCCCCCACCTGGCCCCCTGACCCTCTCTCCCTCTCCCTCTCCCTTTCCCCGCCCCGTCCGCTTCCTCGATCTTGCACTTACCGCCCCGACAAAGATGGGCAAAAGCCCCAGGTACGGGGCTGAATGTGCAAGATCGGCGAGGCGAGGCGGGGCGAGGCGGGGGACGCGGGGGGACGGGACGCGGGGCGGGGTCAGGCGCCGTAGCGGCGTTGTCGGGTGGCGTAGGAGCGCAGGGCGCGGAGGAAGTCGACCTTGCGGAAGTCGGGCCAGTTCAACTCGCAGAAGTAGAACTCCGAGTGCGCGCTCTGCCAGAGCATGAAGCCGGAGAGCCGCTGCTCGCCGCTGGTCCGGATGATCAGATCCGGGTCCGGCAGGCCCTTGGTGTAGAGGTGCTCGGAGATGTGGTCGACGTCGAGCGTGGTGGCCAACTCCTCGATCGTCCCGCCGCGCGACGCGTGCTCCAGCAGCAACGAGCGGACCGCGTCGGCGATCTCGCGCCGGCCGCCGTACCCGACGGCGATGTTGACCTGGGCGCCGCCGTCGCGATCCCGGGTGCGCTCCTCGGCGGCCTTCAACGCGGCCGCGTGCTGCGCCGGCAGCACGTCGAGCGCGCCCACCATGCGCAGCCGCCAGGGATTGCCCTGCTCGGCTAGCTCGGTGGTGAGATCCTCGATGATCTGGAGCAGCGGGTCCAGCTCGGCGGCCGGCCGGGAGAGGTTGTCGGTGGAGAGCAGCCAGAGCGTGACGTGCCCGACGCCGGCCGCGTCGCACCAGCGGAGCAGCTCCTTGATCCGCTCGGCGCCCATCCGATGACCGTCGTTCGGATCGACGAAGCCCATCTCCCGGGCCCATCTGCGGTTGCCGTCGCACATCACGCCGACATGGGCGGGCACCGGCTTGCCCGCGAGCTTCGCGGTCAGCCGGCGCTCGTACACGGAGTAGAGGAGTTTCCGCAGAGTCATCACTTGCAGGGTAGCGACCCCCGGGAAAGATCAGTGCCGCGGTGGCGCATCGCGGGACGGCGGGTCGCCTCCGGCCCGGCACGCCGACGCCGGCGGGTCACTCCCCGGTCCGGCGCGACCGCGGCGCGTCATCCCCGGGGTCGGCATTGCCGCAGCGCGTCACCCCCGGGCCGGCATTGCCGCAGCGCGTCACCCCCCGGGCCGGCATTGCCGCAGCGCGTCATCCCCGGGGCCGGCGTTGGCGCGGCGCGGCGGCGGCGATCGCCCCCAGCGTGCGGGCGTCCAGGCGGCCGTCGCCGAGCCCCAGCTCCACCACCGTCCGGTAGACCCGCTCGTCCCGGCCGGCCGCGCCGACCACCGCGTCCACCACCCACTGCCGCCGGGCCAGCCAGGCCGCCGCCGAGCTGTGCCGCAGATGGGTGCCGAGCCGGGCGCGCAGCGCCGCCGCGTACCGCTGGGCCGCCTCGGCGGGCGCGCCGGCCGCCGCCGCCCCGGCCAGCGCGCCGGAGCGCAACGCGTAGAAGATGCCCTCGCCGGTGAACGGGTTGATCAACGACAACGCGTCGCCGGCCAGCACCACCCGGCCCCGGCCCGGCGCCGGCCGGTGGGTGGAGAGCGGCAGGTGGTGCGCCCGCAGGTCGGTCACCGTGGCCGGGTCGGTGCCGGGCAGCAGCGCGGCCATCCGGTCCAGCAGGTGCGCGCGGGTCAGCGGCTCGCCGCGCAGCACCTCCCCGTACCCGACGTTCGCCCGCCCGTCGCCGATCGGAAACACCCACGCGTACGCGGGCCAGCGCGCCGCCGAGGTCACGATGAGCTGCTCGGGTGGGCCGGGCGGCGCCGGCGCGTAGCCGCGGATGGCGAGCGCGAGGTGCCGGTCCGGGTTCACCGGATGCCCGAGCGCCCGGCGCAGCACCGAGCCGGCGCCGTCCGCGCCGACCACCGCGCGGGCGGTCAACTCCCCGTCGAGCACCACCCGGTCGACGCCGACCTCCACCCGGCGTACGGTGTGCCGCCGCAGCTCCGCCCCCGCCCCGACCGCAGCCCGGACCAGTCGCGCGTCGAACACCCGCCGGGGCACGGTGTACGCGGGCCGGGGCAGCGCGCGGGCCACCGCGCCGCCGCCGGGGCCGACCAGGCGCAGCGCCGGCAGCGGCGGATATCCGTCCACCGCGCCGGTCACGCCCAGCTCGGCGAGCACGTCCAGCGCGTGCGCGGCGATCCCGTCCCCGCATGCCTTGTCCCGCGGGAAGTCGTGCCGGTCGAGCAGCAGCACCCGCGCCGCCCCGGCCCGCCGCGCGGCGAGTGCCGCCGCCGCCCCGGCCGGACCCGCCCCCACCACCACGACGTCCCACACCGCGTCACCACCCACCCCCCGATCCTCCCCCGCCCACCCTCCCCCAACCCCCCACCGCGCCGCCCCACCCCGCCCCGACCCCGTTGATCAAGAGGTTTGCGTCGGAAAGCGGCTCGAATTTGACGCAAACTCCTTGATCAACGGGGTGGGGGCGGGAGTGGGGTGGGAGTGGGGTGGGGTGGGTCAGGGGGTGGGGGTGGCTCGGTGGAGGGAGTAGAGGGTGAGGGCGGCGGCGGTGAGAAGGGGGGCGCCGTCGCGGATCAGGCCGTCGGTGCCGAGCAGCCACCAGCAGAGCGGAAGGTCGAGCGCGAGCACGCCGAACGTCACCACCACCAGCGCCCGCCGGGCCCAGCCCTTGCCGCGCAGCAGGAACGCGGTGCAGAACAGCACCGCGTAGCTGGCCGCGATGCCGGCGCCGATCCAGAACAGCACCGCGGGTACGGCGGCGACCCCGCCGTCCAGCAGTGACCCGGTCGCCACCAACGCCGGCACCAGCATCAACGGGCTGTAGGTGAACGCGGCGACCCGGGCGGTCAGCAGCCACCCGTTCGCCTGTGGGCGCTTCGGCGTCACCTCGCGCCAGGCGATCGTCCCACCCTCGACGACCAGGCCCTTGCGGTGCCGGACCAGGTGCGCCCGGACCGCGTCGGAGCGGTAGAGCAGCACCACCACGGCGACGCAGAGCGCGGTGAGCGCCGCGAAACCGAGCAGGCCGGGCAGCGCCGGCACCCCCTGCCGGGGCACGATCAGGCGGCCCACCGCGAAGACGGTGGTCACGGCCAGGATCAACCCGAACGGGCGGGCCGCCACCCGTCCCCGGTTGACGTGCCCGATCAGGATCAGGAAACCCAGCGAGCGGAGCATCGCCCAACCGGTGCGCACCGCGAGGCCGAACTCCTGCTCCGGGGCGTACCAATAGTTGAGCAGCTCGACCACGACGGTGGCTCCCGCGGTCACGGCGAGCAGCGTGGTCAGCGCCCGGACGGCGGACGGCCGCCGGACCTCGACAGGTTCGGCGGCCGTCCTCATGGCATCCGTTGTTGCCCGGCGCGGGCAACCGGCACACCTGTTACTTCTGCGGCTCCACGTCCAGCCGGGCGCGCAGCGCGTCCAGCTCGGCCCAGAGCACGCCGGGGAGCTTGTCGCCGAACTTCTCGAACCACTCGGTGACCAGCGGCAACTCCTTGCGCCACTCCTCCGGGTCGACCTTCAGGGCGATCCGGACGTCCTCCGGGGTCATGTCGAGGCCGTCGATGTCCAGCGCGTCCTGCGCCGGGACCATGCCGATCGGGGTCTCCACCGCGTCGGCGGTGCCCTCCAGGCGCCCGATGATCCACTTGAGGACGCGGGAGTTCTCGCCGAAGCCCGGCCAGAGGAAGCTGCCCTCGGCGTCCTTGCGGAACCAGTTGACGTAGTAGATCTTGGGCAGCTTGGCCTCGTCGCCGTCCGTGCCCTTGCCCATCTCGATCCAGTGCCGGAAGTAGTCACCGGCGTGGTAGCCGATGAACGGCAGCATGGCCATCGGGTCGCGGCGCACCACGCCGACCGCGCCGGACGCGGCGGCGGTGGTCTCCGAGGAGAGCGTGGCCCCCATGTAGACGCCGTGCACCCAGTCCCGCGCCTCGCTGACCAGCGGGACGGTGTCCCGCCGCCGGCCGCCGAACAGGATCGCGTCGATCGGCACGCCGTTCGGGTCGTAGTAGTCGTCGGCCAGGATCGGGCACTGCGTGATCGGGGTGCAGAACCGGCTGTTCGCGTGCGAGGAGAGGTGGTCGCTCTCCGGCGTCCAGTCGTTGCCCTTCCAGTCGACCAGGTGCGCCGGCGGCTCACCCATGCCCTCCCACCAGATGTCGCCGTCGTCGGTGAGCGCCACGTTGGTGAAGACCGAGTTGCCGCGGTCCAGCGTCCGCATGGCGTTGGCGTTGGTCTTCCAGTCGGTGCCGGGCGCGACGCCGAACAGGCCGTACTCCGGGTTGATCGCGTAGAGGCGGCCGTCCGGGCCGAACCGCATCCAGGCGATGTCGTCACCGATGGTCTCGACCTTCCAGCCCGGGATGGTCGGCTCCAGCATGGCCAGGTTGGTCTTGCCGCAGGCCGACGGGAAGGCGCCGGCGATGTGGTAGACCCTCCCCTCCGGGGAGGTGATCTTGAGGATCAGCATGTGCTCGGCGAGCCAGCCCTCGTCGCGCCCCATCACGCTGGCGATCCGCAGCGAGTAGCACTTCTTGCCGAGCAGCGAGTTGCCGCCGTAACCGGAACCGAAGGACCAGATCTCCCGGGTCTCCGGGAAGTGCGAGATGTACTTGGTCTCGTTGCACGGCCAGGCCACGTCCTGCTGGCCGGACGCCAGCGGCGCGCCGATCGAGTGCAGCGCGTGCACGAAGTCGGCGTCGTCGCCCATCGCCTCCAGGATCGACGACCCCATCCGGGTCATGATCCGCATCGAGGCGACCACGTACGGGCTGTCGGTGATCTCGACGCCGAACATGGGGTTCTCGGCCTCGATCGGGCCCATGCAGAACGGGATGACGTACATGGTGCGACCGCGCATGCTGCCGCGGTACAGCTCCGTCATCGTCCGCTTCATCTCGGCCGGCGCCATCCAGTTGTTGGTGGGGCCGGCGTCCGCCTCGTCGACGGAGCAGATGAAGGTGCGCTCCTCGACCCGGGCGACGTCCGTCGGGTCCGTCCGCGCGTAGAACGAGTTGGGCTTCTTCTCGGGGTTCAGCCGGATCAGGGTGCCGTTGGAGACGAGTTCGTCGGTGAGGCGACGCCACTCCTCGTCGGACCCGTCCACCCACACCACCCGCTCCGGGGCGGTCAGTTCCGCGACCTCTCGGACCCAGGCGAGCAGTTTGGGGTGGGACGTCGGGGCCTGATCGATACCCCGCACAACAGCCGGAGCAACCATGTCACATCTCCTTGTGGTCGACGCTGACCGATCTATGGGATGCACGAGTTCTGGCGGGTGAGGCGCCGCCGTCGTGGAAACCTGGGATTGGGCTCAGCGTAAACCGGGCTGCCTCCCCAGTCAGTGGGACTGGTTGTGAAGAACTGCACAAGGTACGCCCACGCTGCGGCTACACGATCTGATACCCGCTTTCGCGCGCAGTTTCACGCAAATCCTTCGGCGAACCTTCGACGGCCCGACCCGCCGATGCGGGATTACGTGATGCGCCGCATGCATTCGTACGGTCGGTTACGCTCTGCTCACAGACATTCGGAACGGACCACCGGACCGCCTCCCGGCGACCCGGCCACGGCGGACGGCGGGGAAGTTGTCGCGGCCGACTCGCCGTTGCGGCGGGTCCCCCTTCCCCCCAACCGGTACTCTCGGCGGGTGGCCGCGACGATGACCGGGGACCAACCGGGGGCTCCGCCGACCCGTTCGGGTCCGATCGGAGCGCTGCTCCACCGCTTCGGCCACCTCATCCACGAGCTGAGCAAGTTCGCCACCGTCGGCGGCTTCGCCTTCCTCGTCGACTTCACGCTCTTCAACTACCTGTCGAGCGGGCGCGGCATGCCGCCGCTGGCGGCGAAGACCATCTCCACCGTGATCGCCGCGACGGTCGCCTTCCTCGGCAACCGGTTCTGGACCTGGCGGCACCGCCAACGCTCCAACCCCGCCCGCGAGTACGCGCTGTTCTTCTTCTTCAACGGGGTGGGCCTCGGCATCGCGGTGGCCTGCCTGGCGATCAGCCGCTACGGCCTGGGCGCGATCTGGCCGGCGGTGTTCCAGACGCCCCTGGCCGACAACATCGCCAGCTTCATCGTCGGCACCGGCCTGGGGACGCTGTTCCGCTTCTGGTCGTACCGACGATTCGTCTTCGTCGAGGCGGGAACTCCCCCCGTTCCGGCACCGAGCCGAGATCGAGAGTCCGGGGCGTGACGCACCGCCCATCCCGACCCGCCGGGCCCAGCCGGCCCTGCCCACTGCCCTAAGGTGTTCCGCATGCCTGGAGTCCGTCTGCTGCCCGAGCGCTGGCAGAAGTTCATCCGTGAGGCGGCCAAGTTCGGCATCGTCGGCGGCATCAACACCGTCATCAATTACGCGGTGTTCAATGCGCTGGCACTCACGGTTTTCCGGGACGGCCAGCTCAAGGCGACCGTGATCGCGACCGTCGTCGCTACTATCACGTCGTATCTGATGAATCGGCACTGGACGTACCGGGATCGACCGAAATCCGCCCTGCGGCGGGAATACGTCCTGTTCTTCCTGTTCAACGGTGCCGGCCTGGTCATCGAGCTCGGCGTCCTGGCGTTGGCGAAGTACGGCCTCGGCGTACACGGCCTGCTGGCGTTGAACGTGGCGAAGACGGTCGGTGTCCTGCTGGCCACCCTGTTCCGCTTCTGGTCCTACCGCACGTTCGTGTTCCAGCCGGTGCCGAAGCACGCCGAGGAGACCTGGCACGCCGTGCCCCGCGACGAGTGGGACAACGTCGCGGAGATGGACCCGGTCGCCGAGCTGGCCGAATCGGTGAGCGAGCTGGAGGAGGAGGAGCCGCCCCCGGGCGCGAGCCGCCCGACAAGCGACTACACGCCGCCCCAGGGGCGTACGGCTCCGGTCGACGCCGCGCTGGGCGGGGCGCTCCGCGCCGACCTGGACGCCGAACTGGCCGCCGAGTTCCCGTCCCGCCGCGCCCGCCGCTGAACGTGGGCGCCCGCCCTGGCGCGGCTCACGAGGGGTCGCGGAGCGGCTTCCCGTCGGCCATGTCGGCCAGCATCTCCCGCATCTCGCCGTCGCCCAGGCTGTGCTTGTCGTGGTGGGCCTCGACCAGTTCGTAGAGCTTCGTCTGCACCCGGTCCACGTGCGGCACGTCGTGCAGCACCGACTGGCCCCGCTCGCCGGCCGACTCGATGGTCAACGTGCCGCAGCCGAGCATCCGCTCCACGAAACGCTGGTGCATGGCGTGGTCGTTGATCCGGGTCAGCGGCAGGTCCCGCCGGTTGCGGGAGAGCACGCCCTCCTGGAGCAGCACCCGCTCGTTGGTGAACAGGTAGTGCGTGGTGCGCCAGACCAGGAACGGCCACAGGCCCAGCCAGAGCACCAGCACCAGGCCGAGCCCGGCGAGGACGTACAGCGCGATGGCGCCGCCGTCGCCGTCCGGCAGCAGGATCCAGCCGGCGACCACCGCCGCGACGGTGAGCGCCAGCACCAGGATCGGCCGGATCAGGGCCTTCCAGTGCGGGTGCAGGTGCAGCACGACGTGCTCGTCCTCGGTGAGCACGTCTTCGGGGAATGCCACTTCGAACCTCCTCGCGGAACCGGACGCGCTGACCGTAACCGGTCGGGGCGCCCCGGCGGCATCGGCCGCGCGGGCCGCTACCGGAGGTGGGAGGTGTTAAGCGGGGCCCCCGCCCATACCGGAGGCGTTAAGAAGGGGCCCCTCCTTTCACCGCAGGTGGAGGACGTCGCCGGCGGCCAGGCGGAGGGTATCGCCGGTGGTGGGGGCGACCAGGAGTTGGCCGTCGGGGTCGACGCCGGTCGCGGTGCCGTGCACCTCGCGCCCGTCCGGCAGCAGCACCCGCACCCGACGGCCGATCGTGGCGCACCCGGCCAGGTACGCCTCGCGCAGCCCGCTGGCCTCCGCGTCGCCCCCGGCGTCGCGCCAGCGCGCGTACCAGTCGGCGAGCGAGCGCAGCAGCGCCCGCAGCAGCGGATCGCGGTCGGTGGCCGTGGCGCCGGCGAGCTGGAGCGAGGTGGCCGGCAGGCCGGTCGGGTTCTCCGGCAGCTCGGCGGCGCGCAGCGTCACGTTGAGGCCGACGCCGACCACGATCGCGGGCGGGCCGGCCCCGTCGCCGGGCACCGCCTCGGCCAGCACCCCGGCGCACTTCGCGCCGTCCACCAGCAGGTCGTTGGGCCACTTCAGCCGGGCGTCCAGCTCGGCCAGCAGGCGGACCGCCTCGGCCAGCGCGACGCCGGCCAGCAGCGGCAGCCAGCCGTACCCGGTGGCCGGCACCGGCGACCAGCCGCGTTCGGCGTCCGCCTCCCCGGGCCGGAGCAGGACGCTGGCCGCGATGCCGGCGCGCGGCGGCGACTGCCAGACCCGGCCCCGCCGCCCCCGGCCGGCGGTCTGCCGCTCGGCGACCACCACCAGGCCCTCCGGTTCGCCGGCCCGCGCGGCGGCCACCACGTCGGCGTTGGTCGAGCCGGTCTCCACCAGCAGCTCCAACCGGCGCCAGGGCCCGTGCGGGGCGACCAGCGCGCGCCGCAGCCGGGCCGCCGACAGCGGCGGGCGGTCCAGATCGGTGTACGGCGAGCCGGGCATCCCGCCAGCCTACGGCCCCCCGGGTTCGCCGGTCGCCGGTAAGCGGTGAGGCGCACTGCACAACCTCACCCACCTGAACCATCGTTATATTCCACGGGTGACTACCGAGACCGGGACCACCATCCACACGACCGCCGGCAAGCTGGCGGACCTGGAGCGACGGCTCGACGAGGCGGTGCACGCCGGGTCGGCGCGCGCGGTCGAGAAGCAGCACGCGCGAGGCAAGAAGACCGCCCGGGAGCGGATCGGGCTGCTCCTCGACGAGGGCTCGTTCGTCGAGCTGGACGAGTTCGCCCGGCACCGCTCGACGAACTTCGGGCTGGAGCGCACCCGCCCGTACGGCGACGGCGTGGTGACCGGCTACGGCACCGTGGACGGCCGGCAGGTCTGCGTGTTCGCGCAGGACTTCACCGTCTTCGGCGGCTCCCTCGGCGAGGTCTTCGGGGAGAAGATCGTCAAGCTGATGGACCTGGCCATGAAGATCGGCTGCCCGGTCGTCGGCATCAACGACTCCGGTGGGGCGCGGATCCAGGAGGGCGTCGCCTCGCTCGGTCTCTACGGCGAGATCTTCTTCCGCAACGTGCGGGCCAGCGGTGTCATCCCGCAGATCTCCCTGATCATGGGTCCGTGCGCGGGTGGCGCGGTCTACTCCCCGGCGGTCACCGACTTCACCGTGATGGTCGACCAGACCTCGCACATGTTCATCACCGGCCCCGACGTGATCAAGACGGTCACCGGCGAGGACGTCGGCATGGAGGAGCTGGGCGGCGCCCGCACCCACAACGCCCGCAGCGGCAACGCGCACTACCTCGGCACCGACGAGGAGGACGCGATCGACTACGTGAAGGCGCTGCTGTCGTACCTGCCGTCGAACAACCTGGACGAGCCGGTGGTGTTCGACGCCCCGGCCGACCTGGCGGTCACCGACTCCGACCGGGAGCTGGACACGCTGATCCCGGACTCGGCCAACCAGCCGTACGACATGCACCGGGTCATCGAGCACGTGCTCGACGACGGCGAGTTCCTCGAGGTGCAGCCGCTGTACGCGCAGAACATGGTGGTCGGCTTCGGCCGCGTCGAGGGTCGCCCGGTGGGCGTGGTGGCGAACCAGCCGATGCAGTTCGCCGGCACGCTCGACATCGCCGCCTCGGAGAAGGCCGCCCGGTTCGTGCGCACCTGCGACGCGTTCAACGTGCCGGTGCTGACGTTCGTGGACGTGCCCGGCTTCCTGCCCGGCACCGGGCAGGAGTGGGACGGCATCATCCGGCGCGGCGCGAAGCTCATCTACGCGTACGCCGAGGCCACCGTCCCGAAGGTCACCGTGATCACCCGCAAGGCGTACGGCGGCGCGTACGACGTGATGGGCTCCAAGCACCTCGGCGCGGACCTCAACTTCGCCTGGCCGACCGCACAGATCGCGGTGATGGGCGCCCAGGGCGCGGTGAACATCCTCTACCGCGCCGAACTGGCGAACGCCGAGGACCCGGCCGCCGTCCGCGCCGAGAAGATCGCCGAGTACGAGGACACGCTGGCCAACCCGTACATCGCCGCCGAGCGCGGCTACGTCGACGGGGTGATTCCGCCGCACGAGACGCGGACCCAGATCGTCCGGGCGCTGCGGGTGCTACGCACCAAGCGCGAGACGCTGCCGCCGAAGAAGCACGGCAACATCCCGCTGTAGGTGTAAGGAGGGGCCCCCAGTTAACGCCTCGCGTAGAGCGGGGGCCCCTTCTCACCCGCGGCCCGGGTTCAGCAGCCGGGGTTGGCGGCGACGCACATCCGCGCGGCGGCGGCCCGGGCCACCTCCCGCATCTGCGCCTCGCGCACCTGGGCGTCGGGGAGGTCGGTACGCAGCGCCCCCGCCAGCACGAGGACGCTGACCAGGTCACCCACCCGGACGACCACCCGGCTCTCGAACACCGGCGGGTAGCCGGGCGGCTGACCCGTCGTCGCGTCGGGCAGCACCGTGGCGGTGTGTCGGAGCAGCACCGCCTGGTCGCCGGCGAACCCGCTCTCGGCGATCGTCCAGCGGTGCTCGACCCGGGCGTCGGTCCTTTCCCGATCGGTGTAGGCCTGGCCCGCCGCCTGCCACGCACCGCAGGCCCCCACCCGGTGTTCCAGGTCGCCGATGAACCGGCGGGCCGCGTCGGGCTCGATGCGGTAGAGATCCTGGGTGATCACCACTTCGGGAGTGGTCTGCGACTTTCCGGCCACGACCGCGGCCAGCATCGTCTGGGAACGGGAGTAACGCGAGCGCGGTTCCACCGCCGGCAGACCCTGGGCCTTACCGCAGACCTGGAGCAGGTCGTCGACCCGGGCGGGCTCGTCGAGACCCGAGTCGGCCAGGCGCTCACCGGTCGGGACCGGCACGTCCCCCGGCGCCAGCATCGCCGCCACCGGAATCTCCGCGTACCCGCCGGTGGTGTTGGCCGCGGGCGGCGGCGGGCCGCCGGCGCG
This sequence comes from Micromonospora sp. NPDC049201, assembly GCF_055586805.1. Classification (NCBI taxonomy): domain Bacteria; kingdom Bacillati; phylum Actinomycetota; class Actinomycetes; order Micromonosporales; family Micromonosporaceae; genus Micromonospora; species Micromonospora sp. NPDC049201. The sequence continues at coordinate 425,314 of NZ_JBVJHM010000004.1, read as the reverse complement.
GTCCACCATCGTCGCGGCGAGCGCGGCGACCACCACCACCGACACGGCGGCCAACGCGGCGGTCCGGCGGCTGCGCCGCCGGGCCGTGGCCCGGATCTCCGCCGGCTCCGCCCACCTGACGGTCCGCAGGTCCCGGTGCAGCGCCTCCACGAGCGTGACGTCGTCAGGCATCTGCCGCCTCCTCTTCCAGATCCACGACGGCGAGCAGCCCGGCGAGCGCGCTCCGCCCCCTCGACAGCCGGGCCTTGACGGTGCCGACCGGCGCCTCGGTCTCCCGGGCCACCTCGGCGACCGGCATGCCGAGCAGGTAGTGCATCGCGATGGCGGTGCGTTGCGCCTCGGGCAGCCGACGCAACGCGGCCACCACATCCATCGTCTCGGTGCTCGGCGCCGGTACGTGCTCGTCCGCCCCGTGCCGCAGGTAGGCGCGGGCCCGGCTGCGCAGGCTGCGCCACCGACTCACCGCGATCCGGCTGGCCACCACCCGCACCCAGGACTCCGGATCGTCGTACCCGCGCACGGTCGACCACCGCTGCCAGGCCCGGATGTACGCCTCCTGCACCGCGTCCTGCGCCTCGGCCAGGTCACCGGTGAGCACGTACACGAAGCCGAGCAGCCGTTGCCGGCTGCCCCGGTAGAACTCGTCGAAGCCGTCGCTGTCGGGCACTGCCACCTCCCCGTGTCGCCAGGGACACGCCTGGCGGCGCGGCTCGGGTTGCCCGCTCAGCCGACGAATTTCTCCAGTTCCTCGCGGAGGAAGCCGCCGGCCGGGATCCGTTCGCGGACCGCCCGCCGGACGGCGGTCTGGACCGCGGCGTTGACCGGGGTGGGCACCCCGTGCAGGCGGCCGAGCAGCACGATCTCGCCGTTGAGGTGGTCGGCCTCGGCGGAGCCGGCGCCCCGGGCGAGGCTCTGCCAGGTGGAGCCGCCGGACCGCGTCTCGCCGTCGACCGGTCGGTGCGCCACCAGGTCACCGCGCGCGGCGGCCTCCTCCTCGCGGGTCGTGTGCGGGATACCGGCGGCGGCCAGCGCCGCCTCGCCCTCGGCGCGGACCCGGGCCGACAGCGGCTCGGGCACGTCGCGGCCGAGCAGCGCCTGGAGGCCGTTGCCGAGGTTGGCCAGGAGCTTGCCGTACTTCCAGCGCATCACGTCGTCGCGGACCGGGGCGACGAACCCGGCGGCGGTCAGGTCGGCGGCGACCGCCCGGCCGGTGTCGTCGGTGCCGGTCGGGTAGCGCCCGAGGTGCAGCATCCCCGGATGCGGGTGCCCGTTGGCCACCACCACGCCCGGTTCCAGGTGGGTGGCGGGCAGCCACACGCAGACCGGGTGCACCCGGGCGAAGAGCCGCAGCGCGGCGGGTTCGTTCGCCACCCCGTTCTGGGCCAGCACGACCGGGAGCCGCTCGCCCGCCGTGCCGCCGCCCGCCACCGGCGCGTCGGCCCAGGTGGTCAGCGCGGCGACGGTGTCCTGCGACTTCACGGTGAGGACCAGCACGGTGTCGGCCGGCAACGGTGGGCCGCCCGGCCCGGCCGCCGCCGGCAGCCGGCCGGACACCGTGCCGCGCGGCGTCCGCAGCGTCAACCCCCGCTCACGCAGCGCGTCCAGGTGGGCGCCGCGGGCCACCAGCGTCACGTCGCGGCCGGCGTCGGCCAGCAGTACGCCGATGGTGCCGCCGACCGCGCCCGCTCCGATGATCACGTATCGCACCGGTCCGATTCTGCCTCGTCGGGCCGGGTTCCGCCCGGCACGGTGGCGTGTCCCGGTGCGACGAGGCGTGCCGCGTCCCGGCGTGGACACCGGAGCGGCGGGTGCCGGAGCACGGGACGGGGTCAGCCGGTGAGGCCGGTGTCGGCGAGGATCGGGCCGGCCAGCAGCAGCGCGCCGGCGACCAGCGCGCCGACACTGACCAGCAGGAACACGGCCACCCAGAACAGCGGCGGGAACGGCGTGAGCCGGGCGAGCTGGTCGGCGTCCGACTCCGGCATCCGGCCGCGGCTGCGTTGGCGTCGCAGCTCGAACACCGGGCGTACGCCGCCGAACAGCAGGAACCAGATCGACGTCCAGGCGAACGCGGCCTGGACCTGGGGCGGGGTGTACCAGGAGACAGCGAGCACCAGACCGCCGGTGACCAGCAGCGACAGCGCGCCGAACAGGTTGCGGATCAGCACCAGCATGGCCAGCAGCAGCGCCACCGCGACCCAGAGCAGCAGCGTGATCCGGTTGCCGGCGAGCAGCCACGCACCGGCCAGACCGAGCAGCGAGGGGGCGACGTAGCCGGCGAGCAGTGTGAGGATCATGCCCGGTCCGGAGGGCCGACCGGCGGAGAGCGTCAGCCCGGACGTGTCCGAGTGCAGCCGGATGCCGTGCAGCCGCCGGCCGGTGAGCAGCGCCACCAGCGCGTGGCCGCCCTCGTGGGCGATGGTCACCGCGTTGCGGGCGATCCGCCACGGCAACCGGGTGGCGACCACCGCGAGCGCGACCACGGCGGTGAGCACCACCAGCAGCGGGGGCGGGTCCGGCTGGGCGCTCAGCAGCGTGTCCCAGAGCGTGGTGAGACCGTCGATCAGGGGCATGGGCGGGGAGCCTACCGGCCGGAGTCGTGTCGATCGACCGGCCTGTCCTCGTAGAGTGTGAGACTGATCGGACGAGGCGCCGGAACGGAGGTGAGGTCGGTGAGCGCAGCCTCCCTGGAGCCCCACAGCTCGCACGTGGGTCCGTGGACCGAGGCCGACTACCTCGCGCTGGAGGACAGCCTCGACCGCATCGAACTGCTCGACGGGAGCCTGATCGTGACCCCTGCCCCGAGCAAGAGGCACCAGTTGGTGTCTTGGAACCTGGTGGACAGCCTGCGCCGGGCTGCCCGCCCGCTCGGATTGTTGGTGTTCGAGGCGGTGAACGTACGGCTCGGCGTCAATCGCATGGTCATCCCGGACGTGGTCGTCGCTGACACGGACGACGAAGGCGCCGTGGTCGAGGCCTGCGAGGTCAGGCTGATATGTGAAGTCGTCTCCCCCGGCAACGCCGCCGCCGACCGGGTCCTGAAGATGCAGCTCTACGCGATCGCCCGCATTCCGTGGTACCTGCTTGTCGAGCAGGACGGCGACAGCCACTCGCTGCGGCTGCACCGGCTCGACGGTGAGCACTACGTCGAGGACGCGATCGCCAAGGCCGGTGCGACACTGACGGTGACCGAGCCATTTCGCTGGGCAATGGACCCGGCCACGCTCCGCTGACTCCGAAGTCGCGCGCCACCAGGGACGACGACATTCGTCGATGAAAATTTCCTTGCTTGCTATTGCGATGCAGGGCAGTTATCTCCAAAGATGGGCGTCAATCAGTTGACGTCCCCTGGAGGCAAACCATGGCCCGTACCAGACTCTCCGTACGCCGGTTCCTCGCCGCCGGCCTGGCCGTCGCCGCCACCGCGGCCGCGGCCCTCGTGGCGACCGCCGGACCGGCCGCCGCCGCGACCACGCCCGGCATCGACGTCTCCCGCTACCAGGGCAGCATCAACTGGACCAGCGTGCGGAACTCGGGCATCCAGTTCGCCTTCATCAAGGCCACCGAGGGCACCACCTACAAGGACCCGAACTTCAACACGAACTACGTGAACGCCTACAACGCCGGCGTGATCCGCGGGGCGTACCACTTCGCCCGGCCGAACATCTCCGCCGGCTCCACCCAGGCCGGCTACCTGGCCAGCAACGGTGGCGCCTGGTCCGCCGACAGCCGGACGCTGCCCGCCGCGCTGGACATCGAGGCCAACCCGTACAGCGGCGGCTACTGCTACGGCCTGAGCACCACCGGCATGCGCAACTGGATCCAGGACTTCCTCAACACCTACCGCTCCCGCACCGGCCGGTACGCGGTCATCTACACCACCACGAGCTGGTGGAACCAGTGCACCGGCAGCTGGACCGGCCCGTGGGCCAACCACCCGCTGTGGCTCGCCCGCTGGTCGAGCACGCCCGGCTCGCTGCCGGCCGGCGCCCCGGTCTGGAGCTTCTGGCAGTACACCAGCAGCGGAAGCGTCTCCGGCATCAGCGGCAACGTCGACCGCAACTACTGGAACGGCGACCGCACCCGGCTGATCGCGCTGGCCAACAACACCTGACGGACCTGCACGGAAGCGGGACCGCCCCGAATCGGGGCGGTCCCGCTGTCGTCGTACCGTCTGATCGAAGTTCAGGCCCGGCGGCGCGAGGCGACCGGCACGGGCACCGCGGCAGGCCGACGGGTCCAGCGCCACGCCGCGACCCCGGCGACGGTCAGGGTGAGCACCCCGAGGACCGCGACCGGCGCGGACAGGCCGGCGGTGATCAGGAGCAGGACGGCGTCGCCGAGCGCGACCAGCATCCACAGTGCCAGCCGGGGGCCGGTGTCCCTGCGTCGGTAACCCATGTCGCACCTCCTTCGTCGGGGTATTCATACCCCCGACTACGGAAAGTCATGCGAACAAGTTTCGCGGGCGCGGGATTCGCCGGTCAGTTCTTCCGGTCCGGCACGAAACCCTTGGTGATCACGTCGAAGGCGGCCAGGTTGGCCTGCCAGTCCTTCGCCGGCACCTCCCAGCGCAGCGCGTAGCCCCGGTTGCTGGCCGTGGCCACGCCCCGGTTACGCACGTGGAAACGGGTGCCGTTGTCGCGCGTCTCCAGCCAGTCCCAGTCGGCGCAGGTGCGGTAGTAGCCCTTGCACGGGACGATGTCGACAAGCTCGTAGTTGCTGACCCGCGAACGCCGGTAGGGCTCCTGCTCCCGCCAGTCGGCGAGCGCGTCCTTCTCCGGACGGTCCGTCCACTGCATGAACAGCACCCGGCGGGCGCCGCCCACCTCGTAGAGCACGACCTGGTTGTTGCCGGGCCGGGCCTGCCAGCCGTTCGGGATCGGCACCTTGAAGCCGTTCGAGCCGGTGTAGTAGCGCCAGCCGGTCGGCAGCACGAACCCGGTCGGCGACGGGCTGGCCGACGGGCTCGGGCTGGTCGACGGGCTGGCCGACGGCGCGCTCGCACTCGGTGAGGCGCTGGCGCTCGGCGCGGGCGGGACCGCCGACGCCACCGAGGAACCGGTGGTCGGTCGAGCGTCGTCACCCCCGTCGTCGTCGCCGTTGTTCAGCAGCGGCACGGCCACCGCCAGGCCGACCAGCAACACCAGAACCAGCGCGCCGAGCAGCAGGTTGCGCCGGTTAGGCGCCGCCTTGACGCCCGGCAGCACGGTCGCCCGACCGGTCGACGACACCGGGCCACCCGCCGCCGGGCTGACCGGCGCGGATCCGGCCGGAGCCGGGCTGACCGGCGCCGGGGCCGGACGTTGCGCGGGCGCGGCGGCGACCGGCTCACCGTCGAGCCGGGTCTCGTCGAGCGCCGGGTCGGCGTCGTCCACCCGGGTCTCGTCGACCGGCGGATCGGCGTCGAGCTTCGTCGTCGGATCGGCGACCGGCGGCGTCACCTTCGCGGTCGGTCCGGCGTCCGAGGTGGACGCCGGCACCTTCGCGGTCGGCTCGGCGACCGCCCCACTAGCGGCGGCGGCCACCCCGGACGCCGAGGTGGAAGCGCGTTCGACCTGGTCGTCGGCGGGGCGCGGCGCGGGCACCAGCGGCGGTCGCGGCGCGCGCGGACCGTTCGGCCCCGGCCGGCGTACGCCGTCCAGCAGCGAGATGCCCCTGGCCCGCCGGCCGCCGACCTTGCGCAGCATGCGCTCCGCCACCTCGGCGGTGATCCGCTCGTCCGGATCCTTGCGCAGCAGGCCCTGGAGCACCGGCTTGAGCGGCCCGGCGTTGCGCGGCGGCGGCATCGGCTCGGTGGCGAGCGCGGCCAGCGTGGCGATCGCCGACGGGCGAGCGTACGGCGACTTGCCCTCGACGGCGGCGTAGAGCGTGGCGCCCAGCGACCACAGGTCGGCCTCCGGGCCGGCGGTGCCGTCCCGTGCCCGCTCCGGGGAGATGTACGCCGGGGAGCCCAGCACCATGCCGGTGCGGGTCACGTTCGGGTCGCCCGGAATGGTGGCCAGGCCGAAGTCGGTGAGCACCACCCGACCGTCCTCGCCGAGCAGCACGTTGCCCGGCTTCACGTCGCGGTGCATGATGCCGGCCTTGTGCGCGGCCTTCAACGCGCCCAGCACGCCGAGACCGATCTCGACCGCCTTGGCCACCGAGACCGGGCCGTCCTCGGCGATCGTGTCCTGCAACGACTTCGAGGCGACGTACTCCATGACGATCCACGGGTCGCCGTCGGTGCGCAGCACGTCGAAGATGCGGACCACGTTGACGTTGTTGAGCCGGGCGATCGCGCGCGCCTCACGCAGCGAGCGTTCCCGCATCTCACGGCGCTCGTCCGGGGTGAGACCGGGCGGCGGGACCAGCTCCTTGATGGCGACGTCGCGGTGCAGCACCTCGTCCCGCGCCTTCCAGACGCGGCCCATGCCGCCCTGACCGAGCGGCGTGATGAGCCGGTATCGGTCAGCGACGAGTTGGGGAAGCGCGTTCGACATCGCAGAAACGGTACCCGGCCGGTCCGACGCGTACACCGCCGGCACGCCACTCTACGACGAAGGTCGAGTTCGCGACGCGTACCCTTGGGTCATGTCTGCCGAAGAGCCGATGTTCCGGGTCGTCCGCGGCGTGCCCACCGCCGAGGAACTGGCCGCCCTGGTCGGCGCGGTCATGGTGCGCACCCGCCCGGTCACGGCCCCCGCGCCGGCCGCCGTCTCGCACTGGACGCGCAGCGCCCGCCCGGCCGGCGCGACGCCGGTCGCCGGCCCCGGCGCGTGGCGCGGCTCCGGCCTTCCCCGCTGAAACCTTCCCCGCAACGCGAGCGGTGCCGGGGCTGCCAGGATCAGCGTGGAGCCACTAACCTCACTCTGGGAAACCGTTCGGTGACAGGCAGCAGGGAGGTTCGATGATCCCGGAGGACAACCAGCCAGCCGGCTGGCTGCGCGGCTACGGCGGCATCGAGGCCGATATCCGACAGATGCGAGAGTTCGCCGACCGGCTACAGGACGAGGTCACGCGCAACTACTCGCCCCACCTGTCCTACATCGCCGACGACATGAAGGCCCCGGTGCCCAATCCGGCCGACGCCTTCATCGAGCTGGTGCAGTTCCTCCAGGCCCACCACGAGACGCAGAAGGCAGCGGTCAGCGCCGTGTGGGACCTGGCGCCCGCCACCGGCCGGCTGGCCGAGGCCGCCGGCCGGATCGCCGCCCGCTACGACGACTCCGACGCCTTCTCCTCCGCCCGGGTCGCCGACGTCGAACGGGCGCTCACCGGCCCCACCACCGCCGCCGTGGCGCGCCCCACCCCGCCACTCGCCGACCCCACCGGCCCCGATCAGGGGCGGGTGGTCCTGCCGTGATCGAACGGGGCGGCGGCCGCACCTCCGGGCTCACCGACTGGCGACTGATGGACGTGCTCAGCATGTGGGCGTGCCTCCAGGACCAGGACACCGCCGGTCAGTGGAAACAGGTCGCCGGCTGGCGCAAGGTGTGCGACCTGGCGCTGGCCCACCTCGGCCGGCTCCGGGAATACCGGCGCGGCCTCGCCGAGGCGTGGCCGCCCGAGACCAACGCCGCCGCCCAGGCGTACGTCGGCGAACTCGACCAGCTCATCGACCGGGTGCAGCGCACCCACGACGCCGCCGCCGCGAACTACGACGCGCTCGCCGCCGCCGCGCGCGCCATCGGCAGCGCCCGCAGTGAACTGCAACCGCTGTACGACGAGTTCGCCACCAAGCTGCGGCAGAAGCAGGCGTACGAGGCGACGATCGCCGATCCGAAGGCGGTTGCCGGAAGCCGACTGCCGGAGCGGCCCCCGGTGACCGACGACGACCTGGAGCAGTTGAACGTACGGGCACGCGGGTTGATGACGGGGTTGAGCGGAGAACTCCAACTGGCCCAGGTCATGCTCCGCCAACCTCCACCAAAGGCAAAGCTGCCAAGGCAAGCCGAAGACTCAGACGCATACGGAAACTCTGTCCCGATAATCCCGCCCGTCGTGCCGGCACCCATCGACAGCCCTGTTGGTTCCCGAAATCGGCTGAGTTCCAGGCCAGGCGCATCAGCGGGCTCCCCCGATGCAAGCAGGGGACCCGTACTAGGCAGCGCAGTAGGTGGGACTGCCTCGCCTCCTCCGCCCGTCCAGTCGGCGGCTAATCCGCTCCCCGGCACGGCGACAGGCGGAGCCACGAACCTCCCACCTTCGCCGATCACGGGCCATGGCACGAGGCCGCGTAGTCGGATCACCCCTGGGATAGACCGAGCTAATAGGCTCTTGGGTGGCGACATAGCGCCCACTTCTACGCCTCGATCTCTGCCGACAGGAGGGCTGATAGGCGGAAACTCGGCTACCGGGATGCCAATCTCAAATGGAGGTACATCACCTCGCAGGGTTAACCCGGTGGGCGGCGTGATCGGTGGAGGGGGGGCCGGGACAGCGCCAACAGGTGGCGCTGGCTCTCGACCCGGCAGCGGAAAGCCCATCTCGTCTAATGGATTCCACGGATTACCACCCATCGGCGGAAGTCCTGGCTCTGCACCGATGGGAGCAGGCCCGTTTAGCGGCCACACCACGCAATCTAGGAAAAGGAACGAAAGCGACGAGCAGCGCCGATGGGATCCCGACAACCCATGGCAGGTTGAGCAGGGTGTAGATCCGATCATGAGGCCGCCTGATGATGCCGGCCCGCCTGATCCAGGTCCAGCAATCGGCTTCGACCGATAATGACGCCCTACCTTGTCGCTGGGCTACTCCTTTCAGTCCTCGCCGGTTCCACGATTGCACCCCTAGTGGAACCGCCTCCAGTCGCTGTACGTAAAGACCAATGGCACCTTGAGTCACTAAAAGTGCTTGAAGCTCAGCGTTTTAGCCAAGGCGAAGGCGTTATCATTGCACTCCCAGACACCGGAGTCGACCCCCATCCAGACTTAGCAGGAAATGTCCTACCCGGAACCGACGTGACTGGCCGGGGAGATGGCCGCCGAGACAAGAATGGGCATGGCACTTCCATGGCCGGCTTAATCGCCGCCCATGGAAAAAGCGACAACACTGGAGCACTCGGAGTAGCCCCTAGAGCTAAGCTCCTGCCCATACGATCCGAACTATTCGCGGGCAGAGGGGATACCGACGAGCTCGCCGTAAGCATAGAATGGGCGGTCGCACACCATGCGGATATAGTCAGCGTCTCGGCAGTCGCTGGCGCCAGCACTCGCCTTCAGAAAGCCGTTCAATCAGCACTCGATGCAGACATCGTAGTGGTGGCATCCGCCGGAAATCGGCCAGAAGATGCAAACGTGGGCTACCCTGCTTCCGAACCGGGTGTAATCGCGGTCGGCGGCGTCGATCGCCGGGGACAACATGCCGCAATTTCTGTTAGTGGACCAGAAGTGGACGTTGTAGCTCCTGCTGTCGACATCTACAGCACCAGCTTTGGCGGCAAGTACTCGAAGGGCACGGGAACTTCCAGCGCCACCGCGATTGTTGCCGGCGCTGCTGCTCTGATCCGCTCCAAATATCCCCACCTCCCCGCCGCAGAGGTCGCGCACCGCCTTACCGCGACCGCTGTCGACAAGGGGCCGCCCGGTCGCGACGACCAGTACGGGTACGGGGTGATCGACCTGGTCGCGGCACTCACCGCCGACGTACCCCCGCTCGGGTTCGAGTCCACCGGGGTGACCGCCCCGGCACCGACGGCAGCCACGCCCGGGGCCGGCGGTGACGACGGCACGGTCCGGGGCCTCGCGACCCTCGGGGTGCTGCTGGCTGCCGGCGGCGGCTATCTGGTCTGGCGGCGTCGTCGACGTGCCGACGACCCACCACCGAGGGAGAGCCGGTAGCGTCGGCGGGGTGTCGACTTCCGCGCCGCTGCGCCTCGTACTCGCCTCGCAGAGTCCTGCCCGCCGCAAGCTGCTCCAGGCCGCCGGGATCGAGCCCGATGTGCTGGTCAGCGGCGTCGACGAGTCGCAGGTGGTCAGCGACCGGGCCGAGGAGTTGTGCCTCGAACTGGCCCGGCTGAAGGCGCAGGCCGTGCTCGGCCGGCTGCGTTCCGTCCCGGGCGAGCGCACGCTGGTGCTCGGCTGTGACTCGGTGCTCGCGTTCGACGGCGAGATCCTCGGCAAGCCGGCGGACGCGGCCGACGCCACCGGGCGGTGGCAGCGGATGCGCGGGCGCAGCGGCGTGCTGCACACCGGGCACTGTCTGATCGACGTGGCAGCCGGGGCCCGCGCGGAGGCGGTCGCCTCGACCACGGTGCACTTCGCCGACATCAGCGACGAGGAGATCGTGGCGTATGTGGCGACGGGCGAGCCGCTGGCGGTGGCCGGGGCGTTCACCATCGACGGGCTGGGCGGCGCGTTCCTGACCGGCATCGAGGGTGATCCCGGCACGGTGGTGGGGCTGTCCCTGCCGCTGTTGCGCCGGCTTCTCGGCGAGTTGGGGCTGAGCGTCGTCGACCTGTGGACGAAGGTCGCGCCGGGCGGCCAGGAGATCGAACATCTCGGCTAACGTCCGGACATGAGCACGAAGCCGTTGCCGCTGACCACGGAGCTGCACGCCTACCTGGTGGCCCACGGGTCCGCGCCCGACGAGATCGCCCGGGATCTGGCCGACGAGACCCGGGCGGCCCTGCCGGCCGAGGCGGGTATGCGGGTCGCGCCGGAGCACGTGGCGTTCCTGACGTTCCTGACCCGGCTGGTCGGCGTGCGGCAGGCCGTGGCGGTGGGCACCTGCACCTGGTTGCCCGCGCTGGCGATCGCCCGTGGGTTGGCCGATGGCGGCCGGCTGGCCTGCTTCGACACGTTCGAGGGGGACACCGGGGTGGTCCGCCGCCACTGGGCGCGGGCCGGCGTCGAGGAGCGGATCGACCTGCGTACCGGGCCGGTCGCGGACCGGCTACGTGAGCTGCCCCGGGAGCGGTACCTCGACGTCGCGTTCCTCGGCGCGGACGCGGTGGACCACCCGGTCCACTGGGACGAACTGGTGCCCCGGATGTGTCCCGGCGGGGTGATCACGGTCGACCGCACGCTCCGCGCCGGCCGGGTGCTTGCTCCGCGTGACGCGGATGATCGGGCGGTCGCCGCCTTCAACGACGAGGTCGCCGCGGACGCCCGCGTCGAGGTGGTCATGCTGCCGATCGCGGACGGGGTCACCCTCGCCCGGGTGCGCTGAGCGGGGGCAGGGCGCGGCCGAGGCGGACGGTCAGCAGCACGGCCGCCGCGATGAAGCACGGCAGCATCAGGAAGGCCGGATGCGGTCCGACGCCGTCGGCCACCCAGCCGAGCGCGACCGGCGCGATCCCGAAACCCACCGCCATCGAGTACGACGACCAGCCCGCCGCCCGGTCGGTGGCCGGTCCGGCCACCGCCAGCGCGATGGAGATCGCCAGCGGGTAGTGCAGGGCGTTGCCCAAGCCGAGCACGACCAGACCGGTGACCGCCAGCCAGCCGATCGGGCTGGCCCAGAACAGCGCGAACCCGGCGAGCGACACGGTGAACGCGCCGAGCAGCAGCGGCACCGGTGGCCAGCGCAGCGCCGCCCGTCCCCCGGCGGCCCGCCCGGCGAACATGCCGCAGACGATCGCCGCGACGGCCGCCGACGCGCCGCCGGCGCTCAGCCCGGCGTGGGTACGCAGCACGTCGGCGGTCCAGAGCGACAGGCAGACCTCGATCGAGCCGGTGACCGCCATCAACACCCAGGCGATCCAGTACGCGCGCGGCAACCGTCCCGACGCCGGCCGGTCGGCGTCGGCAGCCCGGAGGGATGCTGGTCGAGCGGGGCCGCGACCGGATCCGAACTCGGCCGGCCTCCAGCGGGATCGACGGCTGGCCCTGCGGCAGGAACAACAGCCGGCCCCGCAGCGGGAACAACGGCTGGCCCCGTAGCAGGAACGACGGCCGGCCCCGCGGCGGGAACAACGGCCGGTGCCGCGGCAGGAACGACGGCCGGCCCCGCGGCGGGAACAACGGCCGGCGCCCCGACGGGGACGACGGCCGGCGCCCCGACGGGGACGACGGCCGGCGCCCCGACGGGGACGGCGGCCGGCGCCCCGACGGGGACGGCGGCAGCCGCGGTAGCGGGGGCGCGCTGCGGCAGGCGTACCCAAAAGGTCAGGGCGGTGAGCGCGACCAACGTGATCAGCCCGACCTCGACGGCGGTCACAGGTCGCCAGCCGAGGCCGGCGTCGACGGTGGCCCCGATGGTCAGCGGGGCCAGGATGCCCATGCCGGCGCAGACGGCGTTGGCCTCGGTGAGCGCGGCGGGGGCGGCCGGGCCGTGCCGGGCGGTGAGCACCACGTTGACGCCGCTGATCACCATCATGCCGAAGGTGGCGACGACCGCGACGGCGGCGATGGTGGCGGGCAGCGGGCGGAGCACGCCGAGCGCGGTGACGCCGGCGGCCACGCCGGCGAGGCCGAGCCAGACGGCCGGGCCGCGGCCGTAGCGGCGGGCGACCGGGGCGAAGAGCGCGCCGCCGGCCAGCGCGCCGATCGCGATGCCGGTGCTGTGCAGGCCGGCCACCGCGGCGCTGGTGTTCTGCTCGTCGCGGAGCAGCGGTACGACGGGGCCGAACCCGTAGAGGAAGAAGCCCCAGAGGCCGAGCTGGGCGTAGGCCAGCCAGGTGGTGCGGTCACGGGTGAGGCGGGGCACCGGCCCGACGCTACGCGCGCGTGACCGGCACCCCGCCAGCAGTGAGAGGCAGCTCTCGCTGGGGTGTTAAGAAGGGGCCCCGCCTCTACCGAATGCGTTAAGAGGGGGCCCGGCCTTTCACCGGACGCTGCGGGCGAACTGGCGGGCGGCCCAGACGACGCCGGCCACCGCGAGCACGGCGATGATGCTGAGCCCCTGCCAGACCTTGTCGTTGCCCAGGTCGCCGGCGAACAGGGCGCGGGTGCCGTCGACCGCCCAGGAGAACGGGTTCCACTTGGCGACGCCCTGCAACCAGCCGGGGGCGAAGGTGAGCGGCAGCAGGATGCCGGAGAGGAGCAGCACCGGCTGCGCGACGGTGTTCATCAGCGGGGCGAGCGCGTCCTCGCTCTTGACCTTGAGCGCGACGCCGTAGGAGACGGCCGAGGTCATCAGCGCGATGAGGGCGAGCATCAGGTACGCCAGGAGCAGGTAGCCGATGAACACGCGCAGGTCGAACAGGACCGCCAGCAGCGTGATGATGACGGCCTGCGCGATCAGCGAGACCACGTCGCGCAGGGCGCGGCCGAGCAGCAGGGCGAGCCGGCTGACCGGGGTGACCCGGGAGCGTTCGATGACGCCGGCGCGCAGCTCGGCGATCAGGCCGAAGCCCTGGAACAGGCCGCCGAAGATGGCCAGCAGGACCAGCAGGCCGGGCACGAAGATCTTGTACGCGGCGGCCTGCGTGGGCGCGTTCAGGGCCGGCTTGAGCAACGGGGCGAAGAGCAGCAGGTACATGACCGGCTGGAAGACGCCGACGAAGACCCAGACCGGGTTGCGGAGCAGCAGTTGGGCCTGGCGCTGGAAGATCAGCCAGGTGTCGCGGGCGAGTTTCATGACGGGCTTCTCCGGGGGTCAGGACTCGCGCAGCGAGCGGCCGGTCTTGGTGAGGAAGACGTCGTCGAGGCTGGGTCGGTGCAGCTCGATCGAGCGCAGCTCCAGCCCGGCGTGGTCGAGGCGGCGCAGCACCTGCGGGATGGCGACGGCGCCCTCGTCGACGTAGAGGCGCAGGCCGCCCTCGTCGACGGTCTCCAGCTTGGTCACGTACGCCTCGGTGTCGAGCAGCTCGGCGGCCTGCGGGGTGCTGGCGGCGTCCAGGCCGACGATCACCACCTCGCCGGAGATCTCCCGCTTCAGCTCGGCCGGGGTGCCCTCCGCGACGATCTCGCCGTGATCCATGATCGCGATCCGGTCGCAGAGCGCGTCGGCCTCGTCCAGGTAGTGCGTGGTGATGAAGACGGTCATCCCCTCGGTACGCAGCCGGCGGATCTCGTCCCACATGTGGGCGCGGCTCTGCGGGTCGAGGCCGGTGGTCGGCTCGTCCAGGAAGACGATCTTCGGTTCGTGGATGATGCCGAGCGCGATCTCGACGCGCCGGCGCTGACCGCCGGAGTAGGTCTTGCACTTGCGGTCGGCGTACTCGCTGAGTTGGAACGCGTCCAGCGCGCGGGCGGCGCGGCGGTGCGCGTCGGCCTTGGTGATGCCGTAGAGGCGGGCCTGGAGCACCAGCTCCTCACGGGCGCTGGACTCGTCCCAGGTGCTGCCGCCCTGGGGCACGTAGCCGATCCGGCGGCGCACCCCTGACGGGTCCTTGCGCAGGTCGGCGCCGGCGATGGTGGCCTGGCCGCCGTCCGGCTCGATGAGGGTGGCGAGCATCCGCAGCGTGGTGGTCTTGCCGGCGCCGTTGGGCCCGAGGAAGCCGAAGATCTCCCCCTCGGCGACGTCGAGGTTGACGCCGCGGACCGCGTCCACGGTTTTCGTCTCGCGACCCGCGCGGGAGCGGAACGACTTCCGCAGCCCCCTGGTCTCGATCATTTCTGCTCCTGGTCGTCCGGGCCGGGGGCACCCGGCCACCGGTCAGCGGTTCGCGTCGAGGCTAACGCGATATAGCTCTTGTGGTCAACTTTGATTATTTCGTGTCACCGTCCGTCCAGCCGGACCACCCCTCGGCCCGTTCCATCCCCTCCGGCAGGTACGACACCCCGGCCTCGATGCGCTCCGCGATCCGCTCGCACCAGGCCATCTCCGCCTCTGCCCGGGCCAGCCACAGCTCGAACATCCAGCCCACGTGCACCGGCTTGCGGGCCCGTACCCAGTCCGAGTCCAGCGAGGCCCGCATCGACTCCACCCCGGCGCGCAGCAGGTTGGCCCGGTTGCGCAGCGCCGCCGCCGCCTCCTCACGCGGCATCGCCGGCAGGAACGAGAACGCCACCGCGAACGGGTCCGGCGACTCGTGGAGCTGCCACCACTGTGCCCGCAACAGCGTCTCGAACTCGTCCTCACCCTTCGCCGTCACCTCGTACGTGGTGCGGGCCGGACGCGCGCCCACCTGCTCGACCGAGACGGTCCGCAGCAGCCCTTCGTCGGTGAGCTTGCGCAACGCGTGGTAGATCGACCCGGGCTGCACGTTGGCCCATTTGTCCGCACTCCAACTGAGCAGTTCGCGGCGCACGTCGTAGCCGTGCACCGGCTGCATCCACCTGACCAGGCCCAGAATCATCATCCGCGTCGCCGACACCGGACAAGCGTAATAACCAAGTTTGACTACAGTGCGGCATCCCACACTGAGCGATCGTTAGGGCCGGCACCTCGGCCGATACACTCCCGGCATCGACCTCCCGGGAGGAGCCCCCAAGGTGCGCAAGGTTCTCATCGCCAACCGCGGCGAGATCGCCGTCCGCGTCATCCGCGCCTGCCGTGACGCCGGTCTGGCCAGCGTCGCCGTCTACGCGGACTCCGACCGGGACGCCCTGCACGCCACGCTCGCCGACGAGGCGTACGCCCTCGGCGGCGACACCGCCGCGGACAGCTACCTGCGCATCGACAAGCTGATCGACGTGGCCGCCCGGGCCGGCGCGGACGCCGTGCACCCCGGCTACGGCTTCCTCTCCGAGAACGCCGACTTCGCCCAGGCCGTCCTCGACGCCGGGCTGACCTGGATCGGCCCCACCCCGCAGGCGATCCGCGACCTGGGTGACAAGGTGACCGCCCGGCACATCGCGCAGCGCGCCGGCGCGCCGCTGGTGCCCGGCACGCCGGACCCGGTGGCCGGCGCCGACGAGGTGACCGCGTTCGCCACCGAGCACGGCCTGCCGGTCGCGATCAAGGCGGCGTTCGGCGGTGGCGGCCGGGGCCTCAAGGTGGCCCGCACGCTGGAGGAGATCCCGCACCTGTTCGAGTCGGCCACCCGCGAGGCGGTCGCCGCGTTCGGCCGGGGCGAGTGCTTCGTCGAGCGCTACCTGGACCGGCCCCGCCACGTCGAGGCGCAGGTGCTCGCCGACCAGCACGGCAACGTGATCGTCGTCGGCACCCGGGACTGCTCCCTCCAGCGCCGGCACCAGAAGCTGGTCGAGGAGGCGCCCGCGCCGTTCCTCACCGACGCCCAGCGCGCCCAGATCCACGACAGCGCCAAGGCGATCTGCCGGGAGGCCGGCTACCACGGCGCCGGCACGGTGGAATACCTGGTCGGCGGGGACGGCACCATCTCCTTCCTGGAGGTCAACACCCGGCTCCAGGTCGAGCACCCGGTGACCGAGGAGACCGCCGGCATCGACCTGGTGCGTGAGCAGTTCCGCATCGCCGACGGCGAGAAGCTGCGCCTCACCGAGGACCCGACGCCGCGCGGGCACGCCATCGAGTTCCGCATCAACGGCGAGGACCCGGGCCGCAACTTCCTGCCCGCGCCGGGCACCGTCACCGCGCTGCGGCTGCCCAGCGGTCCCGGCGTGCGGGTGGACACCGGCATCTCGGCCGGCGACGTGATCGGCGGCAACTTCGACTCGCTGCTGGCCAAGGTGATCATCGTCGGCGAGACGCGTACCGAGGCGCTGGAGCGGGCCCGCCGGGCGCTCGACGAGATGGTGGTCGAGGGCATGGCCACCGCGCTGCCGTTCCACCGCCTGGTGGTCCGGGACGAGGCGTTCACCACCGAGCCGTTCACCGTGCACACCCGGTGGATCGAGACCGAGTTCGACAACACCGTACCGGCGTTCACCGCCGTCGCCGGCGCCGCCGAGGCTCCGGCCGAGCGCGAGACCGTCGTGGTCGAGGTGGGCGGCAAGCGGCTGGAGGTCGTCCTCCCCGCCGGCCTCGGCGCGGGTACGGCGACCGCCGCGCCCGCCGCCCGCAAGCCGGCCCGCCGTGGTGGCGGCGGCAAGGCGGGCGCCGCGGTCGGCGGGGACACGCTCGCCTCTCCGATGCAGGGCACCATCGTCAAGATCGCCGTCGCGGACGGCGACACGGTCGCCGAGGGTGACCTCGTCGTGGTGCTGGAGGCGATGAAGATGGAGCAGCCGCTGCACGCCCACAAGGCCGGCACGGTGAGCGGCCTGGCCGCCGAGGTCGGCGCGGTGATCACCGCCGGCGCCCCCATCTGCACCATCGAGGGTTAAGGAAGGGCCCCTTCCTAACGTCTGCGGTAGAGAAGGGGGCCCTTCTCACCGCGCGGGTCCGGGTGGTCTGGGCCACCACCGGCGGCGGGACGCGTCGGGAGCGGGAATGATGTTCGGGTGAGGTTCCTCCATGGCGCGGTTCCCGCGCACGATCTGACCTACAACGACGTCTTCATGGCGCCCAACCGTTCGGAGGTGGGCTCCCGGCTCGACGTCGACCTGTCCTCCGGCGACGGCACCGGCACCACCGTCCCGCTCGTGGTGTCGAACATGACCGCGGTGGCCGGCCGACGGATGGCCGAGACCGTCGCCCGGCGGGGTGCGGTCGCGGTGATCCCGCAGGACATCCCGATCGAGGTCGTCGCCAACGTGGTCGGCTGGGTCAAGCAGCGGCACCTGGTGCACGACACGGCGATCACGCTCGGCCCGACCGACACCGTGGGCGACGCCATCCACCTGCTGCCCAAGCGCGCGCACGGCGCGGTGGTCGTGGTCGACACCGACGGCCGACCGGTGGGCGTGGTGACCGAGGCGGACACCGTGGGGGTGGACCGCTTCGCCCAGCTCCGGCACGTGATGTCCACCGAGCTGCACACCGTGCCGGCGGACGCGGACCCGCGTACCGGATTCGAACGGCTCTCGGCGGGCCGGCGGCGGCTCGCGCCGGTGGTGGACGCCGAGGGCCGCCTGGTCGGCGTGCTGACCCGCGCGGGCGCGCTGCGGGCGACGCTGTACCGGCCGGCGGTCGACGACCGGGGCCGGCTGCGCATCGCGGCGGCGGTGGGCATCAACGGCGACGTCACCGGCAAGGCCGCCGCGCTGCTGGAGGCCGGGGTGGACACGCTTGTCGTGGACACCGCGCACGGCCACCAGGAGCGGATGATGCAGGCGCTGCGGGCGGTCCGCAAGCTCGACCCGGCCGTCCCGGTGGCGGCCGGCAACGTGGTCACCGCCGACGGGGTACGCGACCTGGTCGAGGCCGGCGCCGACATCGTGAAGGTGGGCGTCGGGCCGGGCGCGATGTGCACCACCCGGATGATGACCGGGGTGGGCCGACCACAGTTCTCCGCGGTGCTCGACTGCGCGGCGGCGGCCCGTGCGCTGGGGCGGCACGTCTGGGCCGACGGCGGCGTCCGGCACCCGCGCGACGTGGCGCTGGCGCTGGCCGCCGGCGCCTCGAACGTGATGGTCGGCTCCTGGTTCGCCGGCACCTACGAGTCCCCCGGCGACCTCTACACGGATGCGGACGGCCGGCGTTACAAGGAGAGCTTCGGCATGGCCTCGTCCCGGGCGGTGAGCGCGCGGACCGCCGAGGACAGCATGTTCGACCGGGCCCGGAAGGCGATCTTCGAGGAGGGCATCTCCTCGGCCCGGATGTACCTCGACCCGACCCGGCCGGGCGTCGAGGACCTGATCGACGAGATCGTCTCCGGGGTACGCAGCGCGTTCACCTACGCCGGCGCGCGGACGCTCGACGAGTTCCACGAGCGGGCGCTGGTCGGGGTGCAGAGCACCGCCGGCTACACCGAGGGGATGCCGCTGCCGACGAGCTGGTGACGGCTCAGCGGAACAGCCGGCCGACCACCGTACGGGCGGCCGGCTCCGGGTCGGCGCCGACCCGGTCGGGCAGGGCGCCGGCCAGCCACAGCTCGGCGAAGCCGTGCGCGATCGACCAGGCGGCCAGCGCGTCGACGTCCGGCTCCCGGCCGGTGTGCCGGGACACCCCGCCGCGCAGCAGCTCCCCGGTCCGCTGCCGGGCCGCCAGCAGGTCCGGGTCGTCGGCCCGGTAGAGATCCGGACGGAACATCACCTCGAAGTGCGCGCGGTGTCGGACCGCGAAGACGACGTACGCGACGCCGCTCTCCCGGAAGTCGTCGCCCGCACCCCGCAGCGCCGCCCCGAGCAGTTCGAAGCCCTGGGTGGCGAGCGCGGTGAGCAGCCCCGCCTTGTCACCGAAGTGGTGCGTGGGCGCCGCGTGCGAGACGCCGGCCCGGCGGGCGAGGTCGCGCAGGCTCAACGCGGCCGGGCCGGATTCGGTGATCACCTCGACCGCGGCGGCGAGCAGCGCGCGGCGCAGGTCCCCGTGGTGGTAGGCGCGGGAGGACGTCATGCCTCCCACCATAACTTGTCATTGACAAGATGCTGGCGCCGGCGGCAATCTTGTCGCTGACAAGATGGCTCGACGGAGGGATCACCAGTGGCACCCCTGATCGCACTTCTCGCCGGCACCGCCACGGCCCGGATCGCCGGCCTGCTCGGCGTGGACGCGCTCGACGGCTGGCATCCCGCACTGCGGGTCGGGCTGGCGCTGATGTTCCTGCTGACCGGCGCGGCCCACTTCGCGTCCCGCCGGGCGGACCTGATCGCCATGGTGCCGCCGGCGCTGCCCCGGCCCGGCCTGCTGGTCACGCTCACCGGCGTGCTGGAGCTGGTCGGCGCGCTCGCCCTGCTCGTGCCGGCCACCGCGCGCGGGGCGGCGGCCGGCCTGGCGCTGCTAATGCTGGCCATGTTCCCGGCCAACGTCTCGGCCGCCCGCCGCCGGCTGACGCTCGCCGGCCGGCCGGTCACCCCGCTCGCCGCCCGCACGGCGCTCCAGGCCGTGTTCGTGGCCGCCGCGCTGGCGATCGCGCTGGGCGGCTGACCGCCCGGGCCCACGTTCGGCTCAGACCCGGGCCGGTTCCGCCCCGGTCGACGGGGCGTCCCCGGTGGCGTCGGCGCGGACGCTCGGCAGGCGCAGGCAGGCGAGCAGGCCGACCAGCAGGAATCCGGCCGCCGTGAAGGCCGCGTACCGGGTGGCGTCGGAGAAGGCCGCCTTCGCCTCCTCGGCCACCGGCGCGGTACGCGGATCCGCCGCCAGGCCGCTGATCGCCGCGCCGGCGCTCTCCTTCACCGCGGTCACCACCTGGTCCCGGCCGGCCGGGTCGAGGCCGGGCTGGTCGGCCAGCCGGTCGCCGAGCAGCCCGCCCAGGCCGGCGAAGAGCACGGTGCCGAGCACCGCGATGCCGAGCGCCGACCCGACCTGCCGGGCGGTGCTCTGCAACCCGGAGCCCTGCCCGCTGCGCCGGACCGGCACCTCGGCCAGCGAGACGCCGGTGAGTTGCGCGGTGGCCAGGCCGACGCCGACGCCGTAGACGAAGAGGAACGCCACCGGGGCCCACCAGTGGGTGTCCGGCGCGACCACGAGGCCGAGCCCGGCGACGCCGACCAGCTCGGCGGCGACGCCGAGCTGGACCACCCGGGCCGCGCCCCAGCGCTGGGTCAGCGGCGCGCCGATGCCGCTGGCCAGGAAGCTGCCGACGGCGAGCGGCAGCAGCGCCAGACCGGTGCGGAAGGCGCTGTAACCGAGCACGTTCTGGAACCACAGCGGCAGCGCGAAGAGCAGGCCGAACTCGCCCAGGCTCACGATCGCGGCAGCCAGGATGCCGTTGCGGAAGGACCCGATGCCGAACAACGACAGGTCGAGCAGCGCGGGCCGGCCGGCCCGGTTGCGGCGGACCTGCTGGGCCAGGAAGACGCCGAGCGCGGCCAGCCCGGCGAGCGCGGCCACCGGCACCGGCGAGATCGAGGCGGTGCAGTCCAGGCCGAACAGGCTGAACGGGCGCTCCCGCTCCCACCAGCCGTACGTGCGGCCCTCGATGAGCGCGAACACCACGCCGGTCATGCCGACCACGGAGAGCAGCGCGCCGAGCAGGTCGACGCCGCGTTCGGCGCGGTCGTCGCGGGACTCCGCGACCAGTAGCAGGGTGCCGACGATCACGGCGAGGCTGACCGGGACGTTGATGCCGAACGCCCACCGCCAGGAGTACGTGGTGGTGAGCCAGCCGCCGAGCAACGGCCCGAGCGCCGCCGCGCCGCCGATGGTGGAGCCCCAGACCGCGAACGCGATGCCCCGTTCGCGGCCGGTGAAGTTGGCGTTGAGCAGGGAGAGCGAGGTGGGCAGCATCATCGCGCCGCCGATGCCCTGGAGCACCCGGGCGGCGATCAGCGTCTCGCCGGAGTCGGCGAACGCGGCCAGCACGCTGGCCACCACGAAGACGCCGACCCCGACGACGAACATCCGCCGCCGCCCGGACCGGTCGGCGAAGCGGCCGGCGACCAGCAGCAACGACGCGAAGACCAGGGTGTACGCCTCCTGGACCCACTGTGCGTCGGTGGAGGTGATGTCCAGGTCCCGGATGATCTGCGGCACCGCGACGTTCACGATGGTGGCGTCCACGATGATCATCGCCACGCCGAGGCTGATGGCGAGCAGTCCGAACCAGCGTCCGCGCCCCTCGGTGCGCATGGCACCCCTCCCCTTTAGCTAGATTTTCTAGCTACCCGAGATGCTAGCTTTAACCCATGGAGGGGGTGCCGTCAACCGGGGAGACCGGACCGGCCGGGCCCACCGGCCCGCCGCCGAGCAGTGAGGCGGCCCGCGCCCTGCGCGAGATGCTGCGGGTCGCCGGGGACACCCGGGCCGCGCTGGCCCGCCGCCTCGGCATCGGCGCGACCGACGCCGCGGCCATCGACCACCTGATCTCCAGCCCCGAGCCGCTGGGCCCGGTCGAACTGGGGAACCGGCTCGGCATCCGATCCGCGTCCGCCACCACGCTCGTCGACCGGCTGGTCCGGGCCGGCCACGTCGCCCGCGCCCCGCACCCGTACGATCGCCGGCGGTTGAGCCTCCAGGTGACCGAACACGCGGTCGGCGAGGTGCTGGAGGCGCTGCGCCCGATGCTTGTCGGCGTGGACCGGGCGGTCGCCCGGCTCACCCCGGAGCAGGCCGAGGCCACCGCCGCGTTCCTGCGCGAGGTCGCGGACGTGATGCGCGACTACGTCGCCACCGCGCCGGACGAGCCGGGGCCGGCCCGGTCGCCCCGTGACGAACGCGACTGTGGCAATTCTCAGTAATTAGTTTGGGGCCTGATGATTCGGGCGCTAATCTGACGGCCGTGAACATGGGACCGCTCGTCCGCTTCCCCGACGCGTTGCAGCACGCGCCGCTCGGCCGGCTCATCTCCATCGCCGGCCACGTCGTCGAGCAGCACTGGGGGCGCTACCTGGCCGAGCACCACGGCCTCACCTCCGCCGGCATGCGCGTGCTGATGATCCTGCTGCGCTCCGGCGAGGCCACCCACCGGGAGATGGCCGAGCTGTGCTTCGTCCGACCGGCGACGCTCACCGGCATCGTCGACACGCTGGAGCGGGACGGCTTCGTCAGCCGGCAACGCGGCCCCGAGGACCGGCGGACCGTCCGACTCACGCTCACCGACAAGGGGCACGAGCACGCCCGCGCCATCATCGACATGATCCACAGTGACCGCCCGCTGACGGCGGTCGACGCCGACCCGGCCAAGCGCGCGATCATCCGCGAATTCCTGACCGAAATCATCACCGGCATGTCCGACGGGGACCTCCGTCGGTTGAACCGGGACAGCGAGTCCGACAGCGAGTCCGACACCGAGTCGCCAACGGGGAGACATCCGTGCTGATCCGCCTGCTCCAGACGCACCTACGCCCGTACCGACGACCACTGGCCGCCGTGGTGGCGCTCCAGTTCGTCGGCACCATGGCCTCGCTCTACCTGCCCAGCCTGAACGCCGACATCATCGACCGGGGCGTGGCGCGCGGCGACACCGACCAGATCCTGCGTACCGGCGGGTGGATGCTGGTGGTCAGCCTGCTCCAGATCGCCTGCTCGATCGCCGCCGTCTACCTCGGCGCCCGCACCGCGATGGGCTTCGGGCGGGACGTCCGCGGCACCATCTTCGGCCACGTCAACCGCTTCTCCGCCCGCGAGGTCGCCCGGTTCGGTGCGCCGTCGCTGATCACCCGCAACACCAACGACGTCCAGCAGGTGCAGATGCTGGTGCTGCTGAGCTGCACCATGCTGGTGGCCGCGCCGATCATGAGCGTCGGCGGCGTGGTGATGGCGCTGCGCGAGGACGTCGGGCTCTCCTGGCTGATGCTGGTCTGCGTGCCGGTGCTGGCCGTCGCGCTGGGCCTGATCATCCGCCGGATGGTGCCCGGCTTCCGGCTCATGCAGACCCGGATCGACACCGTCAACCGCGTGCTGCGCGAGCAGATCACCGGCATCCGGGTGGTCCGGGCCTTCGTCCGCGAGCCGTACGAGACCGACCGCTTCGCGGTGGCCAACACCGAACTGACCGCGACCGCGCTGCGCATCGGCCGGCTCCAGGCGCTGATCTTCCCGATCGTGATGCTGGTGCTCAACGTCTCCAGCGTCGCGGTGCTCTGGTTCGGCGCGGCCCGGGTCGACTCCGGTGAGATCCAGGTCGGCGCGCTGACCGCGTTCCTGCAATACCTGATGCAGATCCTGATGGCGGTCATGATGGCCACCTTCATGCTGATGATGGTGCCCCGCGCCGCGGTCTGCGCCGAACGCATCCAGGAGGTGCTGGACACCGACTCGTCGGTGGTGCCGTCGCCGGACCCGGTGACCGAGGTCTCCAGCCGCGGTGAGCTGGAACTGCGCGGCGCCGGCTTCCAGTACCCGGGCGCCACCGCGCCGGTGCTGCACGACATCTCGTTCCGGGCCCGGCCGGGCCGGACCACGGCGATCATCGGGTCCACCGGCGCCGGCAAGACCACCCTGCTGACGCTGATCCCCCGGCTGGTCGACCCCACCGCCGGCGCGGTGCTCGTCGACGGCGTGGACGTCCGCGAGCTGGCCCCGGACGAGCTGTGGCGCCGGATCGGGCTGGTGCCGCAACGGCCGTACCTGTTCAGCGGCACGGTGGCGAGCAACCTGCGCTACGGCAACCCGGCGGCCACCGACGCCGACCTGTGGACGGCGCTGGAGATCGCCCAGGCGCGCGACTTCGTCGAAGACATGCCGGGCGGGCTGGACGCGCCGATCGCGCAGGGCGGCACGAACGTCTCCGGCGGCCAGCGGCAACGCCTGGCCATCGCCCGCGCGCTGGTACGCAAACCGGAGATCTACCTCTTCGACGACTCCTTCTCCGCGCTCGACCTCGGCACGGACGCCCGGCTGCGGGCCGCCCTCAAGCCGGTCACCGCAGACGCCGCGGTGGTGATCGTGGCCCAGCGGGTCTCCACGATCGTCGACGCCGACCAGATCATCGTGCTCGAGGACGGGGGTGTCGTCGGCATGGGACGACACGAGGAACTGCTGGAGAACTGCCCGACGTACGCCGAGATCGTGGCGTCCCAGCAGACCACGGGGGTGCCGGCATGAGCGAACGCACCGAGCGCAGCGAGGGCCGTGAGGGCATGCCCGGCCGGCACGGCATGAGTAGGTCATCGGTGCCGCAGCAGGGGAGCGAGCCGAAGCGGCTGCCGGCGGCGGGGCGGCGGCCCGGCGGGCCGCCGCACATGAGCATGGGCATGCCGGCCGAGAAGGCGATGCGGTTCGGCCCGTCCGCGCGCCGGCTGCTGGGGCGGCTCCGGCCGCACCGGCTCCCGCTCGCCGGGGTGCTGGCCCTGGCGCTGGCCAGCGTCGGGCTCAGCGTGGTCGGGCCGAAGGTGCTCGGCCACGCCACCGACATCATCTTCAACGGGGTGATCGGCCGGCAACTGCCGCCCGGCACCAGCACCGAGGCGGCGGTGGCCGCGGCCCGGGCCTCGGGCAACGGCAACTTCGCCGACATGCTGGCCCGGATGAACGTGGTGCCCGGCGCCGGCATCGACTTTTCCCGGCTGGGCCGGGTGCTGGCGTTCGCGGTCGCGCTCTACGTCGTCGCCAGCCTCCTGATGTGGGCGCAGGGCTGGGTGCTCAACGGGGTGGTGCAGCGCACCGTGCTGCGCCTGCGCGCCGACGTGGAGGACAAGCTCAACCGGCTGCCGCTGCCCTACTTCGACAAGCAGCCGCGTGGCGAGCTGCTGAGCCGGGTCACCAACGACATCGACAACATCTCGCAGACGCTCCAGCAGACGCTGAGCCAGTTGCTCACCTCGCTGCTCACCGTCGTCGGCGTACTCGGGATGATGTTCTGGATCTCGCCGCTGCTGGCGTCGGTGGCCCTGGTCGCGATCCCGCTGTCGGTGATCGTCACCGGCCAGATCGCCAAGCGGTCGCAGCGCAAGTTCATCGCCCAGTGGACCCACACCGGTGAGCTGAACGCGCAGATCGAGGAGGCGTACACCGGGCACGAGCTGGTCAAGGTGTTCGGTCGGCAGAAGGAGGTCGAGGCCGCCTTCCGGACCAAGAACGACGAGCTGTTCGCCGCCAGCTTCGGCGCGCAGTTCGTCTCCGGGATCATCATGCCGGCGATGTTCTTCATCGGGAACCTCAGCTACGTCGCGATCGCGGTGGTCGGCGGCCTGCGGGTGGCCTCCGGCGCGATGAGCCTCGGCGACGTGCAGGCGTTCATCCAGTACTCGCGGCAGTTCACCCAGCCGCTCACCCAGGTCGCGTCGATGGCCAACCTGCTCCAGTCCGGGGTGGCCTCGGCCGAACGGGTCTTCGCGGTGCTGGACGCCGACGAGCAGACCCGCGACCCGGGCGAGCCGGCCCGGGTCGCCGACCCGCACGGCCGGGTCGAGTTCGAGCACGTCTCGTTCCGGTACGACCCGGAGAAGCCGCTGATCGACGACCTCTCCCTGGTCGCCGAGCCGGGGCACACGGTCGCCATCGTCGGTCCCACCGGCGCCGGCAAGACCACCCTGGTCAACCTGGTGATGCGCTTCTACGAGCTGGACGCCGGGCGGATCACGCTGGACGGGGTGGACATCAGCACCATGCGCCGCGACGACCTGCGTGGCCGGATCGGCATGGTGCTCCAGGACACCTGGCTCTTCGGCGGCACCATCCGGGACAACATCGCCTACGGGCGACCGGACGCCACCGAGGAGGAGATCCTGGCCGCGGCCCGGGCCACGTTCGTGGACCGGTTCGTGCGCAGCCTGCCGGACGGCTACGACACCGTGATCGACGAGGAGGGCAGCAACGTCAGCGCCGGCGAGAAGCAGCTCATCACCATCGCGCGGGCGTTCCTGGCCGAGCCGTCGCTGCTGATCCTGGACGAGGCGACCAGCTCGGTGGACACCCGTACCGAGGTGCTGCTCCAACGCGCCATGGCGGCACTGCGTTCCGACCGGACCAGTTTCGTCATCGCGCACCGGCTGTCCACCATCCGCGACGCCGACCTGATCCTGATGATGGAGCAGGGCCGGATCGTCGAGCAGGGCACCCACGACCAGCTCGTGGCCGCCGACGGCGCGTACGCCCGGCTCTACCGGGCGCAGTTCACCGGCGCGGTCATCTCCGACGAGGTGCCCGCGCCGGCGCCCGCCGGCCCGGCGGCCGGGATGCGTCCGGCCGGCGCGCCGGCCGGGAACTGACAGTGGACCCGGCGACAGCCCGGACACCGCGCGCCGCCCGGGTGACAGCCCGTCACCCGGGCGGCGCGGCCGGGTCAGGCCGGCGGGAGCAGGCCGGCGGACCGGCTCGCGACCACGGCGCCGATGAGGGCCAACGCGTCCGCGGCGGGCATCGGGGCCAACCCGCGCCCGTCGCGCAGGCGCAGCGACACCGCGCCGTCGGCCGCCTCCCGGGCGCCGACCACCCCGACGTACGGGACGCGCCGGCGGGACGCGTCCCGGATGCGCGCGCCGAGCGAGCCGCCGGCGTCGACCTCGACCCGCAGGCCGGCCGCCTCCGCCTCCCGGGCCAGCCGACCGGCCGCGTCGGCCTGCGCGTCGTCGACCGGGAGCAGGAGCAACTGCACCGGGGCGTACCAGGCCGGGAATGCGCCCTGGTGCACCTCGATCAGGTACGCGAACAGCCGCTCCATGCTGCCGACGAGGCTCCGGTGCACCATCACCGGCCGCTTCCGCCGCCCGTCCGAGTCGGTGTACGACAGGTCGAACCGCTCCGGCTTGTCGAAGTCGAGCTGCACGGTGGAGATGGTCGACTCCCGGCCGGCCGCGTCCACGATCTGGATGTCGATCTTCGGGCCGTAGAACGCGGCCTCGCCGGGGGCCTCGACGGCGTCCACCCCGTCGAGCGCGGCGCGGAGCAGTTCCTCGGCCCGCGCCCAACCGGCGTCGTCGCCGACGTACCGTTGCCCCGGCCCGCGCAGCGACAGGCGGAACCCGGCCGGCCGGACGCCGAGCGCGGCGTGCGCCTCGCCGATCAGCCGCAGGATCTCCCGGATCTCGTCGCCGACCTGCTCCAGCGCGCAGAAGTTGTGCGCGTCGTTGAGCGAGATGGCGCGCACCCGGGACAGCCCGCCGAGCACGCCGGAGCGCTCCGCGCGGTACATTCCGCCCAGCTCGGCGACGCGCAGCGGCAGCTCCCGGTAGGACCGGCCACGGGCGCGGAACACCAGCGCGTGGTGCGGGCAGAGCGCCGGGCGCAGCACGAACTCGTCGTCGGCGCTCAGCCGCATCGGCGGGAACATGTCGTCGGCGAACCAGCCCAGGTGCCCGGACCGTTCGAACAGCTCCCGCCGGCCCAGCGGCGGCGAGTAGACGTGCCGGTAGCCGGCCCGGCGTTCCAGCTCCCGCACGTACTCCTCGACGGCGTGCCGGGCGGCGGCGCCGGCCGGCAGCCAGATCGGCAGGCCGGCGCCCGCCAGCGGGTCGGAGACGAACAGCTCCAGGTCCCGGCCGAGCCTACGGTGGTCGATCATGTCGCTCTCCTTGATCGGGTACGACCCGGAGGCGAGCTGGTCCGGAACGCCGCGAGGCCCCGGAGCGGATCGCCCCGGGGCCTCGTCGACGGAAACGTCAGTGCGGCGCGCCGGGAACTCCCGGCGTCGTGGTCCTCACCGCGCTGCGCATGCGGTGACCGTACGGCCGGCCGACCGGACGGCGCGACCGCTTTTCCGGTCGACGCCGCCCGTGCCCGGTCAGCGCTTCTCGCAGGCCACGCCGTCCTTGTCCCGGTCGAGCTTCGTGTTCTTCGCGTAGACGGTGTTGGACACGGTGAAGGTGGTGACCGGCTTGGTGGTGCCGCGCACCTTGTCCTTCGCGCCCTTCTTGCCGACGCCGTGCTTGTAGGTCTTGTTCAGCTCGGTGCAGTTCTTGTATGTCTTGGCCGCCGCCTCCGCCGGGGCGACCGCGACGGCCGTGCCGCCGCCGATCGCCAGGGTCAGGGCGAACACACCCCGGAGCAGGGTGGAAACCATGGAGCCTCCTGTGCGCGATTGCTGCTGCTGAGGCCCAAGATCGTATCGAGGGAGGGCGCGCAGGGAGGCGTGCTGTCGCAGGCCCGACAGCGGAGGCCGGGTGCGGGTCGCCGGCACGGGACCTGCCGGCGACCCGCGGCGGCTCGGGCATCGGGAACGGGGGACCCGACGGCACCGGTGCCGCGTCCCGTCAACGGTACGCCGGTGCGCTCGGATCCGCCGCCCCGCCCGATCCCCGGCGGCGGTCATGGCTGACCTCATCGCCGGCGTCGCGTCGCCCATGTGGGCGTACGCGCTGCTGTTGACGCTGCTGGTCGCCGACGCCTTCGTCCCGGTGGTGCCGACCCAGATCGTCATGATCACCACCGGCGCGCTGACCGTGTACGGCGGGCTCAGCCTGCCGCTCACCATCGCGGTCGGCGCGGCCGGCGTCTTCGTCGGCGACCTGGCCTGCTACCTGCTCGGCCGCACCACGCCGGCCCGACGGGCGACCCGGGACGCGACGCCGGGGCGGGCCCGCCGGGCCGTCACCCGGGCCACCCGCCGGCTGCGCGAGCCCGGACCGCTGGTGATCCTGCTCTGCCGGTTCGTGCCCGGCGGCCGGATGGCGGCCTGTTTCTCGGCCGGCCGCAGCCGCTACCCGTACCGCCTCTTCCTGGGCTACGAGGCGGTGGCGGCCGTCGGCTGGGCCGGCTACGGCACGCTCGTCGGTCACCTGGGCGGCCGGGCGCTCACCCAGTCGGGCTGGCGGCTGCTGCTGATCGGCGGCCTGGCCGCGCTCGGGTTCGCGGCGGCCGGCTGGGTGATGACCTGGCTCAGCACCCGGCAGCCCCAGCCGGCCGGAGCGACACCACGAGCACGTGACCACAGCGGAGGAGAACCGAGCATGAATGACGGGACGAACTGGCGCGACGTCGGGACGCAGGCCCGGCGGCTCGATCCCACCTGGAACGACCCCGAGCGGGTGGCCCGGCGCCGGCAGCTCCGGAAGCAGATGTTGGCCGCGGTCGACGGGGCACGGCCCGACCGGGCCGGCGAGGAGCCGGACCCGCCGGCCCGGGCCGACTGACCCGGCGCCCGGTCGCGCCGGAGGGCCTACTCCAGCTCGTGCAGCATGAGCTGGCGGGCGGCCTCGGTGATCGAGCCGGACAGGCTCGGGTAAATCGTGATGGTCTGGGCCAGCTCGTTGACGGTGAGGTTGTTCTCCACCGCCATGGTGATCGGCAGGATCAGCTCGCTGGCCTTCGGCGCCACCACCACACCGCCGATCACCTGGCCGCTGGCCGGCCGGCAGAACAGCTTGACGAAGCCGTCGGCCAGGTCGTCCATCTTCGCCCGGGCGTTCCCGGACAGCGGCAGCATCACCTGGCGGGCCGGGGTCCGGCCGGCGTCCACCTCGTCCTGCGACACGCCGACGGTGGCCAGTTCCGGATCGGTGAAGACGTTCGCCGCGACGGTACGCAGGCGCAGCGGTCGCACCGCCTCGCCCAGCGCGTGCCACATCGCGATCCGGCCCTGCATGGCCGCGACGCTCGCCAGCGGCAGCACGCCGGTGCAGTCGCCGGCCGCGTAGACGCCCGGCACGTTGGTGCGGGAGACCCGGTCGACCGTGACGTAGCCGCCCCGGGCCAGCTCGACGCCGTACTCGGCCAGGCCCAGGTCGGCGGTGTTCGGGATCGAGCCGACCGCGATCAGCGCGTGCGAGCCGGTGACCTGCCGGCCGTCGGAGAGCATCACCTCCACGCCGTCGCCGACCCGGCGGACCGCCTCGGCCCGGGAGTTGTTGAGGATGCTCATGCCCCGGTTGCGGAACACCCGCTCGATCGCCATCGCGGCGTCGGCGTCCTCGTGCGGCATCACCCGGTCCCGGCTGGAGACCAGCGTGACCCGGACGCCCATCGCCAGGTAGGCGCTGGCGAACTCGGCGCCGGTGACGCCGGAGCCCACCACGATCAGGTGCTCGGGCAGTTCGGGCAGGTCGTACACCTGACGCCAGGTCAGGATGCGCTCCCCGTCGGGGAGCGCGGTGGGGAGCTGGCGCGGGGTCGCGCCGGTGGCGACCAGCACGGTGGCGGCGTCGACCGGGTACGGGGCCGCGCCGTCG
This sequence comes from Micromonospora sp. NPDC049201, assembly GCF_055586805.1. NCBI lineage: Bacteria > Bacillati > Actinomycetota > Actinomycetes > Micromonosporales > Micromonosporaceae > Micromonospora > Micromonospora sp. NPDC049201. The sequence goes on along the minus strand of NZ_JBVJHM010000004.1, from coordinate 395,054 downwards.
GCGGGGGTGACGACGACCTGGTGGGTGTGGCCGAGCTTGTCCTCGCCGAGCCGTGCGGTCCCGGCGACGAACTCCACCCCGGCCTTGACCAGCTTGGCGTGGATGTCGGCGGACTGGGCGAGGGCGAGCCGCTTGACCCGCTCGTGCACCGCCGGGGCGTCGACCGTGACCGCCTCCAGGCCGTCGGAGTGCACCCCGAACTCCTCGGTGTCCCGGTAGCCGGTGACCACTTCCGAGCTGGCGATGAAGGTCTTGGAGGGCACGCAGTCGGAGAGCACGCAGGCGCCGCCGGCGCCCTCCGCCTCGACCACGGTGACATCGGCGTCCAGCTGGGCGGCGACCAGCGCCGCCTCGTACCCGGCCGGTCCACCGCCGATGATCACGATCTGGCTCACTGAGCCATCCTCTCGTCCGTGCTCACAGTGACTTTCTTCTCCCCGTCGTGCCCGACACGCACCGTCGTATTCTCCCCCACCCGCCGACCGGGCTATCGTCGTCGCCGTGCGTCTCTACGCCGCTTACGGCTCAAACCTGGACCCCGCTCGCATGCGCGCCTACTGTCCGCATTCGCCGATGGTGGGCACCGGCTGGCTGGAGGGGTGGCGACTCACCTTCGCGGGCGAGGACGTCATCGGCTGGGAGGGCTCGGTCAGCACCGTGGTCGAGTCCCCGGGTGACCGGGTCTTCGTGGCGCTCTACGACATCCACCCGTACGACGCCGCCCAGCTCGACGAGATCGAGGGCGTGACCGCCGGGACGTACCGCAAGCTGACCGTCCGCATCTCGACGCTGGACGGCGACGTGACCGCGTGGGTCTACGTCTTCGACGGCTACGAGGGCGGCCTGCCGACGTCGTGGTACCTGTCGGAGATCGCGAACGCGGCGGAGAAGGCGGGCGCGCCGGACGACTACGTCACCGAGCTGCGGTCCCGCCCCACCGGCACGGCGTCCGCGTAGCGCGTCTCCCACCCCGACAGTGTGCTCCGGACGGCCGCCCGGCCGCTCGGCGACCCCCGCACGGGGGGCCCGGGTCACACCCCCGGGGCGGGCACACTCCGCTCGTACATGTCGGTCCAGCGCTCCTCCACCAGCCCGACCGAGCGGTAGAGCGTGACCGGCGCGGTCGGGTTGGCCAGGTCCACGCCCAGCCCGGCCCGGACGCGCCCCTTGGCGGCGTAGACCGCGAACGCCCGGCGCAGCAGCGCCGCGCCCACCCCACGCCGCCGGTGGGCGGGCAGCACGGACAGCGTCCGGACCCAGCCCGAGCCGTGCTCCACCGCCTGGTCGGAGGACTGCAACGCACCGGCCGGCTCGCCGTCGACCTCGGCCAGGAACCACTCGTCCCAGACCTTGCCGTACGCCGGGATCAGCTCCCGCCAACGCGCGAAGTCGAGCGGCTCGTGATCGGCCGTGTCCCGGAACGCGGTGTCGTGGATCCGGTGGAACAGCCGCAGGTCGGCCTCGTCGTCGGGACGCAGCGGCCGGACCGTCACCCCGGCCGGCGGGGCCGGCTCGGCCGGCAGGTCGGCCAGCGGGCGGCTCATCCGGACGTACCGCTTGACCCGGTGGAACCCGGCCTCGACCAGCTCACCCGCCCAGCGGGTCTCCGGCGCGTACACGCCGGCGCGGGCGGTCAGCGCGGGCACGCCACGCTCGGCGGCGCGCTCGGCGACCCGGTCGAGCAGCCGGGCCAGCAGCGGGGCACGCAGCTCGACGCCCCGGGCCGGGTCGACGAGCACGTCCACCCACTCCCGGCCCACACCGGTCGGGTTGCTCAGGATCGACCAGGCCACCGCCGTCCCGTCGGGGTCGGTGACCAGCCAGGAGTCCCGGGCCGGGTCGACGAAGGGCGCGGTCAGCGCCTCCCGCACGTCGTCGGCGTCGAAGTCCGGGTGGCCCACCGCGAACGTGTCGGCGGCGTGCACCACTGCCAGGATCGCGGGGACGTCGTCGAGGGTGGGGCGGCGGGCCGTCCAGCCGGCGGGGAGCGTCACGCGGCCGATCCTGACAGCCGGCCCGGCCGTTCCGCCTCCCAATTATCCGCGCCGGGCGTGCCGCCGCGCGGCGGTGAGCAGCTCGACCAGCTCCGTGCCGGCGGCCGGACCGAGGACGTGGAACGCCGGGGACACCAGGCGGTCGGTGACCGCCTCGGCCCAGATCCGGCGGCGTACCAGCGGCCCGATCGGCGGGTACGGCGGCGCCCATCCGCACGCGGCGGCGCCCGCCTCCCCTTCCGGGCCGGCCAGCACCGCCTCCAGCGGGCTCAGCCCGGCGGCCCGCACCGCCAGCAGGTACGCCCCGGCGAAGTGCTCGCGCAGCAGCAGCAGGCCGACGGCCGCGCGGGCCCCGGCGGACGGGTCGGGCACCGGCATCGGCATGGCCCGCCAGGCGGCGAAGAGCGGCATGGCGCTGCCGTCCGCCGCGTCGACGGCCCGGCCGAGCAACCCGGCGAGCCGGGACACCCCGGGTGCGTCGCCCAGCCGGGCCGCGCCCCACCGGCAGCACTCGGCCAGGTTGGCGGCGGCCACCTCCAGCGGCGGCACCGTCCGCGCCGAGGCGTCCCACCCGTCCGCGACCGCCTCCGGGGCGATGAACCCGAGCGTCGCGGCCACCGTCTCGGCCCGGACGTCGCCGAGCGCGCCGGCCCGCCCGGTGATGTAGAAGGCCCACCCGGAGATGCCGAGCAGCCGGGCCCGGCGCAGCGTGGACGGGCAGCGGGAGAACGCTTCCCCGAGTTCCAGCACCAGTGGCTTGCTGGCGGCGACGACCTGCTCGGGAGTCATGGCCGGCCCGCCGTCCGTCCACCGTGGTCGTTCATCACGCTCAGTCTGCCCGGTCGTCACCGTCTTCGGCATCCCCCTCTTCGGCGTCGAGCGCCTCCAACACGGCCTCCACCTCGCCGGCCCGCCGCCGGGCGGCGGTGACCGTCCGTTCCGCGCCCCGACGGGCCAGCCGGGCCCGGCTCAGCTCCTGTTCGGCCACCGCCCGGCGGCGTTCCAGCTCGGCCAGCTCGGTCTCGATCCGGTCCAGCGCCGCCACACCGTCCCGTTCGGCCGCGCCCGCCCCGGCCAGTTCCTGTTCGGCCCGTTCCAGGTCCGTGTGGGCCTTCGCCAGCTCGCGGGTCGCCGCCCGCCGCCGGGCGGCCCGTTCGGCCCGCGCCGCCCGCTGGTCGCGGGCCCGCCGCGCCTCGGCCCGCGCGGTCGCCCCGTCCGGCCCGCCGGACCTACCCGCCCGGTCCGGCCCGCCGGACTCACCCGCCCGCTCCGGTACGCCGGCCGTGTCCTCGCCGCCGGTCACCAGCCGGAGCTGCGGGCGGGGCACCTCGCCGAACCCGGCGTAGTGGCTGGCCCGCAGCAGCCGGCCGGCGCGTACCTGCTCGGCCACCTCGGTGTCGGAGAGCGCGGCGTTGAGCGTCGCCTCCACCTCGCCCAGCGGCAGCTTGCCGGCCGGCGGCGCGGCGGGTTCGGCGGCGGCCAGCTTGCGTACCTCGGCGACCAGCGCGCCCACCACGGCGCGCCGCTGGGCGGAGAGTTCCCGCAGCTTGCCGCCGCGCAGGTCGCGTTGGGCGGCGCGGAGCGAGTCGGCGAGCTGGGCGAGGTCGGCGACCAATTCGGGTCGCCGGATCGCGAGCAGGTTGACCAGCCAGGCCGCGACCGTGGGGCGTCGCAGCCGGCCGATCTCCCGGGCGGTACGCGGATCGCCGGCCTCCCGCGCCTGCGCGACGGCGGCGTCCCGGGCCGCGACGAACCGGTCCGGCGGCGTGACGTAGAGCCGCCGGATCAGGTCGGCGGGAACGTCAGGCATCGATCCGGGTGCCCGGCTCCAGACGGCGGTAGTCGGTGCCGGACATCGCGGTGTACTGCCGGTCCAGCACGCCGAGGCCGTTGGCGTTGAGCAGCCCGTCGTGCAGCGCGTACGCGCGGCGTGGGGCGACCGCGCGGATGAAGTCGAGCACCTCGGAGAACTTCGACCAGGGCGCGTGGATCGGGGCGAACAGCGTGTCCACCCGGACGTCGTCGGGGGCGACCAACGCGTCGCCCGGGTGGTAGACCGTGTCGGCGAACAGGTAGCCCAGGTTCGGGATCACCGGGATGTCCGGGTGGATGACCGCGTGCTGCCCCCCGTACGCGCGCACCGGTACGCCGGCGGCGGTGAACGACTCACCGGGCGTGACCACGACGAACGCCTCGGCGGCGTCGCCGAGCACGCCGGCGAGCGAGGCGGGGCCGTGCACCGGCACCGCCCGCCGCTCCAGCGCCCGGCTCAGCGCGGCGACGTCCACATGGTCCGGGTGCTCGTGGGTGACAAGCACCGCGTCCGCCCCGTCCAGCGCCCCGGCCGCGTCGCTGAAGACACCGGGGTCGACGACCAGCACTCCCCCGTCGTGCTCCAGCCGGAGACAGGAGTGCGCGTACTTGGTGAGCCGCATCGTGACTCCTCCAATATCGAATCGTGACGTCCTCAGCGCAGTCTGCCGGAACCGGCGCGACCACGCGTCGCGTCCGAGGTATCGGTCCCGGCTGGCGGGGCCGAGACGACGATCGGAGCGGGGAATGGGTGGACGACGACTCCGGGGCGGGTCCCTGGTGGCGGTGGGCCTGGTCGCGATGCTGGCCGTGGGCGCGTGCAGCGCCGGCGGGGACAGCGATGGGAGCAGCGGTGGCCGCGACGCGGCGGCACCGGCTGCCGAGGGTGGCGCCGCGCCGGACCGGGACCAGGCGGCGCCGGGCGGGACCGGCGGCGCCGACCTGCGGGTGGACCAACGGTCCATCATCTACACCGGCACGATGCAGGTGCGGGTGGACGACGTGGACGCCGCGGCGCGGGAGGCGACCACCGCGGTCACCGCGGCCGGCGGCTTCGTCGGCGGGGACCGGCGGTCCAGTTCGTCGGCGGACGCCCGGGCGGTGCTGACCCTGCGGGTGCCGGCCGACAAGTTCGCCGGCGTGATCGACCAGCTCGCCGGCTACGGCCGGCAGGAGCGCCGGGAGATCCGCACCGAGGACGTCACCGAGCAGGTGGTCGACCTGGACGCCCGGATCGCCACCCAGCGGGCCCGGGTGGAGAGCGCCCGCAAGCTGCTCGCCCAGGCGAGTTCCGTGGATCAGCTCGTCACGCTGGAGAACGAGGTGGGCACCCGGCAGGCCGACCTGGCCGCGCTGGAGGCACGCAAGCGCCGGCTGGCCGACCTGACCGCGCTCTCCACCATCACCGTGACGTTCCTGGGTCGCGACGCCAGCACCGCCGAGGAGGGTGCCGACCTCGGCTTCCTCTCCGGGCTGGGCGGCGGCTGGGCGGTGTTCCTCACCTCGGTACGTGTGCTGCTCACCGTGCTCGGCGCCGTGCTGCCGTTCGCGGTGGTGATCGGCGTACCGCTGTGGTTGCTGCTGCGCTGGCGGCGGCGGGTGCGGGCCCGGCGGACGCCGCCGCCCGGCCGGTACCCGATGGGACCGCCGCCGCCGGTCGGGCCGGGCGGCGGTCCGGTCAGCGCGCCGCCGCCAGTGCCCGCAGCGCGGTCTGGACCATGAGGCGTACGCCCGCCTCGATGGCGCGCTCGTCCACGTCGAAGGAGGCCCGGTGCAGGTCCATGTTGGGACCGTTCCGGCCGACGCCGAGGCGGGCGAGCGCGCCGGGCACGTGCTCCAGGTACCACGAGAAGTCCTCGCCGCCCATGCTCTGCGGCGTCTCGGCGATGCCCTCCGGCCCGAGCGCCGACGCGGTGGCGGCGGTGAGCACGCCGATGGCCCCGGCGTCGTTGGTCACCGGCGGGCGACCGCGCAGGTATTCCAGGTCGACGGTGGCGCCGGTGGGGGCGAGCACGTCCCGCACCACCTGGGCCACGATCTTGGGAGCCTGCTCCCAGGTCTCCCGGTCCATCACCCGCAGCGTGCCGGCGGCGGACGCCTCGGAGGGGATGACGTTGTAGCGGGTGCCGGCCGAGGCGTGGCCGAACACCAGCAGCAGCCCGCTGTTGGCCGGCACCCGGCGACTGATCAGCGTCGGCACCTCGGTGACCAGCCGGCCGAGCGCGTCGACCAGGTCGACGGTCAGGTGCGGCCGGGCGGTGTGCCCGCCCGGCCCGGTGAGCCGGACGGTGACGTTGTCGGCGGCGGCGGTGATCGGGCCGACCCGCAGGCCGACCTTGCCGACCGGCAGGTTCGGGTCGCAGTGCAGCGCGAAGATCTGCACCACGTCGTCGAGGCCGCCGGCCTCGATCACCTCCAGCGAGCCGCAGGGCAGGATCTCCTCGGCCGGCTGGAAGATGAGCCGCACCCGGCCGTCCAGCTCGCCGAGGTCGGCGAGCTGGGCGAGCAGCATGCCGACGCCGAGCAGCACGGCGGTGTGCACGTCGTGGCCGCAGGCGTGGCAGACGCCGTCCACCGTCGAGCGGTACGGCACGTCCTTCGGGTCGCTGAGCGGCAGCGCGTCGATGTCGGCGCGGAGCGCGACCACCGGCCCGTCGGGGCGGCCGTCGATGTCGCAGATGACGCCGTTGCCCTTCGGCAGCAGGCGCGGGCTCAGCCCGGCGAGGGAGAGTTCCCGGTGCACCAGGGCGGCCGTCTCGAACTCCTCGCCGGACAGTTCCGGGTGGGAGTGGATGTGACGGCGGGTCGCGATGAGGCCGGGCACCCGCAGCGCGAGCAGATGGTCGAGCTCGAAGGGCAGGGGCTGGGAACCGGTCGGCGCCTCGGGCCGGGACGACGCCAGCGGGCCGCCCGAGGGCAGCGTCAACGCACTCGTCACGTCGAATTCTCGATCACTTGAGAGGGATGGATCATCGGGCAGAACAGCAGACAGCCTAGACCCCCGACGGTGACGCTGCGCAACATCTTTCGCGTAGCGATCGGACCGCGCAGCGTCACGAATGCCCTGGTGGGAGCGCTCGAATATCTGCGGGACAGCAGGTAGATCGTGGTCGGACGCGGTCATCTGCCCCCCACCTCCTACAACGCGTAACCGATTCATCGATTACCAAAAGCCGAGTCGTCGTTCCGAATTGTCGCATTAGTCGCGGCAATTAACTGCCACTCCGACAATTGCCCGACAACCGTCGGCTGTCGGGCGACTCCCGACGGTGACATGGCCGTCCGCTCACCGACCGCACATGCTGTCCGTCCCGTTCACCCGAACGAGTTACCCGCCTGACAAAATCGCACACCCGCCAGAATGCGAACGGCGGCCCGCGCCGGGCACTGCCGGCGGGGCCGCCGTCACCGACGTCTCAGAACCGGTCACTCGGTCGGTGGACCCCCCACACGCCGCGCAGCGTCCCGCAGACCTCGCCCACCGTGGCCCGGGCCCGCAGCGCCTCCTTCATCGGATAGAGCACGTTCGCGTCACCCTCGGCCGCGGCGCGCAGCTCGGTCAGCGCCCGCTCGACCGCTCCCGGGTCCCGCTCGGCGCGCAGCCTGGCCAGCCGGTCGGCCTGGGCCGCCTCGATCGACGGGTCCACCCGCAGCGGCTCGTACGGCTCCTCCTCGTCGACCCGGAACCGGTTCAGCCCGACCACCACCCGCTCGCCCGCGTCGATCTCCTGGGCGATCCGGTACGCGGACTGCTCGATCTCCCGCTTCTGGAAGCCGGCCTCGATGGCGTCCACCGCCGAGCCGTGGTCGAACACCCGGTCCATCAGCTCGACCGCCGCCGCCTCCAGCTCGTCGGTCATCGCCTCGATCACGTACGACCCGGCGAACGGGTCGACGGTGGCGGTGAGATCCGTCTCGTACGCCAGCACCTGCTGGGTCCGCAGCGCCAGCCGGGCCGCCTTCTCGGTGGGCAGCGCGATCGCCTCGTCGAAGCTGTTCGTGTGCAGCGACTGGGTGCCGCCGAGCACCGCGCCCAGGCCCTGCACCGCCACCCGGACCAGGTTGACCTCCGGCTGCTGCGCGGTGAGCTGCACACCGGCGGTCTGGGTGTGGAACCGCAGCATCAGCGACTTCGGGTTCTTCGCGCCGAAGTCGTCGCGCATCAGGCGGGCCCAGATGCGGCGGGCCGCGCGGAACTTGGCGACCTCCTCCAGCAGCGTGGTGCGGGCCACGAAGAAGAACGACAGCCGGGGCGCGAAGTCGTCCACGGCCAGCCCGGCCGCCAGCGCCGCCCGGACGTACTCCACGCCGTTGGCCAGCGTGAACGCGATCTCCTGCGCGGGCGACGCGCCGGCCTCGGCCATGTGGTAGCCGGAGATGGAGATGGTGTTCCACTTCGGCACCTCGGCCCGGCAGTAGGCGAAGGTGTCGGCGACCAGCCGCAGCGAGGGCTTCGGCGGGAAGATGTACGTCCCCCGCGCGATGTACTCCTTGAGGATGTCGTTCTGGATGGTGCCGTTGAGCGCCCCGCCCGGCACCCCGGTCTCCTCCGCCACGAGCTGGTAGAGCAGCAGCAGCACCGAGCCGGGGGCGTTGATGGTCATCGAGGTGGAGACCTTGTCCAGCGGGATCCCGCCGAAGAGCGTGCGCATGTCCTCGATGGAGTCGATGGCGACGCCGACCTTGCCCACCTCGCCGTGCGCGATCGGGTCGTCCGAGTCGTACCCCATCTGGGTGGGCAGGTCGAACGCGACCGACAGGCCCATGGTGCCGGCCCGCAGGAGCTGGTGGTAACGCGCGTTGCTCTCGGTGGCGGTGCCGAAGCCGGCGTACTGCCGCATGGTCCACGGCCGGGACGTGTACATCGTCGGGTAGACCCCGCGGGTGTACGGGTACTCGCCCGGCTCACCGAGTCGGGCGTCCAGGTCCGCCGGAAGGTCGGCCGCCGTGTAGACGCCCTTGATCGGGAAACCCGACTCGCTTGACCGCGCATCACTCATTACCGGATGGTAGGACGCGGTCGCCGCCCGGTGGGTGAGGGATACCGCACACCGGCACCGGCGGCCCACCGGAGGTGAGTAGCTGGCCACATACCGTCGAGTAGGTAAACGCCCGCCGCGTCGGGTTTCGCATCGGGCGTCGGAACCAGCAAGATAGAGGGGTTGTGTCCCAGCCCCCTCGATATCCCCCGGTGGCTTTTCTGTGACTCAGATTCCGACGTGGAGCGGCGGACCGGCCAGTCCCCCCACTGGACGCGCGGCGCCCGGCACCACCATCGGTGGTCGCTACTCGCTGCGATCCCCGGTGGGCAACGGCGGCATGGGCACGGTCTGGCGGGCCACAGACACACTTCTGCGCCGCGACGTGGCGGTCAAGGAGGTCGTCCTCCCGCCGGGGCTCGCCCCCAGCGACCGCGACGCGCTCTACGAACGGACGCTGCGCGAGGCCCGCGCCGCCGCCGCGATCCAGCACCCGGCCGTGGTGCAGGTCTACGACGTGGTCACCGAGGGTGGCCGGCCGTGGATCGTGATGGAGCTGCTGGACGCCCGCAGCCTGGCCGACATGGTGATCGAGGACGGGCCGGTCGCGCCGCGTGCGGTCGCCAAGATCGGCATCGCGCTGCTCGGCGCGCTGGAGGTGGCGCACGCGCTCAGCGTGCTGCACCGCGACGTCAAGCCGGCCAACGTGCTGATCTGCTCCGACGGGCGCTGCGTGCTGACCGACTTCGGCGTCGCCCGGATGCCCACCGACGTGCAGCTCACCACGCCCGGCATGGTGCTCGGCTCGCCGCACTTCATCTCCCCCGAGCGGGCCATGGGCCAGGAGTTCGGCCCGCCCAGCGACCTGTTCTCGCTCGGCGTGACGCTCTACACCGCGGTCGAGGGTCGGCCTCCGTTCGACAAGGGCGACCCGATCGAGACCATGCACGCCGTGGTCGAGGACCCGCCCGCCACGCCGCAGCGCAGCGGCCCGCTCACCGGCGTGCTGATGGGCCTGCTGGAGAAGGACCCGGCCCGCCGCCTCGACGTGCACCGGGCCCGGGCCATGCTGCGCGAGCTGCTCGCCGGCCCGCTGACCAGCACCGCCACCGCGGTCAACTCGGTCACCGACCCGTACGCCGTGGTGCCGGTGCCGCGCCCGACCACGCCGCCGCCGGCCGCGCCGGAGCCGAAGCCCAGCGGGCAGATCGGCGGCCGGGCGATGATCGGCCCGAGCGAGTCGCTCACCGACCGCCTCGCCGCGCTGCGGCGCGGGGAGCGCCCCGCCGCGAAGCCGGCGACCGGCGCCGGGGCGCTCGACGAGACCAGCGCCGACGCGCTCGCCGGCCCACTGCACACGCCGACCGGCGCGATGTCCGGGCCGGACGCGCCCGAGGCCACCCAGCGCATCTCTGCGGACGCCACCGTCCGGTTCGACCAGGGCGCGGGCACGGACGCCACCCAGCACGTCCCCACCGCCACGCCGGCCACCTACGGCGGCAACGCCGACGCCACCCAGCCGGTGTACGGCGGCGGCGGGCAGTGGTCGGTGCCGGGCACCGGCCAGCCGTGGACCACGCCGGCCACCGCGCCGGCCGCGGGCGGGGGCCGGCCTTCGGGGCTGCTCGGCAAGGTCAGGGCGTGGCCCCGCAAGGTCCAGCTCGCCGCCGCCGGCGGCCTGGCCGTGGTGCTGCTGGTGAGCGTGATCGCGCTGACCAGCGGCGGCGGTGACGACACGCCGCCGCCGATCGTGGGCACGCTGCCGTCGAACTCGGCCGCCGCCGCGCCGGAGATGCAGGAGCAGACCGTCAAGGGCGTCACCATCCAGGTGCCGAAGGGCTGGCAGCGGCAGACCGGCGGTCTCTACGTCGACTACGTCGACCCGAACGACGAGGGCCGCAAGGTGCGGGTCATCGCGGAGGAGTGGGGCGGCACCTCGATCAGCTGGGCCGAGTTCGCCTCGCGCAACCTGAAGAAGAACAGCGCCAAGAGCAAGAACTGCCCGGCCCCCTACACCGAGGTGTCGGTCTCCGAGCAGCCGCTCGCCGGCCAGAGCGCGGGCCAGGTCGAGTACACCTGCGGCGAGGGCGACGCCATGCGGCACGGCATCTGGCGGGGCCTGGTCAAGGACGGCAAGGTCTACTCGTTCTACCTCTCCTCCACCGACGCACGGTTCGCCGAGAGTAAGCCGATCTTCGACGCGATGGCCGGTTCGTTCCAGCTCACGGCCGACAACTGAGTCGAGGCCGACGACCGGTGGTGATCCGTCGCCGTGCTATCAAGAGGCCATGGCGGCGGACACCACTGACCTTGACGACCTTCGCGTTTCAGCCGAGCGCTGGCTCGCCGACGACCCCGACCCGGCCGACCGGGACGAGCTGCGCGCCGTCCTCGACGGGCTGCCCGGCACGGCCGCCGAGCTGGCCGACCGGTTCGCCGGCCCGCTGACGTTCGGCACCGCCGGCCTGCGCGGCCCGCTGCGCGCCGGGCCCAACGGGATGAACCTCGCCGTGGTCACCCAGGCCGCCGCCGGGCTGGTCGGTTGGCTCGCCGCCCAGGGCGGCGAGGGCCCGCTGGTGATCGGGTACGACGCCCGGCGCGGCTCCCGCGCGTTCGCCGAGCGCACCGCGCAGGTGGCCACCGGCGCGGGCCGGCCGGCGCTGCTGCTGCCCCGCCCGCTGCCCACGCCGGTGCTGGCGTTCGCGGTCCGGCAGCTCGGCGCGGTCGCCGGCGTGATGGTCACCGCCAGCCACAACCCGCCGCAGGACAACGGCTACAAGGTGTACCTGGGCGCGCAGCTCGGCGGTGAGCTGGGCGCGGGGGCGCAGATCGTGCCGCCGGCCGACGCCGGCATCGAGGCCGCCATCCGGGCGGTCGGCCCGCTCGCCCGGGTGCCGCTCGGCCCGGCCGGCCAGGTGCTCGGTGACGAGCTGGTCGCCGCGTACGTGGACCGGGCCGCCGCGGTGGTGGACCCGGCCGGCCCACGCGACCTGAGGGTGGCGTACACGCCGCTGCACGGGGTGGGCGCGGCGGTGCTGACCGCCGCGTTCGCGCGGGCCGGCTTCGGTGTGCCCGGGGTGGTGCCCGAGCAGGCGGAACCGGATCCGGCGTTCCCGACCGTCCACTTCCCCAACCCGGAGGAGCCGGGCGCGGTGGACCTGCTGGTCGCGCTCGCCGACCGCACCGGCGCCGACCTGGCGATCGCCAACGACCCGGACGCGGACCGGTGCGCGGTGGCCGTACGCGATGCCGGGTCCTGGCGGATGCTGCGCGGCGACGAGGTGGGCGCGCTGCTCGCCGACCACCTGATGCGGCGCGGCGTGACCGGCCTGTACGCCACCACCATCGTCTCGTCGACGCTGCTGCGGGCGATGGCCGAGGCACGCGGGCTGCCCTACGACGAGACGCTGACCGGGTTCAAGTGGATCGTCCGGGCCGGCGGCGGCCGGGAGCCGCTGGTGTACGGCTACGAGGAGGCGCTTGGCTACTGCGTCGCGCCGGGGCACGTGCGGGACAAGGACGGCATCACCGCCGCGCTGACCGTCGCCGAGCTGGCCGCCGGCCTCAAGGCCCAGGGCCGGACGCTCACCGACCGGCTGGACGAGCTGGCCGCCGAGTTCGGCGTGCACCACACCGACCAGCTCTCGGTGCGGGTGGAGGACCTGCGGGTGATCGCCGACGCGATGGCGCGGATCCGGGCGGCCACCCCGACGTCGCTGCTCGGGCAGCCGGTCGCCGAGGCGTCCGACCTGCTCCCCGAGGCGAACGTGGTGATCCTGCGCACCGACGCCGCCCGGGTGGTCATCCGGCCCTCCGGCACCGAGCCGAAGCTGAAGGCATACCTGGAGGTGGTGGCGCCGGTGACCGACGGCGACGTGCCGGCGGCCCGCAGCCGCGCCCGGGCGGCCGTCACCGAGCTGCGCACCGAGATCGCCGCCGCGCTGGGCCTCTGACCGTGGTGCAAGCAGGGGCCCCCTCTTAACACCTGAGTGTGAGAAGGGGCCCCATCTATACCGGATGCGTTAACAGGGGGCCCCGCCTTACACGCTGGGCCGCTTGCCGAGGGCGGCGTCGACCGCCTGGCCCAGCGCGACGATCACCAAGCTGACCGAGGGGCGTACCACGCTGTCGTCCAGGCTCACCGTGCCGGAGAAGCCGGCGCCGGCCGCGATCTCCTCCAGGCGCTTGCCGGCGTCGTCGGCGGCAGCGCCGGTGAGGCCGAGCGCCGGTTCCATCCGCAGCACCGCGACCAGCGTGGCGAGCGCGGCGGTCCGCTCGTCCGGGAGCTGCCCGCTGGTCAGCGCGTCGGCCAGCCGCCGTCGGATGTCCGCCTCGACCGAGGCGTCCGCCACCGGGTAGCGGTGCACGTGGATGAAGCCCAGCTCGGTCTCGTCGACGTCGCGGACCACGCCGCGTTCGCAGAGGTCGCCGAGGATCTTGTCGCGCAGCCCGTGCCGCAGGCGCTGCACCCAGGACGACGGCGTGTGCGGGGTGTCCGCGGCCATCTTGGCGAGCACCGCGTCCGCGATCGGCTCGCCGGTCGGCGCCGGGTCGACCACCGCGAGGTTCCCGTCCGCGTACGCGATCCGGCCGGCCAGGGCCAGCTCGACCAGCACCGCCGCGGCCATGCCCAGGTCCAGGCTGATCCGGGGCATGGCGGCCTTGCCGGATTCGTCGTCATACGCGAGGAGGAGCAACTCCTCGGCGAGCGCAACACCAGTCATGGCCCGGAACGCTAGCGCCTCCCCGCACCCCGCGCACCAACTCTCCGGGGTCGCGTCCCCCCGGTCGCCTGATTCACGGAAAGCGGGCCTTTCCGGGGGGAAATGCGCCCTCTTTCCGTGAATCAGCGACAACCCGGGCGTCAGAAGCGGGGCATGCCGCCGAACTGGCGGTCGCCGGCGTCGCCGAGGCCGGGGACGATGAACATCTTGTCGTTCAGGCCCTCGTCGATGGACGCGGTGACCAGGCGCAGCGGGAGGCCGCTCCGCTCCAGCCGCTCGATGCCGACCGGGGCGGCCAGCACGCAGAGCACGGTGATGTCGGTGCAGCCCCGGTCGGCGAGCAGCCGGCAGCAGTGCTCCAGCGAGCCGCCGGTGGCCAGCATCGGGTCGAGCACCAGCACCGGCAGGCCGCTGAGGTCCCGGGGCAGCGACTCCATGTACGCCCGCGGCTCGTACGTCTCCTCGTCGCGGGCCAGGCCCACGAAGCCCATCGACGACTCGGGCACCAGGGCGAGCGCGGCGTCGGCCATGCCGAGCCCGGCCCGCAGCACCGGCACGAGCAGCGGCGGGTTGGCCAGCCGGGTGCCCTCGGTGGCGGTGACCGGGGTCTGGATCGAGTAGTTCTCGACGGGGAAGGAGCGTGCGGCCTCGTACACCAGCATGGTGGTGAGTTCGCGCAGCGCCGCCCGGAACGACGAGGAGTCGGTCCGGGCGTCCCGCATGGCGGTCAGTCGCGTCTGGGCGAGCGGATGGTCAATGACGGTTACGTCCACGATCGCTCAACCTACCGGTCCCCGGCCCGGCGTACGGCGGGTGCGGGCGGACCAGCGACACCGCTCACGTGTGCCGGATACAACCCCTCGGCCGTGACCAAGATCACTCGACTCGCGGGTGCGTACTATTCGGGGCATGACGGCGACAGCGACGTCGGCCCGGTCGGACCTCTCCGAGCTGGGACGATCCGAGACCGCTCTGCGGACCTTCCTGCACGGCCTACCGGGCGTGGACCAGGTCGGCGCGGAGCAGCGGGCGGCCCAGCTCGGCACCCGCTCCATCAAGACCACGGCCAAGGCCGAGGCGATCGACCTGGCCATCCGGATGGTCGACCTGACCACCCTCGAAGGGGCCGACACCCCGGGCAAGGTGCGGGCGCTGGCGGCCAAGGCGCTGCGTCCCGACCCGGCCGACCCGTCCTGCCCGCACGTCGGCGCGGTCTGCGTCTACCCGGCGATGGTCCCGTACGTGGCCGAGGTGCTGCGCGGCAGCGATGCCGGCTCCGGGCGGCCATCCGGCGGACCGGGACAGGCGCACGGCGCCGCGCCGGCCGGAGTTGGCACTGTGCACCTGGCCAGCGTGGCGACCTCGTTCCCGTCCGGGCAGGCCCCGCTGGAGATCAAGCTCGCCGACGTCCGGGTGGCCGTCGAGGCCGGCGCGGACGAGATCGACATGGTGATCAACCGAGGCGCGTTCCTGGCCGGCCGCTACCAGGAGGTCTACGACGAGATCGTGGCCACCAAGGAGGCCTGCGGGGACGCCCACCTCAAGGTGATCCTGGAGACCGGCGAGCTGGCCACCTACGACAACGTGCGGCGCGCGTCCTGGCTCGCCATGCTGGCCGGCGGTGACTTCATCAAGACCTCCACCGGCAAGGTCCCGGTCGCGGCCACGCTGCCGGTGACGCTGGTGATGCTGGAGGCGGTCCGCGACTTCCGCGCCGCCACCGGGCGGCAGGTCGGCGTGAAGCCGGCCGGCGGCATCAAGAACACCAAGGACGCGATCAAGTACCTGGTCATGGTCAACGAGACGGTCGGCGCCGACTGGCTCGACCCGGACTGGTTCCGGTTCGGCGCGTCCAGCCTGCTCAACGACCTGCTGATGCAGCGCACCAAGCTGACGACCGGCGTCTACGCCGGCCCCGACTACTTCACCCTGGACTGACCGCGATGTTCGAATACGCACCCGCCCCCGAGTCGCGCTCGGTGGTCGACCTCAGGCCCTCGTACGGGCTCTTCGTCGACGGAGAGTTCGTCGACCCGGCCGACGGTGGCAGCTTCAAGTCGATCAACCCGGCCTCCGAGGAGGTCCTGGCCGAGATCGCCGAGGCCGGCAGCGCGGACGTGGACCGCGCGGTCCGGGCCGCCCGGACGGCGTACGAGAAGGTCTGGGGTCCGATGCCGGGCCGGGACCGGGCGAAGTACCTGTTCCGGATCGCCCGGATCATCCAGGAGCGCTCGCGCGAGCTGGCCGTGCTGGAGTCGCTTGACAACGGCAAGCCGATCAAGGAGTCGCGCGACGTCGACCTGCCACTGGTCGCCGCGCACTTCTTCTACTACGCCGGCTGGGCGGACAAGCTGGAGCACGCCGGCTTCGGATCCGAGCCGAAGCCGCTGGGCGTGGCCGCGCAGGTCATCCCGTGGAACTTCCCGCTGCTCATGCTGGCCTGGAAGATCGCCCCGGCGCTCGCCGCCGGCAACACGGTGGTGCTGAAGCCGGCCGAGACCACGCCGCTGACCGCGCTGCTGTTCGCCGAGATCTGCCAGCAGGCCGACCTGCCGGCCGGTGTGGTCAACATCGTCACCGGGGCCGGCGACACCGGCCGCGCGCTGGTCGAGCACCCGGGCGTGGACAAGGTCGCGTTCACCGGCTCCACCGAGGTCGGCAAGGCCATCGCCCGCGCGGTCGCCGGCACCCGCAAGAAGCTCACCCTGGAGCTGGGCGGCAAGGCCGCCAACATCGTCTTCGACGACGCCCCGGTCGACCAGGCGGTCGAGGGGATCGTCAACGGCATCTTCTTCAACCAGGGGCACGTCTGCTGCGCCGGGTCCCGGCTGCTGGTCCAGGAGTCGGTCGCCGAACAGGTGCTGGAGTCGCTCAAGCGCCGGATGGCCCGGCTGCGGGTCGGTGACCCGCTGGACAAGAACACCGACGTCGGCGCGATCAACTCGGCTGAGCAGTTGGCGCGCATCCGCGAGCTGTCCGACGTCGGCGCCGCCGAGGGGGCCGAGCGCTGGTCGCCGCCGTGCGAGCTGCCGGACCGCGGGTTCTGGTTCGCGCCGACCATCTTCACCGGGGTCACCCAGGCGCACCGGATCGCCCGCGAGGAGATCTTCGGCCCGGTGCTGTCCGTGCTGACGTTCCGCACCCCGGCGGAGGCGGTGGAGAAGGCCAACAACACGCCGTACGGGCTGTCGGCCGGGATCTGGACCGACAAGGGTTCCCGGATCCTGTGGGTGGCCGACCGGCTGCGCGCCGGGGTGGTGTGGGCCAACACGTTCAACAAGTTCGACCCGACCTCACCGTTCGGCGGCTACAAGGAGTCGGGCTACGGTCGCGAGGGCGGCCGGCAGGGGCTGGAGGCGTACCTCAATGTCTGAGCGGGTCGCGGTACGCAAGACGTACAAGCTCTTCATCGGCGGGAAGTTCCCGCGCAGCGAGTCGGGACGGTCGTATCTCGTGCAGGACTCCAACGTGTCGCTGGCCTCCCGCAAGGACGCGCGGGACGCGGTGGTCGCAGCCCGGGCCGCGGTGAAGGGCTGGGCCGGAGCGACCGCGTACAACCGGGGTCAGATCCTCTACCGGGTCGCCGAGATGCTGGAGGGCCGGCGCGAGCAGTTCGTGGCGCTCGGCGTCCCGGCCGACGAGGTGGACGCCGCGATCGACCGCTGGGTCTGGTACGCCGGCTGGTCCGACAAGCTCCCCCAGGTCTACGGCGGGGCGAACCCGGTGGCCGGCCCGTACTTCAACCTGTCCGCGCCGGAGCCGACCGGCGTGGTCGCCGTGGTGGCCCCGGAGTCCCCGGCGCTGCTCGGCCTGGTGAGCGTGATCGCCCCGGCGATCGTCACCGGCAACACGGTGGTGGTGGCCGCCTCCCCGGCCGCGCCGCTGGCGGCGGTCACGCTGGCCGAGGTGCTGGCCACCTCCGACCTGCCGGGCGGCGTGGTGAACATCCTCACCGGCAGGATCACCGAGACGGCGCCGACGCTTGCCGCGCACATGGACGTCAACGCGATCGACCTGACCGGTGTGGCGGACGCCGAGCTGGCGGTGGAGCTGGAGGTCAAGGCCGCGGAGAACCTCAAGCGGGTGCTCCGGCCGGCCCCGGCCGACCACGACTGGCACACCGACCCGGGTCTGACCCGGATGACCACGCTCCTGGAGACCAAGACCGTCTGGCACCCCAAGGGCGTCTGACCCCCTCACCCCCGCAAGATCCCCGCACTTTCACGGAAAGAGTGGCCATCCGCGCCTGGATGGCCACTCTTTCCGTGAATCAGGGGCGGGAGCGGGGTGGGGGTGGGTGGGGGCGGCGGCGGGGGTGGGGTGGGTCTACTACGGGGGGTAGGATTGGCGGGTGACTCGGCTGGGGGACCTTGAGCGTGCGGTGATGGACGTGCTGTGGGACTCGGTGCCCGCCACGTCGGACGGGGTGACCGTGCGCGAGGTCGCCGACGCCCTCGACGGGCGTGAGCTGGCCTACACCACCGTGATGACGGTGCTGGACCGGCTCGCCGGCAAGGGCATGGTCCAGCGCGAGCGGGAGGGGCGGGCCTGGCGGTACCGGCCGGCGGCCACCCGCGAGGCGCACATCGCCCAGCTCATGCTCGACGCGCTCGATCTCGGCGGCAGCCGGGACGCCGCGTTGGTGCGCTTCGCCCGCTCGGTCACCGGCACGGAGGCGGACGTGCTCCGCGCCGCGCTCGGCGCCGAGGCCGGGCTGGCCGACCCGCGACCGGGCGGGCCGGCGCTCGACGAGGCGACGGACCGGTAGGCGGCTGTCGTGGCGTACGCCGTGCACTTCGCCGCCACCGTCCTGGCCTGCTGGCTGACCGCGCAGGTCCTCGCCGCCGCGCGGTGGACGTGGCGCGCGCCGCGGGTGGCGATCGTCTGCTGGCAGGCGGTCGGGCTGGCGCTGGGGCTGTCCGCCATGGGGCTGCCGATGGCGGTCGGGCTGGCCGCCTACGACCGGCCGACCGGGAGCGCACTGCTGGCGCTCGGTGACGACCTGGCCCACGGCACGCTGCCGGCCGGCCTGGGCGCGGTGCACCTCAGCCTGGTGGGGGTCGGTTTCGGCATCGGCGCGGTGCTGGTCACCACCACGGTGCGCGCCGTGCACGGCGCGGTCCGCGCCCAGCGCCGGCACCGGGAGCTGCTGAGCCTGGTGGCCCGGCGCGATCCGACGGTGCCCGGCGCGCTGGTGCTCGACCATCCGAGTGCGGCGGCGTACTGCCTGCCCGGGGTGCGTCCCCGCGTGGTGGTGAGCGCCGGCACCGTCGACCTGTTGGACCCGGCCGAGCTGGCGGCGGTGCTCACCCACGAGCGGGCGCACGCGCAGGAGCGGCACGACCTGGTGCTGCTGCCGTTCACCGCGTTGTGCCGGGCGCTGCCCTGGTTCCGCTGGGTGCGCGACGCGCACGCGCGGGTGGCGTTGCTGGTCGAGATGCGCGCCGACGACAAGGCCCGGGAGCTGCACGCGGACGAGCCGCTGGCCGGTGCGCTGCGTCGGTTCGCCGCCGCCGGGCACCGGGTGACGCCGGCCGGCACGCTCGGCATCGGCGACCGGGACCTCGACGTACGGGTGCAGCGTCTCCTGGTGGCGGACCGCCCGCCCCGGGTGCTCGGCGCCACCGCGCTGGCCGTCGCCGGCACGCTCGTCGCGCTGCCGGTCTCCCTGTTCCTGAGCTGAGCCGCCCCCTACGGGGTTACTCCGGGTTCACGGGTCCGCATAGGTAGAAAGTCTACGTGTAGGGTGCCTATGACAAGCGAGCCAACCCGTGGGAGAACGCGCCATGGACCCCCTGCTCCTCGCCCGCCTCCAGTTCGCCACCACCACCTCGATCCACTTCCTGTTCGTGGTGGTCACGCTCGGCCTGGTCACGCTGCTCGTCGGCCTCCAGACCGCCGGCTACCTCACCGGCAAGCCGGTCTACGAGCGGCTGACCCGGTTCTGGGGCCAGCTCTACGTGATCAACTACGTGCTCGGCATCGCCACCGGGATCGTGATGGAGTTCCAGTTCGGGCTGAACTGGAGCGGCCTGTCGCGCTACGTGGGCAACGTGTTCGGCGCGCCGCTGGCCATCGAGACGCTCGTCGCGTTCTTCCTGGAGTCCACGTTCCTCGGGATGTGGATCTTCGGGTGGCACCGGCTGCGGCGCGGCGTGCACCTGGCGCTGCTCTGGGGCGTCGCGCTGACCGCGTACGCGTCGGCGTTCTGGATCATGGTGGCGAACGCCTGGCTCCAGCACCCGGTCGGCTACGAGGTGCGCGACGGCGTGGCCCACCTCACCGACTTCGGCGCACTGGTCACCAACCCCACGTTCGGCTTCGCGTTCGGCCACGTGGTGTCCGCGAGCCTGGTCACCGGCGGGCTGCTGATGGCCGCCGTCAGCGCGTGGCACCTGCTCCGGCGCACCCCGGACTTCCTGCTGTTCCGCACCTCGCTGCGGCTCGGCCTGGTCGCCGCGGCGCTCGCGGTGAGCGCGTTGCAGGGCTTCGGCTTCGCCCAGTTCGGCCCGGTCGGTCAGCTCCAGCCCACCAAGTTCGGCGGCGGTCCGGACCGGGACGCGATGGTCGCCGACTGGACCGCCCGGTTCGGCCCGGGCGACTGGGAGCCGCCGGTGCTGTCCAGCGTCGGGCTCGGCTTCATGATCCTGATCGGCTTCGCACTCGGCTGCGTCTGGCTGCTGCTGCCGCTGCTCTGGCGCGACTGGATCATCCGGCTGCGGTTCCCGCTCTGGCTGCTCCTGCTCGGCCTGCCGCTGCCGTTCGTGGCCGTGCTGCTCGGCTGGATCGCCCGCGAGGTGGGCCGCCAGCCCTGGGTGGCGTACGGGCTGCTGCCCACCGAGCGGGCCGTCTCGCCGGTGTCGCCCACGCTGATGCTCGCCTCACTGATCGCGTTCAGCCTGCTGCTCGGCGCGCTCGCGGTCACCAACTGGACGCTGCTGGCCCGGCACGCCGCCCGGGGCGCGCTCGACCCCGCGCTGGGCCGCCCGCCCGCGCCCGACACCGACGCCCACCACCAGCCCGTGTTCGCCTGAGGGAGCCCGCCGTGGAACTCGCCTGGTACGCCCTGCTCGGCCTCTTCTTCGCCACCTACCTGGTGCTCGGTGGCTACGACTACGGCGTCGGCCTGCTGCTGGCCCGCCGTGCCGGAGCGGGCACCGGTCGGGCCGCGCTCACCGCGGTCGGGCCGTTCTTCCTCGGCAACGAGGTCTGGCTGGTGGCCACCGTCGGCATCCTGTTCGGCGCGTTCCCCACGCTGGAGGGTGAGCTGCTCGCCGGCTTCTACCCGGTGGTGCTGGGCGCGTTGGCCGGGGTGGTGCTGGTGACCGCCGGCGTGCAGTTGCGCGGCCGGGCCGGCGGCGAGGCGACCCGGGCCGGCTGGGACCGGATCGTGGTCGTCGGCGGCGTGCTGGCCGCGCTGGGCTGGGGCGCGCTGCTCGGCGGGCTGCTCCAGGGCGTGCCACTGACCACCGACGGGCACGTGGCCGGCGTCGGCCACGTGGTGACTCCGTTCGTGGCCGCCACCGGGCTGACGCTGCTCACGCTGGTCGCGGTGCACGGTGCGACGTTCCTCACGCTCCGGCTGCCGCCCGCCGACGCCCCGGCCCTCGCCCGGCTGGCCCGCGGCCTGGTGCCCGCCGCACTCACCGCGGTCGCCGCGACCACCGTCCTGGGCCTGCTCTCCGATCGGGTACGCGCCGCCGTGGCGCGACCGGCGCTCGCCGTACTCCTGCCGTTGGTGCTGGTGGGGGCGCTGCTGGTGGCCCGCGCGGCGCTGCGCCGGGGCCGGGCCGGGGTGGCGTTCGCGGCGACCACGACGGCGCTGGCGCTGCCGGCGCCGCTGGTCGGGGCCGCGCTCTGGCCCCGGATCCTGGTCGCCACCGGTGACCCGGCGGCCTCGCTGACGGTCACCGGGGCCGCCGCCAGCCGCCCGACGCTGGCGCTGCTGGGCTGGCTCGTGCTGCCGCTCCTGCCGGCCCTACTAGGCTTTCAGGCGATGTGCTGGTGGGTGTTCCGAGGACGGATCGACGGCAGGGCACCGGTGTACTGGTGAACCGCCGCCCGTTCGATCCGCGTCTGCTGCGCCGGGTCCCCGCGGCCCGGCGCGACCTCGCCGTGCTCGCGGTGCTGGGCGGCCTGACCGCGCTGCTGGTGGTCGCCCAGGCCACCGCGCTGGCCACGCTGCTGGCCACCGCGATCGACGGGCGGCTACACCGGCCGGCGCTCGCCGGTTTCCTGGCCGCGGTCGCGGCCCGGGCGCTGGTGAGCTGGGCGCAGGGCACGGTGGCGGCGCGGGCCGCCGCGACGGTCAAGGCCGCGCTCCGGGCCGACCTGCTCCGCGCGGTCGGCCGGCACGGTCCCACCTGGGTCGCCGGCCGGCGGGCCGGGCAGCTCGCCACGCTGGCCGGGCGCGGGCTGGACGCGCTCGACCCCTACTTCACCGGGTACCTCCCCCAGCTCGTGCTCAGCGTGACCGTGCCGGCGGCGGTGCTGGCCCGGATCGTGTTCGCCGACTGGAGTTCGGCGCTGATCATCGCGCTCACCATCCCGCTCATCCCGATCTTCGGCGCGCTGCTCGGCTGGCAGGCGCAGGCCGCCACCGAACGGCAGTGGCGACGGCTGTCGCTGCTCGGCGGCCACTTCCTCGACATGGTCGCCGGGCTGCCCACGCTGCGCGCGTTCGGCCGGGCCCGGGCCCAGGTCGACGTGGTGCGCCGGATGGCCGACGGCCACCGCGAGGCCACCATGCGGACGCTGCGGATCGCGTTCCTCTCCGCGCTGGTGCTGGAGCTGGTCGCCACGCTCTCCGTCGCGCTGGTCGCGGTGCCGGTCGGCATCCGGCTGCTCGGCGGCGGGATCACGCTCTCCACCGCGCTGCTGGTGCTGCTGCTCACCCCGGAGGCGTACCTGCCGCTGCGGGCCGCCGGCAGCCGGTTCCACGCCAGCATGGAGGGGCTCGCGGCGCTGGACGAGGCGTTCACGCTGTCCGCGACCGACGCGCCGACCGCCCCGGCCGCCGCCGGGGACGCGACGCCGGACGGCCGCGGCGAGATCCGCTTCGAGGGCGTGACCGTCGCGTACGACCGGACGACCGCGCTGCGCGACGTCACGCTGACCATCCGGCCCGGCGACCGGGTGGCGATCATCGGTCCCAGCGGCGCGGGCAAGAGCACGCTGCTCAACCTGCTGCTCGGCTTCGTCGCGCCGACCGCCGGCCGGGTCACCGTCGACGGGACCGACCTGGCCGGGGCCGACCCGGACGCCTGGCGCCGCGAGGTGGCCTGGGTGCCGCAGCGGGCACACCTGTTCGCCGGTTCCCTGGCCGACAACATCCGCCTCGGGGCGCCGGACACCCCGGACGACGCGCTGGCCGCCGCCGTCGCCGACGCCGCGCTGGACGAGGTGGTCAGCGCGCTGCCCGACGGGCTCGGCACCCGGCTCGGCGAGCGCGGCCACGGCCTGTCCAGCGGGCAGCGGCAGCGCGTCGCGCTGGCCCGCGCGTTCCTGCGGGACGCTCCGCTGGTCCTGCTCGACGAACCGACCGCCCGGCTGGACAGCGCCAGTGAGGCGGTGGTGCTGGACGCCACCCGCCGGCTGGTCGCCGGCCGGACCGCGCTGCTCGTCGCGCACCGGCCCGCGCTGCTGGCCGACGCCGACCGGATCCTGCGCGTCGAGGACGGCCGGGTCACCGAACTGCGCCCGACGACCACCGGCCCGGCGGTGGCCCGATGACGCCCCCCGCCCGCCCGGCACCCGCCGGCCGCGTCGGCAGGACGGTGACCGGCCGCGTCGGCACGACGGTGACCGGCCGCGACGCCCGCACGGCGGTGGCCCGGTGACCGCCGGCGACGGCGTCACGCCGGTGGGCCGGGTGCCCGCCGGGCCGACCGGGGTTCCGGTGGAGCCGTCCGGCGCGCCGGAACCGCCGGCGCCGACCCGTCGTGACGCCGAGCGGGTCGTGCTGCGCCTGGCCCGGCCGTACCTGGGCCGGCTGCTGGGTGCCGGGCTGCTCGCCGCGGCCACCGAGTTCGCCGGGTTGGCCCTGATGGCCACCGCCACCTGGCTGCTGATGAGCGCCGCCGGCCGGCCGCCGCTGGACCGGCTCACCGTGGCCATCGTCGCGGTCCGGGCGCTCGCGGTCGGCCGGGGCGTGTTCCGCTACACCGAACGGCTCGCCGGGCACGACGCCGTGCTCCGCATGATCACCGACGTCCGGGCCCGGGTCTTCGCGACGCTCGCGGCCCGGCGCGACGCCGCCGACCGGCGCACCGGGGACGCGCTCAGCCGGCTGGTCTCCGACGTCGAGGCGGCCCAGGACCTACTCCTGCGAGTGCTGGTGCCGGGTGCGGCGGCGGCGCTGGTCAGCCTGCTCGCCGTCGGTGGCGCCGCGCTGATCTCACCGCCGGCCGCCGGCGTCCTCGCGGTCGGCCTGCTGGTGGCCGGGGTGGCGCTGCCCGCGCTGGCCACCCGGCTCACCCGTCGGGCCGCCGACGAGGTGGCCCCGCTGCGGGGCGCGCTCGCGGTGGACGCGGTCGACCTCACCCACGGTGCCGCCGACCTGGCCGCGTTCGGGGCGGCCGACGCCGCGCTGGCCGCCGCGAACGGGCGGGCCGACCGGCTGGCCCGGCTGGAACGCCGGCTCGCCGCGGTCGGCTTCGCGGTGGACGCGACGGGCGTGCTGGTGGGCGGCCTCACCGCCGCCGCCGTGGTGCTCGTGGCGCTGCGCTCCGACGTGCGCGGGGTGCTGGTCGGCGTGCTCGCGGTGGGCACGCTGGCCGCCGTCGAGGTGGCGCTCGCCCTGGTCGCCGCCGCCCGGCAACGGACCCAACTCCGGGCCGGCCTGGCCCGGGTCGCCGACCTGCTCACCGAACCCGCGGCGCCGGCCCCGGGACGCCGGACGGGGCCGGCGCCGAGCGGCCACGACGTGCGCTTCGAAGGCGTGACGGTCCGCTACCGGGCCGGTGCCGCGCCCGCGCTGGCCGGGGTCGACCTCGACCTGCCGGCCGGCCGCCGGGTGGCCGTCGTCGGTCCGAGCGGGGCCGGCAAGAGCACGCTGGCCGCGGTGCTCACCGGCGCGGTCCACCCCGACGCCGGCCGGGTCACCGTCGGCGGCGTACCGGTGGCGGAGCACCCGGCCGGTCAGCTCCCCCGGGTGGTCGGCGGCCTGCTCGCCGAGGCGTACGTCTTCCACGCCACGGTGCGGGAGAACCTGCTGCTGGGCCGCCCGGACGCCGGCGACGCGGACCTGGCCGGGGCCACCCGGGCGGCCGGGCTGCTGGACTGGGTACGCGACCAGCCCGAGGGCTGGGACACCGTGGTCGGTGAGCAGGGCGGGCAGCTCTCCGGTGGGCAGCGGCAACGGTTGGCGCTGGCCCGGGCGTTGCTGGCCGCCCCGCCGGTGCTGGTGCTTGACGAACCGACCGAGGGTCTCGACCCGGCGGCGGCGGACGCGGTGCTCGCCGCCACCCTGGCCGCCACTCCGGCCGGGCACTCGGTGCTGCTGATCAGCCACCGGCTCAGCGGCCTGGCCGGGCTGGACGAGATCGTGGTGCTGGAGGACGGCGGCGTGGTGCAGCGCGGCCGGCACGAGGAGCTGGTGGCGCGTCCCGGCTGGTACCGCGAGCAGTGGCTGCGCCAGGCGGCGGCCGAGCGCGGATATCTGGCGCTCGCCCCCTGAGCCCGCAATGGGGGAATTCCCGGACGCGCCGGCGTGCCCCGGGTGGCAGGCTGGTGACCATGTGGGAGCTACCGGTCGAGGGCCGGCTGCGTGAGCTGTCCGGGCGGCTGCACGGGCCGACCCGGCTCAAGGCCGACCTGCTGACCGAGGCGCGGCACGCGCTGGAGGACGCCGTCGAGGCGTACCGGGAGGGCGGTCTGTCGCGGGCGGAGGCGGAGCGGCGTGCGGTGGCCGAGTTCGGCACCGTCGGCCAGCTCGCGCCGGGCTTCCAGGCCGAGCTGGCCGCCGGCGCGCTGCGCGGGCTGGCGCTGCGCACGCTCGCGGTCGCCGCGGTGCTGATCGCCGCCGGGGACCTCACCTGGACCGGGTCGAGCTGGAGCGCCGGCCCGCGACCGCCGGCGGGCTACCTGCTGCTCGCCTCGTCGATACACGGCATCTGGGGGACGATCGCCGGGCTGGCGCTGGCCGGGCTGGCGCTCGGCGCGCTCGCCGCCCGTCGGGACTCGCCGGGGCTCGTCCGGTCGACCCGCGCGGTCGGCTTCGGGCTGACCGGCGGGCTGCTGGTCGGCGCGCTCGCCGGCGGCGCCCTGTTCGGCTGGTCGGTGCGACTGTGGGACGCGGCGCTGACCTGGCCGCCGATGATCATCGGGGCGGTGGTGGCGTCGGCGGCCTGGTTCTCGCTGGCCCGGTCGGCCCGCTGGTGGCTGCTCAGCGCACGCGGCCCACGGTTCGCCCGTCGGTGAGGCGGCTCAGGCCGGTGTCGCAGACGGGCGGTGCCGGCCGGCGCGTCGCGGGCGGCTCAGGCGGTCGTCGCGGGCGGCTCGGCGGGGCCGAGGAATCGGCCCACGGTGGCGCTGAACTCGCGCCAGCCGGCCCGTTCCCCGGCCAGTGCCCGGCTGCCGGCGTCGGTGAGCTGGTAGGTGCGCCGTTCCCGGCCGTTGACGGTGCTCCAGGTGCTGGCCACCAGGCCGGCCCGTTCCAGCCGGCGCAACGCCGGATAGATGGTGCCGGTGGGCAGGTCCAGCGTGCCGCCGCTGCGGGCCCGCAACGCCTCGATGATCGCGTAGCCGTGCTGCGCGCCCTGTTCCAGCACGGCCAGCAGCAGTGCGTCCAGGTGTCCGTGCAGCGCCTGCGCCCTCATGCGTAGAAAGCCTACTTGTCGGGCGATCGGGACGCCACCGGGGTGCGGCTCCCGGTCGGAACCGGTTGCCCACTAGGGTATGTGCGCAGAGTCACTCGGCGGCGCGACGCCGCCGGGTGGGCACCCAGACGCACACGGAGGTCAGCGTGGCCCGCCAGTCGCCCCAACGGCCCGACGCCGACGAGCCCGAGCTCGACGACACCGACGCCTCGGCCGCAGCAGACGAGGTCGAGGTCGACCGCCCGGCGGCGGACCGCGCACTCTGGGACGAGGTGCGGATCGACCCGGTGGAGATCGCCCTGCCCGCCGGCACCGGCTTCACGCTGCGGGCCTACCGGCCGGCGCGCGAGCTGACCCCGACCGACGTCGCCGAGCGCGACCAGGACGATCCCTTCCTGGCCCGCCGTCAGGTCGTCGAGACCGAGGAGGACGAGGAGGTGGTGATCCTCGACGAGGAGTTCGCCGCCCTCTCCGCCGAGGAGGACGACGAGGACGAGAAGTCTGACGGGAAGCGCCGCCGCGGCAGGGCCGACGCGGACGCCGACGGCGCCGACGACGCCGACGACGAGGCGGTTCCCGGCGACGACGAGGCGGACGAGGACGAGGACGACGACGCCGCGGGCGACGAGGAGGTGCCGGTCTTCCTCACCCACAAGGGGCGGCTGCTGCTCTTCAAGACGCCGGAGTCGCTCGTCACTTTCATCCGTTCCGGTGCGCCCAACGACCTCTCTCAACTGGACAGCTGGAATGAACTGTCCGAACGGCTCGAACCGGCCGACGTGGCCCCGCTGGACGAGGACACCTACGAGCTCGACCTGGTGGTGGAGAACCTGCGCGGCGGGCACGACGCGTGGGATCCGGCGCTGCTGATCGAGGCCGGCGAGGTCGCCCGTGACCTGGCGTACGCCCTGCGGCTACCGGCCGTTCTGGACATGCTCTCCGCCGGCTCCAGCCTGGACGATCTGGATGAGGCGCTGCGTGCTTCCGCCAACGGCGGGATCGGTGGTTTCCTGGGTCGTCGCCGGCTGAAGAAAATCGGGGCACAAACCGCAAGTTTGGGTTGGCGCACCATTGTCGGCAAGATCTCTGCCGTCGTGGACTGGCGCGACTGACCCGGAGCGGGGAGCATCAGTCTCTGGCAGAGCAAGACCTGTGTCCCGGGAGGAGGACGACGCTGTGGCGCTCGTACGCGTGTACTGCGGTCTGGCCTCGGCAGATCCGGCCGACCGAACGGCTTCGGCCGGAACGACGCTGACGTCCGCTGTGGTCGACGACGCAGGCCGTCTGCTGCACGTCTGTGAGATCGGTGACGAGCCCGCCGGCTACGCCCGGCTGGTCACGCTGCTGGTGGAGCGGTCCGGTGGGCCGAGCGGCGTGGCCATCGCCGCGGACAGCGACGACCACACCGTCACCTCGCTGCTCAGCGCCGCCGGCCGGCCGTTGGCGATCGCTGACGACGACTCGGTCGACGACTTCGCCGAGCGGTTCGCCGACGACGACTCGCTGGAGGAGATGCAGTCCCCGCCGGCCGAGCGCCGGGCGGTCGGGCTGGCCCGGGCGCTCCAGGCCGGCGCGCTCTCCGCGGTGACGCTCCCGGCACCCCGTGACCTGGCCGGCTACAAGCAGGTTCTCTCCGCCCACGCGGCACTGGCCAGCGGGCGGCACTCGGCCGCGGTGACGCTGCGCGAGGTGCTGCGCGAGCTCTACCCGGCCGCGCTGCGCGCCTACCCCGACCCCGCCGAGCCGGTCGCGCTGGCGGTCCTCGACGCGCTGCCCGAGCCGAGCATGCTGACCGGCACCTCGGCGCGGGGCCGTGACCTCGGCGCCGCCGCCGACGCGGTCGCCGCGCAACTGGCCGCCGACGGCCTGGCCGACGCCGACACCGTCACCGAGGCGGTGACCGCGCTCCGGGTCGCCATCTCCGAGACGCCCCGCCGGGCCACCGTCAACCGGGCGCTCACCGCCGCCGTCGCCGAGACGGTGCGGCAGGCCGTCGCCTCCGTCCGCGCCTGCGACGCCGGCTGCGACGCGCTGGTCGGCGCGCTGGCCGAGCGCACCACGCCGACCCCGGCCACCGGTCGTCGGGCCGCCGCCCGCCGTGGCGAGCAGGTCGACGACCTCGCCGTGACGCAGCCCGCGGGGCTGCGCCCGGTCCGCCCGGCGCAGCCCGAGCCGCTCGCCGAGCAGGCCGGCCGCCGCAGCCGCCCCGAGCCGGACCTCGACGCCACCGAGCCGGCCGGCCGCCGCAGCCGCCCCGAGCCGGTCCCCGGTGGCCGGCGCAGCCGCCCGGAACCGGTCTCCGGCCCGACCAACCCGACCGTGCCCCGCCCGCTCGGGCCGCCGCCGGTGGCGCCCGCACCGGTCGCCCCGCCGCCGGTCGCCCCCGCCCCGGTCACCCCCGTCGCCCCGGCCGCGTCGCTGGGCCGCCCGACGTCCGCGCCGCCGAGCCGTCCCGAGCCCACCGGCGCGCCCCTGCCGTCGCGGGTGGACGGGCCGACCAACCGGCCGGTCTCCGCGCCGCCCCCGCCGCCGCCCGGGATCACGCCGATCCCCCCGTCCTCGCGTGGCGCGGTGCCCCCGGCCGAGGCCGGCGAGCCGTTCCGGCCGACGCTGACCACCGCCGCGATCAACAAGGCTCGGGCCGAGCGGCAGCGCACCGTCATCCCGCCGCGCCCCAAGACCACCGCCCCGGAGCCGCCGACCGGTGGGTTCAGCGCCACCGACCTGAGCATTCCGGTGCCGTCGCCGCGTCCGCCGGCGCCGGCGCCGGCGCCGGCGACCGCCCCGCCGGGTTCCCGCGCCAACTGGCCGCTCGTCAACAACGGCGACGACCAGGCCGACCGGGAGCGGGAGGCCCCCGCCTACCCGTACGGGCGGAGCGTGGACGCGCCGAGCGATCCAGGACGCGTCACCCCGCCGTGGCTCGCCGACGACCTGCCGCCGGAGCCGCCGATGCTGCGGCTGGTGGAGCCACCGCCGCTGGCCGACCGGGCGCTGCGCGGCGAGTCGGAGCGGCCGGCCGACCCGGGGTTGGACAATCCGCCGCTGCGGCTGGTGGACCGGGGCAACGCCGGTCGACCGGTGCCCCGCGCCGAGTTGCCCGCCCCGCTGGAGCGGCGTCCCGCGCCGAAGGAGCACCGGCCGCCGCCGGTGTCCGACGAGGGTGACGGCGACCTGCTGATCTTCGCGCAGGCCAAGTCCGCCTGGTTCGTCGGGCACGGTGACGAGGCCGACCTGGAGTGGACGTCCACCGCCGACACCGGCTGGCAGGCCGCCGAGCAGGCGGCCCGCCCGTCGATCGGCGCGGAGACCAAGGCCGGCCTGCCCAAGCGGGTCCCGCAGGCCAACCTGGTGCCGGGCTCCCCGCTGCGCGAGGAGCGTCCACTGCGGATCGTCCGGAACGCGGCCAGCCTCGCCGAGAACACCACCGGCTACTTCCGGGGGTGGCGGCGTGGCCAGGAGATCGGCGGCTTCGCGGTCGGCGGTCGCCCCGGCCGGGAGGCGGCCGGCGGCTGGGACTTCAGCCGGGACACCGGCGACCGCGATGACGAGCGGGAATACGAGTTCCGTTCCGCGGGCTACCGGTCCTGAGCCGGGCCGCCGACGGCGTGTTCCTACCCACACCCGGATGATTTGACGTCGGGTCCGGCCGGCCGGGAACATACCCGGCGGACCAGCGGCGGCGCCTGTTCGCCGGGGTGGGAAGGCGACTCCATTGGCGACACCGGCATTCGACTCCACCGTGCTCACCCGTCGGGGCGTCCTCGCGGTCGCGGCCGGCAGCCTGCTGCTCGCCGGTTGCGGGCCGCAGGGGCAGCGGCCGGACGAGGGCGGAAGCAGCAGCGCGCCCGGTGACCAGAACCTGGTCGTCGGCGTCAGCCTGGAGCTGAGCGGTCGCGGCGCGGCACTCGGCGTGGTGCAGCGCCGGGCGCTGGAGATCACCGCGGAGTCGCTGAACCGGTCCGGGATCTCGGTCGGGAACCTGCTCCGGTCGGTCCGGTTGGAGATCCGGGACAACGGCAGCGACCCGCAGGTCGCCGCCCGGCACGCCGCCGACCTGACCCGCGCCGGGGCGCACGCGCTGATCGGCGGTGTCCTCGGCGAGACCGCGACGGCGCTCGCGACGGCCGCCCAGGAGCTCAAGACGCCGTTCCTGGCGCTCGGCCAGGGGGACCGCATCGTGCTGCCGCTCGCCGAGCGCACGTTCAGCTTCAAGCTCACCCCGGACGGCATCGACGTGGCCCGACGGATGGTGGACCTGCTCGAATCCCAGCGGGTCCGGCGGGTGGCCCTGCTGGCCGCGGACGGGCCGCACGGCGACTCGGGCGTACGGGCGGTGCGGGAGGCGCTCGGCAACAGCGGCGTGGAACTGGCGCGCACGCTGCGGCTGCCGGAGACCGGGCGGAGCTTCCGGGCGGTCGCCGATCGCGCCACCGCCGGCGACCCGGACGCCGTCATCGTCTGGGGCACCGCGCCCGATTCCGGTGACGTGGCCCGGGAACTGCGTCGGGCCGGTCACCGCGGCGCGATCTTTTTCGACGCCGGCGCGGTGGTGGACGACACGCTGCGCGGGGCCAACGCGAAGGCGGTCGAGGGGGCGTACGCCGTGCACCCGGCCTGCCTGGGCGGTTCCGCGTTGACCGCCACCAGCGGCGCCCAGGTGGCCCGGCGCGACTTCGACTACCGCTACACCCAGCGGCACGGCACCTCGGTCGGCTTCGCCCCGTACGCCGCGGACGCGCTCCAGCTCCTCGCGGCGGCGGCCCGGAAGGCGACCAGCCTCGACCGGGGCCGGCTGCGGGCGTTCCTCCAGACCCAGATGACCGAGGGCATCGCCGGCGGGTACGCGTTCAGCGCGGACCGGCACGGCGGCATGGAGGTCGACTCGCTCGGCGTCTACCGGGTGTCCCAGGGCAGCTGGACCCGGTACGCCTGACCGTCGTCCGGTGACCGTCGGGGGACGGCCCGGGTCACCGGACGACCGCGCACCGCGTTCGACCCCGGACGGCAGGAAGCGCCCGGTGGCCCAGGGCCATCGGGCGCTTCCGCGTGTCCCTCAGGCGGGCGCGACGGCCCGGGAGCGCCGCATGGTGAGCACGTACTCGACAAGCGAGATCAGCACGTGCTTCGTCGACTCCCGGTTACGGGCGTCGCAGGGCACCACCGGCACGTCACGGGAGATCGCCAGCGCGTCCCGTACGTCCTGCGGGTCGTGGTACTGCATGCCGTCGAAGCAGTTGATGGCCACCAGGTACGGCAGCCGCCGGTGCTCGAAGAAGTCGATGGCGGCGAAGCAGTCGGCGAGCCGACGGGTGTCGACCATCACCACCGCGCCGATCGCTCCCCGGACCAACTCGTCCCACATGAACCAGAACCGCGTCTGACCCGGCGTACCGAAGAGGTACAGGATCAGGTCACGGTCGATCGAGATACGACCGAAGTCCATCGCCACCGTGGTCGTCGTCTTGCCCGGCACCTGCCGGGTGTCGTCGACGCCCACGCCGGCGGAGGTCATGATCGCCTCCGTGGTCAGCGGCGTGATCTCCGAGACCGAGCCGACCAGCGTCGTCTTGCCGACGCCGAAACCACCGGCGATAACGATCTTCGCCGACGTCACGCGCCCGCTCGGGGCCGGCGGCCGGTGCGACATGTCAGAGCCTGCGAAGTCCACTCAGCACCCTCTCCAGCAATTCAGTGCCCACCGCGTCGTCGGAGTCGTCCAGAATGGTCGGCTCGTGGACTGCGACCAGGCCATCCGTCGCCATGTCGGCGATGAGCACCCGGGCCACGCCGAGCGGAAGCTGCATCCGCGCCGCGATCTCGGCAAGCGACTGCACGCGTCCGTCACACAACGCGGCTATGTACTGGTGTTCACGGCCTTGACCCCCGTTGCCGGTGGCCATCGCTCGGCCGCGCACCGTCGTCTCGACGAGTGCCTCCAGGGCGATGTCGAGCCGGGGACGGGTACGACCACGGGTTACGGCGTACGGCCGGACCAACGCTCCGGTCGGCTCGTCACGATCCGCCATGTCGCCGCTCACCTCCCTCGCACCCGGCACCGGCTCGCCCCGGTGGTATCCGTCGCTTTCCTTGTTCTTTCCGCCCCTGACCCACCGGCCAGCGCGTCATTCAGCCCATCATCCCCACAGCCGTACGCGGCTGTGGCGTCAGGGCGTCGCCCACCCGGTCGACGAGCAGGGCCATCTCGTACCCGACCTGGCCCACATCACAGCTGCGCGCGGCGAGCACCGCGAACGACGAGCCGTCGGAGATGGACATCAGGAACAGGAAGCCGTTGTCCATCTCGACCACTGTCTGCAGCACCGCCCCGCCCTCGAAGCATCGCGCCGCGCCCTGGGTCAGGCTGACCAGGCCGGAGGCGATCGCCGCGAGCTGGTCGGCGCGGTCCCGCGGGAGGTCACGGGACGAGGCGAGAAGCAGGCCGTCGGCCGAGACCGCGACCGCGTGCGCCACGCCGGGCACCCGGTCGGCGAAGTTGGCGAGCAGCCATCCGAGATCCTGCGTACTAGTCATCCTTGTTGCTCCTTCTGCCCGCTCCCGGCCACCGGGCCTGAGCCAGACTGCGAGGACTGCTGCCGTCCCGGAGTGCCCTCCGGGCCGGTCGTGTTGCTGTCGGTCGGGTTGTTACGCCCCCGCTGCACGCCCCGATGGTAGGCCGAGAGGAGACCCCGGACCGCCTCCGGCGTCCGCCGCTGGGCCGCCGGCGCCGGCTTGTCGATGCTGCCGGGCACGAGCTGCGCCATCGGCGTCCGCTTGGGCAGACCCTTCCGGGTGGTCTCCGCCACCGGCACCTCGGTGGCCGCCGAGGCGGCACGCCAGCCGTCGTCGGCCGCGGTCTGCCAGGGCGACGACGGCTGCGGCGCCGCCGGCTGCCGGCTGGGCAACCCACCGGCGTACGCGGGACGGCCGTTGCCGTTCGCCGGCCGGTCGTCACGGGGCGCTCCGCCGGCTGTCGGGGTCGGTGCCATCGGTGTGTTACCCGTCGTTGCGGATGTCGGCTGCGGCACCGGCCGCCCGGCGGTGTCCACCTTGGCGAACTGCTGGGTCGTGGCGCCGTTCGCCGGCGCGGCCTGGGCCGGTGCCTCGTCGCTCGGCCCCGGCCTGCGGGTGCGGAACCACGCGGACTCCAGCTCCCGGAAGATCGGCAGCTCCATCGTCTCGTCCGCGTACCGCTGACGGTTGCCGGCCTGCTGCGGTTGCGGCACGGCCGGCCGCGGCGCGGGCGCCGACGGCTGGGCGGCCTGCTGCTGGGCGGCGGCCGACGGTGTCTCCGAGCGCGGCACCCGCGGCAGCTCGGTGGTCATGTCGAGCCCGGCGGAGAGCCGCTCCGGCACCGCGGGAGCCGGCGCGGGCGTGGCCGGGGTGACCGGCGGCCAGACCGGCGGCGCGCCCACGTGCGGCGCGGGCGCCGGACGCGCCGGCACCTGGTCGGCCGGCGACGCGGGCACCGGGTTTCCGCCGACCGGCTGGCCGGAGACCGGCACGGCCGACACCGGCCGGGTCGGGAGCGGGTGGCCGGAGACCGGCGTCGCCGACACCGGACGCCCGGAGTACGGGTCACCCGACAGCGGACGCCCCGAGTACGGGTCACCGGAGGCCGGACGGCCCGAGTACGGGTCACCGGAGACCGGACGGCCCGAGTACGGGTCGCCCGACACCGGACGGCCCGAGTACGGATCACCGGAGACCGGGTGGCCGGAGACCGGCGCGGCCGAGACCGGACGGCCCGGGAAGGGGTGGCCCGAGACCGGGGCGCCGGAGACCGGCGGCAGCGGCGGGGCGGAGACCGGCGGGACCGGCGGGGCGGACACCGGCGGCGGCGAGTACGGCCGCGCCTCGGGGCTGCTGGGCAGCTGCCGTGGGATCACCGGCTGCTGGCCGCTGGTGGCCGGGTCGCCCTCACCCGGGGTGCGACGCTGGGGCAGCGGGTCGATCGGCTGGCCGTTGGACGACCGGGGCGGGTAACCGTCGCCGGCGTTCGCGTTGGCGCCGGTCAGGTCGGACCAGGCCGGCATGGCACGGCCGCCGTTGGCCGGCGTGCCGGCGCCGTTGCGGTGCGCCGGGTCGAAGGACCGCCCACCGAGCGTGACCTGGTTGCCGGAGGTGCCGGGATGCGGCGCGGGCGGCGGGGTGTGCGGGCCGTTGCCGAGCGCGGCCAGCGCGCCGAAGGCCGGCGCCGGACCACCCGACTGCCCGAAGGCCGGCGTCGGGCCGCTCGGCTGACCGAACTGGCCGAAGGCGGGCGCCGGGCCGGGCTGCTGCGGACCGGCGGCGGGCAGGGCGGCTGCCGGCCCGCCCCGGCCGGCGAGGGCGCGCGGCACCAGGACGGTGGTGGGCAGCGTGACGTCGGCGACGGTGCCCCGGTCGCTGGCAGGCCGCAGCTCCACCTTGACGCCGTGCCGGGCGGCGAGCCGGGCCACCACGACCAGGCCCATCATCCGGGAGACGGCCACGTCCACCTGCGGGGGCGTGGCCAGCCGCTCGTTCAGGTCGTGGAGCTGCTCGGCGCTGATGCCGATGCCCCGGTCCTCGACGTAGAGGGAGGCGCGGTCGCCGACCCGGCGGGCCTCCACCATCACGTGCGAGTCCGGCGGCGAGAACGCGGTGGCGTTGTCGAACAGCTCGGCGACCAGGTGCACCAGGTCGTTCACCGCGTGCGCGGCGACCTCGATGTCCCGGTCGATCACGCCGAACTCGATGCGGGTGTAGTGCTCGACCTCGGACTGGGCGGCGCGGAGCACGTCGATCAGGGCGGCCGGCTCGCGCTGCACACGGGTGGAGTCCGCGCCGGCGAGCACCAGCAGGTTCTCGTCGTTGCGGCGCATCCGGGTGGCCAGGTGGTCGAGCTGGAACAGCTCGGCGAGCCGGTCCGGGTCCTCCTCGCCGCGCTCCAGCCGGTCGAGGTGACCGATCAGCCGGTCGACCAGGAT
This sequence comes from Micromonospora sp. NPDC049201, assembly GCF_055586805.1. Lineage (NCBI taxonomy): Bacteria > Bacillati > Actinomycetota > Actinomycetes > Micromonosporales > Micromonosporaceae > Micromonospora > Micromonospora sp. NPDC049201. The sequence continues at coordinate 359,776 of NZ_JBVJHM010000004.1, read as the reverse complement.
CTGCGAGCGGCGGGCCAGGTTGACGAACATGGTCGCGACGGACGCGCGCAGGGCGGCCTGCTCGGCCGCGGTCCGGACCGCCTCCAGGTGGACCGCGTTGAACGCCTCGGTCACCTGGCCGAACTCGTCCTTGCTGCGGACCGGCAGCGGCTCGGCGATCTGGTTGGCCAGCTGCACCGGGGAGAGCTGGCCGGTCACCTGCGGGTCGCGCAGCCGGGCCACCGCCTGCGGCAGGCCGTACTGGGCCACCGAGAGGGCGCCCTGGCGCAGGTCGCGCAGCGAGCGGGCCATCGAGCGGGCGACCAGGTAGGCGAAGAGGATGGCCAGCAGCAGCATGGTGAGCAGCAGGCCGGTCTCCAGGAACACCTGACGCTGGGTGTCCGAGCGCAGCTCGTCGGCCTGCTCGACCACGTTGCTGTCGAGGCGGGACTCGACGGTCCGGAGCAGCTTGGCGTTGCCGACCATGGCCTGGTCCCACTGGTCCGGCCCGAACGGCGCGTTCTTCATCGAGCCGCTGTTGTTCGCCGACATGAAGCCGGTGAGGTTGTCCGCCTTGCGCAGGTCGGGACCCTCGACGGTCTGGTCGAAGAACTCGGAGTCGGCCGGGGTGGCGACCGAGCGGAAGGTGGCGAGCGCCTGGGCCTGGGCGGTGCCGCTGGCGATGAACTGCTCGCGCAGCGCGGGACTGTACTGCCCCTGGGTGAGCGCCTGGTGCACGACCACCCGGCGCTGGGCCAGGTATTCCTTCTGCCGGGCCACCGCGCCGGCGGCGCGCATCCGGTCGCTGAGGTCGTTGTCACCGGCGAGCTGGGTGCCCGAGTCGCGGATCGACAGCAGGTCGTTGATCAGGCGCTCGTACGCCTTCTCCGCCTCGTCGATCTTGAGCTTGCCGTTCAGCACCTGGCTACGGGTCGCGGGCAGGTCCTTGAGCTGGTCGTCGATCTCGTTCAGCCGGACCTGGAAGTTGCGGGGCAGGTCGTCGATCTCACCGCGCTGCCGCAGGTAGGGACCCTTGGCCTGGTCCACCCGCTGGTTGGCCCGGTTGTAGGCCTCCTGGTACTGCGCCCGGGTCTGGACTTCCTTCGCACCGAGGAAGAGCACCGAGCCGACCCGCTCGTCCTGCATGGTGTCGGCCAGTTCACCCGAGTAGCCGATCAGGCTGGCCAGGTCGCCGGCCCGGTTGGCACTGTTGAGCGTCTCCAGGTGGTCGACCAGACCGCTGGTGCCCACCACGACCGTGGCGATGGTCGGCACGATCATGATCAGACCGAGCTTGGACCAGATCGGCATGTCGCGCAGCCGGCTCGCCGGCCGGCGCAGGCGCGACAGGAAGGAGCCCGCCGTCGTTGGCCGTTTGCTCACGTCACCGCCCTCGCAAAACCGCGTCCGACGTCACCTGCGGGCAACGCCGAGCGTCCGACCCGGCGGGTCGGACCTCCGAGATTCCATCACGCCGCCCCGCAAAGAGAAAGCCCAGGTTGTCCCTCACCGGAGGTGTGATGAGATGTTGATGCAATTTGATAGCAATCCGTCTGGCCGGAGTCACTGAAGGTAATGAATCACCCGCACCGCGTCGTCCTCCTCGCCGGACCCTCCGGCTCTGGAAAGTCGTATATAGCGCATCGAACCGGACTTCCCGTGCTCTGTCTGGATGACTTCTACAAGGACGGCGATGACCCTACGTGTCCGCGCCGGAACGGACAGGTCGACTGGGAGTCCCCGCTGTCCTGGGATGCGGACACGGCGGTGGAAACAATTGCCCGATTGGCCCGGGAGGGCAAGGCCGAAGTGCCGGTTTATGCGATCGGCGCGGACCGGCGGGTGGCCACCCGGCCATTCGACGTCGACGGATCGCCATTCTTCGTGGCCGAAGGGATCTTCGCCGCCGAGATCGTCGCCGAGTGCCGGCGCCGCGGCCTGCTCGCCGGGGCGTACGCGCTGCGCCGCCCGCGGGGCGCGACCTTCCTCCGCCGGCTCGCCCGTGACCTGGCCGAACAGCGCAAGGCACCGCGGGTGCTGGTCCGGCGCGGGATCGCGTTGCTGCGCGCCGAGCCGGCCGTGCTGCGCCGGCAGACCGGGCTGGGCGCCGAGGCCGCCCGGGCCCGGGAGGTGCTGCGCGGGGTGGCCGACCTGCTCGCCGGCCACCCGCGCCGGCCGTGATCAGTCGATCAGCTCGGCGTACGCCGGCTTGATCACCTCGTCGATGATCCGCAGCCGCTCGTCGAACGGGATGAAGGCGCTCTTCATCGCGTTGATGGTGAACCACTGGAGTTCCTTCCAGCCGTAGCCGAAGGCCTCCACCAGCAGCGCCATCTCCCGGGACATCGAGGTGCCGCTCATCAGCCGGTTGTCGGTGTTCACCGTCACCCGGAACCGCAGGTCGCGCAGCAGCCCGATCGGGTGGTCGGCGATCGACGCCGCCGCCCCGGTCTGCACGTTCGACGACGGGCACAGCTCCAGCGGGATGCGCTTGTCCCGCACGTACGCGGCCAGCCGGCCGAGTATCGGCGGGTTGCCCGGGGTGATGTCGTCGACGATGCGGACGCCGTGGCCGAGCCGGTCCGCGCCGCACCACTGGATCGCCTGCCAGATCGACGGCAGCCCGAACGCCTCACCGGCGTGGATGGTGAAGTGGAAGTTCTCCCGCTGGAGGTACTCGAACGCGTCCAGGTGCCGGGTGGGCGGGAAACCGGCCTCCGCGCCGGCGATGTCGAAGCCGACCACGCCGGTGTCCCGGTGCCGCACCGCCAGCTCGGCGATCTCCTGCGAACGGGCGGCGTGCCGCATCGCGGTGAGCAGCGTGCCGACCCGGATCGGGGTGCCCGCCTCGCCGGCCAGCGCGCTGCCCTCCCGGAAGCCGGTGACCACCGCGTCGACCACCTCGTCCAGGGTGAGGTTCCGCTCCAGGTGCTGCTCGGGCGCGAACCGGACCTCGGCGTAGACCACGCCGTCGGCGGCCAGGTCGAGCGCGCACTCCCGGGCCACCCGACGCAACGCGGACGCGGTCTGCATCACGGCCACGGTGTGCGCGAACGTCTCCAGGTAGCGCTCCAGCGAGCCGGAGTTCGCCGACTCGGCGAACCAGCGGCCCAGCGCGTCCGGGTCGGTGGTGGGCAGGTCGTGGTCGGCCTCGGCGGCCAGCTCCACGATCGTCGCGGGCCGCAGGCCGCCGTCGAGGTGATCGTGCAGCAGCGCCTTCGGGGCCTTGATGATGTCCTCGTACGAGATTGCGACCATGCTCAGACCCTAGTCACCGACGGTGCCGGCACGGCACCGGACCGGCTCAGGGACGCCAGCCGTACACCCGCTCCACCGCCAGGCGCAGGACCAGCCGGCCGTCGGCCACCATCGCGGCCCGGTAGTCGGCCCAGTCCGGGTGCTCGCCACGGATGCCCCGGTAGACCTCGACCAGCTCCTCGACCGTCGCGTCGTCGGTCGCGGCGGCCGGCGGCGTGAGCGTCACCGTGCCCTCGGCCACCGCGTACGCCCCGCCGTCGGCGGTGGTCACGTGGAAGCTGGCCCGCGGGTCCCGGCGCAGGTTGCGCACCTTGGCCCGGTCGCCCGTGGTGGAGCAGCGGAGGAGCCCCGGCTCGGCCAGGTAGTCGAGGTTGGACAGCTGCGGGCGGCCGTCCCGGCGCAGCGTGACAAGCACTCCGCGCCCGTGCCCGCCGAACAGCTCCCACAACCGCGCGCTTGTTGACATGGCACCCAATCTAGAGCCGCCACCCGGCCGCCGGAATAGGATCTTCGGCGTGGCCGGTCCCGCTCTGCTCCCGTCGGTGCTGACCCGGCTGCGCTGCCCGGTCTGCGGCGAGCCGCTCGCCGACGCCACCGCCGGCACCACCCGTGCGCTGCGCTGCCCGCACGGGCACAGCTTCGACACCGCCCGCCAGGGGTACGTCAACCTGCTCGCCGGCCGCGCCCCGCACAGCGGGGACAGCGCCGGGATGGTCGCCGCCCGGGCCGACTTCCTCGCCGCCGGCCACTACGACACCGTCGCCGCCGCGCTGGCCGCCGCCGCGACGCGGGTCGCGCCCGACGACCCGTACCCCCTGGTGGTGGAGCCCGGCGCGGGGACCGGGCACTACCTCGCGGCGGTGCTGGCGGCGCTGCCGGACGCCGCCGGCCTGGCGCTGGACGTCTCCAAGCCGGCGCTGCGCCGCGCCGCCCGGGCGCATCCGCGCGCCGCCGCCGCGCTGGCCGACACCTGGCAGCGGCTGCCGCTCGCCGACCGGTCCGTGACCGTGCTGCTGAACGTGTTCGCGCCGCGCAACGGCCCGGAGTTCCACCGGGTGCTCGACCCGGCCGGCGCGCTGCTGGTGGTCACCCCGGCCGCCGACCACCTCGCCGAGTTGGTCGACGCGCTCGACCTGCTGCGGGTGGACCCGGCCAAGGCCGACCGGGTCGCCGGCAGCCTGGGCGCGCACTTCGTCGAGGAGTCCGCCGGCGAACACCGGGCCCGGCTGGCGCTGACCCGCGCCGAGGTCACCACGCTCGTCGGGATGGGTCCCAGCGCCTGGCACGCCGACCCGGAACGGCTCGCCACGCGGATCGCCGCGCTGCCCGAGCCGGTGCCGGTCACGCTCGCCGTCCGGCTCGGCACGCACCGCCCCCGCTGAGCCGGCTCAGGTGGAGAGGTCGACCTCTTCCCACCCGGGGGGCTCGTCGTGGTACGGCCCGCGCAGCACCACCGCCCACTCCAGCGCCCACCGGCGCTGGCCGATCGCGTTCGCGTCCACCAGCCCCGGCAACACGCCGCCGGCCTGCTCGGTCTCCAGGTACGCCCAGTCCAGGCAGTAGTGCAGATCGAGCAGGGCGGCGGCATCGGCGGGGTGCTGCGGGGCGGCCAGGATCCGGGCCCGCCACTGCGCGAACGTCTCGCCGGTGACCAGGTTCGGCATCCGCTCGACCAGCCGCTCGTCCACCGGCACGGTCGGGTCGAGCTGCTTGCTCAGGCCGAGCACCCAGGCCAGCGAGAAGAGCGCGTCGTGGTGCAGCACGAACGACCGGTGGTCGCCCCGCCCGCCCATCACGAACTGCCACTCCGGTGGCGTCAGCATCTCCACCAGGTGCGACTCCAGCAGCCAGCTCATCGCGGCCTGCGGGGGCATCCCGAAGCAGCGGGCCAGGATCAGGTGCAGCACCGCGATGCGCGCCTCGATCTCCGGGGTGGGCCGCAACTCGATCTCGTCACCGGGCTCCCAGACCAGCGGGAACTGCGGTGGGGGCAGCGGAAGACCCAGCCGGGACAGCTCGTCGAGGCTCGCCTCACGGACGGCCCGGGGGTCGGGAGCGGATACGCGCAACGCCTCAGTCCCTGTCTGCTCGCCCCGGCTCGTCGCCGGTCGGTCCCCCTGGCCTGCGAGGATAGCCGCTCCGACCGGGCCGGCACCATGGCGGCCGGTCACCCGATGCGCTCGATGACCAGCGGCGTCGTGGTCGGGGCCGCCGGCGCCACCCGGAACGCCCCGCGCGCCTGCGCCAGCGCGGCCGGGATCCGCTCGGCGTGCTCGGCGCGCAGCTCGAACAGCGGGTCACCGACGCGTACCGGATCACCGGGACGCTTGTGCAGCATCACCCCGGCCGGGACGCTGACCGGGTCCTCCTTGCGGGCCCGGCCGGCGCCGAGCCGCCAGGCGGCCACCCCGATCGCGTACGCGTCCACCTCCGCCACCCAGCCGTCCTCGTCCGCGGTGACCAGCTCGACCTCGTTGGCGGTCGGCATCGGGGCGTCCGGGTCGCCGCCCTGCGCCCGGATCATGGCGCGCCACGCGTCCATGGCCCGCCCGTCGCGCAGCGCGGCGGCCGGGTCGGCGTCCGGCAGGCCGGCCGCGTCGAGCATCTCCCGGGCCAGCGCCAGCGTCAGCTCCACCACGTCGGCCGGGCCGCCGCCGGCCAGCACCTCCACCGACTCGGTCACCTCGACCGCGTTGCCGACGGCCAGGCCGAGTGGGGTGGACATGTCGGTGAGCAGGGCGACCGTACGCACCCCGTGCGCGCCGCCCAACTCGACCATGGTGCGGGCCAGCTCGCGGGCGTCGTCGACGTTCTTCATGAAGGCGCCGGAGCCGACCTTGACGTCGAGCACCAGCGCGCCCGTGCCCTCGGCAATCTTCTTGCTCATGATCGAGCTGGCGATCAGCGGGATCGCCTCGACCGTGCCGGTGACGTCGCGCAGCGCGTACAGCTTGCGGTCGGCCGGGGCGAGCCCGTCCCCGGCCGCGCAGATGACCGCGCCCACGTCCCGGAGCTGGGCGATGAACTCGTCGTTGCTCAGCGCCGCCCGCCAGCCCGGGATCGACTCCAGCTTGTCGAGCGTGCCGCCGGTGTGGCCGAGGCCCCGGCCGGAGAGCTGCGGCACCGCCGCGCCGCACGCCGCGACCAGCGGGGTCAGCGGCAAGGTGATCTTGTCACCGACGCCGCCGGTGGAGTGCTTGTCCACGGTGGGTCGGGCCACCGGCGACAGGTCCAGCCGCTCGCCGCTGGCGATCATGGCGGCGGTCCACCGGGCGATCTCCGGGCCGGTCATGCCGCGCAGCAGGATCGCCATCGCCAGCGCCGACATCTGCTCGTCGGCCACCAACCCCTTGGTGTACGCGTCCACCACCCAGTCGATCTGCCCGTCGCTGAGCACGCCTCCGTCCCGCTTCGCCCGGATGACGTCCACCGCCGTAAAAGCACTCACCTTCGAGTTCCCATCAGTAATGTGCGATGTCGCGCCCGACGCACGTACGGACGGCGACCACGTCGGGCCTGGGCCGACCGTGCCCGGCGCAGGGATCAAGCCTGACCGCCCGGAGCCGGGCACGGTCGACCCAGGCCCCCCAGCTCAACCCCACCGAACAGGGATCTCCAGCGGAGGCTCACCCTCACCGGCCCAGAAGATCGCGCCGGACGCGTCCACCACGACCACGCGCGGCGTCCGCGCCGCCCCCCACTCGATCGCCCCGGCCGGATCGTCCCAGGTCGGACCCTCCTCCAGCACACCGGTCTCGGCGCCCTCGGTGTCCCCGGCGGACCGCTCCCAGTACGCCGTCCAGACCTGCTGCCCGGCCGAGAGGTCCGGGTGCACGAACACCGTGCCGCGCCCCCGCCAGGCGGCCAGCCGGTCCGGCACCACCGGCACCGGATGTTCGCCGGTCACCGCCTCGATGTCCGCCACGTCGAACGCGTGCGGCAGCAGCTCGGCCATCCGCAGCGGGCCACCCTTCGCCTCGATCAGGCACTCCGGCCCGCCCTGCTCCCAGAGCAGTTGCCGACACCGGCCGCACGGCATCAGCGGCTCGCCTGTCGCGTCGACGCAGGACAGCGCCACGATCCGGCCGCCGCCGGTGGCGTGCAGCGAGGAGACCACGCCGCACTCGGCGCAGAGCACCACGCCGTACGCGGCGTTCTCCACGTTGCAGCCGACCACCACCCGGCCGTCGTCGACCAGGGCGGCCGCCCCGACCGGGAAGTTCGAGTACGGCACGTAGGCGTGCCGCATCACCTCGGTGGCGGCGGCCCGCAGCCGCTCCCAGTCGATGTCCATCACGACTCCCATTCTGCCCAATTCGCGCCGATCGGTCGTGGGCACGGCCGGAGACGACGGTGCCCGGCGGGTCACCCGCCGGGCACGGTGCGTCGGGCCGGTCAGCCCTTGACGTACGGCTTGCCGTCGGCGGCCGGCGCCCGCACCCGGCCGACGAGCCCGGCCACCGCCAGGATCGTCGCCAGGTACGGCAGCATCGCCAGGAACTGGCTCGGAATGCTACTGCCGATCGCGCCCAGGTAGGTGGCGAGCTGGTCGGCGAAGCCGAAGAAGAGCGCCGCGAGCAACGCCCCGGTCGGGCTCCACCGGCCGAAGATCAGCGCGGCCAGGGCGATGAAGCCCTTACCGCCGATCATGTTCTTGGTGAACGAGTAGAGCGCCAGCGTGTACGACGCCCCACCCACGCCGGCCACCAGACCAGCCATGATCACGTTGCGGTAGCGCAGCCGCAGCACCTTCACGCCGAGCGTGTCGGCGGCGGTCGGGTGCTCACCAACCGACCGGGTCCGCAGGCCCCACCGGGTGCGGAACAGCGCCAGGTGGATGACCAGCACCAGCAGCAGACCCAGGTAGAGGAAGATGTTGCCGCGGAACAGCGCCGGACCGATCAGCGGGATGTCCTTCAGCAGCGGGATCTCCCAGTTGCTGAAGCGTGGCGCGCTGTTGTACTTCGCCGCGTCGGTCGCCATCAGCCGCTCGTAGAGGAAGCCGGTGATGCCAACCGCGAGCAGGTTGAGCACGATGCCCATGACCACCTGGTCGACCAGGTAGCGGATGGCGAACACGGCCAGCAGCAGCGAGATGAACGCGCCACCGATCGCGGCGGCCACCAGGCCCACCCAGACACTGCCGGAGATGCTGCCGAACAGCGCGCCGGAGAACGCGCCCATCAGCAACTGCCCCTCGATCGCCACGTTGACCACGCCGGAGCGCTCGCAGAGCACACCGGCCAGCGCACCGAAGATCAGCGGCAGCGCCAGGACGAACGTGCCCCGCAGCACGTTGACCAGGGGCATGAAGTTGCGCCCCTCGGGGGCGGCGGAGACCTGCCAGCACAGGAAACTCAGCACGAAGGCGACCAGCCCGGCGCCGAGCAGCAGCGTGAACCAACGCTTGGGCACGCCGGCCAGCAGCGCGGCGCCGGCCGCGGCGGTGATGACGCCGAACAGGATCGCGCCGACCGTGCCGTTGATCTCCAGGGCGGCGCCGCCCTCGGTCTCGCTGAGCGTGAAGCGGGCCTGCTGGTCGGTGGCGAGCGCCCCGAACAGCACCGCAGCGACCACGCCCAGCGCCAGCAGGACGGCGCCGGCCTTGCGGGCCCGCGTCCAGAAACCCTCGTCGACCGCGGTGACCGCGACGTCGGGGACAGCGGTGGTGGACATGCTCACCAGCCCTTCGCGAGGCTCGTCTGCAGCCGGGCGGCGCGGGCCGCCCGGAGCTGGAAGATCGCCTTCACCAGGGCGGGCGCGGCGATGAAGATGACGATGAGCGCCTGGAGCACGGTGACCAGCTCCAGCGAGATCCCGGAGTACGACTGCATCCGGTTGCCCCCGGCCTGGAGCGCGCCGAACAGCAGCGCGGCCAGCAGCACGCCCCAGGGCTTGACCCGGCCCAGCAGCGCGACCAGGATGCCGTCGAAGCCGATCTGGGCGATCACCAGCGGGGTCAGCGCGTTGGCGGTGGAGCCGAGCACCATGTTCGAGCCGCCGAGGCCGGCCAGCAGACCCGCGATCACCATCACCAGCACGTACGTCTTGGTGACGCTGATGCCGGCGGTCCGGGCGGCGTCCGGGTTCGCGCCCACCGCGCGCAGCTCGAAGCCGAGCGTGGAGCGGTTGAGCAGCCAGGCGACGAACCAGGTGGCCAGCACCGCGAGCAGGATCCCGGCGTGCACCCGCAGGTCGTCGCCGAGCAGCCGGGGCAGTTGCGCGGAGGACTCGACCGGCTTGCTGATCGCGTCCGAGCGGGTCGGGTTCTGCACCCCGTTCTGGACGATGATCCAGGACAGGAAGTAGACCGCCACGTAGTTGAGCATGATCGTGTTGATCACCTCGTGGGCGCCGGTACGCGCCTTGAGGATGCCCGGGACGAAGCCCCAGAGCGCACCGCCGAGCGCACCGGCGATCAACGCGACCAGCAGGTGCACGCCGGGCGGCAACGGCAGCGCGAAGCCGGCCACGGCGGCCAGGATGACGCCGATGGTCGCCTGGCCCTGGGCGCCGATGTTGAACAGGCCGCCCCGGAAGGCCAGCGCGACCGACAGGCCGGTGAAGACCAGCGGCGCGGTGTAGGTGAGCGTCTCCGAGATCGGGCCCATGGCGGCGGTGAAGCCGACCGCGTCCGGGTCGAAGACCGCGCCCTTGAACAGGTTCGCGTACGCCTCGCTGACCACGGTCCAGCTCGCGTTCAGCGCGTCGGCCGGGCGGGCGGTGATGTAGCCGTAGGTGGCCAGCACGTCCGGGTCGGAGACGATGATCAGCACGGCGCCGACCAGCATGGCCAGCACCACCGCGAGCACGGTCACGGTGACCGTGTTGGCCGCCCAGAGGTTCTCCAGGAACAGCCGGCCCAGGCTGGGCCGGGGCCCCTCGGCCGGCTGCTTCGGCGCGGTGGTGGTCACCGCCCGCTCGGTGTCGCCGGCTGGCGCGGTCGGCGTCGCGCGGGCCTCGCTGCGCGCTTCCTGCGCCTCGGTCGCCGGTTCCTTGTCCGGGGAGCCCGACGCCGGGTTCGGGTTCGTCATGCCTCGTCCTCGTTGCCAGGGCCCTCGGGGGCCGGGGCGGCGGCGCTGCCCTCGTCCGCGGTCGCGGCGGCGCTGCCCTCGTTCGCGGTCGCGGCGGCGCTGCCCTCGTTCGCGGTCGCGGCGGCGCTGCCCTCGTTCGCGGTCGGGGCCGCGGTGTCCGGGGTGATGCCGGCCATCAGCAGGCCGATCTCCTCGCGGGGCGTGTCCGGGCCGACGATGCCGATGACCCGGCCGCGGTACATCACCGCGATCCGGTCGGCGAGACCGATCACCTCGTCCAGCTCGCTGGAGACCACCATGACCGCGGTGCCGACGTCGCGCTCGCGGATGACCTGGCTGTGGATGAACTCGATCGAGCCGACGTCCACGCCGCGGGTGGGCTGGGCGGCGATGAGGAGCTTCAGCGGCCGGGACAGCTCCCGGGCCACGATCACCTTCTGCTGGTTGCCGCCGGAGAGCGTGCCGACCGCCGCGTCGGCCGACGACGTGCGGACGTCGAACTGCGCGATCCGCTCCTTCGCCGACTTCGCGATCGCGTCCGGCTTCAGCGACAGGCCCCTGCCGAACGGCGGCCGGTCGTAGATGTCCAGCACCAGGTTCTCCGCCACGGAGAACTCCTTGACCAGGCCGTCGACGCTGCGGTCCTCGGGCACGTAGCCGACGCCGGCGCGGAGCACCTTCTTCGTCGACCAGCCGTGGGTCGACTCGCCGGCCAGGCTGACCGTGCCGGCGAGCGTCGGGCGCAGGCCCATGATCGCCTCGATCAGCTCGGTCTGGCCGTTGCCCTGCACACCCGCGACGCCGAGCACCTCACCGGCGTGCACGGTCAGGTCGACGCCGTCGACGGCGCGTACCTGCCGGTCGTCGTCGACGACCAGGCCGGCGACCTCCAGGACCGGCTCGCCCGGCCGGGCCGGCTCCTTGTCCACGGTCAGCCGGACGTTGCGGCCGACCATCAACGCGGCCAACTCGTCCCGGCTGGCGGTCGGCTCGGCGGTGCCGACCGTCCGGCCGCGCCGGATGACGGTGATCCGGTCCGCGATCGCCTTCACCTCGCCCAGCTTGTGGGTGATGAACACGATCGACTTGCCGGCGGCCTTGAGCGACCGCATGACGGTCAGCAGCTCGTCGGTCTCCTGCGGGGTGAGCACGGCCGTCGGCTCGTCGAGGATCAGCAGGTCGACGTCGCGGGTCAGGGCCTTGACGATCTCCACCCGCTGCTGGATGCCGACCGGCAGGTCCTCGATCACCGCGTCCGGGTCGACCCGGAGGTTGTACCGCTCGGAGACCTCGGCCACTTCGCGGCGGGCCCGCCGACGGTCGAGGAAGCCGGCGAAGGGCACCTTGACCTGCTCGGCGCCGAGCATCACGTTCTCGGCCACGGTGAAGACCGGCACCAGCATGAAGTGCTGGTGGACCATGCCGATCCCGGCGGCGATCGCGTCCGACGGGCCCTTCAGCTTCAGCGGCCGGCCGTCGACCAGGATCTCGCCCTCGTCCGGCTGGTAGAGCCCGTAGAGCACGTTCATCAGGGTCGACTTGCCGGCGCCGTTCTCGCCGAGCAGGGCGTGGATCTCTCCAGGCTCCACCGTGAGGTCGATGTGGTCGTTGGCGACCAGATCACCGAACCGCTTGGTGATGCCGCGCAGTTCGAGTCTCAGCGCAACCTCCTGGAGTGCGAGCGATGGTGCAGCGTAGCGACTTGCCGCGCCGCCACCGCGCCGGGTGGGGGATGGGGGGATGAAGGTGACCGGCCGCCCCGGGGCGCGGGGTTCGGACCCCGTACGCCCGGGACGGCCGGATCGTGCTACCTGGTGCCCGCCGGCCCCGCTGCCGATGATTTCACCGCGGCGGCCGGCGGAGCGGTCACTTGGTCGGCTGGGCCTTCGAGGTGACCGTGACGGTGCCGGCGGCGATGTCCGCCTTGATCTTCTCGACCTCGGTCTTCAGGTCCGCCGGGACCTTGCTGTCGAAGTCGTGGTACGGCGCGATCGAGACACCGGTGTTGGCCAGCGTGCCCACGAAGCCCGGCTGCGCCTGGAGCTTCTCGCCACCGGCGGCCTTCACCACGGCCTCCTTGACGGCCTCCGGGATGTTCTTGACGACCGTGGTCACGATCGCCGAGCAGTCCGGGGTGCTCTCGCAGCCGTCGACGTCCACCCAGACGACCGAGTACTTGCCGCCCGAGGCCTTGGCCGCGGCGGTGGTGCCGAGGCCGGCGCCACCGGCGACCGGCATGATGATGTCGGCGCCCTGGGCGACCAGCGCGTCGGAGACCTTCTTGCCCTCGTCCTGCTTGACGAAGTCGTTGGTGAAGGAACCCTTCTGGGTGGCCTTGTCCCAGCCCAGCACCTGGACGTTCTTGCTCTTCGCCTTGTTGTAGTACGCCACGCCGTCGGCGAAGCCGTCCATGAAGATGGTGACCGGCGGGATCGGCAGGCCGCCGTAGGTGCCCACCTTGCCGCTCTTGCTCATCCCGGCGGCCAGGTAGCCGGCCTGGAACGCGGCCTGGGCGGTGTCGAACTGCATCGGGTAGATGTTGCCCACACCCGGGTTGGCGTCGACGATCGCGAACTGCTGGTTCGGGTTCGCGGTGGCCGCCTTCTTGGTGGCGTCCGACATCAGGCCACCGACGGCCAGGATGAAGTCACACTTCTGGTTGACGAACCCGGTGAGGTTGACCTCGTAGTCCGCCTCGGCCTTCGACTGGACGTTCTTGATCTCGATGTTGTCGTTCTCCTTCTTCGCCTCCTGAAGGCCCTTCCAGGCGGAGGTGTTGAAGGACTTGTCATCGATGCCGCCCACGTCGGTCACCATGCAGGCGCTGTACTTCTTGCCGCCGTTGCCGCCGGCGTTGTCGTTCTTGTCGTCCGGAGCCTCACCACACGCGGCGGCGCCCAGCACGAGGCCACCCGCCACGAAGGCGGAGGCGATCCGCATCCCACGCACAGAGCGCAAGACGTCTCCTTCCCATTGCGCCCGCGTCGTGCGCGGTACGCATGCCCTTGCGCCGGCCTGCGGTGTGCGGCCGGCGTCCCACGTTACGGACGGGAGCGTACGCCCGCGCCCACCCACCGGCCGACAATCGTGCACGACTGTTGAGCGTCCGTTACCCCGGTGTAACCCTTGCGTGGGGCAGATCACTTCTGGGGCCGGTAGGGGTACACGGTCGTGTCCCGAACGTCCGTTTCCGGGGCCGCTCCCGGTCCCGGCGGACTACCGCCAGAACACCGCGACCGCCGCGTTGAGCAGCGTCAACCCGATGATCGCGAGGAAGTGCCCCCGGTTCACGGACTCCCGCTTACGGGAGAAGAAGACCATGACGAAGATGAGCAGCGCGAGCACCAACTTGGTAACAAGCTTCGCCGGGGCCGGCTCGTCGCCGTCCCGCAGCGGCGCGGAGAGCCCGAGACCCGTCAGGATCTGGATCACCGCTCCCCACAGCATGGCCGCGTTGATCCGCAGCCGGCCGCTGACGTACTGGGCGATCCCGCCGCCGAGCAGCAGCGCGAAGCCGATCAGATGGACATAGAGAAGGATCAGTCGAAGAGCTTCCACGCCGGCCATCCTCCCCCATCAACGACACCGCGTAGTAGTCGCCCCGCCGAGCTGCCGTCATACCGTGACCTGGGCCGGCTCGGGTGGCACCGTCACCTCCCCGGCCGCCCCGGCCCGCCGACCGGCCAGGACCAGCACCAGCCCCACCAGCGCGTACCCGGTCAGCACGGCCAGCGGCCGGCCGGCGCCCGCGCCGTCGAAGAACGTCGCCGAGCGCAGCAGCGTGCCGCCCGCGCCGACCGGCAGGAACTGGCCGAACGTCCCCCACGGCTGCGGCAGCAGCTCGGGCGCGGCGGCGACCGCGGAGAGTGGGTTGCCGAGCAGGAAGACGAGCAGCGCCCCGAGGCCGATGCCGGCGCGGCCGAGCAGCGCGCCGAGACCCGCCACCGTGGCGGCGGCGGCGAGCGAGAAGAGACCGATCGCGGCGGCCTCCCGCCACGGGTCGCCGTCGAGCAGGCCGAGCCAGCCGTGCAGCACCGTGACACCGGCCGTGCCGGCGAGCGCCGCGTACCCGAGCAGGCCGGCCAGCCGTGCTCGGCGGCCGGTGACCAGCAGCGTGAGCAGCGCGCCGACCAGCATGCCGGTGAGCGCCAGCGGCAGGAAGCCGGCGGCGAACCCGGCCCCGCGGGGGTCGTCCGGGTCGGTCGGCACGACCGCCGTCACCGGCACCGGGCGGCCGGCCGAGAGCTGGCCGGCGGCCTCGGTGAGCAGGGCCGCGACGGTCGGGCTGGCGGCCGGCGCGGTGTGCAGGGCGACGCCGTCCGGGCCGGCCACGAACGCGGCGTAGACCTCCCGGTCGCGTAGCGCCCGGTCGGCCGCCGCCGCGTCCGGCAGCGCGGTCACCGTGAAGCCGCCGGGGCGGGCGGCGGTCAGCCGGGCGGTCAGCTCGGCGACGGCGGGCGGCGGCCCGGCCACGGCCACCGGCAGGTCGCGCGGCGCGAGGTGCGCGGCAGGGGCCGCGAACAGCGGTACGAGCAGCACCTGTACCACCACCGCCACGCCGACCAGCAGCGCGGTGAGGGCCCAGGGCGAGCGGGCGCGGAGCATCGTCGCCTCCTTAAAACGAATGTTCGTTCTCTTGGAGAGAGCGTGCGCCGCGGTCGACGCGTTCGTCAAGAACGAACGTTCGCTTTAGAATGTGTGCCGTGCCACGCGTCTCCGAACAGCACCTCGCCGCCCGCCGCCAGCAGATCCTCGACGCGGCTCGGCGCTGCTTCCTGCGTGACGGGTTCCACCAGACCTCGATGCAGGACGTGATCAGGGAGGCCGGGCTCTCGGTCGGCGCCGTCTACCGCTACTTCCCCAGCAAGAACGACCTGATCACGGCCATCGCCCAGGCGGTCGTCGGCACCGCCGACGAGAACTTCGCCGACCTGTCCACCGCCGACCCGCCGCTGCCGCTGACCGGGGTGCTGGAGCGTGCCCTGGCCTTCGTCGACGGCCAGCTCGGCCCGGACGGCGTGCTGCCCCTGGCGTTGCAGGTGTGGAGCGAGGCACAGCGGGACCCGGTGCTGGCCGAGTTCGTCGCCGCCACCTACACCCGGTTGCGCGGCCATTTCGTGACCGCCGCCCGGCGGGCGCGCGACGCCGGCGAGCTGCCCCCCGAGGCCGACCCCGAGGCGGTCGGCGCGGCCCTGTTCGGCCTGGTGCCGGGCTACTTCACCCAGCGCATCCTCACCGGCTCCCCCGACCGCGCCACCTACCTGACCGGCGCCCGCGCCCTGCTCCGCTGAGGTGTTAGGAGGGGCCCCCTGTTATGCAGAATGCGTTAACCGGGGGCCCCTCCTTTCACCACCTCCAGAGCTGCAACGTGGGGCCGTCGGCGGGGAGGGTGGCCGTGCCGGGGGGCAGCGACGGGGCGCCGCCGTAGATGTTCTCGGCGGCGGGCAGGCCGGTCAGGCGCAGCGGGGTGCCGGGGGCGCGTCGGGCCAGGGCCAGCACGCTCCCGGTCGGGGCCTCGCGCAGGAAGACCAGCGTGTCCGCGTCGGCGTGCACCCACCGCAGGCCGCCGTGCCGCAGCGCCGGCTCGGCGCGGCGCAGCGCCAGCAGCGACCGGTACGCGTCGAACGTGCGCCGGTCCCAGCTCTCCGGCCGGTGCCACGGCATCGGGGTACGCGAGCCCTCCCCGTTCGCGCCGGTCAGGCCCAGCTCGTCACCGGCGAAGACGACAGGGGTCCCCGGCATGGTGGCGAGCAGCCCGGACGCGACCTCCTGCCGGGCCGCGTCGCCCACCACGCTGCGGATCCGGGCCGAGTCGTGCGAGCCGAGGAGCTGCCACGAGTGCGTGTACGACCGCCACGAGACCAGCGACCGGTAGGCGTTCATGGTGGCCAGCACCGCGTCCGCGTCCCGCCGCCGGACCCCGCCGGGCGTGCCGAGGAAGTTCGGCACCGGGCCGTCCCCCGCGCGCAGCCAGGACCACACCGGGTCGGTGAACCCGACGTAGTTCATCGTGCCGTGCCAGCCGTCGCGGTCCAGGTCGCCGGTGTGGTCGTGGCCGTGCTCGGCGAGCAGCAACGCGTCCGGTCGGGTCTCGGCGACCACCTCGCGCAGCAGTCGCGCCACCTCGTGGGTGTACGCGTCGGCGCCGCGCCGGCCGGTCATGTTCGCCACGTCCACCCGCCAGCCGTCCAGCCCGTACGGCGGACGCAGCCAGCGGCGCAGCAGCGAGTCCTCGGCGGTGGCGAACCGGCGGCGCAGCTCGGCGCTGCCCCAGTTGAGCTTCGGCAGCGACTTCACCCCGTTCCACGACTCGTAGTCCTGTCCCGGGAGGTCGAAGTAGTACAGGTCCCGCTCCAACGCGTTGACGTCGGACACCGCGGCGGTGAACCAGCGGTGCGCGTCACCGGTGTGGTTGCTGGTGATGTCGCCGAGCAGCCGCCAGCCCCGGGCGCGTACCGCGTCGGCGAGCCGGACCAGCGCCGCGTCGCCGCCGAGCAGCGGGTCGACGGTGTCGAAGCTGGACGCGTCGTACCTGTGGTTGGAGCGGGCCGGGAAGATCGGGGTGAGGTAGACCGTGTTGACGCCGAGCCGGTCCAGGTGGTCCAGGCGCTCGGTGATGCCGTCCAGGTCGCCGCCGTAGAACTGGCGGGGCGTCTCCGGGCCGCGCCCGATCACCGGCGTGTCCCAGTCGCACGGGATGGCCCAGTCCGGCGCGGTGCGCCCGTCCGCCGCGGCCGAGCGGGCGAACCGGTCCGGGAAGATCTGGTAGATCACCGCGTCCCGGGCCCAGGCCGGCGGCGGCGCGTAGCTGACCAGCTTGAAGTCGCCGTGGTCCGGCACGTCGTGGTCGGCGGTGCCGGCCGCGTTGAGCCAGCGGGCGCCGGCCTCGCCGTCGAGCAGGAAACGGTAGTTGCTGACCGGGTTGCGGACCTCGACGTCGGCCCGCCACCACACGTCGCCGTTCGTGGTGCGGTCGACCACCGCCTCGGCGAAGTGCGGCTCGCCGTCGCCGGTGGTGCGCACGTGCACCTGGTCGACGCCGGCGCCGGCCGGCACCCGGACGAAGACGGGGACGGTCTGCCCGAGCGCGGGCTCCTGCTCCGGGACGTAGGTGGCGGAACCGTCGTGGTGCGGTGAAAGGGACATGCCGCGGCCTTTCGCGTCGTACCGACAGGGAGTGGGCGGGCACCCGCCGCGGTCGGTCACCCGACCGCGACGGTCCGCCCTCCAAACCGCTCCGGTGTACGCCGACACGACGCCCTTGCCGCAGCGTGAGCCGAGGAGGCTCAGCCTTTGACCGCTCCGGAGGTGAGGCCGGAGACGATGTAGCGCTGGAGCAGTTGGAACACCAGCACGGTGGGGATCGCGGTGAGCAGCGTGCCCGCCGCGAACATCCCGAAGTTGTTGTTGCGTTCGCCCGCGACCAGGCCGAACATGCCGACCGCGAGCGTCTTCGACTCGGTGTTGGTGAGGAACACGTTGGCGATGATGAACTCGTTGATCGACCCGATGAACGCGAGCAGGCCGGTCACCGCCAGGATCGGCGCCACCAGCGGCAGCATGATCCGGAAGAAGACCTGCACGTGCGACGCGCCGTCCATGGTCGCCGACTCGTCCAGCTCCTTCGGCAGCGTGTCGAAGAAGCCCTTCATCAGCCAGGTGTTCGCGCCCAGCGCGCCACCCATGTAGAGCAGGAACAGGCCCCACGGGGTGTTGAAGCCGATCACCGGGTAGAGGTCGGTGATCGTGGTGAAGATCAGGAAGATCGCCACGATCGCCAGGAACTGCGGGAACATCTGGATCAGCAGCAGCGTGAGCAGGCCGATCCGCCGCCCGGCGAACCGCATCCGGGAGAACGCGTACGCGGCCAGCGCCGACAGGAAGATCGACGCGAAGCTGGCCACGCCCGCCAGCAGCAGCGAGTTGAGGAACCAGTGGCCGAACGCGGTCCGGTCGAACAGGTTGGTGAAGTTCTCCAGCGACGCCCCGGTCGGCAGCAGCTCGGTCGAGGAGAGCGTGCCGAGCGGGTTGAGCGCCGCGGAGATCACGAACATGATCGGGAAGAGGCTGAACAGCACCGCCAGCACCCCGACCAGATGCCGCCAGCCCACCTGGGCGAACCACCGGCCGCGCGACCGGCGGGCCGCCGGCGTTTCCGCGATGCTGGTCACGAGTACACCTCCTCCTGCTTGCGGGTGTTCCGGAAGCTGATCGCCGAGACGGTCGCCACGATCGCGAAGATGAAGATCGAGACGGTGGCGGCCAAGCCGTACTCGGCGCCCTGCGCGCCGAACGCCAGCCGGTACGTGTAGGTGATCAGCAGGTCGGTGGCGCCGTTGCGCGGGTTGTCCGGCGCGAACGGCCCGCCCTCGGTGGTGAACAGGATCGCGTTGACGTTGTTGAAGTTGAACGCGAACGACGCGATCAGCAGCGGCGAGAGCGCCACCAGCAGCAGCGGCAGGGTGACCGCCTTGAACGACTGCCACGGGCTGGCCCCGTCGACCGAGGTGGCCTCCGTCAGCTCCCGCGGGATGGCCTGGAGCGCGCCGGTGGCCACCAGGAACATGTACGGGTAGCCGAGCCAGAGCTGCACCAGCAGCACCGCGACCCGGGCCGACCAGGCACCGCCGAACCAGTCGACGTCCAGCCCGAACAGGTTGTTGAGCAGGCCGAAGTCGGTGTTGAACATGTCCCGCCAGACCAGCAGCATCGCGAACGACGGCATGGCGTACGGGAGGATCAGCAGCACCCGGTAGAGGTTCGTGCCCCGCATCCGGGGCGAGTGCAGCGCGAGCGCGATGGCCATGCCGAGCAGGAAGGTGAAGCCGGTGGAGCCGATCGCGAACGCGAAGTTCCAGGCCAGCGTGCCGAAGAACGGGCCGGAGATGTTCGGGTCGCTGAGCACCGCGCCGAAGTTCTTCAGCCCGACGTTGACCTTCCAGCCCTGGCTGAGCCGCTCGCCGTCGGCGGCGACGAAGGAGCCGACCTTCTCGTCGGCGGTCCAGGTCTTGCCGCTCTCGCTGTCCCTGATGCAGTCGCAGCCGGCGTCGTACGCCCGGGCTGCCTTGCCCTCGTAGGCCCGGGTGAGGCCGTTGGAGCGGATGGCGCCGGCGTCGGTCGGCACGATCAGCGCGGTGACCGCGTCGCTGCGGCTGCTGGCCTGCCCGATGTTCAGCACGGTGTAGCCGTCCGCGGCGGTGATCTTGCCGCTGAGGCTGCTGACGGTGACGTCACCGGCGTCGAGCTGGCGCAGCCCGCCCGCGTCGCCCGCGAAGACCTCCTTGCTCTTCGGGTCGCTGAGCAGGAAGGTCAGCGGGCCGGTCGCCGGGTCGCCGGTGGTGGCGATGGTGAGCGCGTACTCGGTCGAGCCGGGCACCTGCTTCACCGAGGAGGTCTGGATGGCGACGACCGCGTCGTCCTTGCTGCCGCGGTGGCCGTCGCCGAAGTTCGTGAACGCGGTACTCGCGGTGAGGAGCACCGGCAGCACCTGGAACGCGATCAGGAAGAGCGTGCCGGGGACCAGGTACTTGGCCGGGATGTGCCGGCGACCCAGGTAGAGGTAGAACAGGGCGGCGGTGGTGGTCACCAGGACGCCGAGCCCGATCCAGTGCCCGGCCTCGATGAGCGGGAACGCCGCCCAGAGCGCGATCCCGGCCACCAGGCCGAGCAGGACCACCTTGACGACGAGGCCGGTCGCGGTGATCGGCGCGTGGTGCCGCGCGGTACGCGAGGTGCGCGGGAGCCCGGGACGAGCGGGCTCCCGGCCCGGGGTCCGCGTGGCGGACCCCGGGCCGGACAGCGGCGCGCTCATTACTTGATCTGACCCTGGATGGTCTTGCCAGCGGCCGTGATCGTCTTGGCCGGGTCGGCGCCACCGATGACGGCGGCCTCGGCCTTGCCGAACGGGTCCCAGATCGCGGCCATGGCCGGGATCGCCGGGAGCACCTGGCCGTTCTTGCCGGCCTCGGAGAACTTCGCCAGGTCCGGGTCCTCGCCCTTGACCTGGTCGAAGGCGGCGGTCAGCGCCGGCGGGCGCGGCTCGGCCTTGTACAGCGCGACGGCCAGCTCGGGCTTGGTCACGTAGTTGGTGACGAACTCCTGGGCCAGGGCCTTGTTCTTGCCCTTGGCGGCGACGTAGAACGCCTGGACGCCCACGAACGGCTGGGCCTCCTTGCCACCGGCGAAGCCGGGGACCGGGGAGATGTCGTACTTGATGCCGGCCTTCTTGGCGTCGGCCACGGCCCACGGGCCGGAGACCAGGAAGGCGCACTTCTTGCCGGTGAAGGTGGAGATCGAGTTCTCCGGGGTGATGGACCGCTTCAGCGCGCCCTCGCCCTTCTCACCGAGCTTCGCGATCTTCTGGAACGCGGCGATCGACTCCGGCTTGCCCACGCCCAGGTCCTTCGGGTCGTAGTCGCCGTTGGCGGCGGTGCCGAACAGGTAGCCGCCGGCCGAGGAGTACAGCGGGTAGATGTGGTACGCGTCGCCGTTCTGGCCGGACTGGAGGCAGAGGATCTCGCTGGCCTTCTTCTCCGCCTTGAGCTTCTTGCCGGCGGTGACCAGGTCCTCGATCGTCTTCGGCGCTTCGGGGGCCAGCTCGGTGTTGCGGAGCAGCGCCAGGTTCTCGGTGGCGTAGGGCACGCCGTAGAGCTGGCCGTTGAAGGTGACCGCCTTGACCGCGGTCTCGTTGAAGCCCGCCTTCTGCTCGGCGGTGAGCTGGACCGGGTCGATGGCGCCGTTCTGGACCAGGTTGCCGATCCAGTCGTGCGCGCCGACCACGGCGTCCGGGCCGCTGCCCTGCTGGGAGGCGGTGACGAAGTTGGTCTGCAGGTCCTTGGAGACGGCCTGCACCTCGACTGTCACGCCGTTCTCCTTGCCGAACTCCTCGGCGAACGGCTTGAGGGCGGCGGTGCGCTTGTCGTCGGCCCAGATGACCAGCTTGCCGCCGGTCGCCTTGCTGGCGGACTGCTCGGCGGCCGGCTTGTCGCTGCCGCTGTCACCACAGCCGGACGCGGCGAGCGCCAGACCGAGGACGGCGACCACACCCGCGGTACGGATGCGCATCGGTACTCCTGTCGTCATGGCGGCACGCCGGGGGAAGGGCGACCGCCAGTGGGAACCTCTGAAAGTTCTTGCTGACCGGCGCCGGGGTGCTGCGCCGCTGCTCTCGCATGTTGCGGGGACGTTAGCAAGAGGTTGCAGAGAATGGAAGGGCTTGCAGAAGTGTACGCAAGACTTTGCCGTTGAGCTAAAGTGCCGCCATGCGCGCTCGACTGTCCGACATCGCCCAACAGGCCGAAGTCAGCGAGGCCACGGTGTCGCGGGTGCTCAACGACCGCCCCGGAGTGGCCCCGGAGACCCGGCAGGCCGTCCTCACCGCCCTCGACGTACTCGGCTACGAACGACCGGCCCGCCTGCGCAAGCGCAGCGCCGGGCTGGTCGGCCTGGTCGTGCCCGAGCTGGACAACCCGATCTTCCCGGCGTTCGCCCAGATCATCGAGTCCGCGCTGGCGCCCACCGGCTACACGCCGGTGCTGTGCACCCAGACCCCCGGCGGCGTCCGCGAGGACGAGTACGTCGAAATGCTGCTGGACCGGCAGGTCTCCGGCATCGTCTTCGTCTCCGGCCTGCACGCCGACACCGCCGCCGACCACGACCGGTACCGCACGCTGCTCGCCCGGCCGCTGCCGATCGTCATGATCAACGGGTACGCGCCGGGCATCCCCGCGCCGTTCGTCTCCTGCGACGACCGGGAGTCCGCCGAACTCGCGGTCGCCCACCTGGTCGCGCTCGGGCACCGGCGGATCGGCCTGATCACCGGCCCGGACCGGTTCGTCCCGGTACAGCGCAAGGTCGCCGGCTACAAGGCCGCGATGCGGCGCCTCACCGACATCTCCGACGACGACCTGGCCGAGCTGACCGAGCTGTCCCTGTTCGGCGTGGAGGGCGGCGAGGCCGCCGCCGGCCGGCTCATCGAGCGCGGGGTGACCGGCCTGGTCTGCGGCTCGGACCTGATGGCGCTCGGGGCGATCCGGGCGGCCCGGCAACGCGGCCGGTCCGTCCCCGAGGACGTCTCGGTGGTCGGCTACGACGACTCGCCGCTGATGGCCTTCACCGATCCGCCGCTGACCACGGTGCGCCAGCCGGTCGCGGCCATGGCGGTTGCCGCCGTACGCGCCCTGGTCGACGAGATCAACGGGCACCCGTCCCCGAACTCCGAGTACCTGTTCCGCCCGGAGTTGGTGGTACGCGGCTCCACCGCGGTCGCCCGACCCGCCCCCGCCCCCAAACGCCAACGCCCCGCCCCCACCCTTCCCGTCCCCGCCTGACCCCCGTGCCGCCCGACCCCGCGCGGGCGTCTCGGGATCTGGGAGAGGTGCGGACGGTGACCGCGCTGGTGGGGCAGGTGATCGGCGTCATTTCTTGCGCAAGGAATGCTTGACTCTTGCAGCGCTGAGGCGGCATCCTGCTCAGACACCCCCTGCGCCGCCACAGAACGGGATCGCCACCGATGACCTCCGCCCCCACCCCCACGCCACCGGCCACCGACGACTGGTGGCGGTCCGCGGTCGTCTACCAGGTCTACGTCCGCAGCTTCGCGGACGCGAACTCCGACGGCGTCGGTGACCTCCAGGGCATCCGGGGGCGCCTGCCCTACCTGCGCGAGCTGGGCGTGGACGCGCTCTGGCTGACGCCGTTCTACACCTCCCCGCAGGTCGACGCCGGCTACGACGTGGCCGACTACCGCGACGTCGACCCGCTCTTCGGCAACCTCACCGACTTCGACGAGATGATCACCGACGCGCACGCGCTGGGCCTGCGGATCATCGTCGACCTGGTGCCGAACCACACCTCCAGCGCGCACCCCTGGTTCGCCGCCGCGCTCGCCGCCGGCCCGGGTTCCCCGGAGCGCGAGCGCTACCTGTTCGCCGACGGCAAGGGCGAGCAGGGCGAGCTGCCCCCGAACGACTGGGAGAGCATCTTCGGCGGCCCGGCCTGGACCCGGGTGGTCGACGGCCAGTGGTACCTGCACCTGTTCGACCCGGCCCAGCCCGACCTGAACTGGCGCCACCCCGAGGTGCGCGCCGAGTTCGAGGACGTCCTGCGCTTCTGGCTGGACCGCGGTGTCGACGGCTTCCGGATCGACGTGGCACACGGAATGATCAAGGCCGAGGGCCTGCCGGACGTCGGATTCAGCACGATGACCACCGGGCAGCGCCAGTCGGATCTGCTCGGCAAGGCCCGGCTGCCCTACTTCGACCAGGACGAGGTGCACGACATCTACCGCGCCTGGCGGCCGATCCTGGACAGCTACCCGGGCGGCCGGATGGCGGTCGCCGAGGCGTGGGCCGAGACGCCGCAGCGGCTGGCCCGCTACATCGGCCCGGACGAGCTGCACCAGGCGTTCAGCTTCGACTTCCTGGAAGCCACCTGGTCGGCCGACTCGTTCCGCAAGGTGATCGACACCGCACTGGCCGAGTCGACAATCGTCGGCGCGCCGACCACCTGGGTGCTCTCCAACCACGACAAGCAGCGCCACGTCACCCGGTACGGCGACGGCGAGGTCGGCCTGCGCCGCGCCCGGGCCGCCGCGCTGCTGATGTTCGCGCTGCCCGGCTGCGCCTACGTCTACCAGGGCGAGGAACTGGGCCTGCCCGAGGTGCTGGACCTCCCCGACGAGCTGCGCCAGGACCCGTCGTTCCTGCGCACCGGCGAGAGCCGGGACGGCTGCCGGGTGCCGATCCCGTGGAGCGGCGAGCTGGCCCCGTACGGCTTCGGGCCGGACGGCAGCGAACTGAGCTGGCTGCCGGCGCCGGCGACCTGGCGGGCCCTCTCGGTGGCCGCCCAGACCGGGGTGCCCGGCTCGACGCTGGAGCTGTACCGGGCGGCGCTGCGGGTCCGGGGCACGCACCCGGCGCTGGCCGGCCTCGGCGGCATCACCTGGCTGGAGACCGAACCCGGCGTGCTGGCGTTCCGTCGGGCCGCCGGGGACACGGAGCTGACCTGCGTGGTCAACCTCAGCGGCGCGGACGTGACGGTCGCCGGCTTCGGCCGGCCGCTCGTCGCCAGCGCCGATCTCACCGAGCGGGGCGACGGGCACGCCCTGCCGGTGGACGCGGCTGCGTGGTTCGAACGGCGCTGAGCCGGGTAACCCGCCAATGACCTGGTCGTCCGTTGTGCTCCGCGCCGACGGGCGGCTGGGCTGCCGACCCCTTGTGGTGGGGGGTGAGGTGACATCGGCCCCCGGGAGTCCGCTCCCGGGGGCCGGCGTCCGTTCGGGCGCCGCGCCGGTGATCAGCCGCCCTTCGCGGTGAGCAGCGCGGCGATCCGGGCGAAGCCGGCGCGGACCTCGTCGGCGTCCGGCGGCTCCGCCGGTTGCGGCTCCGGCTGGCGTTCGGCGGCCAACTCCAGCTCGTCGTCGATGACGTCCTCGAAGTCGCCGTAGAGATCCGCCTGGTCGGCCTCGGCCGCCTCGTCCTCGGCGGCGATCTGCGCGGCGGCGATCTCACCGCGGATCTCCTCCGGCGTCAGCGCCGGCAGCAACGGTTCCACGACCGCCATCAACTGCTCCTCGGCCACCACCGCCTCGGCCAGCGCCAGCGCGTGCGGTCGCTCGTACGGGCCGCAGACCACGGGCTCCCACTCGTCGTCGGCGGCCAGCGGACCGAACGTGATGATCCAGGGCAGGCCGAGCATCGGCGAGTCGTCCGGCAGGTCCAGTGTCACGAGTGCGCCCACCGGCCCATCATTGTCGTTCCGCGCCCGCCCGGGGACCGCAATCCCCCGAGTCCCACCGCTCAGGCGACGGCGCTCAGCCGCGCGTACCGGCGTCCAGCGCCGCCCGGACCAGGGCGACCGCCCGCTCCGGCGGCACCCCCAGGCGACGCGCCTCGGCGGCGTAGTCGGCCGCGGCCCGGTGCAGCCGGTCGGTGGCGTCGTCGCGCCCGGGCGCCACCACCGTGCCGTGCCGGCCCCGGGTCTGCACCAGGCCGGCGGCCTCCAACTCGCGGTAGGCCCGCGCCACCGTGTTCACCGCCAGCCCCAGGTCGGCGGCGAGCTGCCGGACCGCGGGGAGCCGGGTGCCCACCGGCAGCCGTCCGTCGCCGACGGCGCTCGCGAGCTGGGCGCGCACCTGCTCGTACGGGGGTGTCGCCGACTCCGCGTCCACCCGGATCCGCGGGCTCATCCCCCGCCACCCGGGGTGCCCGGATCGGTCTCCTCGTCCAGCACGTCGGCCTCCACGTCCACCTCCCGCGCACCGCCCTCGGCCAGGTCCACCACCCGGCCGTACCGGCTGGTGGCGGCGAGCGCGGCGCCGAAGAGCACCATCTGGTTGAGCAGGTAGAGGTAGAGCAGCAGGCCGACGGCGGTCGCCACCACCGTGTACGCCGGATTCCGCTCGGTGCGCACCACGTAGTAGCGCCCCACGGTGTTGAGCAGCGTGATCCCGATCGCGACGGTCAGCACCGCCGGGCGCAACCGGCGGCGGCTCATCCGCAGCCGGGGCACGGCCAACAGCAGCGCGGCGGCGAGCACGGCGTTCACCAGCACGCTCAGCACCGCGCTGACCGTGGTCAGGCCGACCGAGCCGGTGCTGCGCAGCAGGAAGCGCAGCAGCGACTCCAGCGCGTCGACGGCGGCGACCGAGACGAAGAGCAGCACGAAGACCGCGACCAGCACGCCCAGGTCGACCAGGTGGCGCACCACCAGGTTGCCGGGCTGCTGGTTCAAGCCGTACATCAGGCGCTGCGACGAGCGGATCGCCTCCACCCAGCCGATCCCGGTGAAGACGAGGATGATCAGGCCGACCACGCCGACGGTGTTGCTGCTCTCGGCGATCTGCGCCGGGTCGACAAAGGGCAGGTTCTCCCGGAGGAACTCGGCCGCCGCACGGCTGACGTCCTCGTTGTCCCGCAGCACCGCGCCGAAGATCCAGTACGCGACCAGGGCGAGCGCGAACACGGCGAAGAAGCCGTAGTAGGCGATGGCGGCGGCGAGCCGCCCGGCGAGCAGGTCGGCGTAGAGCGTCCCGGCCAGCCAGACGTGGTCGAAGGCGGACGAGCGACCGCGGGCCGCGTCGATCCGACGCCCGACCGCCACCTCGATCCGGCCGAAGACGTTCACCCCGCCATCCTCGCCGATCGTCGCCCTCGGCGGAGGCGGCCCGGCCGGCCGGATGTTCAGCGCGGGCCGCCGAGCCGGAAGTCGCGACGGGGCTGCCACCGGGTCGCCCCGCTGTGCGAGAAGAGCGTGAACGCCTCCACCTCGAACAGCGCGGAGAAGTCGGCCAGGTCCTCGTACGCCTTGTCGAGCACCTCGGGCGGCACGTCCTGGGCCACGGTGACGTGCGGGTGGTACGGGAAGCGGGCCTCGCGGTGCAGCTCCGGGGCCGAGTTGATGGCGGCGGCGAGCAGCTCGCACTCGCTGATCCCGGCCGCCACCGTCACGAAGACCACCTGGGTGACCGGGCGGAACGTGCCGGTGCCGCGCAGGTGCAGCGTGAACGGCAGGTGCGTGGCGGCCACCCGGCTCAGGTGCGCCTCGACCGCCGGCAACGCGCGTACCGGGATCTCGGTGGGCCCGAGCAGGGTGACGTGCGCCGGGACGGCCTGCGGGTCGCCGGCGGAGACCCGGCGGCGGGTGAGCAGCCCGCCCCACGGCTCGGGCACGTCGACCGCGATGCCGATCTGGATCGTGTCCCCGCCGCCCGGCGCTGGTTCACTGCCCGCCACGTTGCGCGCCATCCCTCCGCTCACCGTCACCGTTCCCCGCCCGCCGCTACGCGGACCGCACCGGGGGAAGGAACCCGACCCGTTCGTACGCGGTGCGCAGCGTGTCGACCGCCACCGCCCGGGCCTTCTCCGCGCCCCGCGCGAGCAGCTTGTCGAGCTGGGCCGGGTCGTCCAGGTAGCCGTTGGTGCGCTCCTGGATCGGGGTGACGAACTCCCGCACCACCTCGGCGAGGTCCTTCTTGAGGTCGCCGTAGCCCCGGCCGTCGTACGCGGCGACCAGGTCGTCGATGCCGCGACCGGAGAGCGCGGAGTAGATGGTGAGCAGGTTGGAGATGCCCGGCTTCCCCTCCGCGTCGAAGACGATCTCGCGGCCGGTGTCGGTGACCGCCGAGCGGATCTTCTTGGCCGAGCGGGCCGGGTCCTCCAGCAGGTCGATGATGCCGGCCGGGGCGGAGAACGACTTCGACATCTTGGCGGTGGGGTCCTGGAGATCGACGATCTTGGCGGTGTCCTTCACGATGTGCGGCACCGGCACCCGGAAGGTGGGGCCGAACAGCGAGTTGAACCGCTGCGCCAGGTCACGGGAGAGTTCCAGGTGCTGCCGCTGGTCCTCGCCGACCGGCACCGCGTGCGCCTGGTAGAGCAGGATGTCGGCGGCCTGGAGGATCGGGTAGGTGAACAGGCCGACGCTGGCCCGGTCGCTGCCCTGCTTCTGCGCCTTGTCCTTGAACTGGGTCATCCGGCCGGCCTCGCCGAACCCGGTGATGCAGCCCAGCACCCAGGCCAGCTGCGGGTGCTCGGGCAGCTGCGACTGGACGAACAGGGTGCTGCGTTCCGGGTCGATGCCGAGCGCGAGGAGCTGCGCGGCGGCCACCCGGGTGCGCTGCCTGAGCACCTTGGGGTCGTGCCCCGCGGTGATCGCGTGCAGGTCGACGACGCAGTAGAACGCGTCGTGGCTGTCCTGGAGCGCCACCCAGTGCCGCAGCGCGCCCAGGTAGTTCCCGAGATGGAACGAGTCGGCCGTCGGCTGGATGCCGGAGAAGACGCGCGGGCGGGCGGGTACGTCGGACATGGCGGCAATTCTGTCAGCAAGCACCCGGGTCCGTCATGACGGGCCGGCGGGTCGGGCGGGTACGGACGCGCGCGGGCCGCTGACCTCGCGCCGCGGCTCGGGCAGTCGGCGTACGGAGACCGCCAGGCGGGACACCCGCCGGCCGTCGAGCGCCAGCACCCGCAGCAGCCAGCCCTCCGGATCGGCGGCATCCGGCCCGTCGGCCGGGTCGTCCCGCACCGGCACCTCGTCGCCGACCAGCGGCAGGCGGCCCAGCGCGGCCATCACGTACCCGCCGACCGTCTCGTACGGGCCGGCGGGCAGCGGCACCCCGGTGCGTTCGGCGAAGTCGGCGAGGTTGAGCCGGCCGTCGACCACGGCGGGCAGGCCGGCGGGCCCCGGATCGGATGGGCCGTGACTTCCGTCGCGGATCTCCCCGACCAACTCCTCCACCAGGTCCTCGCAGGTGACGATGCCGGCGGTGCCGCCGTACTCGTCGACCACCACGGCCAGGTGGTGCCCTTCCCGACGCATCTCGGTGAGCGCCGCGAGCACCCGTTTGCTGCCCGGCAGCCGCTTCACCTCGCGGGTCAGCGCGCCGACCGGGACCCGGCCGGCCGGCTCCGGGCGCAGCAGCACGTCCCGCAGGTGCACCAGGCCGACGACGTCGTCGTGCGTGCCGTCCACCACCGGGTAGCGGGTGTGCGGGTCGGCCCGCACCAGCCGCTGCGCCTCGGCCACCGGCAGGCCGGCGGCGAGGAAGACCACCTCGGTGCGGGGCACCATCACCTCGCGGACCAGCCGCGCGCCGGCCACCAGCACCTCGTCGATGATCCGGCGTTCGTCCGGGTCGAGCAGCGTGTTGGCGGCGACGAGGTCGCGCAGGTCGGCCTCGCTGATCCGTTCCCGCCCGGCGGTGGGGCTCGCCCCGAGCAGGTGGGTCACCACCCGGGTCGCGCCGTCGGCGGCCCGCACCACGAGCCGGGCCACGGCCCGGGCCAGCGGGCCGGATTCGCGTCGGGGCCGCCCCGACGGTCGCCGCCGGGGCCCGGGACCACCCGCTTCCCGCATGACAAGCATGGTAGACAGCGACCGGTGCCAGCCCGCCCCGATGTGCGGATCTGTTCAATCCTGATGGATCGTGGTGGAATGGAGTGACACTCACTCGACCGCCACGCCGCAGCCCGCCGGCCGTAGGGTGATCACGGACGGCCGACACGGACGCGGCCAGGCAGGAGGATCGACGTGAAACTGCTCGTCACCGGCGGCGCCGGCTACATCGGCAGCGTGGTGACCCGGATGCTGCTCGACCACGGCCACCAGGTGACCGTGCTGGACGACCTGCGCACCGGTCACCGCGAGGCGCTCGCCCCCGACGCCACCCACGTCGACCTGCCGGTGCACGAGGCTGCCCGGGTGCTCACCCCCGACGCCGGGTTCGACGGCGTGCTGCACTTCGCCGCCCTGATCGCCGCCGGCGAGTCGATGATCCGCCCCGAGCTCTACTGGGACACCAACACCGTCGGCTCGATCGCCCTGATCGACGCCGTCCGCGCCGCCCGGGTGCCCCGGATGGTCTTCTCCTCGACCGCCGCCGTCTACGGCAACCCCACCGAGCTGCCCATCCCGGAGACCGCCGTCAAGGCGCCCACCAACACGTACGGGGCGACCAAGCTGGCCGTCGACATGGTGCTCACCTCCGAGGCGGTCGCGCACGAGCTGGGCGCCGTCTCGCTGCGCTACTTCAACGTCGCCGGGGCGTACCTGCGCGACGGGACGGCGATCGGCGAACGGCACGACCCCGAGACGCACCTCATCCCGATCGCGCTCGACGTGGCCGCCGGCCGGCGCGAGAAGCTCCAACTCTTCGGCGACGACTACCCCACCGTCGACGGCACCTGCGTCCGCGACTACATCCACGTCGAGGACCTCGCCCGCGCCCACCTGCTCGCGCTCGACGCCGCCACCGGAGGCCGGCACCGGATCTACAACCTGGGCAACGGCAACGGCTTCACCAACCGCCAGGTCGTCGACGTGGTCCGCGAGGTCACCGGCCACCCGGTGCCGGTCGAGGTGGCGCCACGCCGCGAGGGAGACCCCGCCGAGCTGGTCGCGTCGTCCGCGCTGGCCCGCGACGAGCTGGGCTGGGTGCCGGAGAAGCCGACCCTGCACGACATGATCGGCGACGCCTGGGCGTTCTACCGCGACCACCGCACCGGGCACACCTCATGAGCGGCGCCGTCGCGGACCGCGCCACCGAAGGCTTCCGGCAGCGGTACGCCGCCGAGCCGGCCGGCCACTGGGCGGCTCCCGGGCGGGTCAACCTGATCGGCGAGCACACCGACTACAACGACGGCTTCGTGCTGCCCTTCGCGCTGCCGCTGCGTACCGTGGTCGCCGCGGCGCCCGGCCCGGACGCGCGCTGGACGGTCTGGTCGGAGCTGGACGACGCACCTGTCGAGTTCGGTGCCGCGGAGGCCGACGAGCCCGGCCGGGTCGACGGCTGGGCCGCCTACGTGGCCGGCGTGGTGTGGGCGCTGCGGGCCGCCGGCCTCGACGTCCCCGGCGCGCGGCTCGCCATCGCCTCCGACGTGCCGGTCGGCTCCGGCCTCTCCTCGTCGGCCGCCATCGAGGCGGCGGTGCTGGCCGCGCTTGTCGACCTCGGTGGGCTCGACCTGCCCGCCGACCGCTGGCCCCGGCTCGCCCAACGCGCCGAGAACGAGTACGTCGGCGCGCCCACCGGGATCATGGACCAGTCCGTGGTCGTCCGGGGCCGGGCCGGTCACGCGCTCTTCCTCGACTGCCGCACCGAGGAGGTCGAGCAGATCCCGTTCGACCTGGACGCGGCCGGGCTGGCCGTGCTGGTGATCGACTCCCGCGCGCCGCACCGGCACGCCGACGGCGAGTACGCGGCCCGGCGCAGGAGCTGCGAACGGGCCGCCGCGACGCTCGGCGTGACCGCGCTGCGCGACGTGCCCACCGACGGTCTCGACGCGGCGCTGGCCCGCCTCGACGACGACGAGACGCGGCGCCGGGTCCGGCACGTGGTCACCGAGAACCAGCGGGTGCTCGACACCGTCGCGTTGCTGCGCGCCGACCGGGTCCGGGAGACCGGTCCGCTGCTGACCGCCTCGCACGTGTCGATGCGTGACGACTTCGAGATCACCGTTCCGGAGATCGACACCGCGGTCGAGGCGGCGCTCGCGGCCGGCGCGTACGGCGCGCGGATGACCGGCGGCGGGTTCGGCGGCTGCGTGCTCGCCCTGGTCGACGCGGACGCCGCCGAGGAGGTGGCCGCCGCCGTCACCACCGCGTACGCCGACCGCGGCTACGCCACCCCCCACACCCTGACCGCTCTCCCCGCCCCCGGCGTCACCCGGATGTAAGGAGGGGCCCCTTCTTAACGCCTGCGGTAGAGGAAGGGGCCCTTGTTAACACTGAGCTGTTAACAAGGGCCCCTTCCTCACACCCAGGGTCAGGCGGCTTCGACGATCATGCCGGCGCCTACCGTGCGGTTCGTGGCCTCGTCGATGATGACGAAGCCGCCGGTGGTGCGGTTGCGGCGGTACTCGTCGGCGAGCAGCGGCACCGTGGTGCGCAGCCGGACCCGGCCGATCTCGTTCAGCTTCAGCTCGGCCGCCGTCTCGTCCCGGTGCAACGAGTTGACGTCCAGCCGGTAGTGCAGCTCCCGCACGATCGTCCGCGCCGAACGGGTGGTGTGCTTGATCGCGTACCGGCCGCCGACCTGGAGTGGCCGGCTCTCGTCCATCCAGCAGACCATCGCCTCGATGTCCTGCGCGACCATCGGGGCGTTGTTCGGCCGGCAGATCAGGTCACCCCGGGAGATGTCGATCTCGTCGGTCAACCGGACCGTCACCGACATCGGCGGGAACGCCTCCTCCACCGGGCCGTCGGCCGTCTCCACCGCGGCGATCCGGCTGGTGAAGCCGGACGGCAGCACCATCACCTCGTCGCCCGGCTTGAGCACGCCGGAGGCCACCTGGCCGGCGTAACCCCGGTAGTCGGTGACGGTGGTGGACTGCGGCCGGATCACGTACTGCACCGGGAACCGGACGTCGACCAGGTTGCGGTCCGACGCGATGTGCACCCGCTCCAGGTGGTGCAGCAGCGACGGGCCCTCGTACCAGGGCATGTTCTCCGAGCGGGTGACGATGTTGTCGCCGCGCAGCGCGGAGATCGGCACCACGGTCAGGTCCGGCGCGTCGAGCTTCGCCGCGAACGCGGTGAACTCGTCGGCGATCCGCTCGAAGACCTCCTGCGACCAGTCGACCAGGTCCATCTTGTTGACGCACAGGACCAGGTGCGGCACCCGCAGCAGCGAGCAGAGGAACGCGTGCCGGCGGGACTGCTCCACCAGACCCTTGCGCGCGTCCACCAGGATCAGCGCCAGGTCGGCCGTGGACGCGCCGGTGACCATGTTCCGGGTGTACTGGGTGTGCCCCGGCGTGTCGGCGATGATGAACTTCCGCCGCGGCGTGGCGAAGTAGCGGTACGCCACGTCGATGGTGATGCCCTGCTCCCGCTCGGCACGCAGGCCGTCGGTGAGCAGCGCCAGGTTGGTGTATTCGTCGCCCCGCGCCGCACTGACCGCCTCGACCGCGGCGAGCTGGTCGCTGAAGAGCGACTTGGTGTCGTACAACAGCCGGCCGATCAGGGTCGACTTACCGTCGTCCACGCTGCCGGCGGTGGCGAACCGCAGCAGGTCCATCGGCCGTGCGGCGGTCTCACCGTCGGCCGGCGCCAGGGTGTCGACACTCATCAGAAGTAGCCCTCTCGCTTGCGGTCCTCCATGGCGGCCTCGCTGACCCGGTCGTCGCCGCGGGTCGCGCCGCGCTCGGTGATCCGGGTGGCGGCCACTTCCTCGATCACCTTCTCCACCGTGTCGGCGTCCGAACGGACCGCCGCGGTGCAGGAGGCGTCACCCACGGTCCGGTACCGCACCTGGGCCTTGAACGGCTGCTCACCGGCGCGGGCCCGGAAGAACTCGTTGACCGCGTAGAACATGCCGTCGCGCTCGATCACCTCGCGCTCGTGCGCGAAGTAGATCGCCGGCAGCGGGATCCGCTCCCGGGCGATGTAGTGCCAGACGTCCAGCTCGGTCCAGTTGGAGAGCGGGAACACCCGGATCGACTCGCCGGGGTGGTGCCGGCCGTTGTACAGCGACCACAGTTCGGGGCGCTGGTTCTTCGGGTCCCACTGGCCGAACTCGTCCCGGAAGC
Organism: Micromonospora sp. NPDC049201; assembly: GCF_055586805.1. Taxonomy (NCBI): domain Bacteria; kingdom Bacillati; phylum Actinomycetota; class Actinomycetes; order Micromonosporales; family Micromonosporaceae; genus Micromonospora; species Micromonospora sp. NPDC049201. The sequence continues at coordinate 326,481 of NZ_JBVJHM010000004.1, read as the reverse complement.
TGAACACCCGCTCCTTGGCCCGGGCCTTCTCCTCGTCCCGCCGGGCGCCGCCGAACAGCGCGTCGAAGCGGTGCTTCTCCACCGCGTCGAGCAGCACCGGGGTCTGGATGCGGTTGCGCATGCCGTCCGCCGACTCGCGGACCATGCCCTTGGTCAGCGCCTCCGGCACGCTGGCGACGATGAGGTGCAGGCCCAGCTCGGCGACCCGCTGGTCGCGGTAGTCGAGCACCTCGGGGAAGTTGTGCCCGGTGTCCACGTGCATCACCGGGAACGGAATGTTGGCCGGCGCGAACGCCTTCTGCGCCAATCGGAGCATCACGATCGAGTCCTTGCCACCGGAGAAGAGCAGGACCGGCCGCTCCATCTCGGCGACGACCTCGCGCATCACGAAGATGCTCTCCGCCTCGAGCGCGTCGAGGTGCGACACCTGGTACGCGGCGGGGGACGTCATGACACGAACTCGATTCGCTCGGATCCGTACATCGGATTCCAGACCTTTCCGGTCGGAGTCGTGAAGAAGAACGCTCAGGTTACCCGGAATGACGCTGCAACGCCGCAAGCAACCGACTCGCGAGATCCTTGCGGCAGACCAGCAGATCGGGTAGGCGCGGGTCGGCCTCGTTGTATTTCAGCGCAGAACCGTCGATCCGGGAAGCGTGCAGTCCGGTGGCCGTCGCCACAGCGACCGGAGCGGCCGAGTCCCACTCGTACTGGCCGCCGGCATGGATGTACGCGTCGACCTCACCGGTCACCACCGCGGCGATCTTCGCACCCGCCGAGCCCATCGGAACCAGATGAGCGCCGACGTCCGCTGCCAGATCGGTCAGGAAAACTGGCGGACGGCTACGACTGACCGCCAGTCGGACGGTCCGCGCGTCGCCTGCCGTGGCCGCCTCTACCGTCATCGGCGGGTACGCCGGCGGGTGGTCCGTGCCCAGCACCCGGTGCTGCGCCGGCAGGCCCACCGCGCCCGCCACCAGACCGTGCGGCGTGGGCGCGTGCCGCGACCAGAGCGCCACGTGCACCGCCCAGTCGGCGCGCCCCTCCTCCGCGTACTCCCGGGTGCCGTCCAGCGGATCGATGATCCACACCCGGTCGGCGGTCAGCCGGGACATCGCCTCCCGGCTCACCTCGGCCGTCCAGGCCAGCCGCGAGCCCTCGTCCTCCTCGGACAACACCGCGTCCGCCGGGCGCCACCGGGCCAGCTCGGTCCGGATCAGGTCGTGCGCGACCTTGTCGCCGGCCGACGTCAGCGCCCCGGCGTCCGCGAAACCCAACTCCGCGCGCAGGTCCGTCAACGCCTGCCCCGCCCGCGACGCCAACCAGCGGGCGAACGCGCCGTCGATCATCGGAGGACTGCCCATGGTGTCACCGCTCCCGTCGCCGGCCCCGCTCACGTCGCGAGGCGCAGACTACCGGCCGGCACTCCGGGAGCCGGTCAAGCCCCGTGGTACAGGTTCTGCGTCGGCTCCACACCCTTGGTGACCACCGACTCCACCACGTCCGCCGCGCGGTCGACCAGGAACTCCAACTCCTTGCGCTCCGCGGCGGAAAAATCCGAGAGTACGTAGTCCGCCGGATCCTGCCGGCCCGGTGGCCGCCCGATGCCGAACCGCACCCGGACGTAGTCCTTCGTGCCCAGCGACTTCGACATCGACCGCAGCCCGTTGTGGCCGCCCTCGCCGCCGCCGCACTTCACCCGCACCTGCCCGTAGGCGATGTCCAGCTCGTCGTGCACCGCGATCACCCGGGCCGGGGGGATCTTGTGGAACTGCGCCAGCCCGGCCACCGGCCCACCGGAGAGGTTCATGTAGGTGAGCGGCTTCAGCAGCACCAGCTTCGGGCCGCCGAACCCCAACCGCCCCTCGGCGGCCTCGGCCATCGCCCGCTTGTGCCGCCCGAACCTCGCGCCCACCCGCGCCGCCAGCAGGTCGGCCACCATGAACCCGACGTTGTGCCGGTTGGCCGCGTACTCCCGACCGGGGTTGCCCAGGCCGACCACCAGCCACGGCCCCGCCTCGTCCGTCACCCCGACGCCCCTTCCCGCTCGCTTCCCCGACGCCCCGCCCCGATACGCCGACAGGCGCCCCCGGAACCCGGGGACGCCTGTCGCACAACCTGCGGACCGGTCAGGCCTCGGTCTTCGCCTCGGCCGGGGTCTCCTCGCCCTCGGCGGCCGGAGCACCCTCCGGAGACTCGGCGGTCTCCTCGCCGGCCTCGGCCTCGGCCTCCTCGGTGGCCGCCTCGACCTCGGGGAGGGTGGCCTCGAGCTGCTCGGCGGTCGGGGCGGCGGTCACCGAGGCGACAGCGGTCTCCTCGTCGGTGGCCAGCTCGACACCGGACGGCAGCTCGACGTCGGCGGCGGTGATCGTGGTGCCCGGCTCGGCGCCCTCGATCGACGCCTCCAGGTGGTCCGGCACCTTGGTGGCGTCGGCGGTCACCGAGAGCGTGTCGTGGTCGTGCACGATCAGGGTGTCCTTCGCGGCCTCACCGGTCAGCTGGACCGGGACCTCGACGGTGACCTTCTCGCCCCGGCGGACCAGCAGCAGGTCCACGTGCTCGAAGGAGTCCTTGATCGGGTCGCGCTGGATCGCCTTCGGCAGCGCCAGCACCTGGGTGCCGTCACTGACCTCGATCGCGAAGAGCTGGTTCGCACCGCCCTTACGGATCGCGGCGGCGAACTCCCGCGCCGGGAGCGCGATGTGCTTGGGCTTCTCGCCGTGGCCGTACAGCACGGCGGGCACCTTGCCGGCCCGGCGGGTACGACGGGCACCACCCTTGCCGAACTCGGTACGGGGCTCGGCGCTGATCTTTACCTCGGACACGGGGAAACTCCTGATACTTCGCTGCGGCGGCTTGTCGTCTGGCGGTGCTGGGCGAGGGGCTCGCTGGGGCTCAAGGTCATGAACGACCGCCCGGAGCACCGCGTCGATGACGGCGCCTCCGTGCGGTGCTTTTCAGCAGCCCGCCGGGCACCCTCGCCGTGGCAACCGCACCAGTCTACCCGAACGGATTCCGCGCCTGCCGGCAGTCCCCACTATCACCACACCGGCCGGTCCGCAGCGCGACGGCCCGGCCGCCGGACCACGCCGGCGACCGGACCCCCCGGTCAGCTCAGGCCACCGAACAGGGTGGTCACCGAACCGTCGTCGAAGACCTCCCGGATCGCCCGCGCCAGCAGCGGGGCGATCGACAGTACGGTCAGCTTGTCGAGCTGCTTCTCCGGCGGCAACGGCAGCGTGTTCGTCACCACGACCTCGCTGATCGGGCTGTTCTTCAGCCGCTCGGTCGCCGGGTCCGACAGCAGCGCGTGCGTCGACGCGACCACGATCTCCGCCGCCCCGGACTCCTTCAGGATGTCCGCCGCCTTGGAGATCGTGCCACCGGTGTCGATCATGTCGTCCACGATCAGGCACACCCGGCCCTCGACCTCACCCACCACGCGGTTCGCCACCACCTGGTTCGGCTTCAACGGGTCCCGGGTCTTGTGGATGAACGCCAGCGGGCAACCACCCAGCCGGTCCGTCCAGCGCTCCGCCACCCGCACCCGGCCCGAATCCGGCGCCACCACCGTCATCGGCCGGCCCGCGTACTTGTGCTCCACGTACTCGGCGAGCACGTCCATCGCGAACAGGTGGTCCACCGGGCCGTCGAAGAAGCCCTGGATCTGCGCGGTGTGCAGGTCCACGGTCAGGATCCGGTTCGCGCCCGCGGTCTTCAGCAGGTCGGCCACCAGCCGCGCCGAGATCGGTTCCCGACCCCGGTGCTTCTTGTCCTGCCGCGAGTAGGGGTAGAACGGCAACACCACGGTGATCCGCTTGGCCGAACCGCGCTTCAGCGCGTCCACCATGATCAGGGTCTCCATGACCCACGTGTTCACCCCGTGCGTCACGGACTGCACCACGAAGGCGTCCGAACCACGGACCGAGTCCTTGAACCGTACGAAGATCTCACCGTTGGCGAACTCGTAGGCGTCGGCGGGCGTCGGCGCGACGCCGAGCACCTCACCGATCTCCTTGGCCAGCTCCGGAAAACCCCTCCCGGAGAAGAGCATCAGGCTCTTGCGGTTCTCGGCGACGATGCTGCCCATGGGCCCGTCTGCTCCCGTATGTCGGTGGTGCCCGGCGCGGCCGGGAACTGTTCGGTTGCAGTATCCCCCGGGTTCACCGGTCCACCCACCGCCCGGCGGTCCCCGTGGATTCAGTCACCTTCGCTTGCGGCCCCGTCCGCCCCGGCCTCGCCGTCGCGGGCCTGCCGGGCCGCGTCCGCCGCCGCCGTGCCGGCCCGCTTGCGCAGCACCCAGCCCTCCACGTTGCGCTGCTGACCGCGCGCCACCGCCATCGCGCCCGGCGGCACGTCACCGGTGATCACCGAACCGGCCGCGGTGTACGCGCCGTCGCCCACCCGCACCGGGGCCACGAACATGTTGTCCGCCCCGGTACGCGCGTGACTGCCGATCGTGGTGTGGTGCTTGTGCACCCCGTCGTAGTTGACGAACACCGTGGCGGCGCCGATGTTGCTGTGGTCGCCGATCGTCGCGTCCCCCACGTACGACAGGTGGGGCACCTTCGAGCCCTCACCGATCGTCGCCTTCTTGGTCTCCACGAACGTGCCGACCTTCGCCTTGCGGGCCAGCCGCGACTCCGGCCGCAGGTACGCGTACGGGCCGACGCTGGCCTGCGGGCCCACCTCGGCGCCCACCGCGTGGCTGCGCACCACGCTCGCGCCCTCGCCCACCGTGGTGTCGACGAGCGTGGTGTCCGGGCCGACCGACGCGCCCGCGCCGACCGTCGTGGCACCCCGCAACTGGGTGTTCTGGTCGACCACCGCGTCCCGTTCCAGCGTCACCGTCACGTCGATCCAGGTGGTGTGCGGGTCGAGGAGGCTCACGCCGGTACGCATCCAGCCCTCGTTGACCCGGTCGCGCAACAGCCGGCGCAGCCCGGCCAGCTCCACCCGGTCGTTGCAGCCCAGCGTCTCCACGTGGTCGGCCGCCCGGTGCACCGCCACCGGCTCCCCCGCGTCCCGGAGCAGCGCGAAGACGTCGGTGAGGTACTCCTCGCCCTGGTCGTTGTCGGTGGAGAGCTTGCCCAGCGCCTCCCGGAGCCGGACCGCGTCGAACGCGTAGATGCCCGCGTTGATCTCCCGCAGCGCACGCTGCTGCGGCGTGGCGTCGCGCTCCTCGACGATCTGCGCCAACCGCCCGTCCGTGTCCCGCACGATCCGGCCCAGGCCGGTCGGGTCCGGCACCTCGGCGGCCAGCACGGTCGCCGCGGCGGCGGCGTCCTCGTGCGCCTCGACCAGGGCCGCGACGGTCTCCGGCCGCAGCAGCGGCACGTCGCCGTTGATCACCACGACGGTGCCGGCCGCGTCCGGCACCGCGTCCAGCGCGATACGGACCGCGTGCCCGGTGCCGAGCTGGCGCTCCTGGAGCACCGGCGTGGCGGCCGGGGCCACCTCGGTCAGGTGCTCCCGCACCTGGTCGGCGCCGTGGCCGACCACCACCACGGTGCGGTCCGCGCCGAGCGGCCCGGCCGCGGCCAGGACGTGACCGAGCAGGGTACGGCCGAGCAAGGGGTGCAGCACCTTGGGCAGGGACGACTTCATCCGCTTGCCCTCACCGGCGGCGAGCACGACAACGGTGCGGAGGTGGGGCTGGGACACGACGTGGCTCCCGTCGGGACGGCGACAGTCTCGCGGTCATGCTAACCACGCGACGAAGGGCAAAGAGCAGAAGCTCCCGGGAGAGGATTCGAACCCCTATAATCAGGACCAAAACCTGACGTCCTGCCATTAGACGACCCGGGATGGTCGAAAACGGGCAGAAAGGACGCTGCCCGGCGGCTGCCTACACCTTACCGGTCGAGAGGTGGATCTTCATTGCTCATTCCTTTCATGATCCCCTCGATCCGCCAGTAGAGCCGACTGCCGCCCACCACGTACACGGTCAGGCAACCGCGGTAATCGCCGCCGACGTTCTTTCGGGAGGTCGTCGGGCGGTGCCTCTTGATCGTGCTGCGCTGGAAACGCTCCGCCGGCACCCCGACCCGCGCCGCCCACCACCGGACCGCGGCGGCGGCGTCCGCCGTCTCGTGGATGCTGACGCGGAAACGACGGTCGTCGGGCGGCACCTCGACGGCGTCCAGGAAGCGCAGGAAGAGCCCGACCAGCAGGGGGTCACTGTTGACGAACGTGATCCGGCAGTCGTGTGGACGCCACGGTTTGGCCTTTCCACCCTCGCACCAGTAGATCGCCGCACCGACCAGCAGGAGTTCACGTCGATCCAGCCGCCGCGCCCATCCGGCAGCCGCCTCGACCCCCTCAGCGCGGGCCGCGTCGCGAGCCGCGCGATGTGCCGCCCACTGGGCGTCGGCACGGGCCCGTTGGGCGACTCGGCGCCGCCGGCTCACCACCTCGGGATCGAGCCGCAGATGCCGCGTCCAGAGGTAGGCCGTCGACTTGGACACCCCGAGCCGCTCCGCGATCTCCCCCAACCGGGGAGCCGGATCGCCGCAACGCGAGCGCTTCGGCGTACAACTCCGGCTTCCAGCCGCGATAGGTCGGCGCGTCGGGGGTTCGTCATCGGCTACCACGAGCGAAGATTAGAACATGTGTACGACAGTGGTCGCCGGTCGGCCGGCGCGGACCGCGCCTGGCAGGATGGGGTGGGTGACCGACGTTCCCGGCAGCGACAGTGCTCGCCGGCGGGCCGTCCCGGCGGCCAAGCCCCGGGTGCGGATGTCCGCGGCGCAGCGGCGCGAGCAGTTGATCTCGATCGCCCGGCAGATCTTCGCCGAGCGCGGGTTCGACGCCACCTCGATCGAGGAGGTGGCGTCGCGGGCCAAGGTCTCCAAGCCGGTGGTCTACGAGCACTTCGGCGGCAAGGAGGGGCTCTACGCGGTGGTGGTGGACCGGGAGGTCCGCTCGCTGCTGGACCGGATCACCACGGCGCTGACCGCGGGCCATCCGCGCGAGCTGCTGGAGCAGGCCGCGTTGACGCTGCTGACGTACATCGAGGAGGAGACCAGCGGCTTCCGGGTGCTGGTCCGGGAGTCACCGCTGATGTCGGCGACCGGCAACTTCAGCAGCGTGATGAACGACGTCGCGCACCAGGTGGAGCACATCCTCGGCGCCGAGTTCTCCAGCCGGGGGTACGACCCGAAGCTGGCGGAGCTCTACTCGCAGGCGCTGGTGGGCATGGTGGCGTTGACCGGGCGCTGGTGGCTGGAGGTGCGCAGGCCGCGCAAGGAGACGGTGGCGGCGCACCTGGTGAACCTGGCCTGGAACGGCCTGTCGCACCTGGAGTCGAAGCCGGGGCCGATCCAGGGTTAGCGGTTGCCCTCGGCGAGCGGGTGGTAGCGGCGGCGGCGCTCCTCCTCGGCGTGCTCGGGCGGCCCGACCTTGTCGTAGAGCCCGGTGGCGAGCAGGATCAGCCCGAACAGCAGCGACACGATGACTGTGGACATCGAGAAGTTCAGGAAGTTCGCCGAGGTCTGGAGCACGGCCATCATCAGGATGCCGGTGACCAGGAAGACCGCGCCGGCGGTGAGGTTCATGTAGTGCCCGAGGTTGTTCCTTCGGGACGCGCCGATGATCAGGACCGCGCCGAAGACCACCGAGACCAGCGAGAAGGCCAGGTTGGTGCGCAGCCCGAGGGCGTAGGTGTCCTGCCGGCTGAACAGCCCGTCGCCCCAGGTCTCGAACACGCCCCAGACGCCGAAGGCCAGGATGTAGAGGCCGATCAGCCCGGACAGCAGCCGGTAGAGCGGTCGCGCGGGGTGGTTCACCGGGAAGTGCGCCATGGTGCCCTCCAGCCGTGGAGACTGATTCGGGGCAATTGTCCCCCGGGGCGTCCGGTTCCGTACCGGGAAACGCCGAAGGCCCGGCGCGCACGCCGGGCCTTCGGGGTGGATCGGGCTCAGAGCACCAGGCGGGCCTTCTGCCAGGCCTCGTGCTCGTCGTCGGTGCCGACCTTGCCGTACATGCCGGCCACCAGCAGGACCAGCGACAGCGTCATGACCACGATCACGGTCACGATCGAGAAGTTGAGGAGGTTGGCGTCCGTCTGGAGGAACGCCAGCGCGGCCAGGCCGATGACCATGAGCGTGTACGCCAGCCACTGGTTGACCGCCACGTCGAGGTTGCGGCCGATCGCGGTGCCGACCAGGATCACCACGCCGATCAGGATCGACAGCAGCGAGAAGCCCATGTTGGTGCCCTGGCCGAGCACCCTGGTGTCGTCCTGGGCGAAGAAGTCGTTGCCGGCGCTGGCGATGATGCCGAGGCCGCCGAAGACGACGAAGTACAGACCAACGAGCCCGCCGATCGCCCGGTAGATCGGCCGCGCGGGGTGGTTGACGGGGGTGTGGGCCATCTCAGCGTCTCCAAGACCGTTCGGATGAGGGTTCCTCGGTGATTGTCCCGTACGGCGGTCAGTGACGCCGCACACCCCCCACGCCTCAGCCGGCGGGCAGTTCCTCGGCCAGCCCCAACCAGGTCTCCTCGGTGCGGTCCCGCTCGGCCCGGACCTCCTTGAGCTGGGCGTCCAGCTCGGCGACTCGGGCGTAGTCGGTGGCGTTGGCGGCGAGCTGCTCGTGCAGGCCCGCCTCCTTCTGTTCGAGCTTGGCGATCTGTCGTTCCAGCCGGTTGAGTTCCTTCTTCGCGGTGCGTACCTCGGCGGCGGACATGCCGTCGCGGGCCGGCGCGGCCGTGCCCGGGGTGAGGTCGGCGGGCGCCGGGCCACCGGCTGCGGCGGCCCGGGCCAGGTACTCGTCGATGCCGCCGGGCAGGTGCACGAGCCGCCCGTCGCCGAACATGCCGTACGCGACGTCGGTGACCCGCTCGATCAGGTAGCGGTCGTGGCTGGCCACCACGATGGTGCCGGGCCAGGAGTCGAGCAGGTCCTCCAGCGCGGCGAGCGTGTCGGTGTCCAGGTCGTTGGTGGGCTCGTCGAACAGCAGCACGTTGGGCTCGCCGGCCAGCAGGCGCAGCATCTGGAGGCGGCGGCGCTCGCCGCCGGACAGGTCGCTGACCGGCGTCCATAGCCGCCGGTCGTCGAAGCCGAAGATCTCGGCGAGCTGGGACGCGCTGATCTCCCGGTCGCCGAACTGCACCCGGCGGGCCACCTCCTCGACGGCTTCCAGCACGCGCAGGTGGCCGGGGAGTTCGGCGAGTTCCTGGGAGAGGAACGCCGGCCGCACGGTCTGCCCGGCGGCGAAGCGCCCGCCGTCGGCGCGTGTCACGCCGGCGAGCAGCCGCAGCAGCGTGGTCTTGCCGGCGCCGTTACGGCCGAGGATCGCGATCCGGTCACCGGGGCCGACCTGCCAGGTGGTGTCACGCAGGATCTCCTTCGGGCCGGCGTGCAGGGTGACGTGCTCCAGGTCGTACACCTGCTTGCCGAGCCGGGCGGTGGCGAGCCGTTGCAGCGACATGGTGTCGCGCGGTTCCGGCACGTCGGCGATGAGCGCGTTCGCGGCGTCGATGCGGAACTTGGGCTTGGAGGTGCGCGCCGGCGGGCCCCGCCGCAGCCAGGCGATCTCCTTGCGGAGCAGGTTCTGCCGGCGGGCCTCGGTGGCGGCGGCGATCCGCTGCCGCTCGACGCGGGCCAGCGTCCACGCGGCGAAGCCGCCCTCGTACGCCCGGACGGTCCGGTCGGCGACCTCCCAGGTGGTGGTGCAGACGGCGTCGAGGAACCAGCGGTCGTGGGTGACCACGACCAGCGCGCCCTTGCGGGTGACCAGGTGCCGGGCCAGCCAGTCGACGCCACCGACGTCGAGGTGGTTGGTGGGCTCGTCGAGGACGAGCAGGTCGGCGTCGCGGACCAGCAGCGCGGCGAGCGCGACCCGGCGGCGCTCCCCGCCGGACATGGTGCCGACCGCGGCGTCCAGGCCGAGGTGGGGCATGCCGAGGCCGTCGAGGATGGCCCGGACGCCGGCGTCGCCGGCCCACTCGTGCTCGGCGCCCATGCTCTCGCCGAGCCACGCGGTGCCGAGCACGACGTCCCGCACGGTGAGGTCTCCGGCCAGGTCGAGGCGCTGCGGCAGCCAGGCGACCCGCAGGTCGCGGCGGTGGGTGACCCGGCCGTCGTCGGGCTCCTCGGTGCGGGTGAGCATCCGCAGCAGCGTCGACTTGCCGGCGCCGTTGAGACCGACCACGCCGATCCGGTCGGCGTCGTCGAGGCCGAGCGAGACGTCGGTGAGCAGCGGCCCGGCGGCGCCGTACCCCTTGGACACCCGGTCCAGGTTGACGATGTTGGCCACTGGTTCACCTTTCACACGACTCAGGCGCCCCGGGGTCCGGGACGCCTGAGTCAAGGGTACGGGGCGTCAGACGATGCGGGCGCCGTGCACGGGCCCGTGCGCGACCCGCGCCTCCCGGCATACTCCGGCGGCGGTCAGCTCGTCGGAGATCCGCTCCGCGTCGGCGGCGTCGGCGGCGAGGAACACGCAGGTGGGCCCGGAGCCGGAGACGATGCCGGCGAGCGCGCCGGCGGCCTCGCCGGCCTTGAGCGTCCCGGCCAGCGCCGGGCGCATGGCCAGCGCGGCGTCCTGGAGGTCGTTGCCGAGCGTGACGGCGAGCACTCGCGGGTCCCGCTGGCGCAGCGCGCCGAGCAGCGCGTCGGTGCTGCCCAGCGGCGTGCCGGCGGCCCCGGTGTCGCGCAGCCGGTCCAGTTCGCGGTAGGCGGCCGGGGTGGAGAGGCCGCCGTCGGCGATGGCCACCACCCAGTGCCAGGAGGTGGGGCGTGCCAGCACCGGGCTGACCGCCTCGCCCCGGCCGGTGCCGAGCGCGGTGCCGCCGTGGATCAGGAACGGCACGTCGGAGCCGAGGTCGGCGGCGATGCCGGCCAGTTCGTCGCGGGACAGGCCGGTGCCCCAGAGCGCGTCGCAGGCGACCAGCGCGGCGGCGGCGTCGGCGCTGCCGCCGGCCAGCCCGCCGGCGAGCGGGATGTGCTTGCGCAGGTGCAGCCGGGCGTGCGGGGCGACCCCGGCGTAGCCGGCGAGGGCGTGCGCGGCGCGCAGCACCAGGTTGGTGTCGTCCAGGGCCAGCTCGCCGGCGCCCTCGCCCTCCATGGTGAGCGCGAGCGTGTCGCCGCGGCGGGCGGTCAGCTCGTCGTAGATGGAGATCGCGTGGTAGACGGTGTTCAGCTCGTGGTAGCCGTCCCGCCGTAGCGGTCCCACCCCGAGGTGCAGGTTGACCTTGGCGGGCACCCGCACCTTGACCGGGCCGCTGGAGCCGCGCCGCTGCCCGTCCTCGTCCTCCGGTCGCCAGGCCTCGGTCACCGGGACAGCTCCCGTGGGCGCAGGCGGGTGTCGAACGGCTTCTGCACGGTCAGCTCCTCGGCGGGGTCGGGCAACGGCGCCAGCCTACTGGGCCCCGGCGGAGCCGTCCGGGGCCGACGCGGCGATGGCGGCGAACTGCTCGACGGTGAGCGACTCGCCGCGGGCGCCCGGGTCCACGCCGGCGGCGGTGAGCGCGGTGGCGGCCCGGTCCGCGCCGCCGGCCCAGCCGGCCAGCGCGGCGCGCAGCGTCTTGCGGCGCTGGGCGAACGCGGCGTCGACCACCGCGAAGACCGCCCTGCGGGGTACGTCGGGCCGGGGCGGCTCGCGGCGGGTGAACGCGACCAGACCGGAGTCGACGTTGGGCACCGGCCAGAACACGTTCGGCGGGACCTTGCCGGCGGCGCGGGCGCGGGCGTACCAGGCGAGCTTGACCGAGGGGATGCCGTACACCTTGGAGCCGGGACCGGCGACGAGCCGGTCGGCGACCTCCTTCTGCACCATCACCAGGCCGTGCCGCAGCGTGGGCAGCTCGGCGAGCAGGTGCAGCACCACCGGCACGGCCACGTTGTAGGGCAGGTTCGCCACCAGCGCGGTGGGGGCCGGGTCACCCAGGTCGGCGGCGGTGACCCGCAGCGCGTCGGCGGGGTGCACGGTGAGCCGGGCGGCGTCCGGGCCGGCGAACCGGTCGGCGGTGCCGGGCAGTGCGGCGGCGAGCACCGGGTCGAGTTCCACGGCGTGCACGTGCGCGGCGACCGGCAGCAGCGCCAGGGTGAGCGAGCCGAGCCCGGGGCCGACCTCCAGCGCGACGTCGTCCGGGGCCAGCCCGGCGGTGGTGACGATCCGGCGCACCGTGTTCGGGTCGTGCACGAAGTTCTGGCCGAGTTTCTTGGTCGGCGTGACGCCGAGCCGCGCGGCGAGTTCCCGGATCTCCGCCGGGCCGAGGAGTCCGGTCACGCCCCGTAGCGTAAGCGCCCGCCCATTGGTGAAAGGAGGGGCCCCTTCTTGACGCCTGGCGTCATGAAGGGGCCCCTCCTCACCGCCACGGGCCGAAGGCGCGCTCACCGTTGGTCGACAGCGCGGCGCAGAGTTCGTCCAGGTCGGTGCCGGTGGTGTCGGCCAGGAACCGGACCGTCAGCGGAATCAGGTACGACGCGTTCGGCCGGCCCCGGTACGGCATCGGGGTCAGGTACGGCGCGTCGGTCTCCACCAGCATCTGATCCGGCGGGGTGGCGGCGGCGGCCTCGCGCAGCGCGGCGGCGCTGCCGAACGTGACCGTGCCGGCGAAGCTGAGCAGGTGGCCCCGGCGCACGCACGCGCGGGCGAAGTCGGCGTCGCCGGAGAAGCAGTGCATCACCACGGTGTCCGGGGCGCCCTCGTCGTCGAGGATGCGCAGCACGTCGGCGTGTGCCTCGCGGTCGTGGATGACGAGCGCCTTGCGGTGGCGCTTGGCGATGGCGATGTGCGCCCGGAAGCTCTCCTCCTGCGCGGCCCGGCCCGCCTCGCCGGTGCGGAAGAAGTCCATTCCGGTCTCGCCGATCCCACGGACCCGGTCCCGCCCGGCCAGCGCCTCGATCCGGCGCAGCGCCTCGTCCAGGTCGGCGAGGCGGGGCGCCTCGTTGGGGTGCAGCGCCACGGTGGCCAGCACCGCGGGGTACCGGTCGGCGACGTCGGCGCTCCACTCGGACGACGCGATGTCCACGCCGACCTGGACGAGCCGGTCCACGCCGGCGTCGGCGGCGACCGCGAGCGCGGCGGCGACCGGGTCGCCGTCGCCCACGCCGCCCGGGAAGGAGCCACCGTCCCCGCCGGGGGGTGCGCCGTACTCGCCGACGGTGATGTCGAGGTGGGTGTGGCTGTCCGGTACGGGCATCGGCAGCGGCTCGGGGGCGGGTGGGAACTCGCCGGCCCGGCGGGCGGCGCGCTGCTTGCGGGTCTCGGTCTGCTCGGTCATCGCGGCCAGCATCACACACCCGCGCCGGGCCGCGTTCCCGGACCGCCACCGGCCGTTCACACGCCCCACATCTGGCCGGCCTAGCGTCCCGGAAATGACCGTCACGGACCGTACCGGCGGCGCCGCCTCCGAGCGGACCGGGCTGCGCGTGGCGTACGACGGGCGCGTGCACCCGGCCGAGGAGCTCGCCCGGGGCGCGGCGTACGAGCTGTTCAGCGCCGACGAGGTGCCCGGCTTCGAGTGGTGTCCCCGGCCGGGTGGCGGCCTGCCCTGGCGGAAGTTCGTGCACGCGACCGAGGTGGACGCGGTGCACGGGGCGGCCGAGCCGACCGAGGAGCCCGACTCGCCGCTGCTGATGCCGGTGCACCGGGACCGGGGCTGGGCATACGTGCACCAGCTCAGCCAGCGGCCGGCGGCGGCGGGCGACCCGACGTTGGCCGCGGTGCGGGCGTCGGCGGTGATCCGGCCGGGCACCCGGATGGTGAAGGTGCTCTCCGCCCGGCAGCTCGCCGGTTACGTGCGGGGCTGGTTGCCGCACGGCTTCTGCTACCGGGAGCACGACGTGGCACACCTGCGGACGCCGGCGGGGCTGGCGGTGCTGCGCGGCGACTCCGAGGGCGGCGACGTGGCGTACGCGTTGCGGTGGCGGGCCGCCGACCCGACCGACTACGACGTCCCGGTCGGCCCGGCGCACCGCGGGCTGACCGCCCTGCCGCCCCGGGACCGGATCGGGCCGCCGGTGCTGGGCACCGGGTTCGTGCCGAGCGACGGGCAGCTCGTCCCGGAGTTCGTCACCCGGGACTTCGCCGACCTGCCGGTGCCGGCCAACGCCACGCTGCTCGCCTACCCGGCGGAGGGGGTGGAGGTGGTGCTCTACACCTATCAGGCGGAGCAGCGCGGCTGGCTGCGGCTGGCCGGTCCGCAGTGGCGGCACCTGCTGGCCGCGGTGCCCGGCCTCGCCGCCGACCAGGAGTACGTGCCGACCGGCGACGCGCCGCGCTCGACCCGGCTGGTCGGCGCGTACGCCGGGGCCGAGTACGAGGCGGTGGCCGACCAGCCGGGCGGGTTCCGGGTGCTGGCGATGACCCGGGCGGCCCGCTACCCGGTGGACGCGGCGGCCCGGCGGCTGCGGACGGCCGTGTGGCGCGGGGTGCCCTGTCTGGTGCTCCGGGAGGAGGCGGGCTGGCTGCGGTTACGGCTGCGTCGCCCGGATCCGGACGCGGTGGCGGTGACCGGGGCGCAGTGTCACGAACGGGGCGTCTACGAGGTGTGGGCGCCGGGTGGCGAGCTGACCGAGGACCGGGTGGTGGACCTGCCGTACCCGCGCCGCGACGCATAGCCGGCGGCGGGTCGGGAAGGCGTGGGCGTCCGAGACCCACGCGAGGGGGAATTCCGACATGCCTTTCGTCACCGTCGGTACGGAGAACTCCGCACCCATCGACCTGTACTACGAGGACCACGGTTCCGGTCAGCCGATCGTGCTGATCCACGGTTTCCCGTTCAACGGGGCGACCTGGGAGAAGATGAGCGGTCCGCTGCTCGCCGCCGGATATCGGGTGATCACGTACGACCGGCGCGGGTACGGCAGTTCCGCGCAGCCGGCGTTCGGCTACGACTACGACACGTTCGCCGCCGACCTGGACGTGCTGATGACCGAGCTGGACCTGCGCAACGCGATCCTGGTCGGGCACTCGATGGGCACCGGTGAGGTGACCCGCTACCTGGGCGCCTACGGGTCGGACCGGGTGGACCGCGCGGTGCTGATGGCGCCGTTGGCGCCGTTCCTGCTGAAGACCGCCGACAATCCGGAGGGCGTCGAGAAGAGCCTGTTCGACGGGTTCCAGCAGGCGATCATCCAGGACCGGTTCGCCTACCTGACGCAGTTCTGCGACGTGTTCTTCAACGCCAGCGAGAACAAGGGCAAGCTGGTCAGCGACGAGGCGTACCACGCGCACTGGCAGATCGGCGCGCAGGCGTCCGCGAAGGGCACCCACGACTCGGTGGACGCCTGGCAGACCGACTTCCGCGGCGACCTGCCGAACATCAAGATCCCGGTGCTGATCATCCAGGGCGACAAGGACAACGTGTTGCCGTACCCGAAGACGGGTCAGCGCCTGGTGAACATGCTGTCCGACGCCAAGCTGGTCACCCTCAAGGGCGCCCCGCACGGCACGCCGTGGACCCATCCGACCGAGGTCAACAACGCGATCATGGAGTTCATCGGCAAGCCCAGTATGGCCCGGGCCTGACCCGGACGACACGCGGCCCCGGGGGAACACCCCCGGGGCCGCGGTGCCGTCGTGATCAGCCGGCGAGGCGGGCCAGTTCCTCGTCGACGATCGAGGGGTCGAGCTTGCGGAACACCGGCTTGGGCGCCGCGAGCGGCCGGCCCGCTTCCAGGGGTACGGACTCCCAGCGCGTCCCGACCGTGTAGTCGCCGGTCAGCACCGGGTACGCCGGGCCACCGTCGAGGTCGTCGACCTCCTCGATCACCGGCATCGGCGCGTGCGTCCCGGTGCCGCCGAGCAACTCGTGGATCTGCTGGGCGGAGTGCGGCAGGAACGGGGTGAGCAGCGTGTTGGCGTCGCTGACCACCTGGAGCGCGACGTGCAGGATGGTGCCCATCCGCGGCTTGTCGTCGTCGCCCTTGAGCTTCCAGGGCGCCTGTTCGGACAGATACTTGTTGGCCTCGGCGACCACCTTCATGGCCTCGCCGATGGCCTGCTTCTGCCGGTGTCGGGCGATCAGGTCACCGACGGTGGCGAAGCCGGCCCTCGCGGCGTCGAGCAGCGCCCGGTCGGCGTCGGTGAGCCCGGCCGGGTCGACCGGCGGGATCGCGCCGAAGTTCTTCGCCGCCATCGACACGGACCGGTTGACCAGGTTGCCCCAGCCGGCGACCAGTTCGTCGTTGTTGCGGCGGAGGAACTCCGCCCAGGTGAAGTCCGTGTCGTTGCTCTCCGGGCCGGCGACCGCGATGAAGTAGCGCAGCGCGTCGGCGTCGTAGCGCTCCAGGAAGTCCCGGACGTAGATGACGACCTTGCGGGAGGAGGAGAACTTCCGCCCCTCCATGGTGAGGTATTCGCTGGAGACGACCTCGGTGGGCAGGTTGAGCCGGCCCAGCCGGCCGGGCTCGCCGTCGCGGGCGCCCTCGCCGGAGTAGCCGCCGAGCAGCGCCGGCCAGATCACCGAGTGGAAGACGATGTTGTCCTTGCCCATGAAGTAGTAGCCGAGCGCGTCCTTCCCCTCGGCGTCGGCCGACCACCACTTCCGCCACGCCTCCGGGTCGCCGGTGCGGCGGGCCCACTCGATGGACGCGGACAGGTAGCCGATCACCGCGTCGAACCAGACGTAGATCCGCTTGTCGTTCCGGTCCTGCCAGCCGTCGAGCGGGATCGGCACGCCCCATTCCAGGTCCCGGGTGATGGCCCGGGGCTGGAGGTCGTCGAGCAGGTTCCGGGAGAACCGCAGCACGTTGGGCCGCCAACCCTCCCGGGTGTCCAGCCACTGCCGCAACGCGTCGGCGAGCGCGGGCAGGTCGAGGAAGAAGTGCTCGGTCTCCACGAACTCCGGCGTCTCGCCGTTGATCTTCGACTTGGGGTCGATCAGGTCGATCGGGTCGAGCTGGTTGCCGCAGTTGTCGCACTGGTCGCCGCGGGCGCTGTCGTAGCCGCAGATCGGGCAGGTGCCCTCGATGTAGCGGTCCGGCAGGGTGCGGCCGGTGGACGGGGAGATCGCCCCGGTGGTGACCTTCGGGACGATGTAGCCGTTGCGGTGCAGCCCGGTGAACAGCTCCTGCACCACCGCGTAGTGGTTACGGGTGGTGGTGCGGGTGAACAGGTCGTACGACAGGCCGAGCGCCCGCAGGTCCTCGGCGATCACCCGGTTGTAGCGGTCGGCCAGCTCACGCGCGGTGACCCCCTCGGCGTCGGCCTGCACCTGGATCGGGGTGCCGTGCTCGTCGGTGCCGGAGACCATGAGCACGTCGTGACCGGCCATCCGCATGTACCGGGCGAAGACGTCGGAGGGAACGCCGAATCCGGATACGTGGCCGATGTGGCGCGGGCCGTTGGCGTAGGGCCAGGCGACCGCAGCGAGAACGTGACTCATGAGCGTCAAGACTAGTGATTGCCGCGGGTGCCCCGCGAACCAATAGGGCGGTCCGGCCCGGCGTACGCCCGATTTGTCGCCGACACGCGGCCTGAGCTGCCCGGCGAGCCGGCGTCGCGGGTGTGGAATGAACGGCGTGACCAGCAGACCAGCGGCGCCCGAGCCGTCCGCGTCCGCCCGGGCCGCGCCGCGCGGCACGCCGGTCGCCCCGCAGCCCCGGGTGGACCCGGTGGATCCGACGGTGGAGGTGGAGCCGACCACCGGGGCGCCGGTGGACGCCGTGCCGCGCCGGGTGCCGGTGCGGCAGCCGCGCTGGCAGCGGCGGTCCGTCCCGGCCGGCGACGAGGCGACCGGCTGGGCGCCGATCGAGGAGGTGCACTGGGACGGCACGCCGCTGCGCGACGAGCCGCGCCGCCGGACCGTCCGGATCCGCGCCCGGCGGGAGCCGGCCCGCCCGGCCCACCCGCCGGACCCGCCCGCCGGGCTCGCCGTGCTGGTGACGCTGAGTTTGCTCGCCGCGTTCTTCGCCTGGGTGAGCGCCGGCCCGTTCTGGCTGGCGGTGGGGCACTCGACGGGCGGCACCGTGATGATCACCGAGTGCGCGGGCGGCGGACTCACCCAACGCTGCCGGGGCATCTTCCAGGCCGACGGCGACCGCTTCCAGGCGCAGGGCGTACGGGTCAGCGGCGTGCCCGCCGGACACACCGCCACCGGCAGCACGTTGCCGGCCCGGATGACCGGACCGGGCGGCGCCACCGCGTACGCGGACTCCGGCGTCGGGCGGCACCTGCGCTGGCTGCTCGGACTGGCCCTGGTGGCGGGCTGCGCCGCCGGGATCGCCCGATGGACCGGCGCGACCCGACTGGCGGACCCGCGACAGCGGCGCTGGGCGGTCGGCCTGACCGTGGCCGCCCCCCTCCTGATCCTGATCGGCTTCCTCACCGCCACCTGGTGAGGTGGAAGGAGGGGCCCCTTGTTAACGCCTCCGGTAGAGAAGGGGCCCCCGCTCACCGCGACGGCGGCTCAGCCTCAGCGGTGCACGACCGCGTAGACGTCGCGGCGGCGCAGCCCGTACGCGGTCGCGACCTCGGTGATCGCGTCCCGCCGGGACGTCCCGGCCGCCTCGCGCTCGGCCACCGCGGCGCGCAGCGCGTCGTCGTCGGGGCGGACCGCCGGGGCCGCCGGGGCACCGGCCACCACCAGCGTGATCTCGCCGCGTACGTCCCCCGCGGCGGCCCACTCGGCCAGCTCGCCCAGGGGCCGGCGGACCACTTCCTCGTAGGTCTTGGTCAGCTCGCGGCAGAGCGCGGCGGGCCGGTCCGGGCCGAACGCCTCGGCCAGGTCGGCAAGCGCCCCGGCGATCCGGTGGGTCGCCTCGAAGAGCACCAGCGTGCGTTCCTCGCCGGCCAGCGCGCGCAGCCGGGAGCGGCGGGCGCCGGGGGTGCGGGGCAGGAAGCCCTCGAAGCAGAACCGGTCGCAGGGCAGCCCGGACAGCGCCAGCGCGGTGGTGACCGCGCTCGGGCCGGGGGCGGCGGTGACCGGGACGCCGACCTCCAGCGCGGCCCGGACCAGCCGGTAGCCGGGGTCGGAGACGCTCGGCATGCCGCCGTCGGTGACCAGCGCGACGGTGTAGCCGGCGGTGAGCACCTCGGCGAGTTCCGGGGTACGCCGCTCCTCGTTGCCCTCGAAGTAGGAGACGATCCGGCCGGGCACGGTGATGTCGAGGTCGCGGGCCAGCCGGGTGAGCCGCCGGGTGTCCTCGGCGGCGACCACGTCGGCGGTGGCGAGCACCTCGCGGAACCGGGTGGACGCGTCGGCCGGGTTGCCCAGCGGCGCGCCGAGCAGCACCAACCGTCCCACCTCGGACATTTCCCCCACGGCGTGCGCTCCTTCATCGATGGTCGTACCAATTTCGGGGACGATGGACGCCACCGGGCACCCTCGCAGCCTACGATCGCCGGGTGACGAGTGCCTCGACAGCACAGGAGCCCTCCACCACCGACCGGGCCGCCGGCTCACCCGGCGACGACGGCGGGGGTGGCATCCCGGCCGCGGTCCGGCGTCGGCTCGCCACGGTCGACGACCATCTGGGCCGGGGGCAGGCGTGGCTGGCCACCGCCGTGGTGGTGGCGATCGCCGCGATCCTGCGCTTCGTCGGGCTCAGCCACCCCTCCGGCAAGATCTTCGACGAGACCTACTACGCCAAGGACGCGTACGGGCTCATCGACCGGGGCGTCGAGTGGAACTACAAGGACAACGGCCCGTCGTACGTGGTCCACCCGCCGCTGGGCAAGTGGCTGATCGGGCTCGGCGAGTGGGCCTTCGGCTACCAGGACGCCGAGACCAACATCTCGGTGCCGGGGCACCTGATGACCACCGCCCCGGAGTTCGGCTGGCGGTTCGGCGCGGCGGTCTGCGGCACGCTGTCGGTGTTGCTGCTGGTGCGCATCGGCCGGCGGATGTTCCGCTCCACCACGCTCGGCTGCGCGGCGGGCCTGCTGCTCGCGCTCGACGGTTTCCACCTGGTGCTGTCCCGCACCGCGATCCTCGACATCTTCCTGCTGTTGTTCGTGCTGGCCGCGTTCGGCGCGCTGGTGCTCGACCGGGACGCCCGGCGGCGACGCTGGTCCCGGGCGTTGGAGGCGGGGCTCGACCCGACGGCGCCGGGGCGCGCCGGCCGGCCGGCATCGGGCTGGCGGAACTGGCCGTGGTGGCGGCTGCTCGCCGGCGTGCTGCTCGGCTGCGCCTGCTCGGTGAAGTGGAGCGGGATCTACTTCGTGCCGGCGTTCGCGCTGCTGGTGCTGCTCTGGGAGGTCGGCGTCCGCCGGTCGGCCGGGGTCCGCCGCCCGTGGCGGGACGCCGTCCTCGACGAGCTGCCCTGGCTGCTCGCGGCCGGCGTGCTGATGGTGGTGACCTATGTGGCCACCTGGTCGGGTTGGCTGCTGAGCGACGAGGGTTACTACCGTCTGGCCAGCCGCTACCCGAACGTCGAGGGGCTGAGCGACACGCCCGTGTTCGGCGCGCTGATCAACCTGTGGGAATACCACAAGGCCGCGTACGGCTTCCACACCCAGCTCGACGACCCGCACAAGTACCAGTCCTGGCCGTGGCAGTGGCTGCTGCTGGGCCGGCCGGTGGCGTTCGCCTGGTCCGGTGACGGCAGCTGCGGCGCGGCGAGCTGCGCCTCCGAGGTGCTGCTGCTGGGCACCCCGCTGCTCTGGTGGTCGTTCCTGCCGGCGCTGGCCGCGACCGTCTGGCTCGGCCTGGCCCGGCGGGACTGGCGGGCCGGGGCGATCCTGCTGAGCGCGGCGGCCGGGCTGCTGCCCTGGTTCTGGTTCGCGCTCGACGGCCGGACGATGTTCTCGTTCTACGCCGCGCCGGCGGTGCCGTTCCTGGTGCTCGCCGTGGTCTACGTGCTGGGCGCGATCGTCACCCCCGCACCGGTCACCGGCACGGCCGCGCCGCCGAGCGAGGAGCAGACCAATGACCGCCGTCTGGTCGGCGGCATCATCGTGGGCGCCTACGTGCTGCTGGTGGCGCTCTGTTTCGGCTACTTCTACCCGATCTTCGTGGGGAAGCTGCTGCCGTACGCGGACTGGTCCGCCCGGATGTGGCTGGACGGCCGCTGGATCTGACCGCGGGCCGAAACGCACGACGGCCCGGTGGAGACCTCTCCACCGGGCCGAAATGCGCTTGCGCCCACGCCGCAAATCTGCTTAGCGGCCCTGGGGCAGAAAAAAGCGCGCCCCGATCGCCTGCCACGGGGGAAGCGGGCGATTGGGGCGCGCAAGACAGAGCTTAACCACACTGCGCCGACCGCACAACGGGTGCAGCTCAGTCAGATTTCCGACCAACGCGCCACCCCCCGAAAGGTTTACATCGGGCAGCTAACGGTGGGTCATCCCCCCGGAACATAACGAGTTCGACACCATCGTCGACCGGATCGCACCCCACCACCCGGATGATCCTCCATTGTGGATCTCACTACACTCGCCCGGTGATCAACAAGAGACGATCGACGGCCGTCCTGTGGGGACTGCTGGCGGCGATCGCGCTGATCGGTCCGAGCCCCGCCGGGGCCGACGACGAGACCACCGAACCCGCCGCCGAACCGCCCAAGGTCGAGCTGGTGCTCGACGTCAGCGGCTCGATGCGGGCCCGCGACATCGACGGGCGCAGTCGGATCAGCGTCGCCCAGCAGGCGTTCAACGAGGTGGTCGACGGCCTGCCCGACGAGACGCAGCTCGGCATCCGGGTGCTCGGCGCCACCTACCGGGGCAAGGACAAGAAGCAGGGCTGCCGGGACACCCAGCAGATCGTGCCGGTCGGCCCGGTGGACCGGGCCCAGGCCAAGGCCGCCGTCGCCGGGCTGCGCCCCACCGGTTTCACCCCGGTCGGGCTGGCGCTGCGCTCCGCCGCGCAGGACCTGGGCACCGGCAGCACCGCCCGCCGAATCGTGCTGATCACCGACGGCGAGGACACCTGCGCCCCGCCCGACCCGTGCGAGGTGGCCCGCGAGCTGGCCGCGCAGGGCACCCGGCTGGTGGTCGACACACTCGGCCTCGCCCCCGACGAGAAGGTACGCCGGCAGTTGCTCTGCATCGCCGGCGCCACCGGCGGCACCTACACCGCGGCGCAGAGCGCCGACGAGTTGACCGGCCGGATCAAGCAGCTCGTCGACCGGGCCCGCGACACGTACACGGTCACCCCGGCGGTGGTCGGCGGCGCGGCGGCCTGCGCGGACGCGCCACTGCTCGCGCCCGGCGTCTACACCGACCGGGAGGCGTTCTCCGAGCACCGCTGGTACCGGGTGCCGGTGCGTGCCGGGCAGGAGCTGCGCGCCTCGGTCAGCGTCGGGCTGGACCGGCCGGTGAACCCGGACTACGGCGTGCTGCTGCGGGCCACCGCGCCGGACGGGCGGGAACTGGTACGCGGCGTCGACGCCGGCAGCGGGCGTACCGACGTGGTCTCGGCCGGCCTGCGCTGGTCGGCCGCCGAGGAGGAGGACGCGGCGGGCCCGACGCCCACCCCGAGCGCGACGGCGGCGGCCCGGACCGTCTGCCTGGTGGTCAGCAACTCGTTCGCGGCCCGCGCCGGCACCCGCGCCGAACCGGGCATGCCGGTGGAGCTGACCGTGGACGTGGTCGCCGCCTCCCCCGCCCCGGACGGGCCGGACCTGGGCCGTGGCTGGGCCCTGCTGCTCCTGCTCACCCTGGCCGGCCTCGTCACCGGCCTGGTCGCCGGGCTGCTCACCCGCTGGTGGGTCGCCACCTGGAGGGAGAACTGAGGATGCGTACCCTCATCCGCCTCGCCGCGGCGACCGCCGCCGCCGGCCTCGCGCTCGCGCCCGGCGCCGCCCTCGCCGCCCCGAGCCCGTCCCCCGGTGCCACCACCGTGACCAAGGCCGGCACCTCGTTCCTCACCGCCACAACCATCACCGCCGGCCAGCCGGTACGGGTCGGCGCCTCGACCGGCGACCACCTGTACTGGTCGTTCCGGGCCGAGGCCGGGCAGGTGCACGAGGTCGGCGTCACGGTCACCTTCGGAAAGCCGCGCACCGGCCCGTCCACCTGGACCGTCGACGTGTTCGACGGGCTGCGTCGCCGGCAGGCGTGCACGGCCGGCGCGCAGACCCCCACCGTGGACGTCGTGGCGACCGGCGTGACGCTCGGCTGCACGCTGCGCCGGGTGCGGCCGTGGGCCGAGCCGTGGTCCGGCGACCCGCTGCCCGGCACCTACTACGTCCGGCTCTCCGTCACCGACCTGCCCGAGCCCGACCTGGGCCTGCCGATCGAGGTGGACCTGCTGGCCGGCGCGACCGACTCCGGCGGCGCGTCCGGTGACGACGGTGAACTGGCGGCGCCGCTGGTGCCGAACACGCGGGCCGGGACGGTGCTGACCGCCGAGCCGACGCCGGAGCCGGCCGCCGAGGAGGAGACCGACCTGACCGGCTGGCTCCCCGAAGCCGGCTCGCGCTGGGTGTGGACCAGCGTGGGCGGGGTGCTCGCCGCCGCGGCAGGCGTGGTCGGCTTCGCCCTCACCCGGCGGCCCCGCCGCCGCTGAGACCGCGACCGGTGGTCGCCGCGAACCCGACGCGGCGGCCACCGGAAGCGCCACACTCAGACCGTACGCGAACCGCGCGGCACCCAGCCGATGAACCGGTCCTGCAACGCGGTGACCGGCGCGGCACGCAGGTCGTGCGTGGCGGACGCCAGGCAGGAACCGAGATAGACGCTCAGCGACGCCCGGTCCACCTGGTACTCGATCAGCAGGTTCCGGCGTTTGGTGGCACAGGGCCAGTCTTCGCCGCACGAGCCGCAGGTCCAGTCGGGCGTCACGGGGATGTGCTCGCCGGACCGTGGTTCCGACGCCTCCACACAGGGGGCCATCGGCCGCTCCTTCCATCGATGTCGATGACGCTGCCTCCCCCCACAACGTTCTTTCAGCGCCACACTGCGCTCCGCCGTTACGGTACGGTCACCGCGTGTCCCAGTCACCCACTGACGCACGTGCGTGACCTGTTGCCGCCCACCGTGGCGGTGGCGGTGGCCGGTCCGGCCGACTGGTCCGGCACGCTTCTGCCGGCCGAGCGGGCCGGCCTGGGCGACCGCGCGGTGCCCCGCCGCCGGCGCGACTTCACCGCCGGCCGGACGTGCGCCCGCCGGGCGCTCGCCGCGCTCGGCCTGCCGGTCACGCCGCTGCCCACCGGCCCGGACCGGGCCCCGGTCTGGCCGGCCGGCGTCGTCGGGGCGATCACCCACACCGAGGGCTACTGCGCCGCCGCGGTCGCCCGCGCCACCGACGTGCGCGCGGTCGGCATCGACGCCGAGGGGCACCGCCCGCTCACCCCGGGGGTACGCCGGAAGGTGTGCCGCCCCGACGAGGAGGCGGACCTGGTCCGGCTGCCGTCCGGGCTCCCCTGGCCGACCGTGCTGTTCAGCGCGAAGGAGACCGTCTACAAGGTCTGGTACCCGCTCGTCGGCACCTGGTTGGGCTTCCCGGACGCCCGACTCACGCTCGACCCCGACGCGGGCACGTTCCGCGCCGAGATCGCGCCGGCCCGGCTCGCCGCCGCCCCGGTGCCCGATCCGCCATCGTCGATCACCGGACGGTTCGCGGTGGACGACGACCTGATCCGTACCGCCGCCGTCCTGGCACGTCGGTGAGGGCCGGACGGCGGCGTTGTAGACGGCTTGTACCGTCGTCCCGACTGAAATCTCCTCCCGAAGGTGCCCAAGGAGTACGGTGAGCCACCCTCAGCCTCCGTCCGGGTCACAGGACCCGGACCAGCAGCCGCAGGAACCGCCGACGCAGGCGTTCCCCACCGCGCCGATGCCGCCGGTGTCCGGCAGCCCCTGGGCGCCGCCGCCGACCCCGGACGCGCCGACGGCCCCCCTCTCGGGCGCGCCCCACCCGCCGGTCTCCGGGCCGCCCCAGCCGCCGGCCCCGCCGACCCAGGCGTTCCCGCCGGTCCCACCGACCCAGGCGTTCCCGCCGCCACCGTCCACCGAGGCGTTCCCGCCGGCGCCACCGACGTCGGGCACGCCGTACCCACCGTCGGGTGGGGCGTACCCACAGGCGGGCGGCTATCCGCAGGCGGAGGGCTACCCACAGGCGGGCGGCTATCCGCAGGCAGGCGGCTACCCGCAGGCGGAGGGTTACCCGCAGGCAGGTGGCTATCCGCCGCCGGAGGGCTACCCGCCGCCGGGCGGGGCGCAGCCGCGGTATCCGCCCGCGTCGGGCGCGCCGTACCCGCCACCGGGTGGGCAGTACCCGCCGCCGGGCGGTGAGGCGTACAAGGCGACCGGGCCGTACCCGCCGCCACCGGGGCAGCCGTTCGGGCCGCCGGCGAAGAAGTCCGGCCGGAACGTCTGGCTCACCGTCGGCATCGTGGTGGTGGTCCTGCTGCTGCTCTGCTGCGGCGGTGGCGTCTTCGCGCTCTACAGCGGCGCGAAGAAGACCAAGGAAGCGATCGACACGCTGCCCACCCCGGGCATCAGCTACAGCAACCCGATCGATCCCCCGCCGCCCACCGGTGACCCGTCCGTCACCACGCCCCAGCCGGGCACCACCGACGACGAGACGTTCAACATGCCCGCCGGCGACAAGCTGATCGTCAACGACGACGAGGGCACGGTGGAGATCACCGTCGGCAACTTCCGGACCAAGGACACCGCCTGCCGGGAGTACGCGTCCGCCCCGAAGAACGGCACGTTCCTGATCGCCGACGTGTCCGCCGAGGTCACCAAGGGCACCGGCTCGATCAACCCGTTCTTCTTCACCTGGAAGGGCGCGGACGGCACCGAGGAGAGCGGCATCGCCGGCGCGTTCTCCGGCTGCGGCAAGCTGATGACCTCCGGCAACAACCTGCCGGCCGGTTCCAAGCGCAGCGGTCAGCTCATCTTCGACGTCAAGGACCGCAACGGCGTCGTCGAGTACGAGCACCACCTGCGTACCGCCGGGTCCTGGAAGCCCTGACCGGAGCGTGACCCCGCCCGGGGGCCGGTCCCGTCGGGGGCCGGCCCCCGGGCCGTTCGGTCGGTGCCGCCGAGCCGTTCGGGTGTTTTCATGTGCGTGTGCCACTCGCCGGCCGCCAGGCTCGACGGATGGCGAACGAGACCACCATCCCGCTGCTGCCGTGCCGCTCCCTGGACGACGTCGCGCCGTTCTACCGGGCCCTCGGTTTCGAGGTGACGCACCGGCAGGCGCGCCCCAACCCGTACCTGGCGCTGCGCCGGGAGGATCTGAACCTGCACTTCTTCGGCATGCCGGAGTTCGATCCGGCCACCTCGTACGGTAGCTGCCTGGTCGTGGTGGACGATCCGGTCGGCATCCACCGGGCCTTCGCGGCGGGCCTGCGGGCCGCCTACGGCAAGGTGCTCGTCTCCGGCGTGCCCCGGATGACGCGTCCCCGGCTCCGGCGCAACGCCGACGGGCACACCGGGTTCAGCATCGTCGACCCCGGCGGCAACTGGATCCGGTTCGTGGCCCGGGCCGCCACCCCGGACGC
Organism: Micromonospora sp. NPDC049201; assembly: GCF_055586805.1. Taxonomy (NCBI): domain Bacteria; kingdom Bacillati; phylum Actinomycetota; class Actinomycetes; order Micromonosporales; family Micromonosporaceae; genus Micromonospora; species Micromonospora sp. NPDC049201. Next base: position 300,134 of record NZ_JBVJHM010000004.1, on the reverse strand, counting down.
CGACGACGACCGGGCCGGGCTGGCCCGGGCACTGGGGAACGCGGTGGTGCAGGCCGACTCGCGCGGGATGCCCGAGCAGGCCGCCCGGATCCTCGACGGCGCGCTGGCCCGGCCCGACGCCGCCGACGATCCGGGCGTCCACGTCGAGGCGCTCGTCTACCGCGCCGAGCTGGCGCTGCTGCTGGACGAGCCGGCGGTTGCGCGTGGGCTGCTGCGGCGGGCCGACGCGGTGCCGCTGGACGAGGCGCTGCGCGGCCGGCTGGCCGACACGCTGCGGCACGCCACCGACCTGACCGCCCTGCTGCCACCGGCGTAGCCGTTCCCGCCGCACCGAGACCTCGGTGCGGAACGGCCCTGGCGAGGGCGGCCCCGTACAGGATCTATGGCGGTGCCGCGGCGGAACGATCGGCCGGCCGTCGTCGGTCACCGGTCGGGGTCGGTCGACCGGGCGCCACCGGGGCCCGCCGGTTGTCCGAATCCCGCAACTCGTCGTCGCCGGACGCTGCCGCAGCGTCGATGTGGAGCGCACCGATTGACCGCTGGCAATCGTTGCGTACGCAAGCAGACTGTGGTGCGTGACGAACCCATCACCGCAGGTCCCGGGTCCCCGCCCGGCGTATCCCGCTCCGAGACAGTCCTGGTGGCGCCGGCTCTCCAGCGGCGCGAAGGTCGCGGTCGTGGCCTCGGGCGTGCTGGTGCTCTGCTGCTGCGGCGGCGTGGCGATCGGAGCCGGCCCCGACTCCTCCTCGGCTCCGGCCGGGAAGAAGGCCGCGCCGGCCACCTCCGCGACGACCGGTGTCGAGGCGGCGGCGATCGCCGCGCCGACGACCTCCGTCCCGTCCCCGGCCGCGTCGCCGACCGAGGCGAGCCCGAGCCCGAGCGCGCCGCCGTCACCCCAGGTCCGGACCACGACCGTCACCGCGACCGCGAAGATCGCCTACCCCACCCGGACCGTCAAGGACGCCACCCTGACGCAGGGCACGAAGAAGGTACGCACGCGCGGCGTCAACGGGGTGCGCACGCTGACCTACCGGGTGACGGTCACCGAAGGGGTGCAGACCGCCCGGAAGCTCATCCGGTCCGTGGTCAGCAGGCAGCCGGTGACGCAGGTGGTCGCCATCGGCACCAAGCCGGCGCGCAAATGCGACCCGAACTACAGCGGGGCCTGCGTACCGGTCGCGAGCGACGTGGACTGCTCCGGCGGCAGCGGCAACGGTCCCGCGTACGTCGACGGCCCGGTCCGGGTCGTCGGCAGCGACATCTACGACCTGGACCGGGACGGCGACGGGGTGGGCTGCGACGACTGACGGCTGCTGCCGGGGTGCCGGCGCAGGGGCGCGGGGACGACTTCCGCGCCCCTATGCTGAGCCGGTGATCATCGCTGACGCCACCGGCTCCTGGGCCGGCACCAACGGTTTCCGGATGTTGCCCGCCGATCCGTTCGCCGAGTCGCCGGCCTCGCTGACCGTGACAACCGCTGCCGGCGGCCACCTGACCACCGTGGCGTACGCGTGGACGCATCCGGACGACGGCCCGCAGGACGGCCTGCTCGTGATCGCCAGCGGGGAGCAGCCGGGGTCGCTGGCCGCCTGGTGGGGCGACTCGTGGCACCAGCAGCCTACCGCGATGACGCTCACCGGCGCGACGGGCGCGGCGTCGGCGGTCGAGCTGGCCGCCGAGTACGCCGGCGGGTGGGGGTGGCGGATCACGCTGGACGCCGCCGACCCGGCGACGCTGCGGCTGGTGATGGAGAACGTGGTCCCGGCGGACCAGGCCGGCCCCGACACGCCGGCCGGTCCCTACCCGGTCATGGTCGCCGAGCTGCGCCGGGCCTGAGGCGGTTCAACCGCACCAGCACCGTGCCGCGTGGCCGCGGAGCCCGCGACGCTCGTAGCGCGGCGACCGGGTCGCCGGCGACGCCCGCGACGCGGTGGCCGGGCGGCGAGGCCGGGGCCGGCCGGTCAGCCCCGGCCGTCGAGGATCTCGCGCAGCCGGCGGGCGAACGCCTCCGGCTGGCCGGCGTAGCCGCCCTCCCCACCGACGAAGCCTCCGTGGTGGCTCGGGAAGACCGCCGGCCGCCCGCCGAGCAGCTCGGCCGTCGCCACCGACGTGCGGCCGGTGAACGTGTCCGCCGACTCCTCGCCCACCGCGATGACCAGCCGGGTCGGTGCCACGCGGAGCGCGTCGACGTCGGGCCGGTAGCTGGTGACCGCCACGGACCGGTCGGAGAGCAGCGGGTCGTCCCGGGAACCGTCGTCCTCGACCGGCATCCCGAACGCCGCCGGGTCGGGCAGGGGCCGGGCGAAGTAGTCGTCGGTGAACTCGCCGCGCCACGACGTCATGGCCACGAACGCGGCCATCCCGGCACCCCAGCCGTTCTTCCGGTACGCCTCCTGGCAGGCCGCGGTGGCCCGGGCGGCGGCGTCCGCGTCGGGCAGCAGCGTGACGAGCGGCGGCTCGTGCGCCACCAGCGTGCCCACCGTGTCCGGGTACGCCGCGACGAGGGCGAGCGCGGTCACCGCGCCGCCGCTGCTGGCGAACATGTCGACCGGGCCCGTGCCGAGCGCGTCGACGACGGCCCGTACGTCGCCGGCCTGGGTCTCGGGCACGGAGTCGGTCCGGCCGTCCCGGCGCACGCTGCGGCCGAGCCCGCGCGGGTCGTAGGTGATCACGGTCCGGTCCGGGAAGTACGAGGCCAGCGCCGCGAAGCCGTCGGCGCACATCGGCTGGCCGATCATGAACAGCGGCCGGTGCCCGCCGGCGGTGGTGTTCGGGGCGTGCACGTCGTAGACGAGGTCGACGTCGGGTGTCTGGAGCGTGTGCGTGGTCATGCTCCGGTCGACAGCCGTCGGCCCGGAAAGTCATCGGTCCGCCGGGATTCCCATGCCGGTGCTGCTCACGGCGGTGTCCACGCCCACCGCCACCCGTCAGGCGCGGGGACCGTTCAGCCGGTCGTCCGAGGCGGGCCGGACGTCGCCGGCGTCCTCCCCGGCGGACGAGTCGCCCCGCTCCACGGACGAGCCGCCCTGCTCGACGGACGTGACGTCGTCGAGCAGCTCGTCGACCTCGACCACCGTCGCGTCCGCCTGCGGGGCGGGCTCCGTCGCGTCCGCCGCCGACGTCGGCTTCGTGATCCACTCCTCCCACGACAGACCGTGCTTCTCCGCCAGGTAGCGGGCGCGGTAGAGCCGGGTCGCGTCCTCGATGGCCGACTGGAGCATGGCGAAGCTGAGCCCGGCGGCGACGAGCGCGCCGGCGATCGGCACGACGTTCGCCAGCCGCGTCCGGACCAGCCGCAGCCCGAGCAGCTTGAAGATCTGCTGGATGACCCGGACGAGAGGGTCCCGGCCCAACTGGCTCCACGTGGCGCGGCGCATCATCTGCTGGGTGAGGCGCGACAGGCTCGCGAGCGCTGCCGTCTTGCTCGCGGACGACGACGCCATGCTGTAGTTCAGGACCCCCATCAGGAACAACTCCTCCTCGGGGTCCCGTGGGTCGTAGCCGTAGTGGACCGCCACCTCCGCCACCGCCCGGCCGAGCAGCGCCAGCGAGATCACCACGTCCGATGCCACCGCGGCGACCGCGACACCCGCCGTCGTGCCGCCGCTGACGGTGGTGCTGACCGTGGCGCCGGTGACCGCGACGGAGGCAAGGCCGGATTCGATCACCCCGACGAACGGGATCGTCATCGCGGGCCGACCCTTGTCGAGGTCCTTCAGGTCGAGCGAGCCGAACGGCGAGCCCTCGGCCAGGTCCGGGTGGTCACGGCGCAACCGCTCGGCCCGCTTGGCCAGCGACGCCGAACGCAGGGCCGGCAGGAAGATCGCCTTGAAGCCACCCTCCAGCGCCTTCATGATGGTCTCGTCGCCGAGCTGCATGGTCCGGCTCCCGCCGGGGATCTTCTTGATCTGTTCGCCGGCACGCCTGGTGAGCGACGCGACCTGGCCGACCATGCGCGCCCGCACGCCGTCGCGGCGCTTCCGCTCGCTCTCCAGCAGGCTGGACCAGGCCCGGGCCTCGTAGTCGGACATGCCTTCCCGCATCAGCGCCCCCCCTGTCGATTCGTGAAAACCCGATCAAGTCTGGTGCCGGGGACTCGGGGCCTCAAGCGATCCGACAAGCGGCTATCCGACTCAAGAGCGGTCACCCGTGGCGGTGGGCGGTATGGCCGACTCGGGCCGAAGTCCGAAAAGGACCACGGTGGGCCTTCGAACTGCACGGGATTTGAACGTGCCATGCCGGGTGACACCCGATAAGTCAGCCTGAATAGGGCCAGATCAACGATTGTCATGCACTCTAGCGGTTTTACCGATAGCTACATTTGGGAGCGCTCCTATCGTAGTCTCCGCGTCACCGACCGATCACCCATCGACGTTTCCGAACGGGGGTAGACACAGTGGACTATGCTCGGCGGAGATCGCTGGGGGGCGGCGGGTGTGCCGATTCCCCGGATGTCGTGTTCAACGAACCATGAAGGCGCCTAATGCGGTGCCCGGGAACGGAGTTCGTCATGAAGCTAGCCCGAAGGATCGGATTCACCGCCAGTGCTGTGGTGGCACTTGTTGCCGCATCCGCGACTCCCGCGCTCGCCGACTCCGGCGACACCATCTACGGATTCTGGCCGAACCGGATCGCGCATGCGACCTTCACCAGCTACGGCGACAAGTTCACCGTGTGGGACGACGAGAGCGACGGGCGGGCCGCGATCGCCTTCTGGCAGGTGGGCAGCCGCAGCGGCCAGTGTGTGAACAGCAACGGCGCGGGCACCTCCAAGACCTGCAACTACGACTTCCCGGAGAACACGACGATCGTCTGGAATCTTACCGCGCAGGGTTGGGCGAACCCCGGCTGCTGCACGGCGATTGTCGGTGGGGAGCAGCGGGACAAGACCTGATCCGGACCGACGAATGACGCGCGGAAAGCCACCACGGCATCGCCACGCGTCATCTGGTCGGATTAACCGATAAACGATGTGGTGTGGTTGCCGCAGGCAGCAGGGTGACGCGAGATCGGCACCCCGACTGTCTGCGGCAACCGCGCCTCTCACCCACTCGCTCTGAACCCCCGCCGGCCATTGACGTCAATGGTGCAGGTGCACCTGCCTTCTCGACACGAACCGGCCTTCGACGGATCGGGTGGAGGCTCGTCCGACGTCAATCAGCCTGCGGGGAACGCGGAGAATCCACCGGGCGGCGACAATCAGCCGGTTGCGGATCTGGGCCAGGGACAGAAACGGCGCGGTCATCGTCAGCCCACCCCGAGCGCGGCGGCGAGGTAAACGAGCATCGCCGGGGCGCGCGGATCACGGGCAACGCGGGCGAGGATGTCCCGCCCGTCCGGCCGGTGACGGATCTCGGCCGGCGCGACCCGGTCGGCCTCCACCACGAGCCGGCCGGCACCGACCGGGTCACCCGCTTGCAGGTACGCACGGGCGACATCCATCAGGTACGCGGCCCGATGCTCGGCGGTCAGCCACCGCCATCCGTCCCGCGTGATCACCCGCTCGTGCCGGGCCACGGCGTCCGCCGCGTCACCGCGTTCCGCCGCTACCGCGATCCGGGCAAGCTCGACCGCCGTCGGGCCGAACCCGGTCCGGTGGTGGTCATGGCCGTCCCCCACCCACGCCGCCATCTCCGCGGCCTCGTCGACCAGTTCGACGGCGGCGCGGCCGTCCCCGTCACGGCGCTGAAGGACTGCCAGCGCTGGCGCGACCTCGAACAGGAAACGCTCGACCGGCTGTTCGACTGACAGCGCGGACGACCGGCACGGTAGTGGCTCGTCGGAGACGGCAGAAAGGCCGCCTCCGACGAGCGGAAAACGGCCTTTGAACTGGGTGGAGCTGAGGGGATTTGAACCCCTGACCCCCTCGATGCGAACGAGGTGCGCTACCAGTCTGCGCCACAGCCCCTCCGCTGGCGGACCAGCGCAGGTCCCACCCGGCTTGCACCGGGCGGGCCGGCACAAGGCTAACAGGTCGCGCCCCTCACACGCGAACCACCCCGCCCGACCCGAGGCCCCACCCGACCCGTCCCGTCGATCTTGGAATTGTGGCACCTCCGATAAGCCTTCAAAGGGGCAAACCTTGGCACCACAACTCCAAGATCGACGCAGCGTCCCCTGCCGGCGCGCGCCCGAGGACAGGCGCGGTCAGGCGCCCCGGCCGGACTGGTACGGGCGACCGCGCAGGCCGCCCGCCCGCCGGTAGGACACCGAGCCGCCGCTCGCGGCCGGCGGCAGGTCCGCCGGCCGGTCCAGGCCCATCGCGGTACGCCGGACCGCCTCCCGCTGGGCGGCCAGCCGGCGCTGCGCCTCCCGCCGGGCTGCCGCGCGCCGGGCCTGTTCGCGGCGCACCTCGGCCTGGCGGGCGGCCAGCCAGGCCGCTTCCCGGGCGTCCGCGCGCCGCCGCCGGCGTTCGGCGAGGGCCCGCTGCCGCAGGTGTACGACGTACGCGACGAGCAGCGCGCCGGTGACCGAGACGCTGATCCAGAACCCGGGCCCGACCAGCATCACGCCGACCAGTTCGACCAGGTTGAGCAGCAGCAGCGCGGCGAGCACCCGGCGTCGGCGGTAGACGGCCGTGGTGTGCCGTCGGCGGGGCGGGTGCCGTCGGCGGGACTGTGCGGGGACCGCCGAGACGGGCCGGAGCCGGCCGGAGCGCCGCCGGACGGGGGGCGCGGAGACCGGACGGACCAGACCGCCCGTGTCGGAGTTCTCACTCAAGGTGACGACGAGGGCGCGGGGCGGATGTACCGGCTGGCGTCCGGGCACGGTGCGTCGACGACGCTGGCGCTGAAGCACCCGCGCCGTCGACTGCGCCCGCTCCGCCACCAGCCGCTCGGTGGCGTCGTACCGGCGGACCAGCGCCGGAGCGAGGGCGAGCAGACCGGCGGCGGCGAGGACGGCGAGGAGCACCGACGTCGGCACCCTCACCCCTCCCGTCACCAAGTTCGGGGCGAGCGCCACACGGCCGCAACTTCTTCCGTCGACTCTCGTTAACGGCGCACATCGTGCGGGCCAGCAGCGCTTGCCACAGCTTGCAGTTACTTGAGGTTACGGGCCGCCGACCCGCTTCACCGTGCGCCGCGCCGGGCGTCACGGCCGGAACGGCTCAGCGCCGGCTGTCACGTACGCGGTGCCACCGCGCCAGCAGACCGCCCTCGGCGGCCACTTCCTCGCCGGTCATCGCGTATCCGATGTGGTCCCGCCAAGCACCGTCGATGTGCATGTACCGCACGTGGTAGGCCTCCTCGCGGAAGCCGAGCTTCTCCACCACACGCCGGGACGGGACGTTCTCCGGCCGGATGTTCACCTCGATCCGGTGCAGGCCACCGGGGCCGAACGCGTGGTCCACGGCGAGCGCGACGGCGGTCGGGATCACACCCCGCCCGGCCACCCGCGAGTCCACCCAGTAGCCCACGTACCCGGAGCAGAACGCCCGCCGCACGATGCTGCCCACGTTGAGGTGGCCGACGAGCCGCTCCTGCCCGTCCTCGCGCAGGCAGACCGCGAACGGCATGCCGTCCCCGGTCCGCGCCGACCTCCGCTGGTCGGCGTGGACCAGACGGAACGCGGCCGGCGAGTTCGTCGCGTCCCAGCCGCCCGGCACGTGCGACTCCCACGGGGCCAGCCACTCCCGGTTCGCGCGCCGGATCGCCGACCAGACCGCCGCGTCGGAACGCCGGTACGGCCGCAGCACCACCGGACCGTCCACCAGCACCGCCGGCCACCCCGGCGCCCGCCGGAACCTCACCGGCGCCGGTCCAGCAGGAGCACGTCCACGGTGGAGCCGGCGGCGGCGGTGGTGACCCGCTCGCCGAGCACCAGCAGGCCGTTCGCCTCGGCCAGGCCGGAGAGCGTGTACGGCCCACCGGCCAGCGGCTGCACGGTGTAGCCGCCACCGCGCCGTTCGGCCACGTGCGCGGGGCGGAACTCGCGCAGCCCGCCCGGCGAGGAGACGGTCTCCAGCAGGTGCGCGCGCACGCTGGGCCGGAACACCGGCTCGGCGCCGGCCAGCAGTTGGATGGCCGGGCGGGCCAGCACCTCGAAACCGATCAGCGCCGCACCGGGCTCACCGGGAAGACACACCACCGGCACCTCCTCGGCGCCGACCGTACCGAACCCCAACGCCGTGCCGGGATAGAGGGCCACCTCTGTGAAGGCCACCGGCCCGGCCCGGCCGCCGTCGCGGCGGGACAGGATGCGGCGGACCATGTCGCCCGGCCCGGTGCCGGTGCCGCCGGTGGTGATGATCAGGTCGGCCCGCAGCGTCTGGTCCTCCAGCAGGCCGCGCAGCGCCTCCGGGTCGTCGTCGCAGATCCCGACCCGGTACGCGAGCCCGCCCGCCTCGGCCGCCGCCGCGGTCAACGCGTGCGAGTTGGTGTCCACCACCTGACCGGGCTGGCTGCCCCGTCCCACGTCGACGAGTTCGTCACCGGTGGCCACGATGACCACCCGAGGGCTGGGGCGCACCACCACGTGCCCGATGCCGGTGGCGGCGAACACCGCGACCAGGGCTGGTGAGACGTACGCGCCGGCGCGGGCGAGCAGCGTGCCGGCGACGAGTTCCTCACCGGCGCGGCGCAGGCCGTACCCGCGCTTGGGCGCGCGGAAGATCTCCACGGCGGCCATGCCCTGGTCGGTCCACTCCACCGGCACCACCACGTCGGCGCCCACCGGCAGCGGCGCGCCGGCCGCCACCGAGAAGCAGGCGCCGGGGGTGAGCCGGACCGGACGCCAGCTCGCCGCGCCCAGGTCACCGACCACGTTGAGCCGGATGCTGCGCCCGCCGCGGATACCGGAGGGGGCCGGGACGTAGCCCGGCCCCCGGCTCCCTCCGGAGATGTCCTCCCAGCGCGCGGCGTACCCGTCCACCGCCGCCTGGTCGAAGGCGGGGAACGAGTGCGGGGCGACCACGTCCTCGGCTAGCACGTTGCCGTACGCCTGGGTCAGGTCGAGGTCGAGCGGAGGCAGCGCGCGTAACCTGCGCAGCACGCTGCCCAGGTAGTCGGCGAGCGGCGTCAACTCGTTCGCGGCCGCCTCGGCGTCGGCCGTCGCGGTCATGTATCGGCACCGCCGGACGCGTTGCGCAGCCCGTCGAGGACCGCGTCGGTGACGGTCTCGTCGCCGTTGTTGACGAACTCCGCGAGCCACTTGCGGAACTCGGTGCCGATGTCCTCCCGCTCGGCGGCGATCTGCACCACGGTCTGGAGGTAGCCGAGCGGCATGCCGGTGTCGTAGCGGGTGCCCCGGTAGACGATGGCGTGCACCGGCACCCCCTCGGTGCGCAGGAGCTCCATCGCGTCGGTGAGCTGGATCTCGCCGCCGCTGCCCGGCTTCGTCCGCCGGATCGCGTCGAAGATCCGCCCCGGCAGCACGTACCGGCCGAGGACGGCCAGGTTGCTGGGCGCGTCCTCCGGGCTGGGCTTCTCCACCATGCCGGTGACCCTGACGACCTCGGCGATGTCGGCGTACTCCGATTCGGCCGGCTCGACCGAGGCGATGCCGTAGCGGCTGGTCTCGGCCGGGTCGACCTCGAAGAACGCGAGCACCACGCCGCCGGTGCGGGCCTGGAGTTCCAGCATGGCCGGCAGCAGCGGCTCGGAGGGCTTGACGAACTCGTCGCCGAGCAGCACCGCGAAGGCGGCCTCACCGACGTGCGACTCGGCGAACCCGACGGCGTGGCCCAGGCCGAGCTGCTCCGGCTGGCGGACCGTGTAGACGGCGGCCAGTTCCTCGGTGCGCTTGACGGCGGCCAGCAGCTCGGGCTTCTTGGCGAGCCGTTCCTCCAGGTCGGGTCGCCGGTCGAAGTGGTCGACCATCGAGGTCTTGCCCCGCCCGGTGATCAGCAGCACGTCGGTGATGCCGGCCTGGGTGGCCTCCTCGACGATGTACTGCAGAACCGGCCGGTCGACCACCGGCAACAGCTCCTTCGGGACCGCCTTGGTGGCCGGCAGGAACCGGGTGGCCAGGCCGGCGGCCGGGATGACGGCCTTGACCGCACGGGAGCGACCGGGGGCCGCTGAGGGGTTCGCTGAGTGCTCCGACATGCCGCGAGACTATCGGCCACGGCTCTGCCGCGGCGGGTGAGGACCGGAAGACGCGCCGCCCTGTACGGCGCCCGCCGGGTCCGCCGCGCCGGCCCGGGGCAGCCCGTCGGGCGGGCTGACGGTGGCGGCCACCACCGGAATCTCCTGGGTGCGAGCCGGATCTCCGACGGCTACGGGGGCCATCCGGTAGCCGTCCCGCCCGGCCGCCTTGGCCGCGTAGAGCGCGTCGTCGGCCGCGTCGAGCACCTGCTGGCCGCCGGCGGCGTGGTCCGGGTAGACGGCGATGCCGATGGAGACCGTCACCGGCACCCGCAGCGGCCCGTCGCCGTGACCGTCGACCGGCACCGGCTGGTCCCGCACCACCGCCCCGAGCCGCTCGGCGACGATCGTGGCACCCCGGGCGTCGGTCTCCGGCAGCAGCACCACGAACTCCTCGCCGCCCTGCCGGAACGCCAGGTCCACCTCGCGGATCACGCCGCGTACCCGGCGGGCGAACTCGACCAGCACGGCGTCCCCGGCGGCGTGCCCCCAGGTGTCGTTGACGTCCTTGAAGCGGTCCAGGTCGAGCGCGAGCACGCTGAGCATCCGGCCGAACCGGTTCGCCCGTTCCACCTCCCGCCGGATCGACTCGCGCAGGTAGCGGTAGTTCCACAGCCCGGTCAGCGGATCGGTGAGGGAGAGCCGCTGCGCCTCCTCGTGCACCCGGACGTTCTCCACCGCCACCGCCGCGTGGCCGGCGAAGGTGCGCAGCGTGGCCAGGTCGTCGTCGTCGAACTCGTGCCCGCCGAGCCGGTCGTAGAGAGCCAGCACGCCGAGCGCCGCGCTGGGCGGCGCGGCCGGGTCGCCGTCCAGCGGCGGGTGCCCGGGGCGCTCCGGACCGCGCGGGTCGGGGGCGGCGAACGGCACCGCCACGTACGTCTCACAGGTCGGCTCCCCGGTCGGCGGGTCCGACGCGGTCCAGCGGCCCCGCACCGGCTCGCCGGTGGCGGCCACCGCGCCGACCACGCCGGTGCCGACCGGCACCCGCAGCGTCGCCGGGTCCGCCGGGTCGTCGGTCGGCCAACGCCCGGCCAGCCCCTCGACGCACTGGCCGACCAGCACGCCGTGACCGTCGAGCAGCAGCACCGCGCCGGCCCGTGCGCCGGTCCCGGCGATCGCGCTGTCCAGGATCACCCGCAGGATGCGTTGCAGGTCGTGCGTGCTGGCCAGCGTGTCGCCGAGCACGACGAGGTGGTTGCGGAGCTGGTCCCGGCTGCTGGTCAGCGCCGCCACGTAGCTGCCGGTCTCGCGCATCATCCGGTTGAACGCGGCGGCCAGCCGGCCGATCTCGTCGCGGCTGCGGACCGGCACCCGCGCGGTCAGGTCGCCGTGCGCCACCCGGTCCACCGCGCCGGCCAGCTCGACCAGGGGCCGGGTCGTCACCCGGGCCAGTCGCCAGGCGGCCAGCACGGCCAGCAGTGCGGCCAGCGCCACCGCCGCGGCCAGCGCGCCGAACAGGACGGGTGGACGCCGGGCCGGCACCGAGAGCACCAACGGCAGCGGCTGCCCCCTGGACGGCCCCACCCGACGCACGTACCGCCCGTCGCCGGTCCCGGCCACCCGCTCCCCGACCGCCTGGCCGGCGGCGGCCAGCACCGCTGCGCGTACCCCCGGGTCCTCGGTCGTGTGGGTGATCCGCCCGGGGCCGTCGAGGAGGGTGACGTCGACGCCGGTCACGGCCGCGAGCCGCGTCACGAAGGCCGGGTCGACGGGCTGCGCGGCGGCGACCGCGCCCAGGTCGGCGCCGGCCGGGTCGCGGAGCCGGACCTGGACGGCGAGCGCCCCCACCCGGCCGGTAGGCGCGCCGGCGCAGTCCTGCCAGGGACCGGGCGGCCCACCGGCGGTGGCGTAGGTGGTCCGGCCCGCCGCGTCGGCGATCATGACGGCGGTGGCCAGCCCCCGGCCGACCACCTGGTCGGCGGCGCGCGACCGGGCGACCGGGTCGGCCCCCAGCGCGACCGCGTCGGCCGCCGCGCGCAGTTGCTGGCAGAGCGCGTCGACCGAGGTACGCACGCCGGCCGCGGCCAGGCCCAGCCGCTCGGTGGCGCGGCTGCGGTCGATCGCGCTGAGGGTGGCGCCGACGAAGAACGCGCCGAGCAGGACGGGGCCGAGGACCACCACGAGGAAGGCCACCGTCAACCGCCCGCGTAGCGTCAAAAGCCTTCCCCCCGGAAGTTCCGCGCCCCTTGGTGCGATGCTGACACAGAGCGACCGGTAGGCAAGCGTTGCGTCAGGAGTGTTGCGTGCCGGATTTTTCGGATGAGGTGCACGAGGCGAAGCGGGAACTGCGCGTCGCGCTGCTCGCCGCCCGCCGGTCGCTGTCCGCGCCGCGTCGCGCCGAGGCGGCGGCGTCCGTCCAGGCCGAGCTGACCGCCCTGGTACGCCGGCTGCGCCCGGCCCGGATGACCGCGTACGTGCCGGTCGCCTCGGAGCCCGGCGGGGACGATCTGCCGGAGGTGCTGCGGGCCGCGCTGCCGCCCGGGGCGGAGCTGTTGCTGCCGGTGCTCCGGGACGACCTGGACCTGGACTGGGCCGCCTACACCGGGCGGGAGTCGCTGCGCGCCGCCGGCCGGGGGCTGCGTGAGCCGACCGGGCCACCGTGGGGCCGGACCGCCGTGGCCGGCGCGGACCTGGTGGTGGTGCCCGCGTTGGCGGTGGACCGCCGGGGGGTCCGGCTGGGCCGGGGCGGCGGCTCGTACGACCGCGCGCTGGCCCGGGTGCCCGCCACCGTGCCGACGGTGGCGCTGCTGCACGACGGGGAGCTGGTCAGGTCCGTGCCCGCCGATCCGCATGACCGGCCGGTGCACTGCGTGATCACCCCCGGGGGCGGGCTGGTGGCGGTGCCGGATGTGGGACCGGGCGCTTCCGCTGGACGAATCCGGGTGCGATGACGCACCATTGGCACTCGAAGACCACGAGTGCCAGACCGGCCGTGCCAGAGATCCGGAGGAGAACGTGCCCACGTACCAGTACGCCTGCACCGCGTGCGGCCACCAGCTCGAGGCGGTGCAGTCCTTCTCGGACGAGCCGCTGACCGAGTGCCCGGCGTGTGAGGGGCGGCTGCGCAAGCTCTTCAACTCGGTCGGCATCGTGTTCAAGGGCTCCGGCTTCTACCGGACGGATTCCCGTTCGTCCGGTTCCGACAGCGCGCCGAGCCCCGCGAGCAAGCCGGGGAAGTCCGACTCGTCCTCGTCCGACTCGTCCTCGTCCGGTTCGTCCTCGGGCTCGTCCTCTGGGTCGGGCTCCGGCTCGTCCGGCTCGGGGTCCGGCTCTTCCGGGTCGGGCTCGTCCGGCTCGGGCTCCGGCGCGTCGGCCAGCAAGGCGCCGGCGGCCTCCAGCTCCTCCTGATCACGCGCTGACCCGACGTGGCCGTCCCTGCCCCCGGGGGCGGCCACTTCCGTGCCCGCCGTCGCCGGTTGTCCACAGGCCGACCGGGTTGTCCACAGGCGCGGGCGACGGGGCGACGGGGCGGTACCGGGCGCGCCTAGCCTGCTGGCGGAACGGTCGGCCGGCGGGCGGGAGGCAGCGGTGACGGGTCGGGAGACGACGTTACGGCCGGTGCGTTGGCGCGGGCTGCCCCGACGCCGCACGCTGGTGCGGGTGACGCTGGTCGCGGTGCTGCTGGGGCTGGCCGCGGCGGTGCTCCGAACGCCGGCCGGCTGTCCGCCCGGGCCACCGCCGCCCGGGTCGGCTCCGTCCGGGTCGTCCGCGGGCACCGGCGTCACGGCGTCCGCCGACGCACCGTCCGCCGGCCCTCAGCCGCTGCCCGACGGGTCGGTAGGCGTGCCGATCCGGCTGGCCGAACCGGCCGCGCTCGCGGTGCTGCGTCCGGGCGCCCGGGTCGACCTGCTGGTGGTGCCCGCCGGCGGCTCACCGGACCCCACGCTGCTCGCCCCGCGCGCGCTGGTGCTCGACGTGGTGGGGGCCGGCGGGGCGGTCGACGGCTCGTCCGCGCTCTACCTGGCTCTGCCGCCCGAGCAGGCCCGGCGCGCGGTCGGGCTGCCCGAGGGCAGCCGCTTCGCCGTGGTCGTCCGCAGCTGACCACCTCCGCCCGGACCAGCCCGTGCCGCCCGCCGGGAGTCGGCCTGCGCCGCCCGCCGGGGGTAGCCTGCGCCGCCCGGAGCCGGCCCGGCGGGGCCAGCCTGCGCCGCCCGGCGGGAGGTCGGCCGGTGCGGGTCCGGCGTGGTCAGCCCCAGTGCGGAGGGCGCTCAGCGAGCAGCCAGTCGTCATCGCCGCCGGGCCGCTCGCCCCAACCGTGGTCGGTGTCGTCGGTGGTCTGCTCGGGCAGCACCACGAGATCGTCGCTGAGGTCGACCACGCGGTCGTCGTCGCCGCGCGGGACGCGGATGCCGGGTTCGGTCACGAGCAGCAACGATACCGCCGCCGGACGGGCCATCACGCCCCTCGGTGACCCCGCTCGCAAATTCACGGAAAGAGGGGTCATTACGCGCCCCGGAGCCACGCTTTCCGTGAATCAGCGGGCTGAACGGGGCGCGTGCGGGTGTGGCGTGGGTGGGTCGGGCTTCGCCGCGTCGGGCGGCCGGTCGGCCGTGGCGTTGGTAGCGTCGGTCGGCGTGACGACGCCGAGTGGTGGCAGCACCGACGACGAGACCTGGCGACGCCCCGAGCAGCCGGCCGCCCCGGACGGGACACCGCCCGACGACCAGCCCGCTGGCCATCCGCCAGCCGGGGGAAGCCCCGAAACGCCCTCGGAGACAGATCCCACCGTTGACGCCGACCCGGCCGATGCCGAGCGCCCCGGCAGAACGGACGCGGATCTTCCACCCGGCACCGATGCCATCGGCCGCCCGACAACCCGCACCGACGACGGGCCGGACTCTGGATCGACGGAACAGCCCACGACCGCGGCCGGCACGGCCACCTGGTCTGCCACCGGGACAGCCCCGATCGGGCACTCCACCACCGGGACAGCCCCGATCGGGCAGTCCACCACCGAGGCCGGCAGGGCCGAGCCACGCACCGGACCGCACACCGCCGAACCGCACCGGACCAGGCCGCAGACCGCCGAACCGCACGGGACCGGACCGCAGACCGCCGAACCGCACGGGACCGAGCCCTCAGCCGGTGGGGCCGACGTGGTCGAAGGAGCCGCGAGCCCGTGGTCGCGTGCGGGTGCGGCGGAGAGTCCCTGGGCCAGGCCGGACCCGGCCGCACCGACCGGCGGCTGGACCGCGACCGGTGGTGAGTGGCCCGGCACGCCTGGGGCCGCCGTCGATCCGGCAACCGGCGGGTATGCGGGTGGACCGGCCACCGCCGGGTACGCCGGCGGGCCGCCCGACGCCGGATACGCCGGGCCGCCGCCGAGCACGCCACCGCCCCCCGGCTGGCGACCGCCGGTGCACGTGCGGACGCCACCGCCCCGGCAGCTCCCGCCGCAGGACATGGCCGCCATGGACCGCTCGGAACAGCGTGCCCAACAGCTCACCTACGGCATCGGCGCGGTCGTCGGCGTCGTGCTGGTGCTGCTGATGTGCCTGCTCTGCTCGCGGTTGCTGTTCTAGCGTCGGTGGCGGCCGTCGCCCACGGCTGAAGCGACGGCCGGCGTGTCGGGGCGGCGACACTGAAGTGCGTGAAGCGATATACCTCAGCGTCATAAATATGACGCTGAGGTATATCGCTTCACACTCGATAGTTCCTTCGCCGGAAGTCACGCACGGTAACTGGCGGCGAGATGCAGCCCGTAGCCGTCAGACGATGCCGTCCCACACCATCTTGGCGCCGCTGTCACCGGTCAGGTAGACGTAGACCAGCGCGAACACGGCGAGCACGGCGGCCACGGCGGTGAGCGCCAGCGGCAGCCAGCGGGGCAGGTTCCGGGCCCGGGCGAAGCCCGCGGTGGACAGCAGCAGCAGGAGCGCCGCCACGGCCAGGCCGAGCGTGAACCAGAGCAGCGTCTCGCCGTACTCGGCATGTTCGTGGATCTTCTGAAGGCCCTCGGGCGGATAGCCCCGCGACCGCAGCGCCTCCTCCAACTCCTCGCCCGACTCGGTCGCCACCCAGGCCACGATCGGGGTGACCACGGCCAGCGCCGCCACCGCCCAGTCCAGTCGGGGCCGCCAGCGGGGCAGTACGCCGTACGCGACGGTGAGCACGGCCAGCAGCGGCACCAGCACCACCACGGCGTGGATGACCAGAACGTGGCCCGGGAGGCCGTTGATTTCCCTGAACACCGACACCTCCGGCGAGTGGACGGATTCGCGCGGTCAGCGTACGACGCTGCGCCGCCGCACACCTGATCACACGTACGGGTCGCCGTGCCGGTTCACACGGCGGCCGGGACCGGCGTGGCGGAACGCTCACTTGTCGGCGCGGCCGGCTCCGTGCTGTCATGAGCGCATGGCCACGGGTGAGGAACTGCTCCGGTCGCGAGGGCTGCGGGTCACCCGGCCGCGGCTGGCCGTGCTCGCCGTGCTCGCCGACGGCGGTCACCTGGAGGTCGACGAGATCACCCGGCGGGTCCGCGAACGGCTCGACTCGGTCTCCACCCAGGCGGTCTACGACGTGCTGGGCGCGCTCTCCCGCGCCGGCCTGTCCCGGCGGATCGAACCGGCCGGCAGTCCCGCCCGCTACGAGGCCCGCGTGGGCGACAACCACCACCACGTGGTGTGCCGTGGCTGCGGCGTGATCGCCGATGTCGACTGCGCGGTCGGCAGCGCCCCCTGCCTGGACCCGAACGAGGCCCACGGCTTCCAGCTCGACGAGGCGGAAGTGACGTTCTGGGGTCTCTGCCCGGCCTGCCAGTCCCGTCGTTCCGCCGACGACTGAGCCGGCCCGACCGGGCCGATCCGGCCGGCGTGGCACTCTTGATCGGTGGACACCGACGACCTCGGCCTGTTCGGTCCGGGATCGGTCACGTGGAAGGTGCACGAGGAACCGATCCTGATCGTCGCCGGCCTGCGCTCGCTCTACCTGCAGGCGTTACACCCACGCGCGATGGCGGGCGTCGCGCAGAACAGCAACTACCGCGCCGACGCGTGGGGCCGGCTGGTCCGGACCTCGACCTACGTGGCGACGACGATCTACGGCACCACCGCCGAGGCGGAGGCGGCCGGCCGGCGGCTGCGGATGCTGCACGCCCGGATGCGCGCCACCGACCCGGTCACCGGCGAGGAGTTCCGCGTCGACGAGCCGGACCTGCTGCGGTGGGTGCACGTCACCGAGGTCGAGTCGTTCGTGAGCACCGCCCGCCGGGCCGGGCTTGCGCTGACCGACGACGAGGTGGACGGCTACTACACCGAGCAGCGCCGGGCCGCGGCCCTGGTCGGCCTGGACCCGGCCGGGGTGCCGGGCACCGCCGCCGAGATCGAGGCCTACTACCGGGACGTACGCCCGGAGCTGCGGATGACCCGCGAGGCGGCCGAGACCGCGCTGTTCCTGACCGCCCCGCCGATCCCCTGGAAGCTCAACCTGCCGGCGCGGCTCGGCCTCAGTCTCGGCCCGCCGCGCTGGGCGTACCTCGGGGTGGCCGGCACCGCGTTGGGTCTGCTGCCGCCCTGGGCGCTGCGCCTCTACGGCGGGCTGGGCCTGCCCACCACCGCGCTGTCGGCGGAGGTGGGCGTGCGGGCGTTGCGGCTGGCGCTGGCGGCGGTGCCGCGGCGCTATCGGGAGGGGCCGTTGCAGCAGGCCGCCAAGGAACGCGCCGCCCGCCTCGCGGCGGCCTGAGCCGGCGGCTGCGGCGGCCGGCAGCGGCGACAGCGCGGTGCCGATGAGGGGCTGCGCCAGCGGGGGCCGGTTTCAGCCGGCGTCGGCGGTGGGCTGCGCGGGACGGTCGACGGCGGACCACGGCTCCTTGCCGGGGACCTGGGCGCCGGTGGGGCAGGTGCGCCGGTAGTCGCACCAGCCGCAGCGCGGCCCCGCCTCGGTGGGGAACGCCTCGTCCGGGTCGGCCCCGTCGGCGACCGCCCGCTCGGCGGCCATGATGTCGCGGGCGGTGTCCTCCGCGCGGGTCAGCTGCCGATGCAGCGACTCCGGCGTGTGCTCGTGCGCGGCGACCGTGCCGGTGGGCAGGTGGTGCAGCTCGACCCGGCGGCACGGCCGCCGGAACACCCGCTCGGCCGCGTACGCGTAGAGCGCGAGCGCCTGCGAGCCGCGCGCGTCGTCGGCGTCGAGCCCGGTGCGGCCGGTCTTGTAGTCGACGATGACCAGCTCGGGCCGCCCGTCAGGGCCGGGGCGGGAGTCGATCCGGTCGGTGCGGCCGTTGAAGGCGAGCACCGCTGTCTTCACCGCCACCACCCGCTCCACCCCGACCGGCTCGTCGGCCGGGTCGAGACCCGCCACGTAGGACTCCAGCCAGGTCAGCGCCCGCCGGAACGCGTCGCGCTCCTGCTCGTCGTCGCGGTACCCCTCGCGCACCCAGGTGCCCTTGAGCAGCGTGCCGAGCATCTCGGGGCGGCGGCGGTCGGGGGCCAACGCATACCAGTTCTTGAGCGCGGTGTGGACGCTGGCGCCGAGCGAGTTGTGTGCCCACGGCGGCCCTTTCGGCGGGGCGGGCCGGTCCACGTACGCGTAGCGGTAGCGCCGGGGGCAGTCGGCGTAGGCGCCGAGCTTGCTGGGTGTGCAGACGAAGAGCCGTTCCGGCATGCCCTCGAAGCCGAGCTGCTCGGCCTGCTCGGCGCGGGGCCGGGGCGCCCGGCCGCCGGTGGGTCGGCTGCTCGACGCGGGGCGGCCGGTCGATGGGGGTCGTCGCACGCCTGCGATCCTGCCACCCGGGTCCGACACCGGACGACAGGCTCAGGCGTTGTTGACGTATTCGGTCACGAACGCGGCGATCGCGTCGGCGATGAGCTGCACCGCGATGGCGGCCAGCAGCAGGCCGGCGATCCGGGTGAGCACCTCGATGCCGCCCGGACGGAGCACCTTGACGATCCCGCCGGAGAAGCGCAGCACCACCCAGACCGCGACCATCACCGCGACGATGGCCAGGGCGATCGCGACGTAGTCGGTGACGCCGCCGGCCTGCTGCACGAACAGCATGGTGGCCACGATCGCGCCCGGCCCGGCCAGCAGCGGGGTGCCCAGCGGCACCAACGCGATGTTGGAGGTGACCTGCTGGCTCGGGTCGTCCGCCTTGCCGGTCAGCAGCTCCAACGCGACGAGTATCAGCAGCAGCCCGCCGGCGGCCTGCAACGCGGGCAGGTCGACGTGCAGGTAGGCCAGGATCGTCTGCCCCGCCACCGCGAAGATCACGATGACCCCGAGCGCCAGCGCCACGGCCTGCCAGGCGGCCCGGTTCCGGTCGCGGGCGGGCAGCGGCCCGGTGAGCGCGAGGAAGATGGGCATCATTCCGGGCGGGTCGACGATCACCAGCAGGGTCACGAAGACCTCGCCGAAGAGCTTGAGATCCACGCGGACACGGTAGCCGTGCCGCCGGAACGCTTCAGCCTGAAGCGACCGGGGTCACCCCCCGGGCCAGCGCGACGATCCGCTCGTACGCCTCGGGGGCGGTGGTGTACGCGCCGAGCCGGACCGTCTTGTGCGTGCCGTGGAAGTCCGACGCGCCGGTGACCAGCAGCCCCAACTCGGCGGCGAGCCGGCGGACGTGCTCCCGTTCGGCCGGGCTGTGGTCCTCGTGGTCGGCCTCCAGGCCGGCCAGTCCGGCCGCCGCCAACGCCGCGATCAGTTCGTCGGGCACGATCCGGCCGCGCCGGCTGGCCCTCGGGTGGGCGAAGACGGGCACCCCGCCGGCGGCCCGGACCAGCGCGACCGCCCGGAACACGTCGATGTCGTCCTTGGGCAGGCGGTACCGCTCCCCCAGCCAGTCCCTGCCGAACGCCTCGGTGGTGGTGGCGACCAGGCCGGCCCGGATCAGCGCCTGCGCGATGTGCGGCCGGCCGACCGTTCCGCCGGCCGCCCCGGCCAGGATCTCCGACCAGCTCACCGGGATGCCGTCGGCCTGGAGCAGCCGGACGATCCGCTCGCCGCGTTCCTCGCGGGCTCGCCGGACCCGGGCCAGTTCGGCGGCCAGCTCCGGTTCGGCCGGGTCGAAGAGGTACGCGAGCAGGTGCAGCGGGAGCGCCGGCTCGGTACCGGACCAGCGGCAGGAGAGTTCGGCGCCGCGGACCAGGGTGAGACCGGACGGCAGGGCGGCGACGGCCGCCGCCCAGCCGGCCGTGGTGTCGTGGTCGGTCAGGGCCACCACGTCGAGCCTGGCGTCGGCGGCGGCCCGGACCAGTTCGGCCGGGCCGAGCGTGCCGTCGCTGGCGGTGGAGTGGGCGTGCAGGTCGATGCGGGCGGGAACGCTCACCGACCCGACGCTACGCCCCGTCGGGCAGCGCGGGGGTGTCGGCCACCACCACCGGCCGTTGCCCGGGCGCCATCCCGTCGATCGTGGACGGGGTCGGGCGTTCGCCGGCCAGCACCCGTTCCGGCCGGACCCGGACCAGCCCGCCGGCGGCGTCCACGTGCAACGCGACACCGGCCCGGGTCCAGGCCACCAGGCCGACCAGCTTCGGGCCGGCCGGGTGGGTCGCCGGCGCGGCGGCCGGGTCGGCCAGGTCGATCAGCAGGGCGGTCCGCCCGGTGCCGTTCACCAGCAGCCACCGCCCGTCCGGCGAGACGGCGCCGAGCCCGTCGGCGGCCAGCTCGGCGACGCAGCCGGTCCGGGTCGGGGTGAGACCGCGCGCCGGGTCGAGCAGTGCCACGCAGGGCCGCCGCGTCGACCCGGTGGTGACCAGGGCGACGAGCCGGCCGTCCGGACGGGTGCCGTAGACGACTCGGACGTCCGGGTTCACGGTGCCCGGCGCGCCGCCCATCGCCCGCCGCCAGACGCTCATGCCACCCTGGCCGGGTTGGGCGATCAGCACGTCGTCGCCGGTGAAGCCGACCGGCACGACGCCGGTCGGCGCGCTCACCCGGCTGGGCGCGATGAGCTGGCCGGCGACCACGCTGGCGGCGACCACGTCCGGGCCGTCCCGCCAGGCCACCTGCCGGCCGTCCGCGGAGACCGCGACCGCGTCCGCGGCGGCGAGCATCACCTGCGGCGTGCCCCCGTCGGCCGACACCCACCAGAGGGTACGGCCGGCGGCGGTGGCGGCCGAGGTGAGCAGCCAGCCCTCCCCGTCGTGGATCCGCTGCGCCCGTTCGACGCCGTCCACGCCTGTCAGTTCCCGACGCTGGCCGCCGCTGGTGTCGAGCTGGTCACCGACGAGCAGGTCGAGTTCGGCGCGGACCGGCCCCGGCCGGTACACCGGCGTCGGCTCGCTGGGCAGCGGGGAGAGGGAAAGCCCGGGCGGGTCGCCGAGCACCACGGTCGGCGTGCCGCCGCGCCCGTCCGGCCCGCTGAGCTGCGCCATGCCGGTGGTGACCAGCACCGTGGCGACGCCGGCCAGGGCGAGGCCGGTGAGCGTCCGGCGGCGTCCGGTGCGGCGGGCCCGGCGCAGCACCTCCCCCGCCGGGTCGGCGCGGCGCGGCGCGGGCGTGTCGACCCGGCGGGAGAACGTCTCCCGCAGCGCCCGTTCCAGCTCGGCCTCCCCCACGGGGAGTGGACGCTCCGGGCTGCTGGTTCGGTTGTCACCGGAGGGCCGGGCGCCGCTCATCGGGTCTCCGCCGGGATCGGGGCGGCGGGACGGACCGGGGCCGACGCGGTCGCCGCCGGCGGCGTGGTCGGGGCGGGCGGTGGGGCGGCGGGCTGCCGCGTGGACCCGGCCGGAAGTCGCGGCGTCGACGTCTCGACGGATGACGGCGTGGCACCGGCCGGACGGCGAGCGGGTCGGGGGGCGGCCGGCGGCCGGGCCGACCCGGCCGGGAGGCGGGACGTCGGCGGCACGACGGGCTGCCGGGCCGCGGGCGCGCGCCCGACCCGCGGACCGGCCGGGGCCGGCAGGACGCGGGGTGGGGTGGCGGCCGGGCCGGGTGCGGGGGCCGGCTCGCCCGGCAGGCCCAGGGCGGCCTCCGAGCCGAGGCGGCGGCGCAGCGTGTTCAACGCCCGAGAGGTCTGACTCTTGACCGTGCCCGGGGAGATCTCCAGCAGGGCGGCCGTCTGCGCCTCCGACATGTCCTCGTAGAAGCGGAGCACCAGCACGGCCCGCTGGCGGGCGGGCAACGCCTGGAGGTGCCGCCAGAGCGCGTCCCGGTCGAGCTGGTGTTCGATCTCGTCGACGCCGGCCCGCTCGGGCAGTACCTCCGTCGGCCGTTCACCGTGCCAGCGGCGACGCCACCAACTGGTCGACGTGTTGACCAGGACCCGGCGGGCGTACGGCTCGATGGCGTCGATCCCGCCGAGCCGCTTCCAGGCCAGGTAGGTCTTGGTCAGCGCGGTCTGGAGCAGGTCCTCGGCGGTCGCCCAGTCACCGGCAAGTAGATAGGCGGTACGCAGCAGGGCGCCGGACCGGGCCGCGACGAACTCGCGGAACTCCTCCTCCAGCGGATCCCTGCTCGTCACGCCCACCTCCGCGCCCCCGTCCTGCCTGGCAGGCTCCCACGACCGAGCGGGTCGGGTCGACGGCGAAAGGTGCGCAGTCCTTGAGATGTTCGGACGAAAAGTTTCAGGCGCCGTCGTCGGCCTTGGCCTCGTCGGCCTCCTTGCCCAACCGCGCCTCGACGGCCTGCGGCTCGTACATCTCCTCCACCACGCGCAGGTAGAGCTCGTTCGGGTTGGGCAGATTCTTGACCTCGCGGAGCGCCTGCTCCTGACCCGCCGACTCCAGCACGAACGTGCCGTAGTTGAGGGCCCGGCCGGTCGGGGTCTGTTCGTACTTCATGTCGGTGACCCGGACCAGCGGCATCATCGCGACCCGGCGGGTGATGATGCCGTTGACCACCATCACCCGCTTGTTGGTCAGGATGAAGCGGTCGTACCACCAGTCGGCGACCCGCCAGGCGACCCAGCCCATCACCGCGAACCAGAGCAGCACCGCGATGGTGGTCAGCGCGCCGACGTCCCGCCCGGCGAGGAAGCCGGAGAGGTAGCCGAGCACGAACGTGGCCGCGATGCCGACGATGATCGGTGTGCTGAGGTGGATCCAGTGCCGCTTCCACTCGCCCCGGTAGCGCTCGGTGGGGAAGAGGTAGCGGGCGACCAGCGAGCTGGGCTCGTCCTCCAGGGGCAGCACCCGGCGCGGGGCCATGCCGGAGGCGTCGACCCGGAGACCGGCCAGCTCCTCCTCGGAGATCGGCTGCTCCGGATAGCCCTCCGGGTCACGCGCCCAGGCGCGACCGGAGCGACCCTCACCGGCGAAACCCGGTCCGTCGCCGAACGCGGCGTCGCCCGAGAGGGAGGGGCCGGCCCCGTAGCCGGGACCGGCGCCGTAGCCGGGACCGTCGTCCGGGTCGATCCGGGGGATCGGCTCGGTGTCGCGCTCCCGGCGTGCCCGGTCGGGATCGTCCGGGTCGAAGGGGGGACCGGAAGGGCTTCCCATGGCCGGCTAGGCGACCAGGTTGGTGAAGAAATCACCGAAGCCCTGCGCGATGTCCATGATGCCGCCACCGAGAGACTTGAACACGTCGGCCGCCGAGTTGGGTCGGTAGGCGACGAAGAAGATCAAGAATGCGATGCCGGCCCAGGTGAGGACCTTCTTGACCATAGCGGGCCATCCTCTCGCGCGGAGCCGGGTCCAAGTACCGCAGCGGCACCCAGAGTATCAGCATGGTGTCGTACCGTGAATATCTGCGTCCGTTCCCCGACTCGCCGGTGCCGGCCGGTCAGGCCTGCCCGTGCAGGTACGGGGACGGTGCGCCATACACGAGCTCGGGCGGTGTCCACTCGGTGAGGTCGCACAGGACGACTTCTTCCGCGAGGAGGTGACCCGCGCTCGCCGGCCAGGCTATCGCATGGAGCCACATTCCCCGAGCCTCACCGGCGTACGCGCTTCGATCCGTTTCGGACCGGACGAGCCACAGTGGAGTCGGATGGCCGGCCACCCGGATCTTCGCGTGCGGCACACGCTCCGGGTGACCAGGGCCGGGATCGGTCAGCGCCTCCTCGACCTGAGGGCCGGGATCGGGGCCGGGGAGTCCCGCGAAGCGGGAACCCAGGCCCACACCGGGCTCCTCGGCGACGAAGATGAGGTCGGCCGGTCCACCGTCGAGCAGCGCCGGGCCGGCGCAGGCGACCACCGTGGCCCGGATGCCGGCCCGGTCGTCGCCCGCCCAGGCCACGCCGGTCAGCGTCCAACCCGGTGGGAGCGGCCACGGACACCAGAGCGGCACGCCGGGCCGGTCGGGCGTGTCGCCGTCGGCGGCCACCCGCTCGACCACGCTCGCCATGATCTCGGCGCCGATGTGCTCCGGCACGTGCAGGGGCGGGACCGGGCCGCAGCGCAGGCACCGGTACTCGCCGTGCATCAGGTCCGGCTCGCGTACCGGGCCCGCACATCTCGGACAACTCACCGCGACAGTCACGCCTTCACCGTCCCGCCGAGGCGGCGAGCCGTCAAGCGGGGCGGGCCGACGAACGTGGGATTTTCGCCCGGCGACACACTCGCGATCCGTCAACCGGGCGGCGGCGGGCCGGCGTACGACCGGACCCAGGCGTGCATGGCGATGCCGCTGGCCACCCCCGCGTTGATCGAGCGGGTGGAGCCGTACTGGGCGATCGAGAACAACGCGTCGCAGGCCGTCCGGGCCACCGGGGACAACCCCGGCCCCTCCTGGCCGAAGAGCAGCACGCAGCGGCGGGGCAGGACGGCGGTCTCCAGCGGCCGGGAGCCGGGCAGGTTGTCGATGCCGACCACCGGCAGCCGCTCGCCGGCCGCCCACGCGACGAACCCCTCGATCGTCGGGTGGTGCCGGACGTGCTGGTAGCGATCGGTCACCATGGCGCCCCGACGGTTCCACCGCCGGTGCCCGACGATGTGCACCTCGGCGGCGAGGAACGCGTTGGCGTTGCGGACCACGGTGCCGATGTTGAAGTCGTGCTGCCAGTTCTCGATCGCCACGTGGAAGTCGTGTCGCCGCCGGTCCAGGTCGGCCACCACGGCCTCGCGCCGCCAGTAGCGGTAGCGGTCCACCACGTTGCGCCGGTCGCCGGCGGCGAGCAGCTCCGGGTCGAGTCGCGGGTCGTCCGGCGGGTCACCGGTCCACGGCCCCACCCCCACGTCGAGCTGGTCCTCGGTCACGGTCGCCGAGCGTACGCACCCGGCGGCGCGCGCCGTCAGCGCAGGTCGAGCGCGCCGGCCAACCGGTCCAGGAAACGCCGGTCGGCGGGGCTGGGCGCCGTCCCGCCGGCCCGGCAAACCCGGGCGGCCACCGACTCCAACCACTGCCGGTACGCGGCGGAGTCGGCCGGGTCGGCCCGGCGGCGCAGCACGCGCACCGCGGCCCGGGCGGCGGCGAGCAGGTCCACCAGATCGGTGAGGCGCTCGGCCCGGACGGCGGCCCCGTCGTGACGCGCGTAGATGGCGGTGACCACCGCGCGGATCAGGTCACTGTCGAAGGCGCGGCCGGCGGCCACCGCGTCCAGGCCGGCCAGCCCGGCGGCGATCCCCCGTGGCGGGCGACCGGGGCCGGGCGACGCGGCGGCGACGAGGACCCGGCCGGGCAGGTCGGTCAGCAGGTCCCACTCCGAGGCGGAGTAGGCGGCGGTGGTGAGCGGTGCGGCGCGGCGACCGGCAGAGGGCGGCTCTCCGGCGACGGAGTGGCTCATGGGGACCTCCAGCCAGAGCATATGCCCCGGAGGCCGGTCCGGGTCCCGTCCCCCGGGAACGGGACCGGGACCCGGTCGGCGGGGTGCCCGACTCAGCGCGGCTCGGGGAAGCTCGGGCGCTCCGGGTCGACGCCCTCCGGCACGGCGGCGGCCGCGTACTCCTGCTTCGGAACCATGACCTTGCGGCGGAAGACGCAGACCAGCGTGCCGTCCTGGTTGTAGCCACGGGTCTCCACCGCGACCACGCCGCGGTCGGGCTTCGAGGCCGACTCGCGCTTGTCCAGCACCGTGGTCTCGCCGTAGATGGTGTCGCCGTGGAACGTCGGGGCGACGTGTCGCAGGGACTCGATCTCCAGGTTGGCGATCGCCTTGCCACTCACGTCCGGTACGGACATGCCCAGCAGCAGCGAGTAGATGTAGTTGCCGACCACCACGTTGCGCTTGAACTGGGAGGCGGACTCGGCGTAGTGCGCGTCCAGGTGGAGCGGGTGGTGGTTCATGGTGAGCAGGCAGAAGAGGTGGTCGTCGTACTCGGTGACGGTCTTGCCCGGCCAGTGCCGGTAGACCGCGCCGACCTCGAACTCCTCGTAGTAGCGGCCGAACTGCATCCTGGTCCCTTCGACGGGCGGCGATGGAGTTCGGCACAGCATGCCTTACCGCTGGTTAAGGCAAGGGGCGGGGCGCTCGCGCGGTGGAAATGTCACACCGGGCGCCACCCGGGGGGAGACGCAATGAGCGGCGGGGCCCTCCCCGGCACCCGCCGCCCACGCTCTGATGTGAAAGATTCTGCCGTACGGGGCCAGCATTCGACAGAGACCGGCGTCACATTTATCTTTTCGTAACAATACTCAGAGTTACTGCCCGCCTCCCCCTAAGCGATCTCCGCAGGCCGGATCACCGCTTGTCAGCACGCAAATTACCGATTCGTAGCGGCAACACAGCGTGATCTCCTTGGAAACGCTCCCATCACGTCCCGTCACGCAAATGCGTCCTGCACTTGCAAGTCGCACGATCTTGCGAACAGATAAGGTTCGATGTGCTGGAGGACGCGTCCGGAGCGGCCGGCGTTTCGTCGCGCAGGTCACGGGAATTCTCACGGACCGACCCTGGTTCCACCGGACGTACGGCAATCCGCGGTGATCGGAGAGAGCACATGGCAACGGTTGAGCTGACCACGGCCAACTTCGACGAGGTGACCAGCCGGGACGGCATCGTCCTGCTCGACTTCTGGGCGGACTGGTGCACTCCGTGCAAGCGCTTCGCGCCTGTCTACGAGCGCTCCTCGGAGAAGCACCCGGAGATCGTCTTCGGCAAGGTCGACACCGAGGCGCAGCAGGAGCTGGGGGCCAAGTTCAACATCAGCTCCATCCCGACCGTGATGGCGATCCGCGACGGCGTCATCGTGTTCGCCCAGCCGGGCGCGCTGCCCGAGTCGGCGCTGGAGAACCTCATCGAGCAGGTCGAGCAGCTGGACATGGACGACGTCCGCAAGAAGCTGGCCGAGCACAAGCACTGAGCAAGGCGCGTCTTCCGCCGCCGGCCGGGCCCGTTCGCGGGACCGGCCGGCGGCGTTTCGCGTGCCCGGGTGACCGGCGGGACGGGCAGCGGGAAATGGCCGACTGAGGGACAGTTCCGGACGGTTCACTCCCGTATCGTCACGACCTGATGGAGACCTTGACCGCGCGCGGGCGCGCCGTCCGGCTCGGCGCCACCCTGCTCGGGATGGCGCTGCTCCTGCTCGGCACCGTGCACGGCACGGACGACGACTTCCCGTTCGGGCCGTTCCGGATGTACTCCACCTCCGACCCGCCGGACGCGCCGGCCCCCGACACCCGGGTCGAGGGCGTCGACGAGATCGGCGCCGTGGTCCCGCTCGGCCAGGACGCCACCGGCATCCGCCGCGCCGAGATCGAGGGCCAGCAGGACCGGTACGCCGCCGATCCCAGCCTGCTGCGCACCGTCGCCGAGGCGTACGCGGAACGCCACCCCGGCGCGCCGGCGCTGGTGGAGGTGCGCATCGTGGTCCGCCTGCACGACATCCGGGGCGGACGCCCGACCGGCAGGTGGACCGATCGCACGGCCGTACGCTGGGACACCGCCGGATGACCGGCTGGCTCACCGAGGCGGTGCCGCGCGGCCGGGTCGCCGCGTTCCGCACGCTCGTCTACCTCTTCGTCGCCGCCGACCTGGTCGTCTTCACCCCCTGGGTCCGCACCCGCGTCGACGTGCCCGGCGACCTCTACCAGCCGCTGCTCGTCGGCCGGCTGCTCCCGCTGCCCACGCCCACCCCCGCCCTGGTCGGCGTGGTCTTCTGGGTGCTGCTGGTGGCCGCGCTGCTGGCCGCGACCGGCCGCGCGCCGCGGCTGCTCGGCTGGACGGTCTTCGCGCTCTACTTCGAGTGGATGATCGTGGCGATGAGCTACGGCAAGGTCGACCACGACCGGTTCGGGCTCCTGGTGGCGCTGGCCGCGCTGCCCACCGCCGGCCGGGCCCGGCACGGCGACCCGACCCGCACCGAGGCGGGCGGCTGGGCGCTGCGGGTCACCCAGATCGCGGTCATCTGCACCTACTTCCTGGCCGCCTGGGCGAAGTTCCGCTTCGGCGGTCTCGACTGGGCCACCGGCTCGGTGCTGGCCCGGGCGATCATCCGCCGCGGCACCGACCTCGCCGACCTGATCGCACAGGTGCCGCACCTGCTGATCGTGGCCCAGTTCGGCATCCTGGCGTTCGAGCTGCTCAGCCCGCTGGCGTTCGTGCTGCCCGCGCGGTGGCGGACGACCATGGTGGGCTTCTTCTACTCGTTCCACCTGGTGACCGTCGCGACCATCACCATCTCGTTCGCGCCGCACCTGGTGGCGATGACCGCGTTCCTGCCGCTGGAGAAGGTCCGCCCGGTGGCGTTCGCCCGCCGCCTGCGCCGCCGCCCCACCCCGCCCCCACCATCCTCCCCGCTATCCTCCCCGTCGCCCGCCACGGTGATCAAGGAGTTCGCGTCTCCGCAGAGATCGACGCCGACCCAAACTCCTTGATCAGGCCACAGTGGGGCCGGGGCGGGGGTCGGGGTTCCGTGGGAGTGGGCGGTCAGGGGGTGGGGTCGGGGCGGCCGGTCGGACCGTAGAGGCGCTCGCGGGCCTCCTGGGGCAGGGCGCACGCGGCGGTGCCGCCGGGCAGCCGGTGCCGGTTGCGGGCCACCCAGCGGTACGCGGGCCAGGCCGCGGCGCGTACCGGCGGCAGCCGTAGCCCACCCCCGGCGACGCGCCAGAGCGGCCCGCTGTCGCCGAGCAGCCGCGCGATGGCGTCCGGCCCGGCGGCCCGGGAGCCGTCGGTGCCCACCCACTGCACCGCCTCCTCGCACTCGGCCTCGGTCAGGCCCAGCGCCGCCAGGTCGGCGAACTGCCACGGGACCACCCGGGCCCCGGTGGGGATACGACGTTCGATGAACTGCGCGCAGCGGGTGCAGAACGCGCAGTCGCCGTCGTACACGAAGGTCGACGTCTCCATGCGTCCATCCTGCACCCGGGTCGGTCGCGACGGCACGCGGTGTCCGGCGCGTCACTTGCGCTTCGTTCGTACACGTGTTCGAATGAACGCCATGCGCTGGGACAACCTCTCCGCTCCCCCGGACGAGGGGACTCCTGACCGGGCAGCGCCGGCGGCTCCACCCCTGCCGCTGGCGCTGCCCCACGCGGTCGTCCGCACGTTCGACACCCCCGACTTCGCCGGCATGACGTTCTACGAGGTGCAGGCCAAGTCGATCATCAACCGGGTGCCCGGTCAGTCGCGCGTGCCGTTCGAGTGGACGGTCAACCCCTACCGTGGCTGTTCCCACGCCTGCACCTACTGTCTTGCCGGCGACACGCCGATCCTGATGGCGGACGGTCGCACCCGGCCGATCAGCGAACTGACGCCCGGCGACCGGATCTACGGCACCCAGCGGCGCGGCGCCTACCGGCACTACGTCGTCACCACCGTGCTCGACGCCTGGTCGACGGTGAAGCGGGCCTACCGGGTCACCCTGGCCGACGGCACCACGCTGGTGGCCAGCGGCGACCACCGCTTCCTCACCGAACGCGGCTGGAAGCACGTCACCGGCGGCATGCGCGGCGGCGGGCGGCGTCCGCACCTGACCACCCGCAACCGCCTGCTCGGCACCGGCCGGTTCGCCGTTCCGCCGAAGCGTTCCACCGACTACCACCGGGGTTACCTGCACGCGCTGGTCCGCGACGCCGACCCACGCCGGCTGCCACGGCACGAGGCGGCGGCCGACGGCCCGCGCCTCCGCTTCCGGCTGCGCACCGTCGAGGCCGAGGCGCTGGAGCGGGCCGAGCGGTTCCTCGCCGACGCCGGGGTCGACGTCGAGCGGACGACCGGGCGACCGGCCCGCCGGTTGACCACCCTGCGCACGGTGGGGCCGGTCCGGGCCGAGGTCGTCGCCGCGCTGGTCCGGCCACCCGACGAGCCGACCGACGACTGGCGGCACGGCTTCCTGGCCGGCATGTTCGACGCCGCCGGCAGTTGCCGCCGGGGCGTGTTCCGGATCGGCGTCACCGACGACGAGAGCCGGCGCCACACGGTCGAGGCGCTCGACCGGCTCGACTTCCGGTGGGCGCTCGACGATGCCGGCAACCGCAACGGGGGCCTCCAGATCCGGCTGACCGGCGGACTGCCGGAGCGGCTGCGTTTCTTCCACCTGACCGATCCGGCGGTCACCGACCGCCGCTCGATCGAGGGCACGGCGCTCAAGTGCGCGGCGCGGCTCCAGGTGACATCCATCGAGGACCTCGGGCTGGAGCTGCCGCTGTGGGACATCACCACCGGCACCGGCGACTTCATCGCCAACGGGGTGGTCAGCCACAACTGCTTCGCCCGCAACACCCACACCTACCTCGACCTGGACGCCGGGGCCGACTTCGACCGCAAGGTGATCGTCAAGGTCAACGCCGGCGAACTGGTCCGGCGCGAGCTGGCCGCCCCACGCTGGCGGGGCGCGCACGTCGCCATGGGCACCAACGTGGACTGCTACCAGCGGGCCGAGGGGCGCTATCGCCTCATGCCGCCGATCCTGGCGGCGCTGCGCGACTTCGCCAACCCGTTCTCGATCCTGACCAAGGGCACCCTGCTGCTGCGCGACCTGCCCCTGTTGCGCCAGGCCGCCGAGGTCACCCGGGTCGGGCTGTCCTACTCGGTGGGTTTCGTGGACGAGACGCTCTGGCGCCTGGCCGAGCCGGGCACGCCGAGCCCGCGCCGCCGGTTGGACGCGGTCCGCCGGCTCACAGACGCCGGCTTCCCGGTCGGCGTCCTGATGGCCCCGGTCCTGCCCGGCCTCAGCGACGACGAGGAGTCGATCGACGCCACCGTCGCGGCGATCGCCGCCGCCGGGGCCGTCGACGTGACGCCGCTGCCCCTGCACCTGCGCCCCGGCGCCCGGGAGTGGTACGCGCGCTGGCTGGCCCGCGAGTTCCCCCACCTGGTGCCCCGCTACCGCCAGCTCTACCAGGCCGGGGCGTACGCGCCGCAGGCGTACCAGCGGGAGGTGACCGCGCGGGTGCGGATGGCGGCCCGCCGGCACGGCCTGCACCGCGGCGAGGTCGGCGACAACCGGCGGCTGCCCGACACCGCGCCACCGACACCGGCCGCCGAACAGCTCGCCCTGCTGTGACCGGGCCGGCGGGTTAGTCTCGGTGGATGCGGTCCGCCCAGCAGCTCCTCGCCGACTCCGCCGTGATCGCCGTCGTCGGGGCCTCCCGTGATCCGGGCAAGGCCGCGCACCGCGTGCCGCTGGAGATGCAGCGGCACGGGTGGCGGATCATCCCGGTGAACCCGACCGTCGACGAGTTGTTCGGCGAGAAGGCGTACCCGACGCTTGCCGACATCCCGCACCCGGTCGATCTGGTGGACGTGTTCCGCCCGGCGCCTGACGCGGTCGAGGTGGTCCGACAGGCGGTGGCGATCGGCGCGCCGGCGGTCTGGTTGCAGCTCGGGATCGTCTCCGCCGAGGCGCGCCGGATCGCCGAGGCCGCCGGCATCGACTACGTCGAGGACAGGTGCCTCATCGTGGAGCGGGTCGCGGCCGGCCTGACCCGGCACGGCTGACCGTTTCGACAGGCAGCGCCCGCCGACCCCGTCGCGCGCCGGCCGAAGCGTTGAGAGGGGGCCCCTTCTCGACCGGAAACGTTAAGAGGGGGCCCGTCCCTCAGAGCTTGTACTCCTTGAGCAGGCCGCGGGAGATGATGGTCTTCTGGATCTCCGAGGTGCCCTCGCCGATCAGCAGGAACGGGGCCTCCCGCATCAGGCGCTCGATCTCGTACTCCTTGGAGTAGCCGTAGCCGCCGTGGATCCGGAACGCCTCCTGGACCACCTCGGCGCAGTACTCCGAGGCGAGCAGCTTGGCCATGCCGGCCTCGACGTCGTTGCGCTGGCCGGCGTCCTTGAGCCGGGCCGCGTTGACCATGAGCGCGTGCGCGGCCTCGATCTTGGTGCCCATCTCGGCGAGCTTGAACGCGATCGCCTGGTGCCGGGCGAGCGGCTGGCCGAACGTCTTGCGCTGCTGGGCGTACGCGACGGCCAGCTCGAACGCGCGGATCGAGATGCCGCAGGCGCGGGCCGCCACGTTGACCCGGCCGACCTCGATGCCGTCCATCATCTGGTAGAAGCCGCGGCCGACCTGCTCCTCGCCGCCGAGCACGGCGGAGGCGGGGACGGCGACGCCGTCGAGCACCATCTCGGTGGTCTCGACGCCCTTGTAGCCCATCTTGTCGATCTTGCCGGGGATGGTCAGGCCGGGCGCGGTCTCGCCGAAGCCGGGCTCCTTCTCCAGCAGGAACGTGCTCATGTTGCCGTAGACCGAGTCGGCCCCGGTGTCGGTCTTGACCAGGGTGGCCACCACCGAGGAGTACGCGCCGTTGGTCAGCCACATCTTCTGGCCGTTGAGCACGAAGGTGTCGCCGTCGCGGACCGCCTTCGACTTGATCGCCGAGACGTCCGAGCCGCACTCCGGCTCCGACATGGAGAACGCGCCCCGCACCTCGCCGGTCGCCATCCTCGGCAGCAGGCGGGCCTTCTGGTCGGCCGAGCCGTGCTGTGAGACCAGGTACGCCACGATGAAGTGCGTGTTGACGATGCCGGAGATCGACATCCAGCCCCGGGACAGCTCCTCGACCACCAGCGCGTAGGTCAGCAGCGACTCGCCGAGACCGCCGTACTCCTCGTCGATGGTGAGGCCGAACAGCCCCATCTCGCGCATCCCGTCGAGGATGTCGGTCGGGTACTCGTCGGCGTGCTCCAGCCGCTGGGCGTGCGGAATGATCTCCTTGTCGGCGAACTCCCGGACCGTTTCCAGGATCGACCGCTGCACATCGGTCAGGCCGGGCGTCTGGGCGAGTCGGGCCATCTCAGCCTCCGGGGTCGGCGCATTACTCATGGGTAACTGAACGCTCGGTCAGTATCGGCCCCGCAACCGGCCGCGCCAAGGTGACCAGTCCACACAACCGCTGTGAAAAGGTTCACCGCTGCGGGTAGCGTCCGCAAGAGAAAGGGCGGTTGACCTGCGGATCCGAGGGGGCCGGCGTGACCGACGAGCAGCCACCGTCGCCGTACGAGCCGCCGGACCGCAGCCAGCCGCACGGGCCGCAACCGCCGTACGGGCACCAGCCGCAGTGGGGACAGCAGCCGCCGTACGCCCCGCAGCCGCCCTACGGCCAGTACGGCCCGCCCGGCGAGGGCCCGCGCCCGCGCGGCGGCCCCAACGTGCTCGCCATCCTGTCGCTGGTCTTCGCGTTCGTCTTCGCGCCCGCCGGCATCGTCTGCGGCCACCTAGCCAAGCGGCAGATCCGGCAGACCGGCGAGGAGGGCGACCAGCTCGCCACCTGGGGGCTGATTCTCAGCTACGTCTTCACCGCGCTCGGCCTGCTGGTCTGCTGCGGCTGGATCGGGCTGGCGATCTGGGCCAACGCCGACAACAACGGCTACTGACGCGTCAGCGGAACTGCGCCTCCCGGACGCTGTTGCCGCCGTCCACCACCAGCATCTGCCCGGTGATGTACGACGCGGCCGGTGAGCAGAGGAACGCGATCGCGGCGGCCACCTCGTCCGGCAGGCCGGGTCGGCCCACCGGCGTGCCGAGCCCCTGCTTGATCTCGGCCATGGTGGACGCGGCGGTGTGGATGATGCCGGGCGCCACCGCGTTCACGGTCACCCCGTCGGCGATCATCTCCATCGCCAACGCCCGGGTCAGCCCCACCACGCCGGCCTTGGCCGCCGCGTAGCCCGCCTCGGTGGGCAGCGCGTTGACCGGACCGGCGGTGGCGGCCAGGTTGACGATCCGCCCCCAGCCGCGCTCCGACATCCCGTTGATGAACGCGCGGCTGCACAGGAACGCGGTGGTCAGGTTGCGGTCGATCTCGCCGCGCCACTCGTCGTAGGTCAACTGGGCCACCGGCCGCAGCACCTCCGGGCTGGCCCGGCTCGCCAGGCCCGCGTTGTTGACCAGCACCTCGACGTCGCCGAGCTGCTCGGCCACCGCGTCGGCGAGCGCACCCACCTCCGACTCGTCGGTGAGGTCGGCGACGAAACCGGTGACGCCCAGCTCCTCGGCGCGGTCGTGGATCCGTCGGGTGGTCGACACGATCGCCACCCGGGCGCCCAGGTCGGCCAGCCGGCGCGCGGTCGCGTACCCGATGCCGTCCGCGCTGCCCGCGCCGGTCACCAGCGCGACCCGGCCGTCCAGCCGCATGGTGGCCGGCTCCGGGAGCGGCGCGGCCCGTTCCTGGTCGGCGGCGCCCGCCGGCTCCCCGGCGCGCGGGCGGCGCACCGACCCCGGCCGGCTCGTGTCCCGTCGCGACCGACCCCCACGCGCGTCAAGTGCCATGTCGAGGATCCTGCCCGCTGTGGACCTTCCGGGCAATGCGGCACCCGGAAAGGGGGTGCTCCGGGTTTTCCGTTGGTGGCTACCCTGACCCGGACCACGTACCTGGAGATGATCAGATGAGCTATCCCCCGCCGCCCGGTGGCTGGCACGACCCCTCGGCCGGGCCGCATTCGAGCCCGCCGGTCGACCCCTACGCGCCCGAGGACCCGTACGCGGTCGGGAAGTCGCCCTACGCGCCCCCGCCTGGCGACCCGTACGCGGCGCCCGGCTACCCGCCGGCCGGCTACCCGCAGCCGGGCGCGTACCCGCCGCCCGGCGCGTACGCCGGCTACGCGCCGCCGGCGAGCCGGACGAACACGCTGGCCATCGTGGCGCTGGTGCTCTCGCTGATCGGCTTCACGTCCTGCATCACCGCGCCGGTCGGCGCGATCATGGGACACGTGGCCCAGCGGCAGATCCGGGAGACCGGCGAGCAGGGCGAGGGGATGGCGAAGGCGGCCATCATCGTCGGCTGGATCCTCACCGCCCTGCTGGTCGCCGGCATCATCTTCTACATCGTGATGATCGCGATCGCCATCAACTCGGACAGCTCCACCAACTACTGACGCGACCGGGCCGCCCCGCGCGGGGCGGCCCGGCGCGCGGTCACGCCGAGGGCGGGGTGAACGAGGAGGTACGCGTCATCCCGGCGGCCCGGCCCTTGGCCGAGATCACCAACGCCATCTTGCGGGACGCCTCGTCGATCATCTCGTCGCCGAGCATCACCGCGCCCAGCTTCCCGCCCGCCTCGGACGTGTAGTAGTCGTACGCGTCGAGGATCAGCTCGGCGTGGTCGTAGTCGGCCTGCGCCGGCGAGTAGACCTCGTTCGCGGCGTCGATCTGGCCCGGGTGCAGCACCCACTTGCCGTCGAAGCCCAGCGCGGCCGAGCGCTTCGCCACCTCGCGGAACGCGTCGGTGTCGCGGATCTGGAGGAACGGGCCGTCGATGGCCTGCTTGTCGTGCATCCGGGCGGCCATCAGGATGCGCATCAGGATGTAGTGGTAGGGATCGCCCGGGTAGTCCGGGATCAGCGCGCCGACCACCAGCGACTTCATGTTGATCGAGGCCATGAAGTCGGCCGGGCCGAATATGATCGTCTCGACCCGGGGCGAGGCGGCGGCGATGGCGTCCACGTTGACCAGGCCGGCGGCGTTCTCGATCTGCGCCTCGATGCCGATCCGGCCGACCTCCAGGCCGAGCGTCTTCTCGATCTGCGTGAGCAGCAGGTCCAGCCAGTGCACCTGCTCGGCGTTCTGCGCCTTCGGCAGCATGATGCAGTCCAGGTTCGCCCCGGCGCCCTCGACCACCTCGATGACGTCCCGGTAGGTCCACGGCGTGGTCAGGTCGTTCACCCGGACCACGCGGGTCCTGCCGGCCCAGTCCCCCTCGTTCAGCGCGGCCACGATGTTCTTGCGCGCGTCCGGCTTGGCCAGCGGGGCGACCGCGTCCTCCAGATCCAGGAAGACCTGGTCGGCGGGGAGGCCCTGGGCCTTGCCGAGCATCTTGACGCTGGACCCGGGAACCGCCAGGCAGGACCGGCGGGGGCGACCGACAGCGGTCATGGATGCGCTCCTATCAGCGTCCGGCGGCAGCACGCGACGCGGCGGTGGAAGTCGGAACTTAACGATCCCAAAGGACGGGGCTACGTCACGGTAACCTCGTGCCGTGACCGGGGTGAATGGACCTGTGGAAGATCTCACTGAGCGTCGGATCGTGGTGCTGACCGGCGCGAGTTCGGGCATCGGGCTGGCCGCCGCCGTCGAGCTGGCCCGCCGCGGTGACCAGGTGGTGCTGGTCGGCCGGGACCCGGCCCGGCTGCGCGCCGCCGGCGAGCGGGTGCGCGAGTCCAGCGGCGAGCAGCCGGAGCTGTTCCGTTCCGACTTCGCCGTGCTCGACGACGTACGCGGGCTCGCCGAGCGGCTGCGCGCGAACTACGACCGGATCGACGTGCTGGCCAACAACGCCGGCGCGATCGTGCTCGAACCGGTCACCACGGTCGACGGGTTCGAGCTGAGCATGCAGGCCAACCACCTCGCCCCGTTCCTGCTCAGCAACCTGCTGGCCGACCGGGTGCGCCGGATGGTGGTGACCGCCTCCAACGCGCACCGCAGCGGCGTGCTCGACCCGGACGACCTCAACGCCACGCTGCGCCACTACCGGCCGTTCCGGGCGTACGGCACCAGCAAACAGGCGAACATCCTGTTCACCGCCGAGGCGGCGCGGCGCTGGCCACGGGTGCGGTCGTACGCGTTCCACCCCGGCGTGGTGAGCACCCGGTTCGGCAACGAGAGCCGGGTGGTGGCGCTCGGCATGCGGCTGCTGCCGTTCCGCACCCCGGAGAAGGGCGCGGAGACACTGGTCTGGCTCGCCGGCCAGGACCCGTCCCGGCTGATCGACGGCGGCTACTACGCCGACCGCAGGCCGCACCGGCCGCGCCCCTGGGCGGCCGACCCGGCGCTGGCGGCCCGGCTCTGGACGGCCAGCGCCGAGGCCGTCGGCCTCGCCGGCTGAAGGACACCGCGCCGACCGGCCGGGCCGCCGCGGGACTCCGCGCCGGTCGGCCGGCTGGGACACTCGACGCCATGACGACGGGGAACGAGGTCCTGCTGGTCGCGTTGGTCGACCTGAGCGCCGACGCCGACGCCGGCCGGCGCTACGAGGACGCGGTGCTGGCGCTGCTCGACCGGCACGGCGGGCGGCTGGAGCGGCGGTTGCGCACCGGGGACGGGGAGACCGAGGTGCACGTGATCCGGTTCACCGCCCGCGACGGGCTCGACGCGTTCCTGGTCGACCCGGAGCGCACCGCGCTCCGGGCGGAGCTGGGCGACGCCGCCCCCACCACCCGCGTGCTGGAGGTCCACGACGTCTGAGGCGTCACTGCGACACGTGCACCGGAACGCTCGTCACCACCACGCCGGGCAGCGCCCGCAGCGCGGCGCGCAGCCGCTGCTCGGCGCGACTGTGCAGCAACCGGTGCCGACGCCGGCGCAGCACCACCTCCGGCACGATCACGGTGAGCGTCAGCTCCGGCCCGGCGGCGTGCAGCGCCTCCAGGTAGTGCGCCAGCGGCCCGATCACCGACCGGTACGGCGACACGATCGTCTCCAGCCGCAGGTGGTCGCCCCAGGCCCGCCACTGGTCCCGGAACCGGTCCGCCTCGGCCTCCTCCGGCGCGATGTGCACGGCCAGCGTCGGCCGGCCCAGCGAGGCCGCGTACGCCAGCGCGCGCAGCGAGGCCCGGTTCAGCCGGGCCACCGGCACGATCACCAGGTGGCGTACCTGCTGGGGCAGCTCCTCGCCCTCGGCGGAGCCGGCCGGGCCGGGCGGCGCCCCGGGCGGCGGCGGGTGCAGCGCCAGCGCCCGGTGCAGCGTGGCGTAGTGCCGGTGGATCCGGCGGAACAGCAGCACCAGCAGCGGCACCGCGACCACCACCACCCAGGCGCCCTCGGTGAACTTGGCGACTGCGGCGGTCAGCAGCACCAGCCCGGAGAGCGTCGCGCCGACCGCGTTCACCGCGAGCCGGCGACGCCAGCCCCGCCCGCGCCGGCGTCGCCAGTGCACCACCATCCCGGTCTGCGACAGCGTGAACGCGAGGAAGACGCCGACCGCGTAGAGCGGGATCAGCGTCTGGGTGTGCCCACCGAAGGCGACGAAGACGGCCGCCGCGGCGAGCGCGAGCGCGACCAGCCCGTTGCTGAACGCGAGCCGGTCACCCATGTGCAGGAAACGGCGCGGCGCGTGCCCGTCCCGGGCCATGAAGAACAGCAGCCGGGGGAAGTCGTTGAACGCGGTGTTCGCGGCCAGCAGCAGGATCAGCGCGGTGGTGGCCTGGAGGATCGCGTACCCGGGGCCGGTGGGGAACGTGACGCGGCCGAGCTGGGACAGCAGCGTCTCGTCCGCCCGGGGCACCAGGCCGTCCAGGTGGATCAGCCCGACCAGCGCGGCGAAGAGCGTGACCAGCATGGCGACCATCCAGCCCAGCGTGGTGCGGGCGTTGCGCCACTCGGTCGGGCGGAACGCCGGCACCGCGTTGGAGACCGCCTCGATGCCGGTCATCGACACCGCGCCGGAGGAGAACGCGCGCAGCACCAGTAGCAGCCCCAACCCCTCCGCGGCCGGCACCGCCGGTGGCGGCACCGGCGCGAAACCCCGCGCCGCGGCCTTCGCGTAGCCGACCGCCAGCACCGCGAGGACCACCACCACGAACGCGTACGTGGGCAGCACGAAGATGTTGCCGGCGGTGCGTACGCCACGCAGGTTGCCGGCGAGCAGCACGGCGATCACCAGCACCCCGAGCGGCACGGTCCACCTGGTGAACCCGGGCAGCGCCGAGGTGACCGCGTGCACGCCGGCGGCCACCGACACCGACACGGTCAGCACGTAGTCGAGCATCAGCCCGGCCGCGGCGGCCAGTCCCGCCGTTCGTCCCAGGTTGTCCCCGGCCACGAGGTACGACCCGGCGCCGTGCGGATAGGCCGGGATGGTCTGCCGGTAGGAGAGCCCGACCGCGACCATCAGCACCGCCAGCAGCGCGGCCAGCGGCAACGCCAGTCCGAGCGCGGCACCACCGGCCAGCACCAGCACGGCGAGCATCGCCTCCGGCCCGTACGCGACGGAGCTGAGCAGGTCCGAGGAGAGCACCGGCAGCGCGACCAGCTTGCGCATCCGCTCGTAGAGCACGGAACTGCTGGCCAGCGGCGGGCCGACCAGGGTCCGGCGTACCCGGGCCACCGCCCGGCCGGCCCGGTTGCCGGGCAGGTACGCCGGTCCGGTGGCGACCAGTTCGTCCGGTTGCGCCACGGTGAACAGGTCGATCGGGGCCAACCGCCCGAACCGGGTGGGTCGGGGCGGCTGCCCGCGCCGGCCGAGCGTCGGGTCGACGGGCAGGTCGCCGGCCTCCCGGGGGCCGCGCCAGCGCGTGCCGAGCCGGCCGAGCGCGGCCCGCTCCTCGGCACCGAGCGGCGGGAACTCGGCCGACGGCGTGACCACGGTGCCCGGCTCCGCCGCGTCGTCCCGCTCTGCCTCCACTCCCGCACTGTCGTGCACCGCGGCCGCTCCGGTGGCCGGTTCGGCGACAGTTCGGCCCGGGGAGACGCCTCCGATCGGCCCGGGAAGACGTCTCCGGCATCCCGGATCGCCGGAACGCGCATGATCGGAGCCGTGCACACCGCTGGACACCGCCCGCCGCTCGACACGCCGACCGTCGGCGCGCTCGCGCTTGCCGTCGCCGCCGTCTCGTCGTCCGCGCCGCTGGTGGCGTTCGCCGCCGCGCCGGCCCTGGCCGTCGCGTTCTGGCGCAACATGTTGTCGGTGGCGGTGCTCGGTCCGGTCGCGGTGACCCGTCGACGAGCCGAACTCCGGGCGCTCCTGGTCGGGCCGGGCCGCCGGGAGGGGCTGTACTGCGTACTCTCCGGGGTGGCGCTGGCCGCCCACTTCGCCACCTGGATGCCGAGCGCGAAGCTCACCTCGGTCGCGGCGGCGACCGCGTTGGGCGCGACGCAGCCGGTGTGGCAGGGGCTGATCGCCCGCTGGCAGGGGCACCGGCTGCCGGCGGCGGTCTGGGCCGGCATCGCGGTGGCGGTGCTCGGCGCGGCGCTCGCCACCGGCGCCGACGTCGCCGTCTCCGGCCGGGCGTTCGCCGGGGACCTGCTGGCCGTGGTCGGCGGCATGTTCGCGGCCGTCTACACCGCCCTCGGCGAGCGTGCCCGGGCCAGCGTCAGCACCACCGGCTACACCACCGTCTGCTACGGCGTGTGCGCGCTGATCCTGCTGGTGGTCTGCCTGGTCGGCGGCGTACGCCTGCACGGCTACGACGGCGGGACGTGGCTGGCCATCCTCGGCCTGGTGGCCGGCGCCCAGCTCCTCGGGCACTCGATGTTCAACTACGCGCTGCACCGGGTCTCCGCCACCACGGTCAGCGTGCTGATCCTGCTGGAGGCGCCCGGCGCGGCGCTGATCGGCTGGGCCTGGCTGGGTCAGCTACCCCGGCCGCTGGCCCTGCCCGGGCTGGCGCTGCTTCTGGTGGGCGTCGCCGTGGTCGTTCTCGCGGGCACGCGGGCCGGCCGCCGCGCCGCGCCGGTCCCGGTGCCGGCCGACCCGCCGCCGCTGCGGGACTGACCGCCGCTCCCTACGTTCCGTGGCGGGTCAGCGGCGGCGGACGCGGTGCAGGCGGAACGGCTTGCGGACGGCTCGGACCACGGACGCCGGGCGCGGCTGTTCGGTCAGCGGGCCGTCCGGCAGGTCGGCGCCGCTCACCGCCGTGGCGGCCGGCGTGAGCCGGTTGAGCGCGCAGCCCTCGGCCGCCCACCGGGCCACCAGCTCGGTGGCCGAGCCGGACGCGTTGAGCCGCTTCGCCGCCACCAGCGGCGCGACGGTGTCCCACTCCTCGGTGCCCGGCCGGAGCCGACCCACCCGCGCCGGCCAGCTCACGATCCGCCCGCCGTGGTCGCCGCGCAGCGTCACCTCGGCCGCCTCGGTGTCGGCCAGCCCGGGCGCCGCCTGCTCGCCGGGGCCTGTCACCACCAGCAGCGCGCCGTCCAGCGGCAGGCACCACAACGCGTACGCCGGGCCGTCGCCGACGCCGACCCAACAGACGGCGGCCTTCTTCACCGCCTCGTCCACCAACGGCGGGGTCACCCGTTCGTCCACCTCGTCGCTCACCCCACCATCCTCCCGCACCGTCCGGGACGGTGGGTGGCTCGACCGCCGACCGGGGCCGCCCGACGGCCGCCGGGGACCCGACAGGCGGGTGGTGGGTGCCCTTTCGAGCTGATAGCAGGAACGACTCAACGGGCGCGCGGGCCTCGCCGCGACGACGGCGCGGCCGGCGATATCACCGACGACTCAGCTCGAAAGGCGCGCGGAACCCCACCCGCACCCGCCTCACCAACCGGCCGGTGGACAGGGCTCAGCCGACGAAGGGCGGGACGGTGATCTCGCCGCGGGCCACCGGCACCACCTGACCCGAGACGGTCGCGCCGACCGCCGTCCCGCCGGCCGCGGTCACGGTGCAGGCCAACGACGAGGGCCGGTGGATCTCGATGCCCTGGCGCACCGCGTACGGCGTCCGACCCTCGCCCGGCAGCAGGCCGCTGGCGACCAGCCAGACGCCCAGCCCGAGCGCGGCCGAACCGGTGGCCGGGTCCTCCGGGACGCCGATCCCGGGCACGAAGACCCGGG
Source organism: Micromonospora sp. NPDC049201 (assembly GCF_055586805.1). NCBI lineage: Bacteria > Bacillati > Actinomycetota > Actinomycetes > Micromonosporales > Micromonosporaceae > Micromonospora > Micromonospora sp. NPDC049201. The sequence continues at coordinate 258,363 of NZ_JBVJHM010000004.1, read as the reverse complement.
CGTGCGCGGTTTGCGACTCCGGGTCCCAGGAGAAGAGGCTGACGTGCTCGACGCCGTACCGCTCCGCCGCCGCCGTGTTCAGTCGCGCCCGGGCCACCGCCTCGGGGCGTACCGGAAGGTAGGGGAACTCCAGCCCGCACCCGGCGACGCGCGGCGGCGGCCCGGCGTGGTCGGCCGCGGTGAGCCCGACGATCTCCAGCAACGGCTCCGGGTCGAGTTCCGGGCCGAGCGTCGGGGTGCCCCCGGTCAGCGTCGCGCCGGTGGGGGTCACCTCGATCGGCAGCACGCCGGCACCGCATTCCTGGGTGACCCGGCCCACCTCGAAGAGACCGCGCCGGCCGGCGGTCACCGCGGCGCCCACGCTGGGGTGCCCGGCGAACGGCAGCTCGTCGGTCGGGGTGAAGATGCGGGCCCGGTACGTGGCGCCGGCCTGGGTGGGCGCCAGCACGAAGACCGTCTCGGACAGGTTGAACTCCAGCGCGAGCGCCTGCATCTGCTCGGTGGCCAGCGTTTCCGCGCCGAACACCACGGCCAGCGGGTTGCCGGCGAACGGGCGGTCGGTGAAGACGTCCACGATCTCGTAGGCCAAGGTCGACATGCTGTTAGAGAGTAGGCCCTTAGGCTGGTGCCCGTGAGCACGCCGAACCGGGTCTACATCGCTCGACTCGCCGGAGTCGCCGTCTTCGACCCGAACGGCGACCAGGTGGGCCGCGTCCGCGACGCGGTCGCCCGAATGCGTCCGACCCAACGCCCGCCCGAGGTGGTGGGGCTGGTCGCCGAGATGCCCATGCGGCGACGCATCTTCCTCTCCATCAACCGGATCACCTCGATCGACCCGGACGCCGTGGTGCTCGGCAGCGGCACGCTCAACCTGCGCCGGTTCGAGAAACGACCGAACGAACTGCTGGTGCTCCAGGAACTGCTCGACCGGCGGGTCCAGCTCGAGAGCGGGCAGGCCGGCTCGGTGGTGGACGTGGCCATGGAGCACAGCCGGGGCGGGGAGTGGGCGCTGACCCGGGTCGCCGTCCGCGAGCAGACCAGCCGGCTCACCCGCCGCGGTCACCTGCACCAGGTCGAGTGGGACCGGGTCCGCGGCCTCGGCGTCGTGGGCGACAACCGGGGTACGGCCAACCTGCTCGCCGTGCTGGAGGACATGCGCCCGGCCGACCTGGCCAACGCGCTCCAGGACCTGCCCGACGCCCGGCGCAACGAGGTGGCCGCCGCGCTCGACGACGAGCGTCTCGCCGACGTGCTCAGCGAGCTGCCCGAGCGCGACCAGGTGGAGATCCTGGCTGCCCTGGACCGGGAACGGGCCGCCGACGTGCTGGAGGAGATGGACCCGGACGACGCCGCCGACCTGCTCAACGAGCTGCCCCCGCCGGAGCAGGACGTGCTGCTCGACCTGATGGAGCCGAACGAGGCCGACCCGGTGCGCCAACTGCTGCGCTACGCCTCGGGCACCGCCGGCAGCGTGATGACCTCCGAGCCGGTGATCCTGCCCCCGGACGCCACCGTCGCCGAGGCCCTGGCCCGGATCCGGGAGGTGCAGCTCTCGCCCGCCGTGGCGGCGCAGGTCTTCGTGACCCGCGCGCCGTTGACCACGCCGACCGGGCGTTACCTGGGTATGGTGCACTTCCAGCGGTTGCTCCGCGAGCCTCCGGCCGACCTGCTCGGCGGCATCGTGGTCAACGACATCGACCCGCTCCGGACGTCCACCCCGCTGACCGAGATCACCCGCCGGATGGCCACCTACGACATGGTGGGCATGCCGGTGGTGGACCGGAGCAACCGGCTGGTCGGCGCCGTCACGGTGGACGACGTGCTGGACCATTCCCTGCCGCGCGACTGGCGGGACCGGGACGCGGCACCGACCCCGTCCGCCACCGACGACGGGACCGTGGACGATGAGTGAGCAGCGACGCGGCGAGCGGCTCGACCAGCCGCGCGCCCCCCGGGGCCTGCACCTGCCCCGGATCGACGCGGATTCCTTCGGCCGTTGGGCCGAGGGCATCGCGCGGGGCATGGGCACGGCCAACTTCCTGGTCTACATGACGCTGATCCTGGCCGCCTGGTTCCTGTGGAACACGCTCGCCCCGGCGCACCTGCGGTTCGACCCGTACACGTTCACGTTCCTGACCCTGGTGCTCTCCCTCCAGGCCTCGTACGCCGCCCCGCTGATCCTGCTCGCGCAGAACCGGCAGGCGGACCGGGACCGGGTCTCGCTGGACGAGGACCGGCGGCGGGCCACCATGCAGAAGGCCGACACGGAGTACCTGGCCCGGGAGATCGCCGCGCTGCGGATCGCGATGGGGGACGTGGCGACCCGGGACTTCCTCCGCTCCGAGCTGACCCGGCTGGCCGAGGAGCTGGACGAGGCGGCCGAGCGGCGGCGCAAGCTGGAACGGCGGCAGCACGAGCGGGGACAGCAGGACCGCGGACAGCAGGACCGCGGACAGCAGGACCGAGGGGCGCGGCGACCGCCCGGTGGGCGCCCGCTCGACGAGCCCCGCGACGAGCTCGACGGTGACCACGCCCACGACGCCCGGCACCAGAGCCCGACGTAGCATTACGGGCATGTCAGCACCCGTCAGCACCGTCTCCGACGCGATCCAGGCCGCGCTGGCCACCGTCAACGACCCGGAGATCCGCCGGCCGATCACCGAACTCGGCATGGTCCGCTCCGCGGAGCGGGACGACGACGGCGTGGTGCGGGTGGAGCTGCTGCTCACCGTGGCCGGCTGCCCGCTGAAGGACAAGCTGCGTACCGACATCACCGCCGCGGTCGGGGCGGTGCCCGGGGTGAGCCACGTCGAGATCATCTTCGGGGTGATGAGCCCGGAGCAGCGCCAGGAGTTGCAGTCGAAGCTGCGCGGCGGCGGCACCGCCGAGCCGGTGATCCCGTTCGCCCAGCCCGGCTCGCGGACCCGCGTCTACGCGGTGGCCAGCGGCAAGGGCGGCGTCGGCAAGTCCAGCGTCACGGTCAACCTGGCTGCCGCGTTGGCCGCCCGTGGTCTGTCGGTCGGCGTGGTGGACGCCGACATCTACGGCCACTCGGTGCCCCGCATGCTCGGCGCCGACGGCGCGCCGACCCGGGTCGAGGACATGATCATGCCGCCGCAGTCGCACGGCGTGAAGGTCATCTCGATCGGCATGTTCACCCCCGGCAACGCGGCGGTGGTCTGGCGCGGCCCGATGCTGCACCGCGCGCTCCAGCAGTTCCTCGCCGACGTCTACTGGGGTGACCTGGACGTCCTCCTGCTCGACCTGCCGCCGGGCACCGGCGACATCGCGATCTCGGTGGCCCAGCTGCTGCCGAACGCGGAGATCCTGGTGGTCACCACGCCGCAGGCAGCCGCCGCCGAGGTGGCGGAGCGGGCCGGTGCCATCGCGTTGCAGACCCACCAGCGGGTGGTCGGTGTGATCGAGAACATGTCCTGGCTCGAACTGCCGGACGGTTCCCGGATGGAGGTCTTCGGCGCCGGCGGTGGCGCGGCGGTGGCCGAGTCGCTGACCCGGACCATCGGCGCGCAGGTGCCGGTGCTGGGGCAGATCCCGATGGACACCCGGGTTCGCGAGGGCGGCGACGCCGGCCAGCCGATCGTGCTGACCCAGCCGGACGCGCCAGCCGCGAAGGCCATGTTCGAGGTGGCCGACCGGCTCGCCGTGCGCCGCGAGTCCCTGCTCGGCAAGCCGCTCGGCCTCAAGCCCGCCGGCCGCTGACCCACGTCCCCTCACCCCCTCCCCCGCGGATCCCGTGGGGGACGGGGTCAGGTGGCGTCGTCGTAGGACGGACGCGGGGTCGGGGTGGCGGGGGTGGCGGTGGGGGTCGCCACCGCCGGGCGGGGGGTGGGGGTCCGCAGGTCCGCCGCCTTGGCCACGTCCTTCAGCTCGTCGTGCACGCCGGTGACGTCCGAGCGCAGGTTGTCGTACATGCTCTGCAACGGCTTCCGGATCGCCTGCTCATCGTCCTCGCTGAGCAGGTGCTTGCGGATGAACGCCTTCGGGTGCAGGTCCTCCAGTTGGATGTCGGTCCCCAGCTCGCGGCTCAGGTCTCCGGTCGCGTTCCGCGCCATGTTCCGCAGGTTGCGCACCATCCGCAGGCCGTCGTTGATCACGTTGGGCAGCCGGTCCCCGAAGATCAACAGTGCCAGGAGCAGCAGGGCGCCGATCTCCCACCAGTTCAGGTTCTCGAACACTCCGGCCTCCTCGTCCGTCAGGGCAAGACTACGCACGGAAGGCGGCCCGGCGGGAGGGGGTCACCGGTCCTCACTTGGCGTCCGCGGCGAGCGTCACCGAGGTGTTCTGCCGGGCCGACCCGCGCCGGTACTCCACCGTCACCACCGAACCCGGCGCGTACTTGCGCACCAACGCCACCAGGTCGGTCGGGTCGGTCATCGGGTGCTTGTCCAGCCGGAGCACCACGTCCCCGGTACGCATCCCGGCCGCCGCCGCCGGGCCGGCCGGCTCGACGGCGTTGAGCCGCACCCCGCCGCCGGTGGCGCCGGTGCCGCCCACCGAGGCGCCGATCACCGTACGCCGGGCCTTGCCGGTGCCGATGATCTCCTCGGTGACGCGCTTGGCCTGGTTGATCGGGATGGCGAAGGCGAGCCCGATGTTGCCGGCCTCCTGCCCGTCGGCCACCAGCGACTTGATCGTCGAGTTCACGCCGACCACCCGGCCCGCCCCGTCCACCAGCGGGCCGCCGGAGTTGCCGTGGTTGACCGCGGCGTCGGTCTGGATCGCCGCGTAGTAGCGGGTCGGCCCGCCCGGCTCGCCCGCCTGCATGGTGCGGTCCAGCGCGCTGACGATGCCGGCGGTGACGGTGTTGGCAAGCGACAGCGGCGAACCCATGGCGAGCACCGGGTCCCCCACCGCGAGCGCGTCCGAGTCGCCGAACTGCACCGGCGTCAGCCCGCCGCGGGTGACCTTGATGACCGCGATGTCCGACTCCGGGTCCTGCCCGACCACGGTGCCGGCGGCGGTGCTGCCGTCGTTGAACACCACCGTGGCCCTGCCCGGGCCGTCCGCGACCACGTGGTCGTTGGTGACGATGTGCCCGTCGGTGCTCACCACGAAGCCGGAGCCCTCGCTGGTGCCGCCGAGACTGGCCACCCGGATGGTGACCACGCTGGGCAGCACCCGCTCGGCGACCCCGGCCAGCGACTCCGGCTTGCGCTGGGCGAGCGCCGGAGCCTGCCCGGCCTGCGCGCCCAGCGTCGGCACGGCGCCGCCACCCAGGAAGGCGTAGGTCAGCGCGCTGCCCAGTGAGCCGGCCAGCAGCGCGGTGATCAGCGAGATCAACACCACCTGACGCAGCCCCGGCCGGGTCGGCGCGTCCGGGTCGGTGACCGGCTCCGGCTCACCCGCCCCGGTGGGCGCGGTGGCCGGGACCACCACGGCCGCGGGCGCGTACGGGTCCCGCCACGGGTCGGCCAGCGCGTCGGACCACCAGGGCGACGTCGTGCCACCCCCGGCGCTCGGCGGTGGCTGCCCGGGCACCGGCCCTCCCGCCGGTGCGCCCGAGCCGCCGGGCCGGCGCCAGTCCCAGCCGTCGGTCACGTCCGTGCCTCCCACATTCGTCCCGCGCGCCCCGCGCCGACGCCGGCGGAGCCGGACGATCGAGACGCGCGGGACCCATCCAGGATTGCACGGATGCCCCGGGTGGAGTCAGGGGTTGCCGCCCGTGATCGCCCGAGGGCCGACTCGCGGCTGCGCGCATACCGGCTCGCCTCTACGCTCACAGTGCCAACCGACCCCTCGCACCAGCCCCGCCCCCCAGGAGGTGCCCCATCGCCACGGTCGCCGGTCCCGGCGGTTCGACGGCCCAGGCGTTGCAGTTCGCCGAGTCGTACGTCACCGAGGACATCGTGCTGCGCACGGCCCGCGCCCTCGCCCACGAGGTGGGTGTGGAGGCGGTGACGTCCGGTGCCGGTGCCGCGCTGCGCCTGCTCGCCGCCGCCGGCAACGCCCGCGCGGTGGTGGAGATCGGCACCGGTACCGGGGTCAGCGGCGTGTGGCTGCTGCGCGGTATGCGCCCCGACGGCGTGCTCACTACGATCGACGTGGAGGTGGAATACCAGCGCATCGCCCGGCGGCTGTTCCAGGAGGCGGGCTTCCCGTCAGGGCGTACCCGGATCATCACCGGTCGGGCGCTCGACGTGCTGCCGCGTCTCGCGGACGGTGTCTACGACCTGGTCTTCGCGGACGCGCCGGGGCCCGGCTTCGCGGCGTACGTGGACGCGGCGCTGCGGCTGCTGCGCCCCGGCGGGGTGCTCGCGCTCAACGGCGCGCTGGCCGCCGGCCGGATCGGTGACCCGGCCGCGCGGGACATGGAGACGGTGACGGTGCGGGAGACCATCAAGGCGATCCGCGAGTCGGAGCACTGGGTGCCCGCGCTGCTGCCGGTCGGCCACGGGCTGCTCGCCGCCGTGAAGAGCTGACGCCGCCCGCTCAGCCCAGCGTCGCCAGCCAGCGCAGCAACCCGCGTACGCCCCAGCCGGTGGCGCCCCTGGTCAGCTCGCCGTGCACGTCGTCGGACCAGGACGGGGCGGACATGTCCAGGTGCGCCCAGCGGTCCCGCAGGTCGCCGGTGAACTCGCGGAGGAAGAGCGCGGCCACCACCGAACCGGCGCCCCGGGCCGGGGAGCTGTGCAGGTCGGCGACGTCGCTGGCCAGGTATTCCAGGTAGTCGTCGGCGAGCGGCATCCGCCAGGCCCGCTCGCCGGCCGCGCTGATCGCGGCCAGCAGGTCGGTGGCCAGGTCGTCGTTCTCGGCGTAGAGCGCGGCGTGCCGCTTGCCCAGGGCGACCGCGTTCGCCCCGGTCAGGGTGGCCAGGTCGACGAGCAGGTCGGGCTTCAGCTCCCGGACCGCGTACGCCATCGCGTCGGCGAGCACCAGCCGCCCCTCGGCGTCGGAGTTGGTGCTCTCGCTGGTCAGCCCGCCGTAGTGCCGGATCACGTCGCCGGGGCGGAACGCGGAGCCGCTGACCATGTTCTCGGCCAGCGGGGCCAGCGTGGTGATCCGGACCGGCAGGCGCAGCGCGGCGGCGCCCAGCGTGGCGGCGACCACGGCGGCAGCGCCGGCCATGTCCTTGCGCATCAGCTTCATGGCCGGCACCGGCTTGATCGAGATGCCGCCGGTGTCGAACGTGATGCCCTTGCCCACCAGCACCACGTGGGTACGCGCGCCGGCCGGCCGCCAGTCCAGTTCGACCAGGCGCGGCCCCTGGACGGAGCCGCCGCCGACGGCCAGGATGCCGCCGAAGCCCTCGGCCGACAGCTCCTCCGGGCCACGCACGCGCAGGTGCAGGTCGGGGCGGTCGGCGGCGGCGCCGGCCACCTGGTCGGCGAACCACGCCGGGTGCTTGGTGGAGGACGGGGCGTTGGTCAGGTCGCGGGCCAGCCGGGTCATCTCGGCGGTGACCCGGGCCGCGGCCAGCGTGTCGGCGAGCGCGTCCGGGTCGGCCACCAGCACGTCCACCCGGGCCAGCGCGGGTCGCGCGCCGGCCTCGGTGAGCCGGAACCGGTAGGAGCCGAGCAGCAGCCCTTCGGCCAGGCCGCGCAGCACCGCCTCGGACCCGCCCGGAACCGAAATCGTGATCTGTGTCTCATCCTTGCCGGCACGGGCCAGCGCGGCCCCGGCGGAGCGCCAGCCCGCCTCGTCGCCGTCGCCGACACCGAGCAGCCAGAGCCGGCTCGGGACCGCACCGGGACGCAGATGTTCGCGGATCTCGCCGGCCGCGCCGGTGAGGCGGGCGGCGGGCAGCAGCGCGGTCGCGGCGGCCCGGACGTCGTCATCGGGCCCGACGGCGGTCGGGACCAACGTCGGCGGGGCGTCCGGCCCACCGGGACGGACGGGCAGGACGAGGGCGTCGGGTCGCGTGGACCCGCTCACCAGGCGAATGGCCAGCACGCTGGACCGTACCTCCGAAAACGCTCTAAGCGGGACGGGTTGCCGCTTACCGGCCGAGGAAGGCCCTGAGCCACCGGGCAAGCCGGTGGCTCAGGGTAGGACGAACCGTCCGCGCGGTGGGACACCACGCGGCCTGCTCCTCGAATCAGCCGGCGGCCGCCTTCAGCGCGTCACCCAGCGCGGTGGCCTCGTCGGGAGTCATCTCGACGACGAGCCGGCCACCACCCTCCAGCGGGACCCGCATGACGATGCCCCGGCCCTCCTTGGTGACTTCCAGCGGACCGTCGCCCGTCCGCGGCTTCATCGCCGCCATGTTGTCTCCCCTCAGACCTACGCCAGGGTCGGTGGGTTGCCCCACAGCCACTTCGCCATCGCACCCGCAACAGTCGCGGAGGCGTCGACCAACGATTTTCCCTGATGAACACCGCCGGACCCAAACCGAAGCAGCATTGATGTAACAGCATCTAGCTTATCTTGGGTAGGCCTGTCACAATGTGCGGTCATGCAGGCACGGTCGGCACTCTTCGACCTGTACGGCGACCACCTCCGCGTCCGGGGTGGCCGTGCACCGGTCGCCGCCCTGGTCAAGCTGCTGGCGCCGCTCGGGATCGCCCCACCGGCGGTACGCACCGCGGTGTCCCGGATGGTCCGTCAGGGCTGGCTGGAACCACTCCGGCTCGCCTCCGGACCGGGATATTCGATCACCCCGAAAGCGGGTCGTCGACTCGACGAGGCGGCCTCCCGGATCTACCGGACCGGTCGGCACAGTTGGGACGGACGGTTCGATCTTCTCGTCCTCACGACGCCTGCCTCCCGCCGGGACCGGCAGCGGCTCGCCGCCAACCTCACCTTCCTCGGCTACGGCACGCTCGACGACTGCACCTGGGTAGCCACCCGCCCCGGCGAGGACGTCGACCTGCTGCTCGCCGAGGCGGGCGTGCGCTTCGAACGGTTCACCGCCGCGCACGCCGCCGGCACCCCGGGCGCCATGGGCGTGGTCCGGCGGGCCTGGGACCTGGTCGAGATCGGCCGGGCGTACGAACGCTTCGTCGCCGAACAGAAGCCGCTGCTGTCCGGCGTCACGGTCCGCAGCAGCGACGAGGAGGCGTACGCGGCCCGGTTCCGGCTCGTGCACGCGTGGCGTACCTTCCTGTTCCGGGACCCGCAGTTGCCCCCGGCGCTGCTCCCCGAGCGCTGGCCGGGCACCAGCGCGGCCGGGTTCTTCGACCGGCACGCGGCCCGGCTCCGGCCGGCCGCCGACCGGTACGTCGAGCAGTGCCTCGACGCCAGCCACCGCCTCGCCCGACAGAAGGGTCGTTAGAAACGTGACCGAGCCGCTGCTCGTCGACCGCACCGACGCCGTCGTCACCCTGACGCTGAACCGCCCGACGGCGATGAACTCGCTCGACGTGGCGCTCAAGGAGGCGCTCCGGGAGACGCTGGCCGAGTTGGAGACCGACCGCTCCTGCCGGGCGGTCGTGCTGGCCGGCGCGGGCGGCTCGTTCAGCGCCGGGCAGGACCTGCGGGAGCACGTGCAGACGCTGGAGTCGGCGGACGCCGACCCGCTCGCCACCGTGCGGGCGCACTACAACCCGATCGCCGCCCGGCTGGCCAACCTGCCCAAGCCGGTGGTCGCCGCGGTGCGTGGGATGGCCGCCGGGGCCGGCGCCTCGCTGGCGTTCCTGGCCGACTTCCGCATCGGCGGCCCGAAGACGCGGTTCCTGATGGCGTTCGCCGGGGTCGGGCTCGCCGCCGACACCGGGGCCTCCTGGACGCTGCCCCGGCTGGTCGGCCACGCCAAGGCGGTCGAGCTGCTCATGCTCGCCGAGCCGGTGGGGGCCGAGGACGCCTGCCGGCTGGGCCTGCTCACCCGGTTGGTGGACGACGACGAGCAGGTGCTCCCGGCCGCGCAGGAGCTGGCCGTCCGGCTCGCCGCCGGCCCGACCGTCGCGTACGGGGCGATCAAGCGTCAGCTCTCCATCGCCGACGCCGGCACGCTCGCCGACGCGCTGGCCGCCGAGGCGCAGGCGCAGGCCATCTGCGGCGGCACCGCCGACCACCGGGCCGCCACGATGGCGTTCGTCAACAAGCAGAAGCCGGTCTTCGAGGGACGCTGAGGCTCAGTCGTCCTCCTCCGGGTCCTGGTTGGCCTCGACACCGAGCACGAACGCCTGCATGGCCAGCTCGTCGCCGGCCGGCGAGACGAACGCCGGCAACTCACGCGGGCCCAGCTCCTGCACGTAGGACCAGAAGATCCGGACCGCCTCGGCCCGCGTGGCCGCCTCGATCGGCAGGTCGAGGCTGACCAGCCAGGTGCGCCGGGCCGGCGGCGGACCGAGCCGGTCGGCCAGCGCCCGCCAGCGCGCCGGGTCGAGCGCGACGACCGGGCCGTCCGGGGCCGGGCCGTCGACCGGCACCGGCTCGTCGAGCGCCCGCCGGGTGTACGTCACCACGAGCGCGCCGGCCACCGCGTCGGACTGGGGGTCGTCCGGATCCTCCCGGCCCCCGGCACCGGCCCGCGTCACCCGGCCGAGCGCCACCAGCCGCAGCGGCTCCTCGACCAGCACCGCCACCCGGTCACCCGGGCGCGGCCGGGCCGCACCCGGCAACCCGGTCAGCTCCAGCACGTCGTGGTGCACCAACCGCTCGGCCTGGTAGCGCTCGGCGGGCAGCAGCACCGCCCAGGCGCCCGGCGTGGTGTCGGCGTCGGTCGTCCCACTCGTCCGTGGCTCGGTGTCGGTCATGCCCCAATCCCATCACGCCGCGTCGTCACACCCCGGCCCGGTCACCACCGGCGTGGCATCCGGCGAGGTGATCGTTCACCATGCCGGTGGCCTGCATCAACGCGTAGGCGGTGGTCGGGCCGACGAAGCGGAAGCCGCGCTTCTTGAGCGCCTTGGCCATCGCGGTGGACTCCGGGGTGAGCGCCGGCACGGAGGCGAACGAGCGGGGGCGCGCCGGTCGGGGCGGGGGCGCGAACGACCAGAGCAACGCGGAGAGCCCCTCGGGCAGCTCCAGCGCGGCGCGGGCGTTGGCGATCGCCGCCTCGATCTTGGCCCGGTTGCGGACGATCCCGGCGTCGGCCAGCAGCCGGGCCGTCTCGGCCTCGCCGTAGCCGGCGACCGACTCGATCCGGAACCCGTCGAAGGCGAGCCGGAACGCCGGCCGCTTGCGCAGGATGGTCAGCCAGGACAGGCCGGACTGGAACGCCTCCAGGGTGAGCCGCTCGTAGAGCGCGTCGTCGCCGCGCAGCGGCCGACCCCACTCCTCGTCGTGGTAGGCGGCGTAGTCGGGGGTGCTCGCCCCCCAGGCGCAACGGGGCAGCCCGTCCGGGCCGGTCACCAGGTCAGTCACGCCGCACAGGGTAGTGCGACCCACCGACTCCGCCGGCACGCCACGGTCAGGGCAGGCGGCCCTGCTCAACCAGCCGGGCGAACCTCTTCAGCGCCTGGGTCAGGCCGAACTTCGAGCCGGGCCAGAGCACCGGCCAGGCCACCCGGCCCGCCGTCCCGCCCGGCAGGTGGAACCACTCGTGCCAGACCACCTGGGTGCGCTCCCGGTCCATCGGGGTGCACCGCAGCACGCCGGGGCCGCGCAGCAGCTTGCCGCAGTGCACCACGCCGACCTCGTACGGCGCGTCGACGCGCACCACCCGCATCTCGTCGCGGAGCACTGCCGGGCCGACCGCGGTGACCGCCTCGACCAGGCTGCCCTCGCCGCCGTCGCCCTCGACCACCCGGACCCTGGTGAACGGGATCCAGTCCGACTGCCGTTCCCACGCGGTCAGCGCCGCGAAGACGCGCTCCGCCGGCGCGTCGACGATCACCGTGGCGGTGACCTCGGCGGCACCCGGCTGGGCCGCCTCGGCGAAGCCTGCGGACCCCTCCGCGCCGGTCACGCCGGCTCCGAGCGGGCCACCGGCCCACGGGCCCGGTCGGCCACGTCGCTGTCGTCCGCGCTCGCGCCGGCCGGCCCGGCGGTGAGCCCACCGGCCGGGGACGTGGTGTCCTCGACCGCGGCGGCGGCCGGCGCCTCCGCCACGCCCGCCTCGGCCGGCGGAGCGGTCTGCGGCTCAGGCGTCGACAGGTCGATGGTCACCGGACCGGCGCCCGACGGGTCGAGGGCCGACTCGTCGCCGCCGGTCCCGGCCCCGGCAACGACGGCCTCCTCGCGCGCCCGGCGCAACGCGTCGGCCTCTTCGGTCCGCCCCTCCCGCAGTGCGGTGTTCTCGGCCTCCAGCACGCCGATCAGCTCGGACTTGTAGCCGATGTCGTAGGCGGCCCGCCGGAGCGCCACGTCGACCTGGGCCATCCGGTAACCGCGCAGCGCGGTGTCGAACCGGACCCCGGTCACGTCCGACTCGTCGAGCGGGCGCCCGCCCGGCAGCGGCACGGCCCGGCCGTCCGGCTCGGCCGGCACCAGCCCCGGATCCCGCCCGGAGACGAGCACCGTCACTCCGAACACCACTGCCGCGACGGTCAGCGCGACGACCAAGAGGAGCAGAACCTCACCCATGGAGAGATCGTGGCATGCGGGCCCGGATCGGGCGAGCCCTCCACGGCCTCCGGTCCGCAAAACCCGCGCTCCCGGCGTGGTGGAGGTTCGTTCCCGACCGCCGCCCGCCTTCCACATTCCAGGAAACGCGAAGATCTTGGTACGTAGGTGCCCCGGAAGGGGCCGTTTCGTACCAAGATCTCGGGGCGGTGGCGGGTGGCACCGCGGGGACATGCGAAGGTGCGACGGTCGGCGCGGGGACGAGGAGGCGGGGATGACCGGGATGTTGCGGCTCGGTGGACGGGCCTTCGCCCCGGGTGAGCTGGTGGTGATGGCGATCGTGAACCGCACCCCGGACTCGTTCTTCGACCGGGGCGCCACGTTCGCCCGGGACAGCGCGCTGCGGGCGGTCGAGCGGGCGGTGACCGAGGGCGCGGAGATCATCGACATCGGCGGGGTGAAGGCCGGGCCCGGCGACGAGGTGGACGTGGCCGAGGAGATCCGCCGCACGGTGGACACCATCGCCGCGGTCCGGGCCGCCTTTCCCGACGTGGTCGTCTCGATCGACACCTGGCGGGCGGAGGTGGCGGTGGAGGCGGTCGCGGCCGGCGCGGACCTGCTCAACGACACCTGGTCGGGGGCGGACCCGGCACTGGCCCGGGTCGCCGCGGCGACCGGCGCCGGCCTGGTCTGCTCGCACGCCGGTGGGCTGGCCCCGCGTACCCGGCCGCACCGGGCGGCCTTCGACGACGTGGTGACCGACGTGCTCGACACCGTCACCGGGCTGGCGGAACGCGCGGTCGGGCTGGGGGTACGCCGGGACGGCATCCTGATCGACCCGGCGCACGACTTCGGCAAGAACACCCGGCACTCGCTGGAGATCACCCGGCGGCTGGCCGAGCTGACCGACACCGGTTGGCCGCTGCTGGTGGCGCTGTCGAACAAGGACTTCATCGGCGAGACGCTGGACCTGCCGGTGCCGGAACGGCTGGAGGGGACGCTCGCCGCCACCGCGGTCTCGGCCTGGCTCGGCGCCCGGGTGTTCCGCGCCCACCAGGTCCGCCCGACCCGTCGGGTACTCGACATGGTGGCGTCGATCCGGGGGGACCGGCCGCCGGCGGCGACCCGACGCGGGCTGGCCTAGGGGTCAGGTCCAGCGCAGCACGCCGCGCCGCCAGGCATAGAGGATGCCGAGCGCCACGATCGCCACGAAGACACCCATCTCCACCACCGTGGTCGCCCCGAAGCCGGGCCGGTCGAAGACCAGCGCCCACGGGAAGAGGAACACCGCCTCCACCGCGAACAGGACATAGAGGTACGCGTAGACGTAGTAGCGGATCTGCATCTGGGCCCAGTCGCCGCCGACCGGGTCGAGCCCGCACTCGTACGTGGCCCGCTTGCCCCATGGCTCCGCCGGTCGGGCCGGACGTAACATCCGGTTCGCCGAGAACGCCGTCAGGAAGAAGAGCACGGCGGCGAGCAGCAGTAGACCGAGCGTGGCGTACGAGCCGAGGTATCCGGTCACGACCCGGAGCGTACCGGTCCCGTCGAGACGTCTCGGACACGTTACGAATTCGTTTCCTGGCGGGACTAGTGCCGGAGGGCAACCGTCCCCGAATAATGAGACCTCGTTGACACGTCCCCGGAGGACAGATGACCCGCCCCCGCGTCCGGCCTGCCCGCCGGGTCACGCCTCGCCGTACCCTCGCCCTGTTCGCGCCCGCGCTGATCGCCGCGGCCGCGGCGGTCGCCGTGGTGGCGCCGGGATGGGCAGCGGTCACCCCCGCCGCCGCGGCCGGGGTGGTCCGGGCGGCCGACCCGGGGCCGCCGGGCGACCCGGGCGGCGACCCCGGCGACCCGACCGAGCCGACGCCGACCGGGGACGCGACCACCACCGCTCCGGCCCCGACCACGGCACCGCCGACGGAGGAGGCCCCGCCGCCGACCACACCCCCGCCGCCGGTCACCACCGAGCCGGCCCCGCCGCCCACCACGGCGCCGGCCCCGCCCGCCACCACCGCGCCGGCCACCACCACCGCACCGGCCCCGCCGCCGGTCGGGCCGCCCGTCAAGCCCCCGCCGCCACCGCCCACCCAGGCCGCCGGCGGGCCGTTGGGGGTGCAGGTCAGCACCGGGGACCTGGCACTGACGCCGGACTACTGGAACGCCGACAGCACGGTGGCCACGCTGCGGGTGACGGTGACCAACACCGGTGGACGCGAGGAGCAGATCAGCCTCGGCTACTCGTTGCCGGCCGGACTGGTCGACGGCGGCACGCCGGGTTGCGTCGACGCCGGGGGCGGCAACCACCGCTGCGGCGGGTGGACCGTCGCGCCCGACGCCCGGTTCAGCGCCACCATCCGGGTCCGGGTCGCCGGGGATGCCTGGCAGACCATGCCGCTGAGCGGATCGGTCCAGGTCACCGCCGTCGCGCCCGGCGTCGCCGGGGCGGCGTACGACGACGAGGGCTTCGCGGTGCTGTTCCCGCCCGGCCCGCCGGTGCCCGGCATCTCGCTCCGCGCCGACGAGGTCCTCTTCGACATCAGCGGCGCGCCGAGCACGCTCACCGTACGGCTGGGCAACACCGGCGAGGTGGACGCCGCCGGACGGGTGGAGGTGCTCCTCCCGGGAGGGGTGACGGTGAGCGACGCGGGGAACGCCTGCGCCCCGGTGGCCCCGGACCGGACCCGGTGCGAACTGGGCACGCTGCCGGCCGGCCGGACCGCGACGCTGCGCCTGCCGGTGACCGCGTCGGCGGAGGCCCAGCGCATGGCCCCGCTCGCCGGCGCGGTGATCGGCCGGTTGGACCCGCGCAGCGGGCGGGACCGACAGGTGCAGATGAGCTTCCGGATCAGCGCGGCGGCGGCACAGTCCACGCCGGTGGCGGGGGCGCCCGCGCCCACGGGTTCTCAGGGAGTGCTGACTGCGTCCGAGCGGTCCGATTCCGGCGACGGCCCGGCCCGAGGGATCGCCATTGCCTTGATCATCATGTCGGCGTTGCTCGTCGTTTTCGCGTTGACGCTGGCCACGCGCTCGCTGCGACGCCGCAGCGACATCACCGTGCCGGAGCCGACCACGGAGCGGTGAGCCGCGCGGCGCGGTGATCTGGATTACGGTCGGCGGTACTAACCGTCCCTAATCGGGGCATACAGCAGCCCGTTCGGGTCTCACCCGTCGGACCACCACCAAGGCGGCCCTAACCGTCCGACGTAGGCTCTGACGGTGAGAAACGGAGCGGGCCGCGTCGACGAGGGCGACGGCGCTCAGCGAAGCGAGGTGCGGGCGTGACCAAGCAGATCCGTCAACTGGACCGGGTGGTCATCCGGTTCGCCGGTGACTCCGGCGACGGCATGCAGCTCACCGGCGACCGGTTCACCTCGGAGACGGCACAGTTGGGCAACGACATCTCCACGTTGCCCAACTTCCCGGCCGAGATCCGGGCGCCCGCCGGCACGCTGCCGGGCGTGTCGAGCTTCCAGGTGCACTTCGCCGACTACGACATCCTGACCCCCGGCGACGCGCCGAACGTGCTGGTGGCGATGAACCCGGCCGCGCTCAAGGCCAACCTGGCCGACCTGCCGCGCGGGGCGGACATCATCGTCAACACCGACGAGTTCACCCGCCGCAACCTGGCCAAGGTGGGCTACGCGACCAACCCGTTGGACGACGACACGCTCGACGGCTACGCGGTGCACCCGGTCGCGCTCACCTCGATGACGATCGGCGCGCTGGCCGAGCTGACGGTGTCCAAGAAGGACGCCGAACGGGCCAAGAACATGTTCGCGCTCGGGCTGCTGAGCTGGATGTACTCCCGGCCGTACGAGTCGACGCTGCGGTTCCTGGAGCGCAAGTTCGCCCGCCGGCCGGAGCTGGTGGCGGCGAACGTGGCCGCGTTCCGGGCCGGCTGGAACTTCGGCGAGACCACCGAGGACTTCTCCGTCCGGTACGAGGTCAAGCCGGCGAAGATGCCGCCCGGCACGTACCGCAACATCACCGGCAACGCGGCGCTGTCGCTGGGCCTGGTGGCCGCCGGGGTGCGCTCCGGGC
Organism: Micromonospora sp. NPDC049201; assembly: GCF_055586805.1. Classification (NCBI taxonomy): domain Bacteria; kingdom Bacillati; phylum Actinomycetota; class Actinomycetes; order Micromonosporales; family Micromonosporaceae; genus Micromonospora; species Micromonospora sp. NPDC049201. The sequence goes on along the minus strand of NZ_JBVJHM010000004.1, from coordinate 241,911 downwards.
TGCCGGTGTTCCTCGGCGCGTACCCGATCACCCCGGCCTCGGACATCCTGCACGAGCTGAGCAAGCACAAGAAGTTCGGCGTGGTCACCATGCAGGCCGAGGACGAGATCGCCGCGGTCGGCGCGGCGCTGGGCGCGTCGTACGGCGGCTCGCTCGGCATCACCACCACCAGCGGGCCGGGCGTGGCGCTGAAGAGCGAGACGATCTCCCTCGCGGTGGCGCTGGAGCTGCCGCTGGTCATCGTCGACGTGCAGCGGGCCGGGCCGTCCACCGGCATGCCCACCAAGACCGAGCAGGCCGACCTGAACATGGCCCTGTACGGCCGGCACGGTGAGGCGCCGGTCGCGGTGATCGCGCCGAAGTCGCCGTCGGACTGCTTCCACGCCGCGCTGGAGGCGGCGCGGATCGCGCTGACCTACCGCACGCCGGTGATCCTGCTCTCCGACAACTACGTGGCCAACGGCTCCGAGCCGTGGCTGCTGCCGGACGTGGAGTCCCTGCCCGACCTGCGGGTGGAGTTCGCCACCCGGCCCAACGGCGAGGACGGCACCACGTTCCTGCCCTACCTGCGCGACCCGCAGACGCTGGCCCGCCCGTGGGCGGTGCCCGGCACGCCGGGGCTGGAGCACCGGATCGGCGGCCTGGAGAAGGCCGACAAGACCGGCGACATCTCGTACGACCCGACGAACCACGACTTCATGGTGCGGACCCGGGCGGCCCGGATCGAGACCATCCCGGTGCCGGACGTGGAGGTCGAGGACCCGGACGGCGACGCCCGGGTGCTGGTGCTGGGCTGGGGCTCGACGTACGGCCCGATCGGCGCGGCCTGCCGGGGGCTGCGCCAGCGCGGGCTGCCGGTGGCCCAGGCGCACCTGCGGCACCTGGCCCCGATGCCGGCCAACCTCGGCGAGGTGCTGCGCTCCTACGACCGGGTGGTCGTGCCCGAGATGAACCTCGGCCAGCTCGCCCACGTGATCCGGGGGAAGTACCTGGTCGACGCGATCGGCTACAACCAGGTCCGCGGCCTGCCGTTCACCGCCGCGGAGCTGGAGACGATGCTGGAAGAGGTCCTGAAGAATGTCTGAGCCCGTCGCCCTGAAGCTCACCGCCAAGGACTTCAAGTCCGACCAGGAGGTGCGTTGGTGCCCCGGCTGCGGCGACTACGCCGTCCTGGCCGCGGTGCAGGGCTTCATGCCGGAGCTGAACATCCCCCGGGAGAACATCGTCTTCGTCTCGGGCATCGGCTGTTCGTCCCGCTTCCCGTACTACATGAACACGTACGGCATGCACTCGATCCACGGTCGCGCCCCGGCGATCGCCACCGGCCTGTCGGTGTCCCGGCCGGACCTGTCGGTCTGGGTGGTCACCGGTGACGGCGACGCGCTCTCCATCGGCGGCAACCACCTGATCCACGCGCTGCGCCGCAACGTCAACCTGAAGATCCTGCTGTTCAACAACCGGATCTACGGGCTGACCAAGGGGCAGTACTCGCCCACCTCCGAGGTCGGCAAGATCACCAAGTCGACGCCTGTCGGTTCCGCGGACGCCCCGTTCAATCCGCTGTCGCTGGCGCTCGGCGCCGAGGCCACGTTCGTGGCCCGGACGCTCGACTCGGACCGCAAGCACCTCCAGTCGGTGCTGCGGGCCGCCGCCGAGCACAAGGGCTCGGCGTTCGTGGAGATCTACCAGAACTGCAACATCTTCAACGACGGCGCGTTCGAGCCGCTGAAGGAGCCGACCACCCGGGACGACTACCTGATCCGGCTGGAGCACGGGCAGCCGATCACGTTCGGCACCGACGGGCAGTTCTGCGTCGTCCACCCGCCGGGCGGCTTCGGGCTGGAGGTGCGGGAGACCGCGGCCACCCCGGCGGAGCAGATCGTGGTGCACGACGTCACGGTCGCCGACCCGGCGTACGCGTTCGCGCTGTCCCGGCTGCCCGGGCTGGATCTGCGCAACACGCCGCTCGGGGTGTTCCGATCGGTGGACCGGCCCTCCTACGACAGCGTGGTGCAGGAGCAGGTCGCGTCCGCGCGGGCGAGCGTCGACCAGACCCCGGAGCAGCAGCTCTCGGCGCTGCTCGGCAGCGGTGACACCTGGACGATCATGTAGCTCCGCCCTGATCCGCGCGTCCGTTAGGGCGGGCCGCCCCCGGGGACGGCCCGCCCTTTCGCTGTTTCCGGACCGGTCAGACGGTCGCCGGCACCCACAGCTCGTCGATCGCCCGCTCGGCGGCGGCGAGGCTCGCCTCGTGCAGCGGGACCAGCTCGGCCATCGCCGGGTTGACCGGGGCCAGGGTCAGCTCGGCCGAGATGAACCGCGGCTCCAGGCCGGTGCGCGACAGTCCGTGCGGCAGCCAGGGCTCGGCGTGGTCCCAGCCGGCGCGCGGGGTGCCCGCCCCGTAGCCGCCGCCCCGGGTGCCGAACACGATGAACTCGCGACCGCCGAGCAGCCCGGCGCCGGTGGCCGGGTCGAGCGCCAGACCGGGCGCGATCAGGTGGTCGACCCAGGCCTTCACGCTGCTGGGCGGACCGAAGTTGTAGAGCGGCAGGCCGAGCAGGATCGTGTCGGCGCGCAGGACCTCGTTCACCAGGTCCTCGGTCACCCGCCAGGACGCGCGCTGCTCGGGCGTGTGCTGGTCGGGCGGCACCGCCCGGGCGAGACCGCCGGCGGTGTCCAGGTGCGGCACCGGGTCCTGACCGAGGTCCCGGTAGGTGACCGTGCCGCCGGGGTGGGCGGCTCGCCAGGCGTCGGCCGCGCGGGCGGTGAGGCGACGGCTGACCGACCGCTCACCGGTGATGCTCGAGTCGATGTGCAACAGGTGGGCCATCGTTTACTCCTCCATAGATCGTTCGTGTAGCACGAACCATTTATAGCAGGTCGATGTTCCTTGTTCGCCGTAGACTGGGTCACATGCCAGCCGAGCCCGCCGACGAGCGCCGCTCCGGGCCGCTGCTCCAGCACCTTGCCCGGCGGATGCGGCTGCGCTCGGAATCGGTGCTGACCCCGCTCGGCCTGCGCGTCCGGCACCTGGTCGCGCTCACCGTGCTGCGGGACTCGGGCGACATCAGCCAGCAGGGGCTGGCCGGCACGCTCCAGATCGACGGCACCAACGTGGTCGGGCTGCTCAACGACCTGGAGTCGGCGGGCCTGGTCGAGCGCCGTCGCTCCCCGACCGACCGCCGGCGGCACGTCGTCAGCCTCACCGGGGCGGGCGCCACCCGGATCCGCGAAGCCGAGTGCGCGCTCGCGGACGCGGAGGACGAGGTGCTCGGCGCGCTGGCGCCCGACGAGCGGGAACTGCTCTACGACCTGCTCCGGCGGGCCAGCCAGGGCTGCGCCCCGACCTGCACCGAAGCGGTCACGGAGAGCCCGGACGCCTGCTGACCGGGCCGGCGCCGGTCACGCCCGGACGGTCGGCGGCGCTCAGGCCGTGGTGGTCGCCTGCGGGCGGTCGTCGCGGACGTGGACCAGCATGTCGCCGGTCTCGATCGTCGCGGCGGCCCGGTCGTTCAACGTGACCACCTTGCCCCGGCGGACCAGAGCGATGACAAGCGACTCCAGCTCACGCGGCGAGCGGCCCACCTCGCTGCGCTCGGCCGAGCGCATCGCCAGCGCCATGCCCTGACCGGGGGTGAGCAGATCCTCCACCACGTCGATCAAGGGCGGGGCCGAGGTGGAGAGGCCGAGCAGCCGGCCGGCGGTGGCCGACGAGACGATCACGTGGTGCGCGCCGCTCTGCTTGAGCAGCGGCGCGTTCTCCGCCTCCCGGACCGCCGCGATGATCCGGACCTGACCGGCGGTGAGCTGCCGGACGGTCAGCGCCACCAGCACCGAGGCGTCGTCGCTGTCGGTCGCGATGATGACCGCCTTGGCGGTGCGGATGTGCGCCTCCTCCAGCACCGACGAGCGGGTCGCCGAGCCCTCGATCGTCACCAGCCCGTTCGAGGTGGCCTGGCGCAGCGCCGGCCCGCTCCGCTCGACCACCACGATCTTGGACTTGTCCGCCCCGTTCTCCAGCAGCGCGGAGACCGCGCTGCGGCCCTTGGTGCCGTAGCCGCAGATGATGACGTGGTCCTTCACGGATCTCCTCCACCGCGACAGGCGACGGCCGGTCCGGTACTGCTCGGTCAGGACTTCCAGGGTGGTGCCGACCAGGATGATCAGGAAGAGCACCCGGGCGGGGGTGATGAACAGGACGTTGATCAGGCGGGCCGACGGACTGGCCGGCGTGATGTCGCCGTACCCGGTGGTGGAGAGCGAGACCACCGTGTAGTAGAAGCAGTCGAGCAGCGTCAGGCCGTCCTCGTTGACGTCGCGGTACCCGTCGCGGTCGAGCCAGACCACGAAGACGGTGGCGAAGACCAGGCCGAGGGCGGCGAGCAGGCGCAGGCTCAGTGCGCTCAGCGGCCCCCGCCGTTGCGCGGGAAAATGGATCACCGTCGGTCCCGCTCCGCCACCGTCGCCTGCACGCCCTCAAGATAGCGGGTACGCCGGGAGTCGGCCGGGCGGGCCGTGGGACCGGCCCCCGCACCGCAAGCGGTAAGGATCTCGTCACATCCGTCGACGCCCCAGCGGGTGAGACTCGACCCGACGAATGTGACGAGGGGGAGTCGGATGCGTACAGGTGCGGCACTGACCACGCTGGCCGTGGTCGTCGGGGTGGCTCTGGCCGGCCCCTCACCCGCGGTGGCGGGCACGCGGACGCCCGCCTCGGCGATGCCGACGGCGAAGCGCACCGCCGTCGTCCTGCCGTCGCTGACCGGCCGGGGCAGCACGGCGTACGACGTCAACCGGGCCGGGGTGGTGGTCGGGTCGGCGGAGCTGGCCGGCGGCTACTGGCACGCGGCCCGCTGGGTGGACGGGCGGATCGAGGACCTGGGCACGCTCGGCGGGCCGAACAGTCAGGCCCAGGCGATCGACGAGCGGGGCCGCATCGTCGGCACCGCCCAGGCCGCGGACGGCAGCAGCCACGCCGTGGCCTGGGTCGACGGGAAGATCCAGGACCTCGGCCTCACCGGTGGCATCTTCTCCATCGCGTACGACACCGCCGGGGACCGGGTGGTCGGCGTGTATCACGTCACCGACAGCTTCGCCGGGCGGCGGGCGTTCGTCCGCACTGGCAACACCGAGATCACCATCGACGCGCCGCCGGGTGCGAGCGCCGTCGCGGTCAACGAGGCGGGCACGGTCGCCGGCACCTACGGCTACCGGGACTGGACCGACCCGCCGTTCGTCAATCAGGCCTTCGTGTGGCGCAACGGGGTCGTCCGGCCGCTCGGCACCCTCGGCGGTCCCACCAGCGACGCGAGCGGCATCAACGACCTCGGTCAGGTGGTCGGCACCAGCCGGACCGCGGACGGCGCGTTCGCCGCCTTCTTCTGGGACGGTAGGACGATGCGCCGACTGTCCACCGGTTCGGCGTCCCCCACCGCACAGGCCGTGAACGACTCGGGTCTGGTGGTCGGCACCGACGGCACCGCCGGCCGGGCGATGCTCTGGCCCGCACCGACGGCGGGCTCCCGACTGCTGCCGCTGCCGGACGGGGCGGTGGGCAGCGTCGCGATCAATGTCAACGACGCCGGTCTGATCGTCGGCCAGGCGGACTTCCTCTCGCCGAGCTTCCACAGCCGGGCGGTCGTCTGGCGTTGACCGACCCCGGCCCGGTCGGTACCACGGGGGCCGACCGGGGCGGTCCACGCCGCCGGGACGGGGCATGATGGGTAGCGTCGGCGAACGGCGACCGCGAGGAGGCCGGCATGTCGTTGCTGCGACGGGTGATCGGCGGGGTGCTGCGTCGGATCCGCCTGCGTCAGGGCCGCACGTTGCGCGAGGTGGCACAGGCGGCCGGCGTCTCCCTGCCCTACCTCTCCGAGGTCGAGCGTGGGCGCAAGGAGGCCTCCTCGGAGGTGCTGGCCGCGATCTGCCGGGCGCTCGGCATCCACCTCGCCGACCTGCTGGAGGAGGCGCGCGACGAGCTGCGCCGGGAGCGGCCCACGCCGGTCGGTCCCGGGGTGCCACTGGCCCGGCTCGACCGGGTGCCCGCGGCCCGCAGCGGCCCACAGCTCCGGGTCGGGCCGCCCCGCCTGCACGCCACCCGGCGCCCGGGCGGCCCGAACGCGCCGCATCCGGCCCGGCCGGTCACGCCGCCGCACACCGCGCATCCCGTCCGGTCGACCCCGCTGCTCGGCGGCGGGCTGCGCCCGATGGGCGTGTCCCCCACGCCCATCGGCCCGCCGCTCGGCCACGGCACACCGGAGCTGTTCGGCGCCGGCACCCGGATCTGGCTGATCCCGACGCCGGCCGCGCGCCCGCGTACCTCACCGGCGCTGGCCCGGCGCCGGGCCCGCGCGGCCCGACGGCGGCCGGTCGCGGCGTAGCGCCACGGTCGGCCGGACGAACGCCGACCGGGCGTGGCGCAGGTCGCCCGCGACGGACGACCGGGGTGCGGCCCGCACCGACCGGCGACGCCGACCCGATTCTGCCGAGGGCGAGTCTGCCCGGGGCAGAAAGCCTGGGCCGCGCGGGTGCGCCCGGCGGACGCTGGAGACCGCCGGCTCGCCGGGCGGTCCCCCGCCCACCGGCGTCACGGAGGTGGGCAGTCATGAGCGGCATCTGGATGCGGGACGAGGGACAGCCGGTCTTCGGCGACCGGGTCTTCGAGCGGCTGCTCAAGGAGCGGATCATCTTCCTCGGCACCGAGGTCACCGACGACTCGGCCAACCAGATCTGCGCGCAGATCCTGCTGCTCGCGGCCGAGGACGCGGAGCGGGACATCTATCTCTACATCAACTCGCCGGGCGGCTCGGTCAGCGCCGGGATGGCCGTCTACGACACCATGCGGTGGGTGAAGAACGACGTGGCGACGCTGGCGCTCGGGATGGCCGGCTCGATGGGGCAGTTCCTGCTCTGCGCCGGCACGGCGGGCAAGCGGTTCGCGCTGCCGCACTCGCGGATCATGATGCACCAGCCCTCCGGCGGGTTCGGCGGCACGGTCGCCGACATCACCATCCAGGCCGAGAACATGCTGCACGTGAAGCACACCATGCAGGAGCTGATCGCCCGGCACAGCGGGCACACGCTTGAGGAGATCCAGCGCGACTGGGACCGGGACCGCTGGTTCACCGCCGAGGAGGCCCGCGAGTACGGGCTGGTCGACCAGGTCCTCTCCCGGGTCGACCAGCTCGCCGGCTGAGCCGCGGTCGGCCGGCTACCGGAACTCGCCGCGGTAGGCCGCGCGGCGCGGCGGCGGCGCTCCGGGGCGGCCCACCCGGACCGCCCCGGCCACGCGGGCCGGGGCCGTCCGGGCCACCGCCGGTCAGGGGTAGCTGACCACCGGGCTGGTGCCGTACGAGCCGACCACCGGGGTGCCGGCCTCGTTGATCGTGCGCTCGATCCCGCCGCTGCCGTTCAGGAACACGGTGATCGCGTCGTGGAACCGTACGCCGGCCCGGCGCGGCGCCTCGATCGCCCGGTCGCAGCGGATGTCCACGCCCTGGTTGAAGTACGCGTAGACGCCAAGCCCCCACGCCTCGTGCGTGCGGACGTGCGGGGCCACCCGGTAGGAGGCCCAGCCGTCGCCGGTCGGGCTGCGCCAGGCCGCCTGGCTCGGCGGGTCGTAGGGCAGCTCGCTCTGGTAGAACACGGTCCGGCCGCGCTCGCCGTGCCAGAGGGTCTGCCAGCGCTGGTAGTGCTCGACGAAGAGCCCGTACGCGGTGACGTCGTCGCCGTTGACGACCACCCCGGTGGCGGCCGTGTTGACGTCCCAGCCGATGGTGCCCGGCTGGCCGTGGTCGCCCCGCCAGGCCCAGATGTTGTCGATCAGCGTGTGCCGGCTGTGGACCACCAGACTGGTCACCGCCCGGCCGGCGGACGGGCCGCCCACGCGGAAGAAGACGTCCTGCAACGAGATCGGGTTGGCGGCGTGCGCCCGATGGCTGTGCCGCCCACCGACCTCGACAAGCACCTCCGACTCGACCGGCCCGGCGTCGACGAGCACCCCGGCGATCCGTACCCCGTCGACGTCCTCGATCCGCAGCGCCGCGTCGCCGGTGACCGGCGCGAGGCTGGGCATGCCGAGGCCGAGCACGACGGTGTTCGGCCGGCGGACCCGCAGCGCCCGGTCCAGGCGGTAGACGCCGGGGGTGAGCAGCAGGTGGCGGCCCCGGGCGAGTTCGGTGTTGATCCGCGTCGCGGTGTCGGTGGGCCGGGCGATGAAGAAGTCGGAAAGCGGCAGCGACGGCGTCGGCGCGCCGCCGGCGCCCCAGGTGGTGCCCGCGGTGTCGCGGCGCAGGCGGGGCACCGCCACCCGCCAGCAGCCCGCGCTGTCGACGAAGAGGTACGGCTTCTCCCGGATCACCGGGCTGGTCGGCAGCGTGGTGTACGGCGGGTCGGGGAAGCCCTGCGCGGGCGCGCCGACCACCCCGGAGAAGACCTGGTTCCACACGCCGTTGGTCCACTCGCCGCCGAGTTCGCTGTCCCGGGTGAGCCACTGCTGCTGGGAGCCGTTGATGGTGATGCCGTCCACCTTGGAGTCGGCGATGAAGCCGCCGCTGGAGTAGCCGCCGTTGCCGGGCTCCAGCCAGAGCACGCCCTTGACGTGCACCCGGCGCATCGGCGACGCCTGGGAGACGGCCCACTGGTTCGACCAGTCGGTCGGGGTGACGGCGAGGTTCTCGGCCGAGCGCCAGAAGTTGGTCAGCGCGGAGATGCCGGCGGGCGAGTTCGGGTCGGGCTGGCCGATCACCCGGACCGCGCCGTGGATCTCCACGTCGTCCGGGTGGGCGCCGAGCCCGGCCACGGTGGTGTAGTAGCCGAGTCGGGCGTCCACCTCGTAGCGGCCGGGCTTGAACAGCACGGCGTACCGGTCGGCGCCCATCTCGTTGTGCTCCTGGGCGGCGAAGATCCGGTCCAGGGTGGACTGGATCTCCTCGGTCGGGGTGCTCGGGTCGTAGACGAAGACGTTCGGGCCGAGGTCGGGCTCGCGGGCGGGCCGCGCGGTCGGGGACGCGACGGCGGCGCCGGCCGGGAGGCCGAGGGCGGTGAGCGAGGCCGCCGAGGCGGTGAGTGTGAGGAAGCGGCGGCGGGAGGGGTCGGGTGATCGCATCTGCCTGCCTGTTCGGTGGTGGAAGGAGAGCGGAGAGCGCTCTCTCGCCGTTCCTACCGCATCCCCGTCGATCCCACCAGAGCCCGCCGGTTCCGGAACCGGGAAGCATCGCGGCGCGGCGGCGGTTGTCTTCAAAGAAGTTGAACTCGCAACCACAGGGAGCGCGCATGTCCATCGCCGTCACCGGGGCCACCGGCCAGCTCGGCCGCCTCATCGTCACCGCGCTGCTCGACCGCGGCGTACCGGCCGGGGAGATCGTGGCGATCGGCCGCGACCGCGAGCGGCTGGCCGACCTCGCCGGTCGAGGCGTCGTCACCCGGCCGGCCGACTACGACGACCCCGACTCGCTCCGGGCCGCCCTCGCCGGGGCCGAGAAGCTGATGTTCGTCTCCGGCAGCGAGGTCGGCCGACGTCGACCCCAGCACGCCAACGTGGTCACCGCCGCCCGGGAGGCCGGCGTCGGGCTGGTCGTCTACACCAGCATCGCGCACGCCGACACCGCCGACATGCGGCTGGCCGGCGAGCACCGGGACACCGAGCGGCTCATCCGCGACTCCGGGCTGCCGTACGTCTTCCTGCGCAACAGCTGGTACCTGGAGAACTACACCGACCAGCTCGACGCGTACCGGGAGCACGGGGTGGCGGGCGCGGCGGGCGACGGGCGGGTCAGCGCCGCCACCCGCGCGGACTACGCCGAGGCCGCCGCCGTGGTGCTCACCACCGACGGTCACGACCAGCAGGTGTACGAGCTGGGCGGCGCGCCGTTCACGCTCACCGACCTCGCCGCCGAGGTGGCCCGGCAGACCGGCGCGCCGGTCGGCTACACCGACCTGCCGGCGGACCGCTACACCGAGGTGCTGGTCGCCGCCGGCCTGCCCGAGGGGTACGCGGCCGTGCTCGCCGACAGCGACCTCGGTCTCGCCCGGGGCGAACTGGAGGTCGGCGACGATCTCGCCAAGCTGCTCGGCCGCGCCCCGACCACGCTGGCCGAGGCGATCCGCGCCGGACGCTGACGACGCCGCCGCGCCGGGCCGCCCACGACCGGCGGTCAGGCGCGGTCGGCGCGCTGCTTCACGAGGTCGTCGACGAGCGTCTCGACGTAGTCCGCGGTCTCCTCCCAGCGGGTCACCGCGACGCTGCGGATGCCCATGGCCTTGACCGGGTAGTCGTTGCCGCCCACGTCCAGCCGGTCCCCCACGAACAGCACGTTGTCGATCTTCAGATCGAGGTGCTCCAGCAGCTTCCGCATGCCGTACGCCTTGTCCACGCCCTTGCGTGTCACGTCGATCGAGGTCGAGCCACCGCCCCGGACCTCCAGGTCGGGCAGCTTCGCGGCGACCGCGTCGCGCAGCCGCTTCTTCTTGCTGCCGTCCGGGTCCCAGCCGTACTTCTCCGCCGGCGGAGCGGACTGCCCGAGCGCGGAGAACGTGATCTGGCTGCCCCGGTCCTCGACGATGTCACCCCAGGTCTTCGTCTCCCACAGCCCGAGCGCCTGCGCCGACTCGGTGAGCGCGGCGATCACCCGGGCCTTGTCCACCTCGCTCAGATCCTCCGCGTAGACCAGCCGCCAGTCGCCGGACGACCAGCGGTAGTAGCGGGTGCCGCAGGTCGGCATCAGGTGCAGCCGGTCGCGCTGCTCCTCGGTGAGGTCGAGGTGGGCCAGCACCTGCGACTGGAACTGCTCGAACCGGCCCCCGGAGATGATCAGGACGTCCACCTCGGTGAGCAGGTGACCGAGCAGGTCCGCCATCCGACGATCGATCTGGGACTTGGAAATCGCCAGGGTGTCGTCGAGGTCGAACGCCACCACTCGAAGATCGTTCACGAATACCTCATGTGTCGTCGCGGGCTGGTCGGGACTAGCAGGGTACCGATGCGGCCTGACGCGTTCCTGAGCGCCCGGGGCCTCCACCCATTGACGGAGAGTAACAAGCAGGCCGCGTACGACGACCGGAAAGCGCTGGACACGCGGCATCCCCGACGCCGATGGTGGGCCGATGCGCCAGGACGAGATCTGGGACGGCGAGGCCGCCCGACGCTACGACACGCCGGGCACCGGGATGTTCGCGCCGGAGGTGCTCGGCCCCACCGTCGACCGACTCGCCGCGCTCGCCGGGACCGGCCGGGCCCTGGAGTTCGCCATCGGCACCGGCCGGGTGGCGGTGCCACTCGCCGCCCGCGGCGTGCCGGTCAGCGGGATCGAACTCTCCGTACCCATGGTGGAGCAGTTGCGGACGAAGGTCGACGCCGCCACGGTCCCGGTGGTGGTCGGCGACATGGCCGGGGCGACCGTGCCTGGCGAGTTCAGCCTGGTCTACCTGGTCTACAACACCATCGCCAACCTGCTCGACCAGGACCAGCAGGTGGCCTGCTTCCGCAACGCAGCGCGGCACCTCGGGCCGGGCGGCCGGTTCGTGATCGAGCTGTGGGTGCCGGAGCTGCGCAAGCTGCCCCCGGGCCAGCAGGCGACCGTGTGGCACACCGAGGCCGGCTACATCGGCCTGGACACCTACGACGTGCTGCGCCAGCGGGTGGTGTCGCACCACTTCCACTTCGGTGACGGCCGCGAGGCGCGGGTCTTCCGCACCCCGCACCGCTACATCTGGCCGTCCGAACTGGACCTGATGGGCGAGCTGGCCGGCTTCACGCTGGAGAGCCGGCACGCCGACTGGGCCGGCACGGAGTTCACCGAGGAGTCCCGCTCGCACGTGTCGGTCTACCGGCTGGCCTGAGCGCTCGCCGACGGCGACGGCGCTCGTCACCGGCACGTCCGGCCGATCACGTCACCCGGGCCGCTGGCACCGATCCACACCCTCCGCTACGATCGGCAATCGAAACGTCACTATAGGTTGATCACCCCGGGCTGGTCCGCGGGTGACCCGATCTGCTTCGGGGGTTGACCGATGCCGGACGTCGCCAAGGTCACCGCGCAGCCGTACCCGTTCAGCCCTCCCGACCGGCTCCACCTCGACCCGCGCTACGCCGAGCTGCGGCGCACCGGGCCGCTCATCCGGGTGCGGCTGCCGTTCGGCGAGGAGGGATGGCTCGCCACCCGGCACACCGACGTGCGGACCGTCCTCGGTGACGCGAGGTTCAGCCGGGCCGCCAGCGTCGGCCGGGACGAGCCGCGGCTCACCCCGAGGCAGATCGAGGGCGGCATCCTGTCGATGGATCCGCCGGAGCACACCCGGCTGCGGCGGCTGGTCGCCAAGGCGTTCACCGCCCGCCGGGTCGAGCAGCTCCGGCCCCGCACCCGGCAGATCGCCGACGAACTCATCGACGCCATGGTGGCGGGCGGGCCGCCGGCCGACCTGGTGGAGCACTTCGCCACCCCGCTGCCCATCCAGGTGATCTGCGAGCTGCTCGGGGTGCCCTTCGCCGACCGGCACCTGTTCCACGTCTGGTCGGAGGCGATCGTCTCGACCACCTCGCTGCCGCCCGAGCGGATCCAGGAATACCTCGACAACCTGTACGCGTACATCGGCGAACTGGTCGAGCAGCGCCGCCGGGCGCCCACCGACGACCTGATCTGCGCGATGGTGCGGGCGCGCGACGAGGACCAGGACCGGTTCACCGAACAGGAGATCGTGCAGCTCGCCGCCGGGCTGCTCGCCGCCGGCCACGAGACCACCGTCACCCAACTGCCGAACTTCGCGTACGTCCTGCTCACCCACCCGGAGCAGCTGGCCTGGCTGCGGGCCGACCCCGCTCGGGTGCCGACCGCGATCGAGGAGCTGATGCGCTACGTCCCGCTCGGGGTGGCGTCCTCGTTCGCCAGGTACGCCACCGAGGACATCGAGGTCGGTGGGGTGCTGGTGCGGGCCGGGGAACCAGTGATCGGCTCGATCTCGTCGGCGAACCGCGACGAGACCGTCTTCGCCGACCCCGATCGGCTCGATCTCGGCCGGGAGACCAATCCGCACATCGGTTTCGGGCACGGCGTGCACCACTGCCTGGGGGCCCAGCTCGCCCGGATGGAACTACAGGTCGGGATCGGCACGCTCGTCGCCCGGCTGCCCGAGCTGCGGATCGCCGTCCCCGAGCCGGAACTCACCTGGAAGACCGGCATGATCGTCCGAGGCCTGGCCCGGATGCCGGTGGCCTGGTGAGCGCCGGCTGGCGGATCGCCGTCGACGCACGGCGCTGCATCGGATCGGGCGGCTGCGTCGGCATGGCACCGGCCCACTTCCGACTGGAGTCCGGGTCGGCCACCCCGATCGCGGCGACCGTCGAACCGGACGAGACGGTGATCGACGCCGCCGAGTCGTGCCCGGTCGAAGCGATCACCGTACGCGACGACGACGGTGAGCTGGTCGCCCCCGCCTGACCTCCACGCACCGGAATCGTTCTCGCGCGTCGGCGTCACTGGCGCTTTCGGGGACCGATGCAGATTCATCAAGATCCTGGCCAGCTCTTTGCTGGTCGCAGCCTTTTACTGGTGCCCCGGGGGCAGGATATCCAACCGGGTCAGTTTCTCGGGTCATGTGTCAGCTACCCGATCCGTCATGCGCCCGAACGCCCCGTCGTCGTCTACAGGAATCCGACGGTACTCATACCATCACCGCTCAGTTTCGAGACGAAACCCTTTGCGCGTCCGCCGCATGGTGGATGCTGCCGTCCCCTACGGAGACGAAGTGCCCAAGGCGCTCACAACCACATGTCCCGCCCTGGCGAACTAATGCAGCACAACCTCCGGGCAGTCGGCCGACATTCCACCAGCAACGACTGAGGAGATCATCGGCTGAAGCGGGGATGGTTCTTGATGGCCCGGCTGAGCAGACTCGCCGTGTACGCCGTCACACACAGTCTCCTGAAGGGTCCCATCAGTGAGCTACAGCGCTCCGCCGCCCCCCGGTTATTCAGCCGTGCAGTCGCAGCAGCCTCCGAAGAAACGCCCCATGAAGCTCGTCATTGGAGCGGCCGTCGGCGCTGTCTTGGTGCTTTGCTGCGGCGGAGTGACTATCGCTGCGGCGGTCGGCGGTAAGGACTCGCCGCCCGCAAGAAGCGCCAACGCGGAGACGACCGCCGCAGCCTCAATTCCGACAGAAAGCCCCGCAGCACCGGCGGTGGAGATCACCACCGCAGCGCCCACCACCGCAGCACCCACCACCGCAGCACCTACTACAGCAGCGCCGAAGCCGAAGGCCACCACCACGGCGCCGGCCGAGCCGAAGCTGTCCGTGGAGCAGCAGAACGCCATCAGGGCCGCCTCCAATTACCTGCAATTTCAAGCGTTCTCCCGCTCCGGCCTGATCAAGCAGTTGGAGTTCGAGGGTTACCCGAGGAAGATCGCAACCACAGCCGTGGACTCCCTGAAGGTTGACTACAGAAAACAGGCCGCCAAGACGGCCAAGAATTACCTCGACACCCAGGCGTTCTCCCGTTCGGGCCTGATCAAGCAGTTGGAGTTCGAGGGGTACACGCACACACAGGCCGTCTACGGCGTCGATCAGGTGATGTGAGATGGGCGTGCGGGCTCCTGTTGCGGCTCTTTCCATGGCGGGTGGTGGGCTCTGGCGCGACTGGCCGCACCACGTACCGGATCTGCCGCTGTCATCGCGCGGTAGCGCGGGCGACGGACGCCATGCGTACGCTGCCGGGGTGCAGATCGACCTGGTTGCCCTGATCGTTGACGAGTACGACTCGGCCATCGCCTTCTTCACGGGTGTGCTCGGCTTCGACCTCATCGAGGACTCACCGTCGCGCACCACCGACGGGCGGCCGAAACGCTGGGTGGTCGTCCGCCCTCCCGGCGCGCAAACCGGCCTTCTCCTCGCCCGCGCCGACGGCGAACATCAGAGCGCGGCTGTCGGTCATCAGGCAGCCGGACGTGTCGGATTCTTTCTTCGCGTCGACGACTTCGACGCTACCTATCGGAGGATGGCCGAGGCCGGCGTCACCTTCGTACGCCCACCGCGTACCGAACCCTACGGCCGCGTCGCGGTTTTCCTCGACATCGCCGGAAACCGGTGGGACCTCCTCGGAACCGCACACGTCGGGGTGAGTGCGCCGAAGGACCAAGTTCACTGATCTGCCGCGAGGTGCGCGTTGGGCCGCTCGCCAACGTCCGCTAGTCCTCGAAGTCGAAGGCGAAGGTGCCCGCTTCGATGCGGTCGATGAGTTCGCCGACATCGTCGGCTTGCCGGGTGGCGTTGTCCCATCCGCTGCTGGTGATGTCGACCAGCAGCACCGGTGCGGGGTCGCTGCGCAGGTCGAGCACGAGTTGGTCGCGGGATCCGTCACCGCCGATGATCGCGATGCCGGGGTGCGCGTCGGTGCTCTCGTCCCATGCGTGGTGCAGCTTGAGCATCTCGCGTGGCGTGTTGAGCCAGACATAGGCTCCACCTGCCATCCACCCTCGCCGGAACCATGACGCACCTTGCAGGTAGGCCCGCCACGCGGCCGGTAGCGCTCTGCCCAACGCGTGGTGGGCGTCGGTGAACTCCTGGTCGTCTACCGGACCGCGGTAGTCGGCTTCCTCGATGATCGCGCCGACGATGTGGGCGTTGAGGTCGGCAAGCTCCGCTGCGGGGATCCAGTACTCCAGCACGTCGCGGCCGCCGACCTGATGAACCTCGTAACGGTCCAGGCACGCACGTTGGACCTCGAAGCGGGTCACGTAGCCGACGCCACCGGCAGGGACATTCCACTCGCGGGCGATCTTTGTGGCGTACCAGCGGTTGAGCACCGGGTAGAAGATCGGCTGGTCCGGCAGGCGTGGTGGCCATGCCCGCCATCCGGACGCCGCGACAAGGTCGAGTTCAGCCTGTCCGGTGGGCCGCCACAGGGTGATCGTGTCGGAGGCGTCGATGAGTCTGCCTCCTTCAACCATGGATATCGCAGGATCGTGGCGAGCCACGCCTACAGCTTTCGCATGCGGCCGACCCCGGACGATACCGCAGCCAGTTTCGGCCAGGTCGCTGACACATGGGACCCCGGACGACGCTCATGCCGCGATCCGGGCGCGTTCGGCGTCCTTCCGATGAGGCAACGCGAGGATGCCCCGGCTGCTGGGCCGGGGCATCCTCGATCGTCTACGCCAACGTGCAACCAGCTTCCACGACCAGTGATCGTCCGGTCGCGTTTCGCGTTTACAGTTCTGTGACGTGCCCCCGGCAGGATTCGAACCTGCGACACACGGTTTAGGAAACCGATGCTCTATCCCCTGAGCTACGAGGGCGCGAGCGCATAGTCTAGCGACCTGGGGCTCGCCCGGGGTGGCAGGGAGTGGCAGGCGTTCTCCCCCGCTCCCCGGATCGCTGTTCGACCAGCCCAGGACCACACACGAACCCCAGTTTGCGCCGGGCGGTCGGCCGCGGTGAACGACGTTGACACACCTCGGCCGGGACGCGCCAGGCGCTGGACATTCGCCGTCGTCGATCCGCGCGACCGGCTCGGTGGCGGGCGCCGCGCCGAGGACGCGGATGGGGCGGCGGAGGACACCGCCGCACGATGAGCGCTGGGCTTCCCGGTGGTCAGCCGGCCATCGTCCGGCGGCAACGGGCGAGTTCCGCGCGCAAATCCCGGCGCAGGGCACGGTTCAGGCCGGGCTGGGTGAGCGCCTGGGCGAAGTCGCGGGCCGCCTCGTCCCACCGGCCCAGTCGGGCCAGGGCGGTGCCCCGGTTGTAGCGCGGCACGGGGGCAGCCGACAGCGCCACCGCCCGGTCCAGGTCGGCGAGCGCGGCGGCCACGTCGCCGCGCTCGAACCGGACGGCGGCCCGGTTCGTCCACGCCTCCACCAGTTCGGGGTCCTCACTCAGGGCTCGGGTCAGCAGATCGTCGGCCTCAGCGGCTCCGCCGCGCTCGGCCCGGACCAGGCCAAGGGTGCACAGCAGTGCGGGCTCCTGCGGAGCGCCGGCCAGCCCGGCACGCGCGCCGGCCTCGGCGGCGTCGAGCGCGCCGCGCTCCACATGCAGGTTGACCAGAGCGATCCGGGCGTCAAGGTGGCCCGGGTCGATGGTGAGCACGCGTTCCAGGTCGCCGCGCGCTCGCCCGGGGCGCCCCCGCTCCTGCTGGAGCATGGCCCGGTTGTAGTACGCCTCAGGCAGGTGCGGTCCCAGTCGGATGGCGGCGTCGTAGTCCTTGATCGCGGCCCGGGTCCGGCCCGCCGCCCGGTACAGGGCAGCGCGGTCCACGTAGTACTCGCAGTTGTCGGGGTCGTGGGCGATCACGGTGTCCAGGTCGGCCAGCGCCCGCGCCGGGTCGCCCAGCGCGAGGTGAACCTGCGCCCGGTTGTGGCGCAGCCGGGCCAGGTCCTGCGGACGCTCGCCGGGGCCGAGTGCGGCCGTCAGCCGGGCCAGCCCGTCGTCGACGCGCCGCAGCGCCTGGTCGGGCCGGCCGGCCCGGCTGTCCAGCAGCGCCAGGCCCTGCTCGTAGAAGACCGTCGACAGCAGCCGCTGGCGGGGGTCGGCCAGCCCGGCGGCGAGACGCAGCGCCCGTTCCAGCCAGAGCCGGGCCAGTTCCGGGTCCTGGTCGGCCGCCGGCAGGTGCCGGGCGTGCAGCATGGCGGTGGCGTACGCCGCCGACATGGTGATCTTCGGATCGTCGGTGACGGCCCGCGCCTCGTCGTAGAGGTCGAGCGCCTCGGTGGCCCGGTCCAAGGCCGCCAGTGCGGTGGCCAGGCCGGTGGTGAATGCCCACCAGTGCCGCAGGTCGCCGTCCGGGGTGACCGCCGCCCGCCCGTGCCGGGCGACCCGGGCCGCGTGGTGGTAGAAGCCGCCGGCCAGGCCGTCACCCAGGGCCCGCCGTAACGCCTGCGGGGTGCGGGCGTCGGGCGTCGGGTCGGGGGCTCCGCCATCGCGTAGGTCGAGGCGCACCGGGGCCGACCCGAGTCGACGGCCCAGCGCGGCCAGCAGTTCGGCGGTCGTCTCGTCGGCACTGGCGACATGATCGAACCGGATGGTCACGGGCCGCCGGAGCGTACCGGCCCATGCCGCCACCAGTTCCGCCGCGCCGTAGGCCAGGCAGGCGGTCCGGCGGGCGGGGTGGAACCGGATCGGCTCCTCCTCGGCGGCCGGCCGGGCCGCCGGATCGAACTGGGGGGCGATCGCGCGCAGTTCGACCGTGTGCCGGGCCGCCAGGCGGGGTCGGTCGGCGGCGACCCGGCCGAGGAAGGCCGAGACCCCGGCGTACGGCCCGTGGTCGCGGTGGCAGTCGTAGCGCTCCGGTCCGCCGGTCACCGCCGTGCCCACCGCCGCAGCGGCGGGCGCCCGGGAGCGCCCGCCTGGCGGTCAGCTACCAGCACCACTCGATCCACAGCCGACGTGCACCGGACACCAGGCGGAGTGCAGTGGTGCGACGGATGGTCATCTTCTTCATGGGAACCTCCGATGTGATCCACCTCAGGATTGGCCCAGAGCGTAACGCCGGTCGATGGAGATATGAAGAGTCCTCATGCTCCGGTCCGCCAGCTTCGTCAGCTCGGTGTGCCGCTGTCTCGGGCTACTGCAACTGACAACCGGTGAGCGCCGCCAGGCTGATCGCACACAAAGTCGAGCGCAGGCTCACGCCCCCGTGGATCTCCAGCGGTTCACCCCTGGCAGACGTGGCGCGCGACGATCCGCTCCCGAATGGCCTGCCGCTGTGGGTCGTCGGTGTCGTCGAGCAGGTGGAGGGCTTCCCGGCCCCGGCTGAGAGCGTTGTCGTGGTCGCCGACCGCGCCGAGAACCTCCGCCAGTACGGCGAGAGCGCGCGCCTGGGAGGCGTCCACCACGCCGCCCACCATCCGGTACACCGCGGCGAACTCGGCCGGGGTCGCGGTGGTTTGGTTGCGGCTGCGGAGCAGTTCCCCCAGCCCTCGGCTCTGCGCCTCGATCTGTTCAGCGGGGAGTCCTCACCGGCCAGATCCGGGCGACCTTCCGGTCGTTGCGGGTCTCCTGACCGCGCTCCCGCCCCACCCGCCGGCCAGTCCCGTCACCGCTTCCCGTTCTGCCGAAGGGCTTCCTCGAGCTGGTCCTCCAGGATGATGATCCGGCAGGCGGCCTCCAGGGCGGTGCCCTGGTCGACCATCTCGCGGGCCCGGGCGGCCAGCCGCAGCTGGTAGCGGGAGTAGCGGCGGTGCCCGCCACCGGAGCGGTGCGGGTTGATCAGTTTTGCCTCGTCCAGCCGGCGCAGGAAGTCCTGCGTGGCGCCGAGCATCTCCGCGGCCTGGCCGATGGTGTAGGCCGGGTAGTTCTCATCGCCGAACATGTCATCGGGCTGCTGCCCCATGCCACCTCCACGTCGAGGGCCCCGGCGCATGTGCGCCGGGGCCCAGGGTTACGGGTCAGAACACCTACTGCCGACAGGAACGTCGGCTTGTCGTGTCCGCGCCGGCCGTCGTGGACGGCTTCGGGCGCGAGGATCGCGTATGCGTGACCGGAGACCACCTCTCGTTCGATGGAAACTGCGGTGTCCGCCCGGCCTGACGTGACGGCCGTGGGCGGGCGATCCAACGGTGTACGGCCCTCCCTTTCCTCTGCTTACTTCCCACACGTGCTGTCGTACGGCCCGCCGGTGTCGGAGCCCACGCGACTTCATGGCCCCGACACGTGCGGCGAGCATCAGGTGCAGCCCCGAAAAGAGCCCTGGCTCCACCTGCACTTCGCCGTCCGTCATGACCTCACGGCCGGACGGCCCGTCCACGTCTTGACGGATCTTCTCTCTCGACTTGAAGAAGAGTATGCCACGCCATGGAAGATGTCTAGTCTCGTTAGCCCAGGTTTTCTGGTCCCCGCCCCTGACGTTCTTCGCCGGGGGCGGGAGCCGCTCCGAAGGGCTCGGCGTCGACCGTCACGACCGCAGCGCGGTCGCGGCGGGGTCCAGGTCGACTCGTCCCCGACGTCGGCGACCGTGATCCCCTTGGCGATCTTCTCCAGCTCGGTCCGGGGCAACGTGTCGCCGAGGCCGGTGGCAGTGACCTGGCGGACGACGGTGCCGTCGGCGCTCCGGACGTTGCAGAAGTCGCCGATCGTGAGTCCCGTCGCGCCGCCGTAGTCACCGGCTCGGGCGATGCCGATGAGGCCGGGCATGGCGTGCGTGCCGGTCTGCAACGGCAGGTAGCCGGCCGGCAGGCAGCCCACCGTGAACGGCACGAGGGCCGGCGTCGGCCGGCGGGGCTTCAGCCCGTCGACCAGGCCGCCCAGGTCCGCGAAGCTCGGCGTGGCCCCGGTCACTGGAGATCGACGTGACGGCCGCCCACGCGTTGTCGGCGTACTCGGCGCGGCACCCGACGAGCGGGCGGGCCGCCCTGTCCTGGGCGTACGCGCGCTCGTAGCCCCGGCCGAGGACGCACAGGTTCCCCGACGCGGGCCGTCGTTCGCGCCCGCCGAGGGCCCGGTGGGCCGGTCCGGGGCGTGCCCGCACCCGGCCCACCGACGCCCGTCGGCGGTCGACCGGCTCAGGGCGTGGTCAGGTCGAACTTCCGGACGGTGACCGCGCCGCCGAGCGACTGGGTGGCGTAGTTGAACATGGCGAACCGGTAGGCCATGAAGAACTGCCAGGCGTGGTTGAGGGTGAACGCCGGCCCGAGGCTGACGAAGGTGGTGCCGTCGGTGCTGTAGGAGAAGCGGGCCTGCCGTCCCGCGCCGGGTCTGACGTCGGCGTTGACCCGGAGCCAGATCCGGCTGCCGCTGACCGCGGCGCTGGCCTGTTCGGTGCCGGTGCCGGTGGTCTGCCAACTGCTGTTCATGGTCAGGCCGTTGGTCATCACGACCCGGGTGGTGCCGTTGTCCCGGCGCAGGCCGATCCAGGCCGACGAGTCACGTAGCAGGGCCAGGCCGGCCCGGTCGCCGTTGGCCATGGCGGAGTGGTCCAACTCGATCGTCGCGGTCGACGACGGCCCCTGGATCCGGTGGGTGAGCGTGTTCCGTGCCTGGTAGAGGTCGTTGGTCACGGTGGCGGTCTGCAACCGCAGGCCGTTGTTGGCCGACCAGCGGGTGTTGTCCGGGTTGTGGTTCCACTCCCAGTCCGGCCCGAGCGTGGGCCCGACGAACGTGTCGGCGCCGATCATCGGCTTGACCTGGCGCGGCGGGCGGGGCACGTTCGGGTACGGGTAGTTCGCCGCCCACCGTCCGTTGACGGTCTGCAACACCGGCCAGTCCGCGTTCCAGGTGATCGGGGCCAGCGTGGGGATCCGGCCGCCGGGGTAGGCGTCGATGAACGCCATGTAGTACCAGTCACCGTTCTGGGTCTGCACCAGTCCCCCCTGGTGCGGCACGGAACCCGGTTCGCCCTGGATCGGGCCGGGCAGGTTCAGCAGCACCTCCTTCGTCTCGTACGGGCCGAAGGGGCTGCGCGAGCGCAGCACGTACTGACCGTTGGCGGGCTTGGTGAGCCAGATGTAGTAGTACCCGTTGCGCTTGTAGAAGCGGGCGCCCTCGATGTAGCCGATGTTCGACGGCGAGGTCCAGACCTGCTGGGCGCGTACCTGGGACAGGCCGTCGGCGGAGAGCTGGGCGACACTGATGTTGGTGCTGCCGTACGCCACGTACATGGTGTCGTTGTCGTCCACCAGCAGGCCGGCGTCGTAGTAGCAGTTGTTGATCCGGGACCGCTTCTGCCACGGCCCCTCCACCGAGGTGGCGGTGTAGACATAGGTGCGGTTGAACTCGGTGCACCCGATCCAGTAGAACGTCTTGTTGCTCGGCCGGTAGTTGAACGCCGATGCCCAGATGCCCTTGACGTACGCCCGGCTGCCGCCGGACAGGTCGTAGGCGCTGGAGTCGAAGTCCAGGTTCGGCACGGAGTGGCCGGCGAACTCCCAGTTGACCAGGTCGTACGAGCGCAGGATCGGCGCGCCGGGCGAGTAGTGCATGGTGGACGCCGAGTAGTAGTAGGCGTCGCCCACCCGGATGATGTCGATGTCGGCGAAGTCCTGCCACAGCACCGGGTTGGTGAACGTCGACGACGGCGGCCAGGGGCCGCTCGTGGGCGGTGGGGTGGTGGGCGGCGGGGTGCTCGGCGGGGGCGTCGTCGGCGGGGGCGGCGCGCTGGTGGTGGGCGCGGGTTCCCCGGTGGTGGGCGTGACGGAGCCGGTGCAGGTGGTGCCGTTGAGCGCGAAGGCCGTGGGCACCGGGTTGGCCGTCGTCCAGGTGCCGTTGAAGCCGAAGTTGACGGTTCCGCTGGTCGGGATGCCGGCGTTCCAGCCGGCGTCGGCGACGGTGACCTGCGCGCCGGATTGCGTGACGGTGCCGTTCCAGATCTGCGCGACGGTCTGGCCGGCGCCGAACGACCAGGTGAGCCGCCAGCCGTTGACCGGGTCACCGAGGTTCTTGACGGTCACGTCGGCGCCGAATCCGCCGGACCACTGGCTGGTCACCGTGTAGGTGACCTGACAGCCGGCGGCGGCCGAGGCCGAGGCGGAGACGAGCCCGCCGGCGCCGGTGACGGCCAGCACGGTGGCGGCGGCCAGGCCGATCCGATATCGGGTGCGCTGCACGGGAACCCTCCTGACAGGTGTGTCGATCAAGAGCGGAAGCCGGCCTGCCCACGGGACCTTCTCCGGTCACGGAACGTGGTGACGAGGGATAAGTTAGCGTTAACAATTAAGGTCGTCAATAAACGGGGGCCGGCGCGGCGAGTCGTCCTCCGCACCGGGCCCCGGCGTCGCGCGGGTCAGGCAGCCGCGCAGGTGGCCGTCGCACCGGGGCCGGTGCCGGTGCCCTGGAAACCGAAGTTGGTCGACTGCCCGGCGCCGACGTGCCCGTTGTAGCTCACGTTGGTGAACCGGATGGTGCCGCTGGTGCCGCTGGCCTGGGCGCTCCAGACGCCGGTGGTCGCGGCGCCGCCGGGCAGCGTGATGGTCACGGTCCAGCCGTTGAGGTCCGCCGAGCCGGCGGTGACCGTCACGCTCGCGGTGAAGCCGCCGGCCCACTGGTTGAGCGACACCGACGCGGAGCAGCCGTTGCCGTTCGGCGGCGGCGTGGTCGGCGGCGCGGTGGTCGGGGGCGCGGTGGTCGGCGGGGCCGTGGTGGGCGGCGCGGTGGTCGGCGGCGCGGTGGTCGGCGGCGCGGTGGTGGGCGGGTTCGGGGCGCCGTTGGCCAGGCTGAAGGCCAGGTCGGGCTGGAACGAACCGGCCGTGTAGCGGCAGCCGTCCGCCTCACCCGGCGGCTTCACCCACAGGTACGCGTCGATGTTGGCGTCGTTGGTGGCGGTGGTCGGGTACATCCCGATGCGCCGGTCGGTGTTGTCGTCGCCGCACCAGTCCCCGCTGGCGCCGCCGTTGCGGCTGGTGTCGATGACCTGGCGCTTGCCGGAGATGCCCATGCCGTTGAGGGCGGAGATGACGCCCCGGCCGAAGTTCGCCTCGCTCGAGGTGGGGTTGAAGTTCGACACGTTGGTGAAGAAGCCGTCGGCGTACTGCACGCCGGCGTTCCGGAGCCGGTTGGCGGTCTCGTTCGCGCTGTTCCAGGTGGAGTGACCGCCGTCGAGGTACACCTTGGCGTTGGGGTTGGCCGACTTGATGGTCCGGGTGGCGGTCGAGATCGCCTGGTTGCGGGCGTTGAGCTCGCCGCTGCTCAGGCACGTCTGGAGCGCCAGCGAGTCGGTCTCCAGGATGATCAGGACGGTCTGGTTGCCCAGCCCGCGGGCGAAGTTGGACACCCACGTCTGGTACTGGTTGAGGTCGGGCGCGCCGCCCGCGCTGGCCCCGCCGCAGTCCCGGTTGGTGATCTCGTAGACCGAGAGCACCGGGATCTGCTGCGCGGCGTTGGCCGCGCCGATGAACCCGGAGACCTCGGACTGGATTGTCGACGGGTTGAAGTTGGCGAACCAGCGGGCCTGCGGCTGACTCGCGATCTTGTCGCGGATGACGGCGGCCCGCGAGTCACCGGGGTTGGCGGCGACCCAGCGGACGACCGCCGAGCTCGGGTCGCGGTAGAGCGAGCCGGACACCGTGCCGGCGGACGCGTCGCCGATGGTGAGACTGACGCCGGCGGCCGTGACGGCCGCGACGGCCGCCACGCCGAGGGCCGCGGATCTGCGGCGCAGCGGGGAGAGGATAGCCACGACGTGTTTCCTCCTGATCACATAGATGTATCTAAGTTTATGGGAGCGTTCCCATGAAGGTAGCGGAGTGTGGCACCGCTGCCAAGACGGGAAACACGTCGAAGGGCGGATCCGCGACGTTCGCGGACCCGCCCATCGGCCGACTGCCTCACCCGGCGAAGTAGTCCTCCACCTCCGGACTCTCCTTGTCGCGGTGGACCCCGGCCTTGCACCCGGCGAACGGGCCCGCCGGATCCCGCAACGACGACATCACCGGATTGAGGTGGTCGCGGTGCCAGGACGCCGGGCCGGACAACCCGCCTCCCACCCCGGTCAGCTCCTGCCAGGCCAACCAGAGACCGTGCAGGAGGGCGACCGCCTCGGCGTGTTCCCACCAGCGCGGGCACCACGGCGCCCGCGAGGTCACCTCCCGCCCGTAGATCGGGAGCAGCAGGTGCTCCACCCAGACGGCCAGCCCGGCCAGCGCGGCGTCGTACTCGTCGCCGTCCAGGTGCACGATGAACGGCGACCGGAGCACCGGCGGGGGCGGGGGCGGCGGGGGCAGCTCCGGCGCGCGGTCGACGTCGACGACTGCTTCGGTCATGTGGTCCCTTTCCGATTCGGCGGCGGCTACTTGGTCGGTGCCGGTCCCTTCGACTTCGCCTCGGTGTTGGTGAAGGCCGACGTCCGGGTGGAGGCGGCCGAATCGACCGGACCGATCCGGGCCACCTCACCGCCGGTCACGCGCCGGGCGGACGCCTCGTTGTAGATCGCCCGGACCTGGTTGTTGACCGGCCCCTGGAGACCGGCGCTGTTCAGCGTGCCGATCATTTCGGCGGCCACGCTCTCGTTGTGCTGGTTCGGCGACGACTGGACGTAGTTCACCCGCCGGTCGACGTACTCCGGCCAGCCGGGATTGTTCTGGATGCCCGCGTCACGGGCGGACGCCGAGCGCACCTCGTCCCAGTTGGCGGAGATGGTGTCCGCCTGCCGGGAGTAGGACTCGCGGAGCGCCGGCGCCTCGGCGTCGGTACCGGGCAGGTGGAAGTTGGCCCCGTAGAGGTCGCGGTCGACCGGGTGCTGGTAGACGTTGTTCGCGTCCTCGTGGTGCAGCTCGTGGTCGAGCGTCGCCTGGGCGGTGTACCCGGGCGTGCCCGACTGCGGGTAGTAGGGGTAGGTGGGGTCGTAGGTGATCGTGTTCGGCCCGGACTGGCTCGCCCCCCACCGGGCCGACTGGCCGTCGTCCTGCTGCTGGAACTGGACCCCGCCGACGTTCTGCGCGGCGGTGTCGCGGATGCGTGACGTCTCCGAGTCGGAACTGGACGGGTCCGACGGTGCCCGCCCCCCGCTCACCTCCCGCCGCCGCTGCTCGTACTTCAGCCGGCTCATCTTGATGCTCTCGCCGCCGTCGTGCTTCTTGTCCTTCTTCCCCATCGCACCGTTCCTTCCATCCGCTCGGGTCCGGCCCGCCTTGACCGGTGCCGGACGACCAACGCACCCCATGACGCGGCGATCCAGGCTCCGGTTCACCAGCGCCGCCGGAAAAGCGGCCCGAGCGGCGCGGGCGCCGCTGAACTACCCTCGCCGCCGTGGACACCGCAGAGATCGAGGCACCCGTCGTCGGCGTCACCGTCTATCCGGACCGGGCCCGGGTCACCCGCCGCGGCAGCATCCGGCTGCCCGCCGGCGACCATCGGGTACGCGTCGCGCCACTCCCGCTCGGCCTGCGACGCGACTCGGTCCGGGTCGGCGGCCGGGGCGCGGCCACCGTGCTCGGCGTCGACGTGACCACGTGGCGGCAGGCCCGCAGCACCGACGCGCAGGTGGCCGGTCTGGAGCAACGACGCCGCGACCTGGCCGACGAGCTGGCCGGGACCGAGGACGCGGACGGCATCGAGGAGCAGCGCGAGCAGTTCCTCACCCGGCTGGCCGAGCGCGCCGGCGGCACGTACGCCCGGGCGCTGGCCGCCGGCGACGCCGCGCCGGCCGACGTGGCGGCCTTCACCGACTCGCTCGCCGGTCAGCTCGCCGACTCCCGGGCCCGACGTCGCGGACTGCACCGGCGTCGGACCGAGCTGGCCGAGGAGCTGGCCGCGGTCGAACGCGACCTGACCGCCGCGCAGGACAAGCGGGCACCGGACCGGCTGGCCGTCGAGGTGACCGTCGCGGTGACGGCCGACGACGCCGAGGTCGAGCTGGAACTGAGCTACCTGGTCGACGGCGCGCGCTGGACGCCCTCCTACGATCTGCGGCTGCTCGACGACACCGTGACCGTCACCTGGTTCGGGCTGGTCAGCCAGAGCACCGGGGAGGACTGGCCGGAGTGCGAGGTGCGGCTCTCCACCGCCCGGCCGGCGGCGTCTGCCGGCGTACCCGAGCTTTCGCCCTGGTATCTCGACCGGTTCCGGCCGGCGATACCACGCGCGATGTCGGCGGACATGCCGGCGCCGCCGGCTCCCGGCGCGGCGCTGGCCGGCGGTGGGCCGGTCCGGTCCGCGGCGCCCAAGCCGCGCCTGCGGGAGAGCGTCGCGGAGGTCGAGCAGGGGGTCAGCGCGGCCACCTACCGACCGGCCCGGCCACTGGCGGTGCCGGCCGACGGCAGCGCGCACCGGGCCACCATCGCGGTGCTGGAGCTGCCCGCCCGGCTGGACCACGTGACCGTGCCGGTCCGCGCCGCCGAGGCCCACCTGCGGGCGACGGTACGCAACACGTCGGAGCACACGCTGCTCCCCGGCCCGGCGTCGGTGTTCCACGGCGCCGACTTCGTCGCGGCGACCCGGCTGCCGACGTGGGCGCCGGGCGAGGAGACCGAACTGGCGCTCGGGGTGGACGACCGGCTGCGGGTGGAGCGGAAGCTGCACCGGCGCACCGAGACGAAGGCGACGCTCGGGTCGACCCGGCGGCGGGAGGTGGAGTACCGGATCACCGTCGCCAACCACACGCCGCGAGCGGCGACGGTCGAGGTACGCGACCAACTGCCGGTCTCCCGCGACGAGACGGTGGTGGTACGCGAGACGGCGGTGGCGCCGCAGCCGGCGGAGCGTACCGAGCTGGGCGAGCTGATCTGGCGGTTGTCGCTGGCACCGGGCGACCGCGGGGAGATCACGCTGGGCTTCCGGGTGGAGCTCGCCAAGGGTGTCGAGTTGACCGGCTGGCGGGAGTAGCCGTTAGGCGGGGCCCCTTGTTATGCAGAATGCGTTAACAAGGGGCCCCGCCTTTCACGTCAGTGGCGGCGGCGTCCGTACGCCCCGGCGGCGATGTACACGCCGGCCGCGGCGAAGAGCACCTGGAGCAGCAGTTCGATCCAGTCGATGCCGGCCGTGTCGTCCACGCCGAACAGGCCGGCCACGAGGGTGCCCAGGATCGCGGCGACCACACCGATGAGCAGGGTGAGCCAGATCGGGATGTTCTGCTTGCCCGGCACCACCAGGCGGCCCAGCGCGCCGATGATGAGGCCGATGATGATCGCAGTGAGGAAACCGGTAACTTCCACGGGAGCCGTCCTGTTCTTCCGATGGGCTGACGTCTCGTTCGGTGCCCCGCCCGACCCGCCGCCGAAACGCGAGTCGCGTTTTTTCACACAACTGTCATGGCGAGCCGGCCCAGGTCAGGGCCAGAGAAGCTGCGCCACGACCAACGCGCCGACCACGTCCGGTCCCCGGACCACCTGCCGAATGAGATCGACCGGGATCATTCCGACAGGGGTGTCCACGGCGACGCCGCCGTACTTCATCGGCGGCCGGGTGGCGGCCCGGTAGGCGGCGGCCACGGTGCCGAGCACCAGCACCCCGTCGAGCACGCCGACGCCGGCGCGCACCATCGGCAGGGACACCGCGTACCAGATCACCACGGACACCGCCGGCACCACCAGGTGCGCCAGGTTGAGCACGGTGTCCCCGCCGCCCAGCGAGCGGCGCAGGCCGGCGGAACGCCCGACGGCACGCAGGCCACCGGTCAACCGGCCGACCGCAAGAAACCCGAGGACCACCTGCGCCGGACCGGCCAGCGTCGGCAGCGCCACCGCGACCGCGTACAGGGTGAGCAGCAGGGCCACCCAGACCACGAGCGCGCTGGGGTGGCGGACCGGCCGCCACAACTCGGCCTGCACCAGCACGCCGAAGCGGCCGAGCGGGCGGAACCGGCGACTCGACACCACACCGATCGACCGCCAACGGCGGCTCTCCACCAGACCGGTGAGGAACGACGGGTCGAGCAGCAGCGCGGCACCGGCCGCCGCGTCCGCCACCTGGGCGCCGCCGACCAGGGACGCCCGGTCCACCGACGGCAGCGCCCGGTACGCCCGGAGGACGGCCACCACGACCGGGGGCACCGCCGCGAACCCGAGCGCCCAGGCGAGGGACGCCGTCGGCGGCGGCACGGAGAAGCCGGTCAGGTGACCCACGACCAGCGCCGCCGCCACCACGGCGGCGGCACCAAACAGCCCTCGGTCGAGGATCCGGGCCCACCCGGCCCGGCGCGGACTGCCCTGGGCGACGACCGCCGACGCCACGGCGAGCGTGCCGCAGGCGGCCCCGGCCACGGCCGAGCCGGCGAGGTCGGTCGCGCCGCCGGCGCCGGTCGCCACCGCCGCGGCCAGACCGACCAGGCCGCCACCGGCGACCGCCGCGACCAGCAGCACGACGAAGCGGGGCAACAGCCAGCCCCGCCGGTCGACCGGTGAGCTGACCACCCAGGACTGCGCGGCCGGCGACACCACGAGCGGACCCACCGTCCGCAGGCCCCGCCAGGCGAGCCCGGCGACGGCCAGGGCGGCGGCGACCCCGAGCCAGTACCGGTCCCCCGGATCACCCTGCCGGCCCGGCGGTGACCCGAGGTAGTCGCGTACCTCGCTCACCAGCGCCCAGCCGTACATGCCGGCGAAGAGCACAAGGACGTAGGCGTCGGTGAGCACGTCACCGAGCGACACCGCCCGGTGGCGTCGCCGGGTCCGCCGCAGCCGGCCCCGGAGCCGACGCGCGTCGGGTGGGCTGCCGGGCCGGACGCCGAGTTCCGTGCTCACGCACCGCCGCCGATCTCGAGCCGGTCGTCCGCGGTCGCCGCCGCCAGCTCGGCGTCGTGCGTCGCCATCAACACGGCCGTGCCCGCCCGCTTCTCGCGCAGCAGCCGGTCGGCCAGCCACGCCCGGCCCCGGGCGTCGAGGCGCTGCTCCGGCTCGTCCAGCACGAGCAGGCGGCGGGGGCGGACGAAACACGAGGCCAACGCCAGCCGCCGCCGCTGCCCGCTCGACAGCGTCGCGGGCAACTGGTCGCGGGCACGCTCCAGCCCCAGCTCGGCGATCACCTCGGCCACCGTCGCACCGGACCCCCCGTGGGCGTACGCGACGAGTTCGAGGTGCTCCACGACGGACAGGTCCGGAAAGAAGTCGATGTCGTCCAACGCGGCGGCCAGCAGGGCGCGCGTCCGGGCATCGGTCTCGTAGCAGCGCCGGCCGTCCAGCAGCACCTCGCCCGCGTCGGGGCGGTCCGCGCCCACCACGCACCGCAGCAGCGTGGTCTTCCCGCTGCCGTTCGGCCCGACCACCACGGCGAGCCGGCCGGCGGCCAGGCCGAAGGACACGTCCTCCAGCACGGTCAACTGTCCGAACCGCCGGGTCAGGCCACGTACCGTGAGCATGTCCACGACTCCACACTGTGGCACAGCGGCGCAGCCGTCCCACCGTGGCACAGCGGCGCAGCCGTCCCGCTGTGCCTCAGCGCCGGTGCGCGTCCTCCCGGTCGATCCGCAGTTCCCGCTCCAGCTCGGCGACGACCGTACGCAGGTCGTCCAGGCGCTGGCTGATGGCGATCCGGTCCACCTCGTCCGGCACCCCGTCGCCGTCGGAGTCGTAGTCCGGCGCCAGCCCCTCGGTCATCTCCAGCCGGCGGGCCTCCTCCATCGAGTTGACGATGACGGCGATGAGGATGTTCAGCAGCAGGTTGACCGCGATCATCACGAAGCTGACGTAGTAGAGCAGCGTCCACGGCGACAGCTCCAGGCCCTGTTCGAGCAGTTCGGGCAGCGTCTCCAGGGAGAGCAGCACGAAGAGCGTCACCAGCGAGCGGCCGATGTCGCCGTACTGCTCGGGATAGCGGTCGCCGAAGATCAGCCAGCCGGCCATGCCGTAGACGTAGAGCGTGACGCCGGCCAGCGCCAGGAACGCCGCCACGCCGGGCAGGCTGCGCCACAGCGCCGTGACGATGGTGCGCAGGCCGGGCGAGAAACGGACCAGCCGCAGCACCCGGGCCACCCGCACGAAACGCAGCACGGCCGGGTCGCCGTGCAGCCACGGGATGAAGATCGCGACGGTCACCAGCAGGTCGAACACGTTCCAGCCGTGCCGGAGGAAGTCCTGCGGCCGGCGCCCGTACGCGAGCACCCGGACGGCGATCTCCACGACGAAGACCACCCGGAACACCCACTCGATGCCGCGCAGCACCGCCG
Organism: Micromonospora sp. NPDC049201; assembly: GCF_055586805.1. Lineage (NCBI taxonomy): Bacteria > Bacillati > Actinomycetota > Actinomycetes > Micromonosporales > Micromonosporaceae > Micromonospora > Micromonospora sp. NPDC049201. Next base: position 211,400 of record NZ_JBVJHM010000004.1, on the reverse strand, counting down.
CCGTGGCATCCGGATGCGGATACGTCTCGATGCCCAGCACCGCGCCGTTGGCCATGATGAGCACGACGATCGCGACCTCGAACGGCCGGGACGCGACGACCCGGGCGCACCCGGCCGCCAGTCCCCGTTCCGCGCCGCCCGGACGGCGCGCCCCCCGCTGGGCCGGCACGTCGCTCCGCCGGTCAACCATTCCGACACCCTATGGGGTTAACGTCGGCGGATGATCCCGGCGACCGCCTTCGCACAGTGGATCACACCGGCCCTCCCGCTCTACGGCGACGACCCCGACCGGGCCGACTTCGCTCCCTGAGGCGCGCCACGCCACCGACGCCTCCACCCGATCCGCACTCCGGGAGCGATGCCCCCATGTCCGTCGACGTCTCCATCCGGGCGGTGCTGCGTGCCCCGCAGGTCGCCCGCGTCCTCCTGGGCAGCCAGCTCGGCCGGCTGCCCACCGCCAGCGGCCCGCTGGCGCTGCTGCTCTTCGCCCGCCAGTCGCTGAGCCTGGCCGTCGCCGGCCTGCTGGTCGCCGCGTACACGGCCGGCATGGCGGTGGGCACCCCACTGCTGGCCCGGGCGGTGGACCGCTGGCGGCAGCCGCCGGTGCTCTGGGCGGCGGCGGTCGTCTCCGGGCTCGGCTTCGGCGCGGTGGCGCTCACCGGCGGGCACCTGACCGGCGCGGTCACCGGCGCGGCGGTCGCCGGACTCGGCACCCCGCCGCTGGAGGCGTGCCTGCGCACGCTCTGGCCGGCGCTGCTGCCGCCGGGCACGGTGCCCACCGCGTACACGCTCGACATCGCCGTCCAGGAAGTGATCTTCGTGGTGGGTCCGCTGGTCACGCTGCTCGCGGTGACCGTCGGTGGGCCGTCCGCCGGGCTGTTCGCCGCCGCCGTGGTGCAGCTCGCCGGCACCGCGGTGTACGCGCTGAGTCCCGCCGCCCGGTCCTGGCGCGGGGTGGCCGCGGTGCGGCACTGGGCCGGGCCGCTGCGCGTACCCCGGTTCGCGGTGATGATGCTCGGCGTGGTCGGCGTCGGCGCGGCGGTCGGCAGCATCGCGGTGGCGGTGACCGGCTACGCCGAGGCGGCCGGCGACCGGCGGCTCAGCGGGTGGCTGCTGGCCGCGCAGGCGACCGGTGCGCTGGTCGGCGGCCTGTGCTGGACCCGGGTCCGGCCGGGCGGCCCCGGCCGGCTGCCGCTGCTGGCCGCCGCGCTCACCGTCGGTTTCCTGCCGCTGCTGCTGGCGCCCGGCCCGGTGCCGATGGCCGGCCTGCTCGCGGTCAGCGGGCTGGCGCTGCCGCCGGTGCTGACCGCCGTCTTCCTCACCGCCGAGCGGCTCGCCGAACCCGGCACGGTGGCCGAGGCGTTCGCCTGGGTGAGCACCGCCTTCGTGGTGGGCAGCGCGGCCGGCTCGGCGCTCGCCGGCGTCGCGGCCGGCCTCCGGTACGGGCTGGTGGTCGCGCCCGCCGCCGCGCTGCTCGGCGCCGCGGTGCTGTGGACGGTCGCGCGCCCCGCCCGGACGGTCGGGCTCACAGCCAGCCGCGGCGCTTGAACAGCAGGTAGAGCGCCGCGCAGACGGCGAACATCAGGGCGACCGCGAACAGGTAGCCGTACCGCCAGCCCAGCTCCGGCATGTGGGTGAAGTTCATCCCGTAGATGGTGCCGATCAGGGTGGGCGCGAACAGGATCGCCGCCCACGCGGAGACGCGCTTGACCTCCTCGTTCTGCTCGAAGCTGGCCGCGGTGAGGCTGCGCATCTCCTCGTTCTGCGCCTGCGAGACCAGCGTCGCGTTGACGGTGAGGATGTTCTGGAGCAGGTGCCGGAACCCGTCCACCCGCTCCACCACCTGGGTCAGATGGTCGGCCACGTCGCGCAGCAGGCGGCGCAGCTCCTCGTCCGTGCCGTAGCGGTCGAAGCCGCCGGAGAGCGCCTCGACGACCTTCAGCAGCGGTCGCGCCGCCCGCTGGAACTGGATCACCTCGCGGCTGAGCTGGTAGATGCGGCGGCTGGCGTTCGGGTCGCCGCCGAACACCTCGGTCTCGATCTCGTCGATGTCGTTCTCCAGGCCGGCGACCACCGGGGCGTAGCCGTCGACCACCCGGTCGAGCACGGCGTAGAGGACCGCCTCGGGACCGAGCGCGAGGACGGTCGGGTCCGCCTCCAGCCGCCGCCGGACGGCCGCCAGGTCGGGCGTGCCGCCGTGCCGGACGGTGATCACGAAGCCGGGACCGAGGAAGAGGTGCAGCTCGGCGAACTCGACCGCCTCCCGCGCGTCCAGGTACCGGGCGGCGCGCAGCACCACGAACAGGGTGTCGCCGTACCGCTCCAGCTTCGGTCGCTGGTGCGCGTTGATCGCGTCCTCGACGGCCAGCTCGGGGAGCTGGAACTCGGCGGCCAGCGAGGCGACCTGCGCGCGGCTCGGCCGACGCAGCCCGATCCAGGCCATGCCGCCGTCGAGCTGTTGCAGGCAGCGGAACGTGTCGGCGAGACCGACCGGTGACGCGCGCCGGACACCGTCGACGTAGACGCCGCTGTCGACCAGCCCTTCGGGCCGTTCCGGCTCGGCCGCGCCGGCGTCGACGGCGTGCTCGTCCAGGCGGCGGCCGAACCCCTCCGGCGGCGACGTCACGAACCGGTTGTCCGCCATGCCCCTCCCCCGCTGCCCGACCGGCTCGCCGAGTCCCCCGTGCGGGCCGGCGCAAACGTCAGGGCCGGTAGCGGTAGCCCATGCCGGGCTCGGTGATCAGGTGCCGGGGCCGGGCGGGGTCGTCCTCCAGCTTGCGGCGGAGCTGGGCCAGGTACTGCCGGAGGTAGGTGGTCTCCTGCTGGTACTCCGGCCCCCACACGTCGTGCAGGAGCTGCCGCTGGCTGACCAGCTTGCCGGGGTTGCGCAGCAACTTCTCCAGCACCGCCCACTGGGTGGGGGTCAGCTTGATCTCGGTGCCGTCGTCCCGGGTGACGGTGCGGTCGGCCAGGTCGACGGTGGTCCGGCCGATGCGCAGCGCGGGAACGCCGGGGGTGGCAGGTGCCAGCCGTCGGGTCACCGCGCGGATCCGGGCGAGCAGCTCGTCCACCCCGAACGGCTTGGTGACGTAGTCGTCGGCGCCCGCGTCCAGCGCGGCGACCTTGTCCTCGCTGCCGGCCCGGCCGGACAGCACGATGATCGGCACGGCGGTCCAGCCGCGCAGCCCCCGGATGACGTCGGTGCCGTCCAGGTCGGGCAGGCCGAGGTCGAGCACCACCAGGTCCGGCGGGTGGCCGGCGGCGGCCTTCAACGCGGCGGCGCCGCTGCCGGCCACGTCGACGTCGTAGCCGCGGGCCCGCAGGTTGATCCGCAGCGCGCGGACGATCTGCGGTTCGTCGTCGACGACCAGGATGCGCGTCATTCCCGCGGCCCTTCCGACTCGGTGGCGGCGGGCAGCCGCAGCACCATGGTGAGACCGCCGCCGGGCGTGGTCTCCGGGGTGATGCTGCCACCCGTCGCCTCGGCGAGCCCCGGGGACAGCGCCAGGCCCAGGGGTCGTCACGCGACCATCACGCCGGACGGCGGTTTCCTGACGCGTCCTTCACGCGGGCGGGTCGGGCCGCGCCGCCCGGTCCAGCGGGCCGAACGCGGACCGGACCAACCGGTTCGCCTCGTCCTGGTCGACGTCGGTGGCGACCAGCAGGTCACTGGCCGCGGTGCGCACCTGGGCCACCACGACCGCGCCGGAGAAGTCCACCCCGGTCCGGTACGCGCGCCCGGCCTCGGCCACCGCCCGCAACGCGGACTCCCGGCAGCGGGTCGGCTCCGCCACGCCCCGGGCGAACTCCCTGCGCAGCAGGCGGACCGCCTCGGCCAGCCCCGACACGGCAGCCGGCATGGCGTCCGGGATCCGCTCGTCGTCGGCGAGCAGCGTGACCGCCCGCCGGATCAGCGTGCCGCTGTTGCGCATCGCCCGGTCCACCGGCTCGACCGAGTTCGCGTACCGGCCGAGCGGCCCCTGCCGGGCGGTCCAGTAGACCGGCGAGAGCGTGGCGGCCTCCCGGGCGCCCTGCGCGGCCTCGCCGAAGGCACCCATCTCCTGCTTGTTGCCGCGCAGCCGGTCCCGGGCGGCGATCGCCGCCTCGACCTCCCGCTCGCGCAGGGCAGCGGCGGTGCGGTCCAACTGGTCGGCGAGCAGCGTCAGCGCGGGGCCGGCCGCCCGGTTGATGATCCGCAGCGGGTTCAGGGGCAGCAGCACGGCGGTCACCAGCAGCGTCGCGCCGCCGCCGATCAGCGCGTCGACCACCCGGGGCGCTTCGAGGTCCGGCATGGTCGGCGTCAGCGTGCCGATCAGCACCGCGGTCGCGCCGGCCTGGACCACCAGCGCCGGGCTGCGACCGACGAACGCCGCCACCAGGACGGCCAGCGCCACGATGGCGCCGAGCTGCCAGGCGCCGACCCCGACCAGTTTGATCAACAGGTTGCCGATCAGGATGCCGACCGCCACGCCGAGCACCAGTTCGACGGTACGGCGCAGGCGTTGCCCCACCGAGGCGGCGAGCGCCACCACCGCCGAGATCGGGGCGAAGACCGGTTGGGCCACGTGCAGCAGCGAGTCCGCGGCCCACCAGGAGAGGCCGGCGGCCAACCCGGCCTGGGCGGCCAGCCCGACGCCCGCGCGTACCCGGTGGAACCGGTCCGTCAGCAGCGCCGGCACGGCCCGCAGCCGGCGGGCGAGGCGCTGGTCACCGGCGGTCCTGTCCCCGGCGGCCTGGTCACCGCCGCCCGCTCCCGCACCGGCCACGGCCGGGCGTACCCGCCTCCGGGCGGATCAATCCCGCTCAGCGACCGGCGGCGTTGGCGACCAGCGCCTCGGCCACCTCGCGCACCTTGCGGTTGGCGTCCTGGGAGAGCTTCGACAGCAACGCGAACGCCTCGTTCGCCGTGCATCGCCGCTCACCCATGATGATCCCCTTGGCCTGCTCGATCACCGCCCGGCTGCGCATCGCCTCCTGCATCTGCCGGGCCAGCGTCGCGGCGTTGTCGTAGAGGTGCGCGTTGGCCAGGGCGACCGCGGCGTACGCGGCGAAGTTCTCCGCCGCCCGTACGGCCGCGCTGTCGAACGCGTGTGCGGTGAGACCGTAGAGGTTGAGCGCGCCGGTGACGGCCTCCTGGATCGGCAGGCCGATCGACAGGGAACTGCCGATGCCCGCCGCCCGGGCCCGCACGGCCCACTCCGGCCAGCGCTCCTCCACCGCCAGGTCGGGCAGTGAGACGCTGGCCGCGCTGGCCGCGGCGTCCAGGCAGGGCCCCCGCTCGTACCGGTACTGCCACTCGTCGAGCGCCCGGGCCAGGTCGCTGGTGCAGGCGGCGCTGGAGTTGGCACCGCCCTGGGCGAGGGTGACCGTCACGTGCGCGCTGCCCGGAACCGTCTGGTTCGCCAGCTCGGCGACGCGTCGCAGGACCTCCGCCAGGTCGACCTCGTCGAGCCGGATGCTGCTCAGCTCGGCCAGGGCGTCGCCGGGGTCCGTGGGCAGGGCTGCCATCAGCGTGTCCTTCGTCGGCCGGCGGTCGGACGGGTCGGGCACCGCCCAACCTACTCGCCGGGGTCCCGGGCCGCCCGGAAGCCCGAGGTGCGGCGGCGGCCGGAGCGACGTAATGTCGAGAACGGGTCAAGACATGCGCCCTCCACCCGCTCACGGTCGATCTTGTTCTCCCGGCCGGGGAGCGTCCGCCGATTCGTCGCGTGGAAGGTGCCATGTCGGAAAATCTGCCGGGCTTCGGCCGTCACCATGTGCCCACCGCCTCCGGGTCACTCCGACCCGACGAACCGATCATGTGGCTGAGCTGCGAGGTCCACGGGAACCTGACCCGGGTCGCGGTGGTCGGCGAGGTCGACCTGAGCAACGCCCATCTGCTCGCGGAGCTGCTGGAGAACGTCGCGGCCCGAACGCCGACGGTGACGGTGGACCTCTCGGCGGTCACCTTCTTCGGCGCCAACGGCACCGACGCGCTGGTCCGGGTCCACCAGGCGCTGACCGACCGGGGTGGGCGGCTCACGCTGTGCCGGCCCTCGTCGGTGGTCCGCCGGGTCCTGGAGATCACCGGCACGCTCGGCACGTTCGAGGTCGTCGACCGTCCACGCGCCCGGGTCACCGGCGACGCGCCGGCACGTCCCGTCGTCCCGGCCCGCGCCGGGTCGTAGAGTTGACCCGTGACTGACGCCCCGGTCGGGGCGTCACGAACGGGCGTCAAGAAGCGGCGCATGTCCCGGTCCGTCGGATCGGGACAGCGGTCCGCGACTGCGGGCCGTCCTCCCCGCCACCCGCCGTCCCACCCCCCTGGGCCGACGGCGCTTCGCACAAGGACGTCACAGCTCATGCCGCAGGCCCACCCCGACCTCGCCGCAGCCCTGATCAGACTCGGGCGGATCAAGTACGACGAGGTCGACCTCGACGTGGTGTTGTCGACCATCGCGCAGGTCGCCAAGGACACCATCCACGGCACCGCCGAGGTCTCGGTCACCCTGGTCCAGGGCGCGGAGGCGCACACCGCCGCCTACACCGGGGACCTGGCGTTGACCCTGGACGAGTGGCAGTACGAGCAGGGTCGCGGACCGTGCCTGGACGCCGCGACCACCGGCACCGCCATGCTGGTGCCGGACATGTCGGCGGAGAGCCGCTGGCCGGAGTGGGCGGGCCGGGCCCACGAGGCGGGCGCGGCCAGCTCGCTGTCGATCGGCCTGCCCATCCAGGAGGCGATGGTCGGCGCGCTCAACATCTACGCCGCCGTGGCGGGCGTCTTCGACGACCAGGTCGAACTCGCGCAGACGCTGGCCGGGTACGCCGCCATCGCGCTGGCCAACGTGCACCTCTACGAGAGCACCGCCACGCTCGCCCAGCAGATGCAGGAGGCGATGCAGAGCCGGGCGGTGATCGAGCAGGCCAAGGGCATCATCATGGGCCAGCGACGCTGCTCGGCCGAGGATGCGTTCGCCATCCTGGCCCGGGTGTCGCAGGACTCCAACCGCAAGCTGCGCGAGGTGGCCGAGTCACTCGTCGACCGGGCGGTGCACGGCGGCCGGGACTGACCGCCGCGCCCGGATCAGCGGGGCATCTCCCGCCAACCGGTGCCGCCCGACCGCCATGCCCCGGCGAGGATGCTCGCCGAGACGCGGCTCGGACACTGCTGGATCTTCGACCGGCCGGCGGCGCCGCCGATCTGGGCCTGGACCTGCCACTGCTGTCCGTCGGTGCAGATGTAGACGTCGCGGCGCCCGCGGGGGATGTTGACGCCGTTCCACCAATGTTCCTCGACGACCATGAACTGACCGTACCGCAGGTGACCCGGTCCGGCCCAGACCCGGGGTACGGGCCGGGCCGCACAGGGGGTCAGCCGTCCAGCCGGCGGACCATGTTCAGCACGGTCTCGACCTGGGCACCGCCCTTGATCGGGTAGTTCGTGCCGAGGTAGCCCCACCAGTCCCAGCAGCCGTTCGGGTTGACTCCGGAGGCGATCGCCTGCGGATAGAGGACGATCAGTCGGTTGGTGTCGGCGTACTGGTTGAGGTTGGCCCGGTCGACGAAGGCGGTGCCGACCCGGGCGTACCCCTGGGCGCAGCCGTGCAGCGCGACCAGCAGCCGGCAGGTGGTGCCGGCGGCGCAGGCGGCCGGCACGTACGCGAAGCCGCTGCCGTCCATGCTCAGCCCGTTGGCCCAGCCGTTGACCGCGAAGCTGTCCTGGCTGAATCGGATCAGCGTGCCGCCGAGCGGGCCGGTGTTCGGCGCGGCGACCGGGCCGAGCAGGTGGGCCAGGAACGCGCCCTGCGGGTCGGTGCCGCAGTCGGCGAGGAACGGCGAGGCGGTGGCCGTGCAGCCGACCGCGCCGTAGGGCGTGACCCAGGAGTGCCCGGCCGCACCGCCGGAGTCGTAGCGGACGCCGGCGCCGAAGTCCTGGTAGTAGCGGACCAGGTCGTCGGTGACCGATTTCTTCACGGTGGCGTCGTTGGCGCCGTGGTAGAGGTACACCGGCTGGCCGGCCAGGTTGCCGGTGCCGTCGATCCAGCCGGACGAGGCCCAGGCGCGGGTGTACGCCTCCAGGTTGCCCAGGTACGTCGGGTAGATGTTGTCGCCGCAGCCGTAGAGCGCCTGCGGGACGCTGTTCTGCGCGCAGTAGTACGGCCCGGCCGCGAAGATCGCCGCGCCCCGGATCCGGGCCGAGTAGGCGACCTGGAGCTGGGTGGCCAGGTACCCGCCGGAGGAGACCCCGGCGACGTAGACGGCGGAGACCGGGTACGCGCGCAGCGTGCCGGCGACCGGAGCCTTCGTGTACGGAGTGCTCGCGGCCCGGGCGGCGACGCCACCGGGCAGGACCAGCAGGAGCGCGGCGGCGAGGGTGGTGACGGCTTTCCACGGTGTCTTCATGGCGTTCTCCCGTCCGACCGCCGGTGGGACGACCGGCGTGCCGGCACGCTAGCGTGACATCGACCACAGCAGATATCCGTACGGTCGACACCTCGCCCGCCGGGGCGGTGTGGGCCGGCCACCCCGAAAATCCCCTGGACCGTCGCCGGGGCCCGAACTACCGTCCCGACGGATGGACCTGCCACGGAGCTTCACCATCCGCGAGGGCGACCTGCGCGTCCTCAATCCGATCGACGAGGCCAAGCTGGCCACGCTGGGCCGGGCGCTCCGGCTCCCGCCCGGCACGGAGCTGCTCGACCTGTGCAGCGGCAAGGGCGAACTGCTCTGCACGTGGGCCCGGGACCACGGCGTCACCGGCACCGGCGTCGACATCAGCACCGTGTTCACCGCCGCCGCCCGGGACCGCGCCGCCGAGCTGGGCGTCGCCGACCGGGTCCGGTTCGTGCACGGCGACGCCGCCGCGTACGTTCCGGAACGTCCGGTCGACGTGGCCGCCTGCGTCGGCGCGACCTGGATCGGCGACGGCGTCCCCGGCACGCTGGACCTGCTCGACCGCGCGCTGCGCCCCGGCGGCCTGGCGCTGGTAGGCGAGCCGTACTGGCGGCGGGACCCACCCGACGCCGAGACCGTGACCGGCTCGCACGCCCGGTCCCGGGACGAGTTCCACGACCTGCCCGGCCTGGTCCGGCTCGTCGGCGCGTGCGGCTGGGACCTGGTCGAGATGGTCCTCGCCGACCAGGACAGCTGGGACCGCTACGCCGCCGCGCACTGGTTGAACCTGCGCCGTTGGCTGGACGCCAACCCGGACGACGAGCTGGCCCCGGAGCTGCGGCAGGAGTTGACCGAGGACCCACTGCGGTACGTCCGCTTCCAGCGCGAGTATCTGGGTTGGGGAGTGTTCGCGCTGATGCGCCGCTGATGCCCCGGACCCGCCGACGACGGAGGGCCGGGCTTAGCAGATCGCTACGCAGGGTAAAGACAGATCATGGGACAGTTGCGCACGTCGCCGCCGCCGCCGCAGGCCGCCGAGCTGGAGCGGTGGGTGCTCGCCACCCCTGCTGAGCTGCGGGAAGTGCGCGCCTTGCTGCGCGACGCGTTGAACCGGCACGGGCTGGTGCAGGGCGAGGATCTCGACGAGGTGCCCCACATGGTGCTGCTCGTCGTCACCGAGCTGGCCAGCAACGCGCTCCGGCACGGGCGACCCCCCACCATCGTCACGCTGCTGGCCACCGACGACTGCTTCCTGCTCGACGTGGCCGACCACGACGTCAGCTCGGTGCCGGAGCTGTCCGACATCCACCCGATGGACTCGGGCGGGCGCGGGCTCTTCCTGGCCCAGTCGATCTCGCTCGACGTCGGCTGGTACGCCACCGGGGAGACCAAGAACATCTGGGCCTCCTTCTCCCGGTAACGCTCAGAAACCGGACACCGGGTGCGGGACGTACGGCGCCTCCAGCTCCGCCACCTCGGCGTCGGTCAACTCCATCTCCAGCGCGGCGACCGCGTCGGTCAGGTGGTGCGGCTTCGTGGCCCCGACGATCGGCGCGGTCACCGCCGGATGACGCGCCACCCAGGCCAACGCCACCTGGGCGCGCGGCACGCCACGCCGCGCGGCGACCCGGCCCACCGCGTCGACCACCGCCCGGTCGTGCTCCTCGGTCCGCGCGTACAGCTTGCGGCCGAACTCGTCGGTGTCCGCCCGCGCGGTCCGCTCCCCCGGGTCGCGGGTCAGCAGGCCGCGGGCCAGCGGACTCCACGGGATCACCGCGACGCCCTCGTCGAGGCAGAGCGGCAGCATCTCCCGCTCCTCCTCGCGGTAGATCAGGTTGTAGTGGTTCTGCATCGAGACGAACCGGGTCCAGCCGTGCCGCTCGGCGAGCCCGAGCGCCTTGGCGAACTGCCACGCGTACATCGACGAGGCGCCGAGGTAGCGGACCTTGCCGACCCGGACCAGGTCGTGCAGTGCCTCCAGCGTCTCCTCGATCGGCGTGGCCGGGTCGAGACGGTGGATCTGGTAGAGGTCGACGTAGTCGGTGCCGAGCCGGCGCAGGCTCGCGTCGATCTCGCTCATGATGTGCTTGCGGGACAGGCCGCCCCGGTTCGGTCCCGACCCCCTCCGGCCGTGGACCTTCGTCGCGATCACCACCTCGTCGCGGTCGGCGAAGTCCGTCAACGCCCGGCCGACGATCTCCTCGCTGGTGCCGTCGGAGTAGACGTTGGCGGTGTCGAAGAAGTTCACCCCCAGCTCCAGCGCCTGCCTGATGAAGGGCCGGGCGTCGTCCTCCGGCAGCGACCACGGGTGCGTGCCCCGTCCCGGCTCGCCGTAGCTCATGCAACCCAGGCAGAGCCGGGACACCTGAAGGCCGGTGGAGCCGAACGTCACGTAATCCATGCGGTCCATCTCACCACCGCCGTCCGGGCTGCGCAGTCCGGCGGCCCGGCCACCGGGACGTATTCACCCGGCGGGTCGGCGGGTCAGTGGTCCCCGGCCGGGATCGGGTCGTCGTACTGCCCGGACGGCCCGGCCAGCGGCTCGCCACCCACCAGCGGCCACGCGTTCGGCGTGCAACCGTGCAGGCCGAGCGTCTGCTGCACCATCACCGGCGCCGGGCCGCCGGAGCGGGGGCAGCGCTCGTGGCCGTGGCCGAGCCGGTGGCCCACCTCGTGGTTGAGCAGGTAGTGCCGGTAGAGGCCGAGGTCGGGCACGTGCGGCACGCCGTACACCCAGCGGGCCACGTTGATCACCACCCGGTCGCCGTTGCGGCAGGACGTGTAGCGGTCGGTCGGGTCGCCGCACAGCTCCCCCCGGGTGACCGGCGTGGTCAGCAGCACGGTGAAGTCGGCCGGCGCGTCCCGGCCCACCCGTTGCAGCCGCCACCGGCCGTCACCGGTCCAGCCGCGCGGGTCGGCGAGCGTCGCCGCGACGTCCCGGGCGAAGCGCTCCACGTCCACGTTGCGGATGCCGTCCTCGACCGCGACCCGGTACCGCAGCAGCTCACCGCCGCGCCCGGCGACCGCGCCGGTGGTGTCGGCGGTGCGGAACCCGCCCCCGCCCCGGAGCGGGTAGCCGATGGCGGGTGGCACCCGGCCGGCTGCCGGGACCGGCGACGGGGCGACCTTCACCGGCGGGGCGGTCGCCGCCGGCGGGCGCGCGGACGGCATCGCCGCCGGCACGGTCCGGTCCACCCCGACCGAGGCCAGCAGCTCCGGGTGGCGTCGCACCGCGTACCCACCGATCGCCGTGAGGCCGGTCACGACGAGCACCGCCGCGAACGCGCGGAGGCCGGCCCCCGACCGTCGTCGTCGGCGGCGGTGCACGCCCCGGTCCTGCCCGCCCACGCCGCTCTCCGTCCGTCGCCCCACCCGCGTTCCGGCCAGGAGTACGGATACCAGGCCCGGACGGTTGAACGGAAGGGCCGGGTACCGTCTGTGCCGGGGTGGACGACCTGCCGCCTGTCGGAATCCAGGGAGCCACCCGTGTCACCAGCCGAGACGCTGCTCGACGACGCCCTCGCGGCGGCGCGCGGCACCGACGTACGCGCCGCCGAGCGCGCCCTCGACGCTCTGGTGGTGGGCGACGGCGCGGCGGTGGACGCGGCGCTGCTCGCCCGCCTGTCCCGCGCCGCCGGGCGGCTCTGGCCGCGCGGCTGGCAGCCGGTCGACCTGGACCGGCTCGCCACCCGCCGGCTGACCGCACGCGGTGCCCGGCTGCTGCGCGACACGCTGGCCGCCCAGCGGCGCGCGCTGCCCGCACCGGTGCCGGCCTGGTTCGACGAGCAGCTCACCGACCTGGCCGCCCACTGGGACGCCGACGCGGGCTGGCTGGACCGCCGCGCCGACGGCGACCGGATCACCGCGTTGCGGGACGCGGTCGACGCGCTGGCGCTGGTCGAGTCACTGCCGCCGATCGCGGTGCTCCGGCCACCGCCCGGCGCCGCCGCCGTCCCGCTCGCCGCCGTGCCGGCCACCGGTTCCCGGATGCTCGACCGGGTACGCGCGCTGCTGGCCAAGGCCGAGTCGAGCGGCTACCCGGCCGAGGCGGAGGCCTTCACCGCGAAGGCGCAGGAGCTGATGGCCCGGCACAGCATCGACGCGGCGCTGCTCGCCGCCACCGCCGAGCGGCCCGACCAGCCGGGCGGGATGCGCCTCGGCACCGACGCCCCGTACGCGGCGGCGAAGGCACTGCTGGTCCAGGAGGTGGCGGCGGCGAACCGGTGCGAGTCGGTCTGGTCCGACGACCTGGGCTTCGCCACCGTGCTCGGGTTCCCGGCCGACCTGGCCGCGGTGGAGCTGCTGCACACGTCGCTGCTGGTGCAGGCCACCGCCGCGATGCTGCGCGGGCGTGGCGATCGCAGTGGGCGCGGCAAGGGCGGCGGCCGGCGTACGAAGGGTTACGACGAGTCGTTCCTCAACGCGTTCGCGCTGCGGATCGGGGAGCGGTTGCGGGCGGCCAGCACGGCGGCGGCCGAGGAACACGCCGACGACCGGCTGCTGCCGGTGCTGGCGGCCCGGTCGGACGCCGTCCGGGAACGCGCCGACCAGCTCTTTCCCGGCACCACCCGGCACCGGCTCCAGGTGCGTGACACGGAGGGGTGGAGTTCCGGCACCACCGCCGCCGACCGCGCCTCGCTGGACGCCGGCCGCCCCGCGCCCCGCCCCCTGCGCGGCCCACGCTGACCCGTCTTCCCGCCCGACGCGAGGCGTGCGAGGTTCAGGTGCGTTTGTAGTGGTGGAGCGACGTCAGACGCACCCGAAGAGGCGTCTCCCCCGTGTCGGATCGGGCCGGTCGGCTCCGACCCGTCCGTGAGGCGCCACCGACGGTGGCCCGTACCCGAGGAGTGGACCGTGAAGTACATGCTGCTGATCTGGAACCGGCCCGGCTTCGCCGACGAGCTGACCGAGGCGGAGCGCACCGCGATCTTCGGCGAGGTCGGCGACATCATGAAGGCGCTGACCGAGTCCGGTGAGCTGGTCGGCGGGGAGGCGCTGGCCGACCCGTCGCAGACCCGGACCGTACGCCCCGCGGGCGGCGGCACGGAGATCACCGACGGCCCGTTCGTGGAGAGCAAGGAGCAGTTCGCCGGCTACCTGACGGTCGACTGCGAGACGCCGGAGCGGGCCGTCGAGATCGCCGCGAGCTGGCCGGACGTGCGGCTCGGCTTCGGCGTGCTGGAGGTGCGCGCGGTGATGGAGCAGGCCGGGACGGAGATGTGACCTCCCGGGCGGTCGAGGACCTGCTGCGGACACTCGCGCCGCAGGTCCTCGGCGTGCTCGTCCGCCGGCACGGCCAGTTCTACGCCTGCGAGGACGCGGTCCAGGAGGCGCTGCTCGCCGCCGCCACCGGGTGGCCGGCGCAGGGCGTGCCGGAGCATCCCCGCGCCTGGCTGGTCACCGTGGCCACCCGCCGGCTCACCGACGAGTGGCGCAGCGAACACGCCCGCCGGGCGCGCGAGGTCGCGGTGGCGGTCCGGCAGCCGGCGTACGCGGCGGTCGCCCCGCCCGCCGACGAGGAGCCGCCGAGCCGGGACGACACGTTGCGGTTGCTGTTCCTCTGCTGCCACCCGGCGCTGCCGGTCAACGCCCAGGTGGCGCTCACGCTGCGCGCGGTGGGCGGGTTGAGCACCGCCGAGGTCGCGCGGGCGCACCTGGTGCCGGAGGCGACGATGAGCCAGCGGATCCGCCGCGCCAAGCAGCGGATCGAGGCGGCCGGGGCACGCTTCACGCTCCCGTCGGGAGCGGACCGGGACGAACGGCTGGGCGCGGTGCTGCGGGTGCTCTACCTGATCTTCAACGAGGGCTACACCGCGTCCAGCGGGGAGGCGCTGCACCGGGCCGAGCTGACCGGGGAGGCGATCCGGCTGGCCCGGGAGCTGCACCGGCTGCTGCCGGACCAGGGCGAGGTGGCCGGGCTGTTGGCGCTGATGCTGCTCACCGACGCGCACCGGGCCGCCCGGGTGGGACCGGACGGGGAGCTGGTGCCGCTGGCCGAGCAGGACCGCACCCGCTGGGACACCGCTGCCGTGGCGGAGGGGATCGCGCTGGTGACCGACGCGCTGACCTGGTCGGCGCCCGGCCCGTACCAGGTGCAGGCCGCCATCGCCGCGGTGCACGCGGAGGCGCCCACCGCCGCGACCACGGACTGGCCGCAGATCGTGGCGCTCTACCGGGTGCTGGCCCGGCTCGCGCCCAACCCGATGGTCACGCTCAACCAGGCCGTCGCGGTGGCCATGGTGGACGGCCCTCGGGCGGGCCTGGCGATGCTCGCCCCGCTGCACGCCGACGACCGGACCGCCGGCCACCACCGCCTCGCCGCCGTCCGCGCCCACCTGCTCGAACTGGCCGGCGACCGGGCGGACGCCCGGACCGCCTACCTGGCCGCCGCCCGGGCCACCACCAGCCTGCCCGAGCGGCGTTACCTGGAGGTACGCGCCGCGCGGCTGGCCGCCGAGCGATGAGTTCCGCCGGCCCGGCGGGTCCACTCCTCATGGGAGAGGTCACCAGTCAACTGTCGATGTCGTTGGACGGGTACGTGGCCGCGCCGGGTCAGAGCGTGCAGGATCCGCTCGGGCAGGGCGGCCTGCGGCTGCACGAGTGGGCGTTCGCCACCGAGAGCTGGCGCGCGCAGCACGCCCTCACCGGCGGGGAACGCACCGTCGACGCCGACGTGGTCGAGGAGATGACCGCCGGCGTCGGGGCGTACGTGATGGGCCGGCGCATGTTCGGCGGCGGCGAGGGGCCGTGGGACCGGGCCTGGACCGGGTGGTGGGGTGCCGATCCGCCGTTCCGTACCCCGGTGTTCGTGCTGACCCACCACCCGCGGGCGTCGCTGCTGATGGCCGGCGGCACGGAGTTCCACTTCGTCACCGACGGCGCCGAGGCGGCGCTGGAGCGGGCCCGGGAGGCGGCCGGCGACGGCGACGTGTGTGTGGCCGGTGGCGGCGGCACGGTACGCGGCTACCTGGCGGCGGGCCTGCTCGACTCGCTCTGGCTGCACGTGGTGCCGATCGTGCTGGGCGGCGGCACGCCGCTCTTCGACGGACCGCTGGACGTGGCCCTGACGCCGGAGCGGGTGGTCGCGGGTCCCACCGTCACCCACATCCGCTACCGCGTGCCGCGCTGACCCGGCGTCGGGTCGGCGCGAGCGTTCCTCGCCACGCGGCACGCCGGGCCGGCCCGAAGGCCGGCCCGGTGAGGTGTGCGAGCGTACGTCAGCTCTTGAAGGCGTCCTTGATCTTCTCGCCGGCCTGCTTGAGCTTGGCGCCGGCCTGGTCGTTGCGGCCCTCGGCCTCGAGGCGCTCGTTGTCGGTCGCCCGGCCGACGCCCTCCTTGACCTTGCCCGCGGTGTCCTGGGAAGCGTTGTCGATCTTGTCGTCGAGACCCATCGGAACCTCCAGCTCAACAGTTGCGTGACGACAACGAGTTACCCAACCGGTCGCCCGCCCAATCATGCCGGTGCCCGGCGTCACCCGATCGGGCGAAAGCGCCGCAGCCGCAGGCTGTTCGCCACCACGAACACCGACGAGAAGGCCATCGCCGCGCCGGCGAGCATCGGGTTGAGCAGCCCGGCAGCGGCCAGCGGCAGCGCGGCCACGTTGTAGGCGAACGCCCAGAACAGGTTGCCCTTGATGATCGTCAACGTGCGGCGGGAGAGCCGGATGGCGTCCGCCGCGGCCAGCAGGTCGCCCCGCACCAGCGTCAGGTCGGCGGCCTCGATGGCCACGTCGGTGCCGGTGCCCATGGCCAGCCCGAGGTCGGCGCGGGCCAGCGCGGCGGCGTCGTTGACCCCGTCCCCGACCATGGCCACCACCCGGCCCTCGCCCTGGAGCCGCTCGACCACGGCCACCTTGTCGGCGGGCAGCACCTCCGCGATCACCTCGTCGATGCCCACCTCGGCGGCCACCGCCCCGGCCACGGTGGCGTTGTCGCCGGTGAGCAGCACCGGGGTGAGCCCCAGGCCGCGCAGCCGGTCGACCGCCGCCCGGCTGGTCGGCTTCACCGCGTCGGCCACCGCGAGCACCCCCCGGGCCCGCCCGTCCCAGCCGGCCAGGACCGCCGTGCGGCCGGCGGCCTCCGCGCCGGTCGCGGCGCGCACGACCTCCTCGGGTACGTCGAGACCGCGCTCCCGCAGCAGTCGGAGCCGCCCGACCACCACGCTCCGGCCGTCGACCGTGCCGGTCACGCCGAGCCCCTCGGCGTTCGCGAAGTCACCGACGGCGGGCGTCGGCCCGGCCTCGGCCGCGCCCTCGGCGACCGCCCGCGCGATCGGGTGCTCGGAGGCCGCCTCCAGCGCGCCGGCCAGCCGGAGCAGTTCGCCGGCGTCCTCGCCGTCGGCGGGCAGCACCTCGGCCAGCGTCATCCGGCCGGTGGTGACGGTGCCGGTCTTGTCCAGCACCACGGTGTCCACCCGGCGGGTGGACTCCAGCACCTCCGGTCCCTTGATCAGCACGCCGAGCTGCGCGCCGCGCCCGGTGCCGACCAGCAGCGCGGTCGGGGTGGCCAGGCCGAGCGCGCACGGGCACGCGATGATCAGCACGGCCACGGCGGCGGTGAACGCGGCGGTCGGCCCGGCGCCGGTGCCGAGCCACCAGCCCAGCGTGCCGGCGGCCAGGGCGATCACGATCGGCACGAACACGCCGGAGATCCGGTCGGCGAGGCGCTGCACCGCCGCCTTGCCGGTCTGCGCCTGTTCCACCAGCCGGGCCATCTGGGCGAGCTGGGTGTCGCCGCCGATCCGGGTGGCCCGGACCACCAGCCGGCCGCCGGCGTTGACGGTGGCGCCCACCACGGCGTCGCCCGGCCCGACCTCGACCGGCACCGACTCGCCGGTGAGCATGCTGGCGTCGACCGCCGAGGTGCCCTCCTCGACCACGCCGTCGGTGGCGATCTTCTCGCCGGGCCGGACCACGAACCGGTCGGCGACCGCGAGCTGGTCGACCGGGATCCGGACCTCCGACCCGCCGCGCAGCACGGCCACGTCCTTCGCGCCCAGCTCCAGCAGGGCCCGCAGCGCGGAGCCGGCGGTGCGCTTGGCCCGCGCCTCGAAGTAGCGCCCGGCCAGGATGAAGACGGTCACCCCGGCGGCGGCCTCCAGGTAGATGTTGCCGGCGCCGTCGCCGCGGGTGATGTCGAACCGGAACGGGTGCGTCATCCCGGGCATCCCGGCGTCGCCGAGGAAGAGCGCCCAGAGCGACCAGCCGAACGCGGCCAGCGTGCCGAGCGAGACCAGCGTGTCCATGGTCGCCGCGCCGTGCCGCAGGTTGACCAGCGCGGCCCGGTGGAACGGCAGCCCGCCCCAGACCACCACCGGCGCGGCCAGCGTGAGCGAGGCCCACTGCCAGTAGTCGAACTGCCAGGCCGGCACCATCGCCAGCACGATCACCGGCAGCGTCAGCACGGCGGACACCCACAGCCGGGTACGCGCCACCCGCAGCTCGTCGACCGGCTCGGCGGCCGTGCCCTCCCCGGCGCGGGCGGGCGGCGGCACCTCGGCCGTGTAGCCGGTCTTCTCCACGGTGGCGATCAGGTCGGCCGGCGCGATGTCGTCGGCGTACCGGACGGTGGCCTTCTCGGTGGCGTAGTTCACCGTGGCCTCGACGCCGTCCATCCGGTTGAGCTTCTTCTCGATCCGGGCGGCGCAGGACGCGCAGGTCATGCCGCCGATCGCGAGTTCGATCAGGTTCGGCGCGGTCGGCAGCGTCTTTCCCGTGGTGGTCATCGCGACACCTCCCCGGTCAACTGTGCCCGTGCCCCGGCGTGCCGTGTCCGGCGTCCGGGGTCGGTGCGGTGGTGGATGCCGGCGTGGGCTGATCGCCGGCCAGGACGGTGAACTCGGCGGTGTGCACCGCGTCGCCGTGGCGGAAGTCCAGGTAGAGACGGTACGCCCCGGCGGACGGCACCTCGGCCGCGAACGTGACCGCCGGCCCGGCGGGCGTGCGCCCGTCGTCGGGCGTGCCTTCCGGGTGCACGTGCAGGTAGGCCAGGTCGCCCTGGCGCAGCGCCACCAGGTGCCCGTACGCGCCGAGGTAGGGCTGGAGGTCGGTGACCGGGCGACCGGCCCGGCTGACGGTGAGCGTGAGCCGGCTGGTGCGGCCCGGCTCCGGCGTGCCGGTGAGCGTGACCGTGTAGCCGTCGACCGTGGCGGTGGTGGCCGGCGCCGGCAGCGGCCGGGCGGCCAGCGGGCCGGGGACGGTGACGTCGACGCCGAGCGTCAGCGGTTCGCCGCCGGTCGGCGTGAAGTCGGCGAACGCCCGCCAGACGCCGGGCCCGGCGAGCGGCGAGGCGACCCGCCAGGTGCCGTCGGCGGCCAGCTCCGGGTGCACGTGCCGGAAGCCGGACAGGTCGCGGCGGGCGACGATCAGGTGCATGCGCCTGTCGTGCGCCACCTCGTAGCGGGTGACCGGTGCGCCGTCCGGGCCGGTGATCCGGAACGCGAACTCGCCGGCCGGGGCGGTCACCGGCTGGAGCGTGTAGCCCCGCTCGGAGACCAGCAGGCCGCCGGGCAGGTGCGCGCCGCCGGTGCTCCCGTCGCCGTGGCCGGCGGCTGCGTGGTCGGTGTCGGTGGTGTCGTGCCGGGTCTCGGCGGCCGGGGCGGCGGGACCGGCCACGTGACCGATCCCGTACGCCCCGGCGAACACCGCCGCGAGGCCGAGCGCGAAGCCACTCAGCTTCGTCGCCGTGTTCATGGTGCCTCCTCGGTTCTGCGGGTCCGCGGACCCGTCACGCCCCGGCGAGGTCGTAGCCGGCCTCGTCGACGGCGGCGCGCACGGCGTCCGCGTCCAGTGGTTCCCGGCTGGTGACGGTGACCCGGCCGGCGTCCAGGTCGACCTGGACGTCGGTGACGCCCGGCAGCGCGCTCAGCTCGGTGCTGACCGCGTTGACGCAGTGCCCGCAGGTCATGCCCCGCACCTGGTAGGTGGTGTCCATCTCGCCCTCCGATCCGATACCCCCTGGGGGTACGAGTCGTACGGTATCATACCCCCGAGGGGTACGGTATCCTCGACGCATGACCACGCCGTCCACCCCGGTCCGGGGCTACACCGCCAGCAAGGACCAACTGCTCGCGCGGCTCCGCCGCATCGAGGGGCAGGTCCGGGGCATCGAGAAGATGGTCGAGGACGACCGTTACTGCATCGATGTGCTGACCCAGATCTCCGCCATCCAGGCCGCGCTGGACAAGGTCGCGCTGGGCCTGCTCGACGGCCACGCCCGACACTGCATGCACGAGGGCGCCGCCGAGGGCCGAGCCGACGAGATGGCAACCGAGATGATGGCCGCCGTAGGCCGCCTCATGAAACGCGGCTGACCCCCTCCCCACCCCACCCCGCCCCACCCCGCCCCTCCCCGCCCCCGCCCCGCCCCTCCCCGCCCCCGCCCCGCCGATCTTGCAGTTGCGGCCCTCGAAGCGCCCTGTTCGCGCCGTTTGCCGGGGCCGCAACTGCAAGATCGCGCAGGTGGGGTGGCTACCATGACCCGGGCGGCGAGCCCGGGCGTGGCAGGACGCGTCCGCGCCGGCCGGGTGGACGACCGGGCCGGTGAACCGGTGCGCCGCGACCCGTAGGGAGAGCCGCCGTGGGCGCCGACCACACCCGTCCCGCCCCCGCCGCGCCGCCGGGCGTACGCCGGCTCCTGCTCGCGACCGTGGTGCCGCTCTTCGTGCTCACCGTGCTCGCGGCGCTGGTGCTCTGGCCCCGGGGCGGCGGCCCGGAGCCGGCCGAAGCCGAGAACGTGCCACGCCACCACGGCACGGTGACCCGGGTGGTGACCGAGCCCTGCCCACCGACCCCGGAGGCCCCCGAGGGTGGCGGCGGCCGGTGCGGCACCGTGACGGTCGCCGCGGAGCAGGGCCCGGACGCCGGCCGGCAGGTCGAGACGCCGATCCCGGCCGGGCCCGGGGCGCCGCGCGTCGAGGTCGGCGACGAGGTGATCCTGGTCGAGCTGACCGACCCGGCCGACCCGTCGGTGAAGGCGTACAACATCGCCGAGCACCAGCGCGCCACGCCGTTGATCTGGCTGGTGGCGCTCTTCGCCGCCGCGATCGTGGCGTTCGGGCGCTGGCGCGGGCTGGCCGCGTTGGGTGGCCTGGTGGCGAGCTTCGCCATCCTGCTCGGCTTCGTGCTGCCCGGAATCGGCGCCGGCCGGTCCCCGCTGCCGGTGGCGATCGTCGGCGCCGCGCTGATCATGTTCGTGGTGCTCTACCTGACCCACGGGATCAGCGCGCAGACGTCGGTGGCGGTGCTCGGCACGCTCGGCAGCCTGGTGGTCACCGGCGTGCTGGGCACGCTCGCCACCGCCGCCACCCACCTGACCGGCTTCGGCAGCGAGGACGCCACCACGCTCTCCATGTTCCAGGGCGGCGTGGACCTGCACGGGCTGCTGCTGGCCGGCATCATCATCGGCTCGCTGGGCGTGTTGGACGACGTCACGGTCACCCAGGCGGCCACCGTCACCGAGCTGGCGCACGCCAACCCCGACCTGTCCCGGCGGCAGCTCTACCGGGCGGCCACCCGGGTGGGCCGGGCGCACATCGCGTCCACTGTCAACACCATCGTGCTGGCGTACGCGGGCGCCTCGCTGCCGCTGCTGCTCCTGCTGGTGGCCGACTCCCGGCCGGTGAGCGAGATCCTCACCAGCGAGTTCCTGGCCCAGGAGATCGTCCGCAGCGCGGTGGCGACGCTCGGTCTGATCGCCGCCGTACCGCTCACCACCGCGCTGGCCGCGGTCGTGGCCACCGCCGGACGGCGCGGGCCGGCGGCCGGGGCGTCGTCACCACCGCCGGACCGGCCCCCGGCGGCCCGCGGCGAGGCGCTGGAGGCGCTCGGCGGAACGCCGGCCGAACGGTGGCCCGGCCGCCGGGGAAGTACGGATGTCGCATGGTGACACTCCGCAGCGTGACGGCGGGCGAGAAACGCGATGCTGGTCACGCTGGGCAATGTCGAATTCTCGCGATTGGTCGGCTTCCGGGCGTAGATCCCCGGTCGACATCTCGGGTAACCTCGCTGCCGGTCACCGCCGAAGGCGCGCACCCGCGCCTGCGGTGCCGCCGCCCAATCGCCTCCGGGCGAGCCGGGGAACCAGGTACATGGGGTGAATCCGCGTCAGCGGTAGGGGCCGCTTCCGTCCCGAACCCGTCAGCTAACCCGGTCGGCGGCCGACGGAAGGGAACACTGTGACGGCACCCCTGCGCCGCTGCTTGACACCCGTGGTGGCCGTGCTCGCCGCGCTCGCCGTGCTGGTCGGGCCAACCCCGGCGTCGGCAGCCCCGCACACCGCCGCCCCCAACCCCTCGGGGCACTCGGAGGACGACGACCCACCGCTGATCAGCGAGGCCGTCACCGCCGCCAACCGGGCCTATCTCCAGGCCAAGTCCAAGCTGGACACGTCGCGCAAGCGGCAGCTCAAGCTCGCGCTCGAGGTGAAGGCGGCGCAGAACGAGCTCGACGCGCTCAGCCCGCAGGTCACCGAGATCGCCGCGCAGTCCTACCGCACCGGTCGGGTCGGTGCGATGGCGATGCTGCTGGAGAGCGACTCGCCCGACTCGTTCGTCCGCCGGGCCAGCGCCCTGGACGAACTCAACCTGTTCAACGGGCAGCGGCTCGCCGCCATCAACGCGGTGAAGACGCGCGCCGAGCAGGCCAAGATCGCGCTCGACGCCGAGGTGCGCGAGCAGGAGAAGCAGACGAACGCGATGGCCCGCGAGAAGGTCGAGGCGCAGAAGGCGCTGAAGCTGGTCGGCGGGCTGGACTTCACCGGCGGCCTGGTCTCGGCCACCTCGCCGGTTGCCAAGATCGGCCCCGGCCGCACCGCCGACGGCGGGTGGAAGTCCGAGTCGTGCAGCGAGAACGACCCGACCACCTCCGGCTGCGTCACGCCGCGCACGCTGCACGCGTACAAGGAGGTCAAGCGCGCCGGCTTCAACCGCTTCGTGGGCTGCTACCGCCCCGGCGGGCCGTGGGAGCACCCCAAGGGCAAGGCGTGCGACTGGTCGTTGCAGAACAGCGGCTTCTCGCCGTGGCACAACAACGACACCCGCCGGTACGGCAACGAGGTGGCCGCCTTCCTCATCCGTAACGCCGACCGGTTGGGCATCTACTACGTGATCTGGAACCGGCAGATCTGGTTCCCGGCGACCGGCTGGAGTTCCTACAGCGGCCCCTCGAACCACACCGACCACGTGCACATGTCACTGCTCTGACGCGTACGCGAGAAGGGGCCGCCTCCGGGCGGCCCCTTCCGTGTGTCCGGGGGGTGGTCAGCCGGCGAGCGCCGGGTCCACCGGTGCGGCCGGCGCGGGCACCGGGGCCGAGGACTGCGCCACCGTCCGCACCTCGCCGCCACTGAGCCGGTACGACATGCCGGCCACCGCGCACGCTCCGGCGGCCACCCGCTCGGCGAGCACCGTCGAGCGGGCCAGCAGCGTCTCCACGGTCTGCGCGATGTGGATGTCGATGATGCCGTCGAGGTCCGTGACCTCCTGCCGGGCGGCCCGGAGCAGGCTGGGCGAGACGGCGTCCACCACCGCGCCCAGGTGCCCGGCCGGCGCGGAGCCGGTGCGGACCGCCTCGCGGGCCGCCTGGACCGCGCCGCACGAGTCGTGGCCGAGCACCACCACGAGCGGCGTGCCGAGCACGGTCACCGCGTACTCGACGCTGCCGAGCACCTCGGGGCCGGCGGTGTGCCCGGCGGTACGCACCACGAAGAGGTCGCCGAGACCGCGGTCGAAGATGATCTCGGCGGCGAGCCGGGAGTCGGAGCAGCCGACGATCACCGCGAACGGGTGCTGGCCCTCGGCGACCGCGGCCCGGTGCCCGGCGTCCTGGTTCGGATGCTGCGGCACGCCGGTGACGAACCGGTGGTTACCGGCCCGCAGTTCGGCGAGTGCCTCGTCGGGAGTGCTCGGGATCATCGCTGCTCACCTCGTCCTCGGGCGGAACGACCAGGCCGGCGGTCGGCGGTGTCGGCCTCGCGACCCACCGTCACACGAGACCGATGGCACGTCAAGATTTCGTGATACGCGTTTCATGCGTTATGACTCGACCTGCTCCGGGTCCGGGCAGTCGCCCGCCACGCCATACGATGACCACCATGGCGACCACACCAGGCGAGGACGGGAGCCGCCGGCACTGGACCTTCCTCACCAACCACGGGCACGTGCTGCTGGCCATCGCGCGCAACCCCACGGCGCGGCTGCGGGACGTGGCGGACGAGGTGGGCGTCACCGAGCGGGCGGCCCAGGCGATCGTCGCCGACCTGGAGGCCGGCGGCTACCTGCACCGCACCCGGGTGGGTAGGCGCAACGAGTACACGATCAACCCGAACGGCCGCTTCCGGCACCCCGCCGAGGCCGACCAGCAGGTCGGGGCGTTGCTCGACCTCTTCGCCGCCGAACCGGCGGCCACCGACGCCACCCCCGAGCGTTGACCACGACCGGGCGGCCGGCCGTGCCCGCACGCGACCGGCCACGACGGTAATCTCACCGCGTGCGCGACAGCTTGCGGCCGGGCCGGACGACAGGACGCGCCCGGGCCGGCCACCGGGTCAGGTCCGTCCTGTCCGGAACGGCGGTGGCCGCCCTCGTCGCCGGTGCGGCGGCGGTGCCCGCCCCGGCGGTGGCGGCACCGAAGTGCGGGCCCACCGGCGGTCCGGCCCCCACCGAGGCGCCCTGGGCGCTGAGCCGGCTCGACCCGGCCGCCGCCTGGCGGGTCGGCAAGGGGCGGGGCGTCACCGTCGCGGTCGTCGACTCCGGCGTCTCACCGACCCACCCGTTGCTGCGCGGCCGGGTGCTGCCCGGCGAGGACTTCAACCGGCTGGTCCACCTGCGCGGGCAGTGCGACCTGGTCGGGCACGGCACCATGGTGGCCGGCATCATCGCCGGCCGGGAGGGCAGCGGTTCGCCCTACACCGGCATCGCGCCGGACGCCAGGATCCTGCCGCTGCGGGTGCTGGCGGAGAACAAGGAGAACTTCGACCCGGACGTGCCGGCTGAGATCGGCCGGGCGATCCGCTGGGCGGTCGACCACGACGCCGACGTGATCAACCTGTCCCTGGTCACGCTGGACGACCCGGCGTTGCGGTCGGCGGTCGCCCACGCGCTCGACAAGGGCGTGGTGGTGGTCGCCTCCGCCGGTAACCGGCAGGAGAACCGGGAGGACCGGCCGGCCTACCCGGCGGCGTACCCGGGGGTCATCGCCGTGGCCGGCATCGACGAGCAGGGCGGGCACGTCGGCAGCTCGGTCAGCGCGGACTACGTGGACATCGCCGGCCCCGGCCTGAACATCGTCGGCCCCGCGCCGCAGGGTCCGGGCTACCGGGCCGAGCCGCAGGGCGGGACGAGTTTCGCCACCGCGTACGTCTCCGGGGCGGCGGCGTTGGTGCGCGCCGCGTACCCGGACATCAGCCCCGACGAGGTGGCCTACCGGCTGACCCGCACCGCGGACAACCCACCCGACGGGCACAACCCGCAGGTCGGCTACGGGATGGTCAATCCCTACCGGGCGGTGACCAGCCTGCTGGGCACCCGGAGCGACCCGCCGCTGGGCGCGCTGCCGCCGCCCGCCCCGCGCACCGACCCGCTGGAACGGCAGCGCACCGCGGCGATCTGGGTCGCCGTGGTCGGCACGCTGCTGGCCGGCGTGCTGCTGACGGTGCGCCCGATCCTGGTACGCGGCCGGCGACGCGGATGGCGACCCGGCCGGCGCGACGTCCCACGGGACGCCTGACGCACGACCGGCCGGCGACGCGGACGGCCGAGCCGAGACAGGGCGGACCCGGGCCGGGGCGGACCCGAGCCGCCGGGCCCGGGCCGCCGGGCCCGGAACACGGCACGGCTCCGCCCGACGCGAGCCGGAGCGGAGCCGTGCCGGACCGGTCGAGGTCAGTTGCCCCAGACCTTGGAGTTGCTCATCTCCGTGGTCATGTAGTTCTCGCGGGCGATGCCCACCGCGCCGCCGATCTCGTTGAGGACCTTGTTGATGTCCCGCACGGCGGCGTCCCACTGGGCCTGGTGCTGCTGGTAGGCGGCCCGGTCCTGGCCCTCCCACTCGAGCTTGGTCAGCATGGCCCGCAGCGTGTCCAGCTTCTCGTCGATGGTCCGCGAGATGGCCTGCATCTGCTGGTTGCTGCTCTCGAGGACGGCGTAGTCAACCTTGATGCTCATCGATTCCCCCTCTGCCTGTCTACGCGGATCACGGGTTGAGCGCAGCGTGGAACTTGTCCAGCATCTGCTGCTGCTCCTCGTCGTTGACCTGGTGCGTCGTGCCGGACTTGTCGAGCAGGTCAGCGATGTTGTCCATCGCGGTGAGCAGCTTGTTCGTGTCCTCGTTCCAGCGGGTCATCAGGCCCTGGAAGCCCGTGGAAGCCTGGCCCTTCCAGGCCATGGCCAGGTCGTCGACCACGTTCCACAGCTTCTTGAGCTCACCGTCGACATCGCTGCGCGTGGACCGCACGTCACTCGCGGCGGTGTGCAGACTCGCTGCACTGACCTCGAACGCCATGCTTCACACCCTTCCGTCATCTTGTGGCGGCGGATCCGCCGCGCCCTCCCCGCGGCAAGGCGAATCCACCCCACCGACGGCACATCAAGCGAACCGTAGCGGACGACGTCCAAACCGCGCAGCCCTGCCGAGCGACCCGAAGCCGACTGTCCGCAGTGGAGGCACGGGTCGTGGTCAGATCCGGTCGCGGCGCGTCCTGACCAGCAGCGTCACGCCGAAGATCAGCACCGCGACCAGCAGCGCCGCCGCCAGCCACAGCAGCGGCTTGTCGAAGGCGCCCTCGACCACCACCACCAGCAGCGCGGCGCAGCCGCTGAGCACCACCACCTCGGCGGCCAGCCGGAGCCGGGGCGATCGGGTCAGCCCGGCGATCAGGGCCAGCACCAGGAAGCCCGGGATGGTGAGCACGAAGTAGACGAACAACCAGGTGATCAGCGTGTCCACGTGGTCGGCTCCCGTCACTGGTAGAACTTGCTGTCCTTGACCCAGTCGATCTTGATGTCCTTGATCCCCGGGTCGGTGCCGGTGGGCGCCCAACCGGGCCGGGAGTCCGCCGCGAACATCACCCGGCTGTCGGTGTTGAACCCGGCCATCACGGCGTGCAGGAGCGCCCCGATGTCCCCGAAGACCATCACCAGGATGGCGGCGGTCGCCGTCAGGCCGGCGATGCCGATGGCCTGTGCCAACGCGGAGGTGGCCGGGAAGAACTGGAGCGCGATCGAGGCGATCACCGCCACCAGGACCGGCATCATCGCCTGGGCGAACCCGGAGACCGCGTCGTTGTAGGCGTCCCGGGCCGAGGTGAGCGTCTCCTTGTTGGTGTTGAACGCGTCGGCCAGTGAGTCGATCTCCGCGCCGAGCTTGCGGATGAAGAGGTCGAACGCGTCCCGGTCGTCGAAGTCCCACTCCTTCGCGTCCGGCGGGACCGCCGCCATCGCGGCGCCGAACTGATCCGACCCGAGCAGACGCGCGGCCTCCTCCCACTTCTTGATCGTCTCGTTGACCTGCTGGTTGTCGAACATCTCCAGGTAGAGGATGGCGCCGATCAGCCCCGCCGAGGCGGCGATCCACATCAGGTTGCCCCGGGCGATCGCCGCCGCCGACCGGACCGGCGCGGTCGTCTCGGCGACCGAGACCGTGCCGGTCACCGAGCCGGAGGCGTTGGCGATGAAGATCTCCGGTGGCATCAGGCGTCCTCCCCCTGGTCGACCCGGCCGGTCACTTGACCACCCAGGGCTGATCCGACTTCTCCCAGTTCTTCGCGCTCTGTTCGAGCTGCTCCGCGGCCCGGTGCAGGTGCTCGATGCCGGCCCGGACATTGTCGAGGTGCCCGTCCACCGAGGCGTTGTGCCGCTCCACCGCACCGTGGCCGAACATGCTCAACGCGCCGCCCGGCAGTTTCACGTCCGCCAGCAGCGTCTGCACGTTGCGCAGGTACTGGATCGGACCGTCCGGCGCGTCGAGCATCCGGCCGGCCTTACGGATCGCGTCGACGTCCACCGTGTTCGCCATCGTCGGCCCCCGCTCAGCGCCGCAGACCGCGGGTCGGGTCGGACAGGTCCACCCCGAACTGGCGGAACCAGTCCTCCGGGGTCAGCGTGCCGTCCTGCGCGCGGCGGACCAGGTCGGAGTCGCCGAGCGTCTCGGCCAGCATCTCCTGCTGCCGCTCCGCGAAGGCCGCGTACGCCGCGTCCACGGCCGCCTGGACCGACTCCGCCAGCGAGAAGCTGTCCATCCGCATGGCCCGGGCGTTCAGCTCGATGTTCCCGACCTTCATCTCACCGTCGACAGTCACCCGGACCAGGCCGTCCGGGCTCTCCCCGGCCACCCGCAGCTCGGCCCGCTGCTGCTGAAGCTCGACCAGCCGGCGCTGCTGCTCCTGGGCCTGCCGCAACAGGCTCTCCACGGCTCCACCGATACCCGACGGGCTACTCACCACGGGCTCCCCTCCACACTCGCGACGTCGCGCCGACGCTACCGGACCGACGGTCCGCCGTCCGACCCGTCAGGCCGGCTCCGTCCAGGCGGTCTGGATCAACTGCTGGCCGTCGCGGCGGCGGACCAGGGTGCCCCGGCCCGGCGGCTGCGGGCTGGGCCGCAGGTTGCCGAAGACCGCGCCCTCCTCCCGGCTGCCGGACATCAGCAGGCCCGGCGAGTCCAGCTCGCGCAGGCGTTGCAGCACCGGCTCGTAGAGCGCCCGGGCCACGCCGCCCACCCGCCGGGTGACGATCAGGTGCAGGCCGATGTCCCGCGCCTGCGGCAGCAGCTCGTGCAGCGCGCTGAGCGGGTTGCTCCCGCCGGAGGCGACCAGGTCGTAGTCGTCCACCAGGATGTACAGCTCCGGCCCCTTCCACCAGCTCCGGTCGCGGAGCTGCGCGGTCGTCACGTCCGGGCCCGGCAGCCGGTTCTGCAGGGCGCTGCGGATCGAGCCGAGCCCCTGACCGAACACCTGGTTGGACGGCGCGTAGTCGAGCAGGTGGTCCCCCTCGACCGCGCCCAGCAGGCCACGCCGGTAGTCGGCGATGACCAACCGCGCCTGCGCCGGCGTGTACCGCTCGGCGATCCCCCGGGCGATCAGCCGCAGCAGGTTGGTCTTGCCGCACTCGGCGTCGCCGAAGACGGTCAGGTGCGGCTCGCCCGCCAGATCGAGGTAGACCGGGGCCAACGCCGACTCGTTCACCCCGATCGGGATGCCCGGGACGGCCCGGTCGACCACCGTGGCCAGCTCGTCGACCGTGAGCCTGCGCGGCAGCAGCCGGACCCTCGGCGCCGGCCGGCCCGGCCAGTTCGCCGCCACGTGCCCGGCCAACGCGACCGACGCCTCGGTCAGGTCCTCGATGTCGCGCCTGCCGTCGATCCGCGAGACCGCGGTCAGGAAGTGCAGCTTGTCGCGGGTCAGGCCGCGACCCGGCGCACCGACCGGCACGTTCTGCGCGGCCCGCCGGTCGATCTCCGACTCGGCCGGGTCACCCAGCCGCAACTCCAGCCTGGTGCCGAGCAGATCACGCATGCTGATCCGGATCTCCGCCCACCGCACCGCCGTGACCACCACGTGTACGCCGAAGCCCAGCCCCCGGTTGGCCAGGTTGGTGATGGTCTGCTCCAGCTCCTCGTACTCCTGGCGCAGTGTGTTCCAGCCGTCCACGACGAGGAAGACGTCCCCGAACGGGTCGTCGGCGAACTCCCCGGCGGCCCGCCGCCGGCGGTAGCTCGCCACCGAGTCGATGCCGTGCTGGGTGAACCGGTTCTCCCGCTCGTCGAGCACGGCCACCACCTCGGCCACCGTCCGGCGGACCGCCTCGACATCACGCCGGCCGGCCACGCCCGCGACGTGCGGCAGCGCGTCCAGGCTGCGCAGCGCGCCACCACCGAAGTCGAGGCAGAAGAACTGCACCTCGCGCGGCGTGTGGGTGAGTGCCAGGGCGGCCAGCAGTGAGCGCAACATGGTGCTCTTGCCACTGAGCGAGGCGCCGACGATCACCACGTTGCCGCCGGCCCCGGCAAGATCGACCATCATCGGGTCGCGGCGCTGCTCGTACGGCCGGTCCACGATGCCCACCGGCACGGCGAGCCGGCCGCGGCCCGGCCACTCCGCGGTGGTCAGGCCGAACGTCGGGTGCACGCTCAACGGCGGCAGCAACTCGGCCAACCCGGACGGCTCGGCCAGCGGCGGCAGCCAGACCTGGTGCGCGGGGCGTCCCCGCCCCGCGAGCTGGCCGATCAGCACGTCCAGCGTGGACACGGTCTTGCCGTCGCCGGTCTGCTCGGGCTCCGGCGCGGTCTCCGCCGCGCTCGGCAGCGCCGGCACCGGCACGTGGTCGACGCCGTACGGCACGATCCGGCGCTGCACCTGCGCCCGGGTGGAGCGCTGCACCTGCCCCGGCGCCCGGTACGGGCCGGAGACGTAGGCGGCGCGGAACCGCAGCATGGTGGCCGTGTCGGTCTTGAGATAGCCGTGCCCGGGCGCGCTCGGCAGCTCGTACGCGTCCGGCACGCCCAGCACGATCCGGCTCTCCACCGCCGAGAACGTCCGCAGGCCGATCCGGTACGACAGGTGCGTGTCCAGCCCGCGCAGCTTCCCCTCCTCCAGCCGCTGCGAGGCGAGCAGCAGGTGCACGCCGAGCGACCGACCGAGCCGGCCGATCATCACGAACAGGTCGATGAAGTCCGGCTTGGCGGCCAGCAGCTCGGAGAACTCGTCGCAGATGATGAGCAGGCTGGGCATCGGCTCCAGCGGCTCGCCGGCCGCCCGCGCCTTCTCGTAGTCGTAGCGGGACACGTAGTTGCCGGCCGCCCGCAGCACCTCCTGCCGCCGGTTCATCTCGCCGGCCAGCGCGTCGCGCATGCGGTCGACCAGCGGCAGCTCGTCCGACAGGTTGGTGATCACGGCGCTGGTGTGCGGCAACGCGTCGAGCGAGGCGAACGTCGCGCCGCCCTTGAAGTCGACCAGGACGAAGTTCAGCTCCGCCGAGGAGTGCGTGACCGCCAACGCGCCGACCACGGTCCGCAGCAGCTCGCTCTTGCCGGAACCGGTCGCGCCGATGACCAGGCCGTGCGGGCCCATGCCCTCGTGCGCGGACTCCTTGAAGTCCAGCTCGACCACGTTGCCGTCCGGCCCCAGGCCGAGCGGGATACGCAGCCGGTCCCGGTGGTTGCGGGGCTGCCAGGTCTGCCGGACGTCCACCGTGGCCGCGTCGCCGACGCCGAGCAGGTCGGGCAGCTCCATGCTGCGGGCCAGCGGCTCGTCGGTGCTGGCGCCCTGCTGCGGGGAGAGCCGGAACGGCGCGAGCTGCCGGGCCAACCCCTCGGCCGCCGGCCGGGTCAACCGGTCCGGCCGGCCGAGCCGGGGCGCGGTGGCGGCACCGATCAGGCCGAGCCCGGTGCCGTCGCCGACGTCCAGGCCGAGCAGCCAGCGGCCGGCGTCCCGGGGCACCGCCCCGGACAGGTCCACCACCGTGGTGCCGAGCAGCCCCAGCCCGGTCAGCGCGCAGGTCGCCGACACCTCGCCGCCGTCGAGCACCACCACCACGTGCGGCGCGGTGGTGAGCGGCTTCGCCTCGGGGGTGAACCGGGGCCGGCCACCCAGCTCGTGGGCGAGGGCCGACTCCGCCTCGGCCAGGCCGGCGAAGACCAGTCGGCGCGCGCCCGCCGCGTCCGTACGCCCCGGGTGCTGGGCGTGCGGCAGCCACTTGACCCAGTCCCAGGCCGGCTGCCGGTCCGGCGCGGCCACCACGACCACCAGCAGGTCCTCCGGGGCGTGGAACGTCACCAACTGGCCCAGCGCGGCCCGCGCCAGGTCGAGCACCGGCTCCCGGTCGCCGCGCAACGCGATCCGGCCGAACGCCCGCAGCGACAGCGCGGTGGGCAGCTCCGGCACGCTGGAGTGGGCGCGGACGAACCGGCGCAACGCGATCGCGCTCATCGGTTCCAGGTCCTCCACCGGCTTGGTCTCCGGCGGCACGATCTCCACCGCCAGCCGCTGCGGGCCGAGCGCGATGCGTACCTCGCCGAAGTCGTCCTCGGTGGGCCGCCGCTCCCACCGCCGGCGGGAGGCGGCGATCGACCAGAGCGCGTCCGGCTCCGGGTGCCGCCAGGTCATCGCGGCGCGCTGCTGCTCGGCCGCCCGCCGGGTGCGCTTGCGCATCTGCGCCAGGTAACGCATGTAGTCGCGGCGCTGGGCGTTCAGCTCGGCCTTGTCGTTGCCGCCGGTGCCGAGCGTGCCGATCGCCATGCCCAACATGGACACGCCGAACAGGCCGCCGGCCACGTACGTCATCATGCCGCCGCCACGGCCGGCGTAGAGGAAGGCCATCGCGCCGACGCCGCAGAGCATCGGCAGGATCATCAGCACCTGCCCCATGCCCTTGGCCTGCGGCTCCGGCAACTCGGGCGGGGACTCCAGCAGCACCTCACCGCGCGGCATCGCCGGCCCCGGTTGACGCGGTGGCCGGCGGAACACCACCGTACCCACGGCTCTCCCCTCCCCCGCAGGTCCGCCACCGCCGCGAGCGTCGGGTGGGCGACCTGTGCGACCGCCATCGTAGGTAATCTCCCGGAGGCGTCGTGGACCCGTGGGGACGACGTCGACGGCCGGCGGGATCGTAGGCGAGCGCGAGGAGGCCACTGTGGCGACGAAGACGGCGACCGGCGGGCTGAGCCGGATCACCATCGTGGCGCCGCGGACCCGGATGGACCTGGCCCTCCCCGCCGACGTCCCCCTGGCCGACCTGCTGCCGACGCTGCTGCGCCACGCCGGCGAGGAGCTCGCCGACGAGGGCGTGGGGCACGGCGGGTGGAGCCTGTCCCGGCTCGGCGGGCCGCCGCTCGACGGCGGGCGTACCGCCGCGCAGCTCGACGTCCGCGACGGCGAGGTGCTCTACTTCAACCCGCGCGCCGCCACCGCGCCCGAGATCGTCTTCGACGACGTGGTGGACGCCGTCGCCACCTCCACCGCCCAACGGGCCGGCGCCTGGCAGGTGGGCACCACCCGGGCGTACGCGGTGCTGCTCGCCTCCTCGGCGCTGGCTGCCGGCGCGGTCGCGGCGCTGCTCGCCGGGCCGCCGCAGCTCCCCGGCGCGGTGGCCGCCCTGGTGGTCGCGGTGGCCCTGCTGGTCGGTGCCGCGGTGCTGTCCCGGGCGGCCGGCGACAGCCGCACCGGCGCGGTGCTGGCCCTGGTCGGGGTCGGCCACGCGGGCGTCGGCGGCCTGCTGGTGCTCGCCGGGGACCGGCCGCTGACCGAACTGGCCAGCCCGCACGTGCTGCTCGCCGGCACCGCCGTGGTGCTCTTCGGCGCGCTCGCCGCGCTCGCCGTCGGGGACCGGACGCCGTGGTTCCTCGGCACGGTGGGCGTGGGCGCGGCGGTCGGCTTCGGCGCGGTGCTCAGCCTGGCCTTCGACATCGACGCCGCCGCCTCGGCGGCGGTGGTGTCGGCCGTGGCGTTCGGCGCGCTGCCGGCGCTGCCGATGCTCGCCTACCGGCTCGCCCGGCTGCCGGTGCCGTCCATTCCGACCGGCCCGGAGGACCTGAAGACCGACACCGAGTCGGTGGACGGGCCGTCCGTGCTGCGCGACAGCGAGCGGGCCGACGGGTTCCTCACCGGTCTGCTGTGGACCGTCGCGCTGCTGGTGCTCGGCGGTGAGCTGGTGCTGGCCGTTGACGGTCGGCTCCCGGCGGTGCTGCTCTGCCTGGTGCTCGCGCTGCTGTCGCTGCTGCGGGCCCGCCCGTTCCTCGGCCGCGACCAACGCACCCCGGTGCTGCTCGCCGGCACGCTCGGCCTCGGGCTGGTCGCCGCGGCGGTCTTCGACGCCGGCTCGCTGCCGGTGCGGCTCGGCCTGATCCTCGGCGGGCTGACCGTGGTGGCCGTGATCAGCCTGGTCTACGGGCTCACCGTGGCCGGCAAGCGGATCTCCCCGGTCTGGGGGCGGGTCCTGGACATCGTCGAGATCCTGCTGATCGTCGCGCTGGTGCCGCTGGCCGTCTGGGTCTGCGGCGCGTACGGCTGGATCGTCAACCTTCGACCGTGACGGTGCCCATCGCGGTGCCCACCGGCGCGGTGGCGTAGACGCCGGGCCCGTGCTGGCCGTCCAGCGGGCGGGCCGGCACCCCGGCCCGGCGGGCCATCTCCCGGACGGCCTTCACCAGCGCCTCGGCGTGCCCGTCCATGGCCGCCACCCGCAGCAGCGGGGGGAGCCGCCGGCCACCGGGGAGCACCACCGCCGCGACCGTGTGCGACGGCGCGGAGGTGGCGGTGACCGCGTCCACAAGCGCGCCCAGCGAGCCGTGGGGACGGACCCGCAGCGCCAGGCAGCGTTGCGTCCAGCCGCCCCCGCGCAGGCCGGTCCAGGTCTCGGTCGGGGACTCCGGCGCCAGGTCGAGCCCGGCCCCGGAGACCACCGCCGCGTGCAGCTCGTCGCGACCCAGCACGCGGTGCCCGAGCCCGGCGGCGTGCAACGCCTTGCCGAGCCGACCCACGCCTGCCGCCACCGTCCGGTGCACGCCGCGCAGGCCGCCGCCGCGGCTCACCGTCTCGGCCCGGGCGTCACCCACGGCCAGCCGCAGCGCCACCCACACGGTGCGGTGCGCGGCCGGGGCCGCCCCCGGCGCGGGGTACCAGACCAGGGTGTGCGAGACGACCTGGGTCTGGGTGACCGGGCCGGCGAAGTCGGCGAGCACCGCGAGGGCACGGTCCACGGTCGCCGCCTCGATCGACCCGGCGGGCGCACCGGGCCGACCGGTCAGCGCCACCGCCGCGAACCAGCCCCGGTCGTCCTGACCGATGCCGAGCCGGGTGCCGCGCTCGGTCAGCTCCACCACGGTCAGCTCGGGCGCGAGCGCGGCCAACCGGGGGTCACCGGCCGGCAGCGCGCCCCGGGCCCGGTCCCGACGACGGCGCAGCCGACGGCGGAGCAACAGGTCCTCGTACCACCATCGGCCGCCCCGCCGGGCGAACGCGGCCACCACGGACAGCAGCGCGAGCAGCGCCACGGTGGCGAGCAGCCAGGTCGGGCCGGCGGTGGCGAACCAGACGGCGAGCGCGGCGCACTCGGCCACCACGAGCTGACCGACGACGACCGGGCCCAGGCGGCCCCGGCGTCGGCTGTCCGCCGGCGTCACCGGCCGGTCCGCCGGGGCGGGGGCGGTCGCCGTACGACCGGGTGGCGCCTGGAGCTGCGTCATCGGTGAGCGTCCCTTCTGGACATGTGGGCATCTGCCGGCGGATGCCCTCGCCGGGCGGCGGACGGGGTCCGGCGCACCCCCGACGGCCCCTTATCGTAGGGAAGCCCGCGGCGCTGTTCGGCCCTGATCGTCGCGGGCCCACCCGGCCCGGAGGTTAGTCATGCGGACCCGCCGCGATCAGGTGCAGGCGTACCGCTTCGTCACCCGCCGCATCGTCTCGGCGCTGCTCTCCGGTGACCCGGAGACCAACGACCTGCCGATGCGCCGGCTCGGCCTGGCGGTGTTCGGCAGCGTCATCGCCGCGGCGGTGGTCCTCGGCGGCGTGGGCGCGTACGGGCAACTGACAAGCAACGCCGCCCCGCTCGAACCGAACACCGTGGTGATCGAGCGGGAGACCGGGGCCACCTACTGGTTCGGTGACGACCGGGTGCTGCACCCGACGCTCAACTACGCCTCGGCCCGGCTCGTCGTCGACGACGCGTCGGCGACGGTGCGTACCGTGTCGCAGGCGTCGATCCGGGACCGGCCGCGGGGCCGGATGGTGGGCATCGTCGGTGCGCCGGACGACCTGCCCGACCGTGGGTCGCTGGTCGGGCTCCCCTGGTCGGTCTGCGACGTGCCGGACCCGAACGACAGGCGCCGCTCGACCACCCGGCTGCTGATCGACCGGCCGTTGTCCGGCGGCACCCCGCTCACCGACCGGGCCGTCCTGGTCCGCTCCGGCGACGCCCGCTGGCTGCTGACCGGCGGCGCCCGGCTGCGCGTGGTCGGCGACGAGCAGGCGCTGGTGGCGTTGCGGATGGCCGGCGCGGCCAACCTCACCGTCGGCCCGCAACTGCTCAACGCGGTGCCGGTGGGCCCGGCGCTGCGCCGGCCCACGATCGGCGGGGACGGCGGCCCGAGCGGGCTGACGGTGGCCGACCGGCCGGCCCGGCTCGGTCAGGTCTACCAGGCCGCCGGCCAGTTCTACGTCCTCACCCGGCAGGGCCTGGCGGCGGTCGGCGAGGTCACCGCCCGGCTGCTGCTCGGTGGCGGCGGCGGGATCACCGACATCACCCCGGACGAGGCCGGCCGGCTCTACACCGACCAGCGGCTGGAGGCGGACGGGCTGCCGGCCCGGATGCCCACGCTGCACGAGGTGCGCCCCGGCCGTACCGTGCTCTGCGCCACCTACCGGTCCGGTCCGGCCGGCCAGCCGCCGGCCACCACGCTGGAGGTCTTCGACGCCCCGCCGGCGGAGCTGACCGCGGCGACCGCGCTGCCGGCGCGGCAGGGTGCCCGGGACGCGGTCCGCACCGCCGAAAGCGTGCTGTTGCCCGGCGGCAAGGGCGCGTTGGTGCAGGCCACCGCCGGGGAGAGCGGCAAGCCGGCGGCCGGCGCCACGGTCTACCTGATCACCGCGCAGGGGATCCGCTACCCGCTCGGCACCGCCGCCGGGGACGCGCGGAGCGCCCTCGGCTACGGCGACGTGAGCCCGGTGGCGGTGCCCGCCTCGCTGCTGGCGCTGGTGCCGACCGGGCCGACCCTGGCCCGCGCGGACGCCATGGCGTACTTCGATGCGACGGCGCTGCCGGAGCGCGCCGCGACGCCCGTGCCGGCCCCGCCGGACGGTGCGGCGACCCAGGTCGGAGGCGGCTGACCGGCCGACGTGGAGCGGCGCGTCCGGGGGTCACCCAGGTGGGCGCGGTTCGACTAATCTGAGCACGGCCACCGGCTCTCGACGAGGACAACGGGGATTCCGCCATGACCGGGCGCACCACAGTCGACGTTCTTTCCCTTGAGGATTTCCACAAGCGGCTCGAACGGCGTCTGCACGAGGCCGAGTCGGTGTTGCGCACGCTCAACACCGAGATGCAGTGCCGGCCCCCCGCGCTTGGCACGTTCACCGACGCGACCGACAACTCACGCCGGTACGCCGAGACGCACCAGAGCTACGTCGACCACGTCGACCGGCTCCGCCGGGCGATCCTGGCCGCCCGCGGGGCCACCGCGACGATCATGAAGAACTACCGGACCGCCGAGGCCCGCAACGCCGCCGCCGCGGCCGACATCGCCGCCGCCCTCGCCGGGCTGAACGAGGCGATGACACAGCCGAGGGAGGATCCCCGTGTCTGAGTACACCCGGCGCTACGAGCATGTCAGCCACGAGGAGCTCTACCAGGGCGTCAACGCCGGCGACCCGGCGCAGATCGACGGGCTGAGCGCCCGCTGGACCTCCCTCAAGGGCACGCTCGACGACCTGTCCCGTGACCTCACCGCCGACCTGGACGCGCTGGCCAAGAGCTGGACCGGGGACGCGAGTCGCGAGTTCCAGCGCCGGCTCACCATGGTCGCCGGCTACTCCGGCGACCTGGCCGAGGGCATGACCGGCATCCGGCAGGCGCTGGACATGATGGCCGGCGACCTGCGCGCCGCCCAGGCCGAGGCGGAGAGCCCGGAGAAGACCGACGACCACGACAAGCTGCTCTCCGGCGCCGGCAAGGGCTTCCTGCTCGGCGGCGGCCCGGGCGCGGTGATCGGTGGCATCATCGGCCATCAGCAGGACGAGGCCGAGCAGGAGAAGGCGCACCAACGGATGGTGCGGGTGGTGGCGAAGCTGGCCGAGGGTTACGACTTCTCGGCGTACGGCCGGGTCGTCGCGCCGGAGCCGCCCGGGAGCGAGCTGCCCGGCCACCACGCTCCGCGGGATCCGACGTTGCAGGACGGCCCGTCGGTCCGGACCCCGTCGTCCGGCCCGAGCCTGGGCAGCTTCGGCCCCGGGGCGCACGCCTCCGCGACCACTTCGGGCGTGCACCACACGGCCCCGACCAGCGGTACGCCGGGCGACGGCACACCGGGCGGCCAACCGGGCGGTCGCCCCGGTGCGGGCGTCCCGGGTTCGGTCCTGACCGGCGGCACGGTCGACCCGAGCGGCACGTCGCTGGCCGGCGCCGGCCCGCTGACCACCGTCCCCGGCGGCCCGGCGATCGGCGGCGGCCCGGGTTTCGGCCCCGGCGGCGCCCAGCCGGCCGGCGGGGGCGGGCTCTTCGGCGGCCCCGGCGTGTTGAGCACCGGCTCGCTCGCCGGCACCGCCAACGCCGCCGCCCCGGGCCGGTTCGGCGGCGTGTCCGGCGCGGAGAGCCGCTCGGCGGCCGGCACCGGCCGGCTCACCTCCGGCCGGAGCCTGGCCGTCGACGCGGAGGGCAGGTCGACCGGTCGCACCGGGCGGCCCGCGACGGCCGGCCGCAACGGGGTGCTGGGCGCACGCGGCAACTCCGACGACGACGAGTCCGACGGCCGGCTGACCTGGCTCACCGAGGACGACATGGTCTGGGGGGACGGCCGGGCCGCCCCGCCGCCGGTCATCGACGGCCACTGACCTCGCACGGCGGACGGCGCGGCACCCGCCGGGTGCCGCGCCGTCCGGCGTCGGGGCGGCGCGCGTTCCCCCGAAGTGGGCCGGGCCGTCAGCAGAACGCGCCGGCCCGGGCGCCGCCGTCCTGCCGGGTGGTGCGGAAGTCGCAGAGGTCGTAGCCGTTGTCGGTGAGCGTGGCCCGCACGTCGGCGAGCTGCGCCGCGTCCAGCGCGGGCTGGCGGGACAGCACGAAACCACTGCTGCGGTCCGGGTCGCCGACGACCGCCCAGCGGTACTCCGGGTCCAGCCCGATCACCACGTAGTTGGGGCCGCCCAGGTAGATCCACCGGTCGCCGAGCCGGAGGAAGGAGACGGTGAGCGCCGAGTCGGCGGGCGGGTTCTCGCTCCGGGCCCGGCCGGTGGCCGTGCTCGTGGTGCCGAGGATCGTCCGGCAGGTGTTGCGGACGCCGACGGTCCCGTCGGGCTGAACGTCGTACCGGGCCTTGACGTTCTTGAAGCACTGGATCTCGAACCACTGCGGGATGGCGGCGACCTGGTACCAGTCGCCCGCGTACCGGTTGACGTCGACGGCGGCCACCGGTCGCAACGGACCGGTGTCGACCGAGGTGGTCGCGGCGTGGGCCGGGGTGGCGCCCAGGACCGTGGCGGCGGTCAGCGCGGCGACCAGCGCGGTGGTGGTGCGGCGTACGCCCATGGTTTCTCCTCGCGGTGGGGGTCGTCCGCGCCAGTGTGCCCCGCCCGACCGGCCGAAAACTGTCGACAATCTCATCGTCGTCGATGCATCCGTCGACCTGGTCCGAAGCGAAGAAGAGGGTCCGTCCACACCGATCCGTGGGCCGGCTCACGTAACCGGGAAGATCGTCGAGCTGCGTGCGCCGGCATCAACCGATAGGTTGAGGGGGTGCTGCCCGTAGCGTTCGCCTCGTCCACCTGGACGGCGATGCTGCGCCGGATCGCCCGCACGGCCGTGACCACCCTGGCGCTGATCGCCGGCCTCCAGGGCATCGCCGCGACCTCCGCCGACGCCGCCACGGTGACTCGTCCCGCCGTCGTCACGGTGACCGACACCCGTGTGTCGTCGACCGTCGACGCCGGCCGCGAGGCCGCGTCGACCGCGTCGGTCGCCGGGCCGGGCGCCGCCACGGTCGCGGCGTGGGCGGTCACCCACTCGGCCACCGGCCCGTCCGTCGCCGACCGGTTCGACGACGCGTCCGTCGCGCCGATCCCGGCCGTCGAGGTTCCGGCCACCGACGACGCGAGCCGGGCGACAATCGCCCGCCGCGGGCCGCCGCGCGCCTGACGGGCCACCTTTCCGGTCGCCCCGGCGCGGCCCCACCGCAGGCCGCCCCACCCGCGCACCCCGTCGCGCGCCGACGCGCACTCCGCCCGATGCCCGGGCCCACCCGTTGATCGTGAACAGTTCCACCGCGAGGTGCTGGTATGCAGACTGTCTTCTCCACCGTCCTGCCGGACGTCCCCGCCGCCGCCGTGATCTGGCTGGCCCTGCTCGCCCTGGCGGCGGTCGTGGTCGCCGCGCTCGTCGTCCGCCCCACCCGGTTCCGCGCGGTCTTCGGCGAGCGGATCAGCGACGCCGCCCGGCCGAGCAGCATCGACCGGGCCGAGCAGGACCGTGAGCGGACCCGCGAACGAGCCCGGTACGCGGACGAGGTGTCGGTGGCCGCGTCCCGCGCGACGGTGACCGCCGAACGGCGTCGGGCCGAGTGGCTGGCCGCCCAGGACGAGGCCGAAGCGGCGTGGCTCGCCTGCCAGGCGGCGGAGGAGGACGTCCGCCGGCTCGCCGCCGCCGCGGCCCTGCCGCTGCCCCGGACCGCCCGCACCCCGGCCGAGTACGCGGACCGGGAGCGCTGGCTGCACCGGGCGGCGCTGGACGCCCAGTGGCGCAAGGAGATCAGCGTGCAGCAGCTCAGTGACATCCTCGGCGGGCGCGGCTGGGACCCGAGCCGGCACCCGGTGGAGCAGGAGCTGCTGCTGCGCCGGCTGGTACGGGACAATCTGCTCATCCGGCAGCGTGCCGCGTCGGAGCGGGAGCAGGCCGCCTGGCGGGCCGCCGAGACGGCCGCCGCGGCGGCGCGGAGCCTGCGCGAGGAGGCGTTCACGGCGCTGCACCCGGTCGTCGAGCCGCAGGCGGCACTCTCCATCGTGGGCTTCGCCGGCCCGGAGAGCACGCGGGAGTTGCCGACCGCGACGCCGGTCGCGGAGACCACCCGGGAGCTGACGCCGGTGGCCCGGGGCCGGGCGGCCGTGCCGGCGTACTGAGCATCCGGGCGGCGGCGGCCCGGCTCCGCTAGCGTGGTGTCGTGTCCCGTGAAACGTGGGTGCTCGTTGTCGTCGCCGCAGTCGTCGCGGCCGCGACGCTGGTCGGTGCGGTGCTGCTCGCGATCCGGGTGGTTCGCACCCGTCGCATGCTGGGCGCGCTCGGCGCCGGCGGCAAGGTTGCCTTCTACGGCGCGCTGATCTACACGATCCTGCCGGTGGACCTGCTCCCCGACCCGATCTACCTGGACGACATGGGCGTGCTGGCCGGTGCGCTGTTCTATCTGGGCCGGCTGGCGGCCAAGCACCGGGCGGCGCAACGCGCGACACGCGACGCCCCCGCCACGTCGTTGCCCGCCGCCCCGCCACGCCGCCCCTAACCCGCGCCGCCCCGCAAGCACGGGCCCCCTGTCAACGCCTCCGGTAGAGGTACGGCCCCCGCCTGACACGGCCCCGGACAGGCGCCGCTCCGCAGGGGCGGAGGGACGCCGGTCCGGGGCTCGTCCGGTCGGTCCTACTCGCCGTCCATCCGCATGCTCGGCCACCAGCCGTAGACGCCCGAGCCGACCCGCCAGGAGGCGAGCGGCACGTTGAACCCGCCGGTCGGTGTCGAGGTGAACGTGTGCAGGCCCAGCCCGTTGTCCGGGTACTTGTAGAGGACGGCCAGGTCGTCCCGCCGGTCGCCGTTGTAGTCGCCGCCGACCAGCTTGATGCTGGCGAACTGCCCGAAGATCGACGACGACCACGACTCGACCGGGTCGGTGAAGTTGCCGTCGGGCTTGCCGGTCCAGGTCAGCAGGCGCAGCTTGTTGTCCTTGGTCTGGAGGGCGGCCACGTCGGCCCGCCCGTCACCGGTGAAGTCGCCGTCGACGATCTTCAGGGTGGAGAGGGCGCCGGGCGCCTTGTCCGCCGCGACGGACCACGAGGTGTAGCCGGCGCCGAACTTCCCGTCCGCCTGCCCCGGCCAGGTGATGGCCGCCATCGAGCCGTTGCCGTACGCGTAGAAGAGGCTGGCGTCGGCCCGCCCGTCGCCCGTCACGTCACCGGCGAAGACGCTGGTGCTCGCCCAGTTGCCGAAGTTCGACGCCCGCCAGGCCTCGATCGGCGCGTCGAACCCGCCGTCGGGCCGGGCGAGCCAGTTGATCCACGCCTCGTCGCCGCTGGCGTAGCCGTAGAAGGCGGTGAGGTCGGCCCGACCGTCGCCGTTGATGTCGCCCGACGCCATCTTCATGCTGGTCAGGTGGCCGAAGTCGGGTGAGGTCCAGGAGCGGACCGGTGCGCCGTGGGTGCCGTCCGGACGGGTGACGAACGTGTCCAGCGCGAACGCGTTGGCGGTGGTGGTGGACATGACCGCGAGGTCGTCGACGCCGTCGCCGTCGAAGTCGTCGTTGAACACCTTGACCCGGTCCGTGGCGTACGCGCCGGCGCCGCCCCGCCAGACACCGAGCGGGCTGCCGAACCCGCCGGTCGACGTGGCCGGGAACGTCTGCGGCGCGATGTCGCCGTTGGCGTAGACGTAGAGGAAGTTGATGTCGCCGTACTGGTCGGTGGCCGGCCCCTGCGGCATGGTGGCGGTGAGCCACGGGCCGAGGTCGTCGACCCGGGTGTCCACCGCGTCCCGGCGGGTCTCCGTCTCGGCGAGGCAGCCGCCCTGCCAGGAGGAGTGGTGCAGGCCGACCAGCCGGGGCGTGCCGCCGGTCGCGCGGACGGTCGGGCCGCCCAGGTCACCCCGGCAGATGCCGGCCGTGCCGGTGCCGAGGATGCCGGTCGTGCCGGCGTCGACGCTCTGCACCTCGAACGGCCCGGTGTGCAGTTGGTCCGGCACCCAGGTGGTGGCCGTGCGGCCGAAACCGGCGGCGGTGAGCTGCTCGCCCACGACCGGCGCCGTGCCGAGCGCCACCGGCGCGACGTCCACCCGCCGGGTCAGCCGCACCAGCGCGACGTCGCGGTCGGGGTGCGGCACGACCCGGAAGGCCGACGACGTGGCACCCGTCGAGGTGGTCAGGTCGGAGCGCCCCACGGTGACCGTGGTGGGCCGCGCCGGCTTGCCGTCGACGACGGGCTGGCCGTCGAAGCTGAAGCAGCTCTTGGCGGTGAGCACCCACCACGGATCGACGAGCGCCCCGCTGCACGAGCGGTCGGCCGGACCGATCGAGATCTTGGCGGCGAAGGCGTAGGAGCCGTCGGTCACGGCGGCACCGCCGGTGACGGCCTGCACGGGTGTGGCGGCGGTCCCGGCCAGCAGGACCATGGCTAACAGGCCGGCGCCGCGAACGGCGACACGGCGGTACGACAGTGACACGACGATTCCCCCGATTCGAACGGCACCCACCGCGACGGTGGGCACACGGGGTCACCTTATGAAGCGTTCGGTACACCCACTGTCCACCTTGGCGTGAAGAAGCGCACACCTGGGAGCCTTGCTCCGGACATCGGGCATGACGTATCCCGTCGTCCGGCGCGCCGCCGGTTCGGCATGTGATGATCGGGCTCGGGGACGAGTGAGGAGACGGCATGACTGGGCGGCACGGGTTGGATCCGCACGACGGGCGGGTCGCGCGTTTCTTCGCCGACCGGCACCTCGCCACGTTGACCACGTTGCGCGCCGACGGCACGCCGCACGTCGTACCGGTCGGGGTGACCTTCGACCCGGACGCCGGCCTGGCCCGCGTGATCACCTCTGGCGGTTCGGCGAAGGCGCGGCACGTGGCGGGCGCGGGCCCGGCGGGCACGCCGGTCGCGGTCTGCCAGGTCGACGGCCGCTGGTGGTTGACCGTGGAGGGCCGGGCGGTGGTGCGTCGTGACCCGGAGTCGGTGGCCGAGGCCGAGCGCCGGTACGCCGAGCGCTACCGCACCCCGCGCCCGAACCCGGAACGGGTGGTGCTGGAGATCGCGGTGACCCGCCTGCTGGGCAGCCTGCCCGACTGAGCGGCCCGCCCGGCTCCCGCCGCCGACGGGTCCCGCTGCCCGGAACGCGCGCCGGACACACCGGATCCCGGGCACCCGCTTCGGGGTGACCCGGGATCCGCCGCCCGGATGCTCAGCGTCCGGTGTCGCCCTCGCCGGTGCGCTGCTGCGCCATGTCGACGCCCTTGTCGATCTGCTGGTCGTACTTGCCGCCGGTGCGCTTGTCGGCCATGTCGCCAGCCTTCTCGACGCCCTGGTCGACCTGCTTGTCGTGCTTGTCGGCGAAGTCGCGGGCCTTGTCCATGAAGTCACTCATGTCGCATCTCCCTTCGGTACCTTGAAAGCCTTCCCCGGTGCCGGGGTGACAAACACCGGACGGGCGATGACGGACCGGGTGTCGGATTCGGCCGGGTCGGGTACCAACGGCCACGATCGAGGAGGCGACGTGGACGACGACGCTGGTACGCCCGACCCGGCACGCCCCGCCAGGGCCCGGTTCGACCCGACCCGCTCCGAGCCGGCCCATGCCGAGCCGGGCCATGCCGAGCCGGCACGGGTCGGGCCCCGGCAGACGTGGGCGGGGCTGCCCTGGCCGGTGCGCACGGCGGTCACCTGGAGCCTCTGCCTCCTGGTGGTGGCCGCCGGGCTGTGGCTGCTCGGGCAAATCGCGGTGCTGCTGGCGCCGCTTGCCGTGGCGTTGGCCGGCACGCTGTTCCTCACCGCGCTGCTCGACCCGGTGCTGGTGCGGCTGCGCCGGCTCCGGGTGCCGGCCGCGCCGGCCGCGCTGCTCACCGTCCTGCTGCTGCTCGGGGTGCTGGCCGGCGCCGGCGTCCTGGTCTGGAACCTCACCGCCAGTCAGTTCGGGGAGCTGAGCCAGCAACTCGACGAGGGCCTGCAACGCAGCCGTGACTTCGTCACGTCCTCGCTGCCGGTCAGCGACCAGCAGCTCGACAAGCTGGTCGAGCAGATCCGGCAGGGTGTCAGCGCCGGCGCCCCCGACCCGGTCGCCGGCGCGCAGAAGGTCGCCGAGGTGGCCGGCGCGTTGCTGCTCGGCCTGGTCCTCCTCTTCTTCCTGCTCAAGGACGGCCGGTCGATGTGGCACTGGGTGCTGCGCCGGCTGACCGGGCCGCGTCGCGACGTGACCGCCGAGGCCGGCCGGGCCGGCTGGCGGACGCTCGGCGCGTACAGCCGGGGCACGATGATCATCGCGGCGATCGACGCCATCGGCATCGGGCTGGCGCTGGTCGTGCTGCGCGTTCCGCTCGCGCTGCCGCTCGCCCTGATCACGTTCCTCGGCGGGTTCGTGCCGATCATCGGCGCCACCGTGGCCGGCGCGGTGGCCGTGCTCGTCGCGCTGGCCGCGAACGGCCCGACCACCGCCCTGCTCACGCTGGCGGCGGTGATCGCGGTGCAGCAGATCGAGGGCAACCTGCTGGAGCCGCTCGTGATGCGTCGGCAGGTGCAACTGCATCCGGCGGTCATCCTGGTGGTGGTCACCGCCGGCACGCTCGTCGCCGGCGTCGCCGGCGCGTTCGTCTCGGTGCCGATCGCCGCGGTGCTCTGGCGGGTGCTCGACACCGTGCAGCGGCACCGGTCCGGCGGGACCGCGCGAGCCGCCGGCGTGGACGCCGCCGGCTGACCCGCCGATGCCACCGGCTGGCCGGGCCCACGCAACCGGCTGGCCCGGCGGACGCCACCGGCTGACCCGCCGACGCCG
Source organism: Micromonospora sp. NPDC049201 (assembly GCF_055586805.1). Lineage (NCBI taxonomy): Bacteria > Bacillati > Actinomycetota > Actinomycetes > Micromonosporales > Micromonosporaceae > Micromonospora > Micromonospora sp. NPDC049201. The sequence continues at coordinate 166,597 of NZ_JBVJHM010000004.1, read as the reverse complement.
GCAACCCCGGGCGTCGGCGGGTCAGGCCGGATGCGGGTGGCGCAGGTGGGCGACGAACCAGGCGCCGGCCTGGTCGGCCACCTGCTCCAGCGTGCCGGGCTCCTCGAAGAGGTGGGTGGCGCCCGGCACGATCCGCAGCTCCGCCACCTCGCCCAGCTCGTCCCGCGCCTGCTCGTTGAGCGTGATCACCTGCTCGTCCAGCCCGCCGACGAGCAGCAGCGTGGGTGCGCGTACCGCGGTCAGTGAGCTGCCGGCCAGGTCCGGCCGGCCGCCCCGGGAGACCACCGCGCCCACCCGGTCCGGGCGGGCCGCGGCGGCGACCAGGGCGGCGGCCGCGCCGGTGCTGGCGCCGAACAGCCCGAACGGCAGGCGTCCCAGCTCCGGGTCGGCGCCCATCCAGTCGACCATGCCGGCCAGCCGTTCGGCGAGCATCCCGATGTCGAAGCGCAGCTCGGCGGTGACCTCGTCCCGGGCCTCCTCGTCGACCGTCAACAGGTCGACGAGCACGGTGGCCAGTCCGCGCGCGTTGAGCGCCCGACCCACCGCCACGTTGCGCGGGCTGTGCCGGGAACTGCCGCTCCCGTGGGCGAACAGCACCACCCCGCCGGCCCCGGACGGAACGGAGACGTCCCCCGTGAGCCCACCCTCCACCACCGGCACCGAAACCTCACGCACACCCCTCACCTCCGTCCCCGGCATACCCCGCCCCTCGGCGATCATGAAGTTGGCGGCCGGGAGAGCGCTTGCCCAGCCCGTCAACGTCATGATCGCCGAGGAGAGCGGGAGGGAGGAGGTGGAGGAGCGGCGCGGGGTTGCCTTGACGTCGGCGGCAAGGTTTAGCGTCGGCGGGGCGAGGGACGGACGGCGGGCGGGGGCACGGATGCGGATCGGGGAGCTGGCGGAACGGGCCGGTACGAGCGCCCGCACGCTGCGCTACTACGAGAGCCAGGGGCTGGTCCGGCCACGCCGGTCCGCCAACGGCTACCGGGTGTACGACGAGGCGGAGCTGCGTGTCGTGCACGAGATCCGGTCCCTGCTGGCGATCGGCTTCGGGCTGGACGACATCCGCCCGTTCGTCGCCTGCCTGCGCGCCGGGCACGACTCCGGCGACGTCTGCCCCGACTCGGTGGCGGTGCTGCGACGCAAGCTCGCCGAGGTGGACGACTACCTCGACCGGCTCGGCGCGGTCCGCCGCCGCCTGCACGACCAACTCGCCCACGCGATCGCCCACCGGGAGGAAACATGCCTCAGGACACGCAGACCGACCGACTGACCGCGGTCACCGACGCCACGTTCGCGGCGACGGTGCTGGCCGCCGACCGACCGGTGGTGGTCGACTTCTGGGCCGAGTGGTGCCCGCCCTGCCGGGTGGTCTCGACGCACCTGGCCGAGTTGGCCGAGGAGTTCGGCGACGCGCTGCGCTTCGTCACCCTGAACATCGACGAGAACCCGGCCGCCGCGCGGGCCCACCGGGTGATGTCCGCGCCGACCATGCTGGTCTTCCGCGACGGCGAGGTGGTCGGCTCGATCGTCGGTTCCCGGCCGAAGAACCACCTCCGCCAGAGCTTCGCCCGCCACCTGGACGGTTGAGCCCCGCCCGGGCGGGAACGCGCGGCGTGACCACGGACCCCGACCGATCGCGAGGATCTCCGATGGCGAAACAGGACCGGGAGCGAGACCAGGAACGCACCGACCAGAAGCGTCGCGAACAGGAGCTGGAGGGCTCGCCGGAGTGGGCCGACCGGGCCGCGTCGGCGCGTACCCCCGAGGACCCACGGGCGGTGGCGCCGCGCGACGCCGGCGGGCGTCCGTCGAACGGCCGCCAGTTCTGAGGTACGCGGACAGCGCGGTCCCGCCCTCCGGGGCGGGACCGCGCGGCCTCAGCCGGCGTGCTCCGGCAGGTGCATGAGCGGCGCCCGACCCGGCGGCTGCTCCGGCTGCGAGCCGGCCGGGTGCGCCGCCGGCACCGGCACGGTGACCGGCCGGGCGGAGGTGACCCGCAGCGGCTCGCCATGGTGCAGCAGGTCCAGCACCGTGTCCGGGCCGCCGTTGCGCAGCGAGTACGTGGTCTGGTGCGGTCGAACGTCGACCCGCAGCCGCATCGACCGCCACTGCAACGAGAACTCCAGGCGGCTCAGCCGGCTGGAGAGCCGGGGCGTGAAGGACAGCGTCCCGTCGTGGTCGCGCAGCCCGCCGAAGCCGGAGACCAACGCGATCCAGGCACCGGCCAGGGACGCCATGTGCACCCCGTCGCGGGTGTTCTCGTTCAGGTCGTGCAGGTCCATCAGCGCGGCCTCGCGCAGGTAGCGGTGGGCCAGCTCGGGGAAGCCCACCTCGGCCGCCAGCACCGCCTGTGTGCAGGCGCTCAGCGACGAGTCCCGGACGGTGCGGCGCTCGTAGTAGGTGAAGTTGCGCAGCTTCTCGGCGGCGCTGAACGCGTCGCCCCGCCAGTGCATGGCCAGCACCAGGTCGGCCTGCTTCACCACCTGCTTGCGGTACAGGTCGAAGTACGGATAGTGCAGCAGCAGCGGGTACTTCTCCGGCGGCGTGTGCTCGAAGTCCCACTCCTGCAACCGGGTGAAGCCCTCCACCTGCTCGTGCACGTCGATCTCCGAGTCGTACGGGACGTGCATGTCGTTCGCGGCGTCCCGCCACGCGGCTGCCTCCTCCTCGGTGACGCCGAGGTCCATGGCCTGGTCGCGGTAGCGCATCGCGCAGTCGGCGGCGGTGAGCAGGTTCCGCTGCGCCATCAGGTTGGTGTAGACGTTGTCGTTCTTCACCGCGGTGTACTCGTCCGGGCCGGTCACCCCGTCGATGTGGAACCGGCCGGCCCGGTCGTGGTGGCCGAGCGAGCGCCACAGCCGGGCGGTCTCGACGAGCAGTTCCAGCCCGATCTCCCGCTCCAGCGCCTCGTCGCCGGTGACCAGCACGTAGCGGCGCAGCGCGTCGGCGACGTCGGCGGCGATGTGGAACGCGGCGGTCCCGGCCGGCCAGTACGCCGACGACTCCGGCCCCTCGATGGTGCGCCACGGGAACGCCGCGCCTTCGAGGTTCAACGTGCGGGCCCGCTCCTGCGCCTGGGCCATCGTGTCGTAGCGCCACTGCAACGCGTGCTTCACCGCGCCCGGCTGGGTGTAGGTGAGCACCGGCAGCACGAACATCTCGGTGTCCCAGAACGCGTGGCCGTCGTACCCGGGACCGGTGAGGCCCTTGGCGGAGATGGGCCGCCGTTCCGCGCGGGCACCGGCCTGGAGCACGTGGAAGAGACCGAAGCGGACCGCCTGCTGCACCTCCGGGTCGCCCTCGACCCGGACGTCGGCGGCGTCCCAGAACTCGTCCAGGTATTCCCGCTGCGCCCGGCGCAGCCCGTCCCAGCCGTCGAGGCGGGCCGCGGCCAGCGCGGCGCCGACCTGGTCGCGCAACGCCGGCAGGGACCGTCGGCTGGACCAGCCGTACGTGAGGTACTTGATCACCCGCAGCTTCTCGCCGGGCTTGAGCACGCAGCCGACGGTGGTGCGGACCCAGTCCTCGTACCCCTCGGACTCGATGGTGGTGCGTTCCGGGCCGTGCACGTCGTGGCCCATGGCGGCGGCGACCCGCAGACCGCTGACCTTGGTGCGGTGGATGAGCAGGCCGCCGTCGTCGGTGGTCAGCTCCTCCTCCGCCTGCAACGGCGACTCCAGCACGGCGGCCACCCGGGGGTCCCGGCTCTGCGGCGGCAGTGACTCGTTCGCCACCAGCTCGGACTGGAGGATCAGCCGCAGCGGCCCGTCGACCGCCTCCACCTCGTAGCTGATCGCGGCCACCGAGCGCTGGGTGAACGACACCAGCCGGGTGCTGCGGACCTTGACCTCGCGACCGGCCGGGGACCGCCAGCGCACCTCCCGCTGGAGCGTGCCGGCGCGCAGGTCGAGGACCCGCTCGTGGTCGATCAGCTCGCCGTAGCGGACGTCGAGCGGTTCGTCGTCGACGAGCAGCCGGATCAGCTTGCCGTTGGTGACGTTGACGATGGTCTGCCCGGACTCGGGGAAGCCGAAGCCGGCCTCCGCGTACGGCAGCGGACGCAGCTCGTAGAACGAGTTCAGGTACGTGCCGGGCAGGCCGTGCGGTTCGCCCTCGTCGAGGTTGCCGCGCAGCCCGATGTGGCCGTTGGAGAGCGCGAGGACGGACTCGGACTGGGCCAGCACGTCCATGTCGAGGCGGACCTCGCGGACGTGCCAGGGCTCGACCGGGTACGACCGTTCCCGGATCACGGGGCGGACTCCGTGGTCAGCAGCTCGGCGAGGTCGGTGACCACCACGTCGGCGCCGTGCGCGCGCAGCTCGTCGGCCTGGCCGACCCGGTCCACGCCGATCACGTACCCGAAGCCGCCGGCCCGGCCGGCGGCCACCCCGGCGAGCGCGTCCTCGAAGACGGCGGCCCGCGCCGGCTCGACGCCGAGCATCCGCGCGCCTTCCAGGAACGTGTCCGGGTGCGGTTTGCCCTGGAGACCGCGTTGCCGGGCGACCACGCCGTCGACCCGTGCCTCCAGCCACCGGTCCAGCCCGGTGGCGTGCACCACGGCCTCACAGTTGGCGCTGGCCGAGACGACCGCCCGGCGCAGCCCGGCGGTGGTGGCCGCCTCCAGGTAGCGCACCGAGCCGTCGTAGACCTCGACGCCGTCGTGCGCGATGCGCTGGAGCAGGACGACGTTCTTGCGGTTGCCGACACCGTTGACGGTGTCCGCGTCCGGTGGGTCGTCGGGGGTGCCCTCGGGCAGCGTGATGCCTCGGGAGGCCAGGAACGATCGCACCCCGTCGGCACGCGGTTTTCCGTCCACGTACCGGTTGTAGTCCGGTCCGGGGTCGAATGGGCGGAACGGCTCGCCGGTCTCGGCGGACCGGCGTCGCAGGAGCGCGTCGAACGTCTCGGCCCAGGCGGCGTTGTGCACCTTGGCGGTCTGCGTCAGCACCCCGTCCAGATCGAAGAGACACGCGGTCACGTGCGCGGGTAGGCCCAGCATTGCCTGAATCTATCCAGGCGGCTCACCGGGCAAACCCGCTTCGCGTGTCAGCGGTTCGGGCGCAGCGTCCAGGTCACGGTGAGCGCCGAGGTGACGGTGCCGTCCTCGGTGCCGATCTCGACCTCGACGTCGAACTCGGGCCGCTGCCCGGCGGCCAGCTCGGCCAGCACGTCGGCGGGCGGGCGGGCGAGCCGCGCCGTCGCCAGCACCGGCCCCATCGCCACCTTGCGGTAGCCGATGGTGGCGGTCACGGCGAGCGGTACGGCCCGGTCGAGCACCTGCCCGAACGCGGCGAGCACGACCGCGCCGGAGGCGGTCTCGCCGAGCGTGAACATGGCGCCGGCGTGCGGGCCGCCCACGTGGTTGTGGTGCGCCGGGTCGTCGGGGAGCCGAACCACGGCGCGGACCCCGCCGTCGGCCTCGGGCGCCACCTCGACGATCTCGATGCCGAGCGTACGGGCGAACGGCACGGCTTCGAGGAGACCGGCCGCCACCTGGCGAGAGTCGATGGTCATGACCGAACGCTACTCGGCGGTAACTTTTCGGGCAAGCGGCAACCCGGCCCGGTTCAGCCCGCGCTGAGATCGGTGCGGCGGACGATCCACCAGACGGCGAGGAGCGCCACCGCGGTCAGACCCAGGTAGCCACCGGCGACGATCAGGTGGAAGTCGGTGATCCGGCTGCCCGGCTGATAGAGCAGGTGCTGCTCCAGACCGTGCTCGGTGAAGCAGGTGAGCGTCCGGCCGCTGCCGTTGTCCGGCGGGCAGAGGTTTTGCAGCTCGACGCCGGTCAGCTCGCGCCCGGAGGCGTCGTACGCGCCGGACGGCCCATCGATCCCATAGTCGATCATGCCGCCGCTGACGACCAGGGCGTTGTCGCGGAGGACGTCGATGTTCGGCCCGCCGATGGGACGGTGTGCGGACAACGGCGTCATCAGCGTGGGATAGCGCCACTGGACGAGGTAGGTCAGTCCGACGAAGCCCACGATCACGCCGAACACGGCGGGGAGCGTGCGCCTGAGCACCCCGCCGAGGGCGACCCCGATCGCGAACCAGCAGAGGCTGATCACGGCCGGCAGCATCGCGGTGTTCAGGAACGGCTCGTACTCGAACAGGCTGACCGGGCCGACCAGGGCCCGGGTTCGCTCCAGATGGTCGCTGACCCCGCCGACGGCCGTGGTCACCGCGGCCACGAACAGGCCGAGCAGGGCCAGCCTGGTCCACAGCCACCGCTCCCGCGAGACGTCCTGGCTCCAGGCCAGCAGCAGGGTGCGCTGCTCGTGCTCCCTGGTCAGCACCGGAACGCCGACGAACACGCCGATCAGCAGCGGCATCCACTGCACCACCCGCAACAGGGCGGCCATGGCCAGAACCAGGGGTGCGGACCCGCCGAGCCGTCGGCCCTGCGGGGAGCCCTCCGGGCAGAACGTCTCATGGCACTGGTGCCACAGGCTCGTCAGCTCCACGGAGAGGTAGGTCATCCCACCCACCAGCGCCGCGGCCAGGACCAGCGCGCCGATCAGGGTCCACCGGTGCTGACGCCAGGTCAGCCAGAGCAGACCGCGTACGCCCCCGGCGTACCCGAGGTCGTCCCGGCGGTTGGGGTGGGCGGACACGTCGGTGACCAGGCTCATGCGGCTGCCTTCCGCTCGTGCGACGCCCTGGACGACGCCTTGAGATGGGTCAGGATCAACTCGTCGAGGGTGATGGGCTGGGCGGTCCAGCCGGGGGCCACGACGGCGTGCGCCGTCGGTGGCGTCGCCTGCCGGACGACGAAGGTGGACTGGCGTTCGGTGTGCTGGGCCTGGACGATCGCGCCCGGGCCGGGCGGCTGGTCCGCCCGGGGGCCGGTGAGCCGGAGGTGGCTGTCGAGCAACTCCTCGACGTCGCCGGCGAGGACCGGTCGGCCTTCGTCGAGCAGCAGCAGGTGGTCACCGACGCCACTCAGTTCGGCGATGATGTGGGTCGACAGCACGACCGTCATGTCGGCGTCGGCGGCCTCCGCCATGAGTTCGCCGGTCACCTCCGTACGGGCCACCGGGTCCAGGTTGGCGAGCGGTTCGTCCAGCAGCAGCACGGCCGGGCGGGAGCCCAGCGCGACCGCCAGCGCGACCTGGGCCCGCTGCCCACCGGAGAGCCGGCCGCAGCGACGGTCCAGCGGGATGTCGAAGCGCCGCAGCCACGACAGCGCGCGCTGCTGGTCCCACACGCGGTTCGTCGACCGGCCGAAGCGGAGCATCTCCGACACGGTGAAGTCGCGGTAGAGCGGCTTGTCCTGGGCCAGGATCGCGACCCTGCTCCCGCCGCCGGTGGAACCGCCCCGGGTCACCGGCCGGCCGTGCACCAGCAGCGTGCCACTGGTGGCCGCCAGCGTGCCGGCGATGATGCTCAGCAACGTCGACTTGCCCGCGCCGTTCGCGCCGACCAACGCGACGATGCGGTTCGCCGGCAACTGGAAGGCGCACTCCCGCAGCGCCCACACGCTGCCGTAACGCCGGCTCAGCCCGCGTGCCTCGACGGCGACGGGTTGCCCGCTCACGCGACACCCTCCCGCTTCTGGCGCGTGGAGTTCTCCACGATCACCGAGGCGAGCAGCGCCTGGACGTCCTCGTCCTCCAGGCCGGCCTCCCGGGCCTGGCCGAGCCACCGGGCGAGGCTGCTCCGCAGGCGGGCCATCACATGGGGGTCGGTGGAGCCGAGCGTCCCGCTGACGAAGGTGCCCGCCCCCTGCCGCGCCTCCACCAGACCGGACAGCTCCAGCTCCCGGTAGGCCTTGAGCACGGTGGTCGGGTTGACCGTGCACGCGGTCACCACGCTGCGCACGGTGGGGAGCTGGTCCCCGGGTTGCAGCGTCCCGATCCGCAGCCCTTCGCGGACCTGCCGCACCAGTTGGGCGTAGGCGGGGACGCTGCTGGACCGGTCGACATGAAAGTTGATCACCTGGTGAGCCCCTCCACGATTGTTATGGTTAAGTAGAACACCAGTCAAGCAGCATGGCAAGACGCCCTCCGGCGTTTCACCGGCCGCCGGCTCCGGGTAGCCAGTGACGCATGAACCGCGATCTCGCCAGAGGGCTGACGGTGGCCTGGGGGCTGCCGGAGTTCCGCGACGGCCTGCGCCACCTCGTCGACCTCGACGAGGTGACAGTGCTGCTGGCCGCGCTGTCCGGCCCGGACCGGGACGGCGAGGTCGAGCGGAGCCTGCTGGGTCTGCTGCGGTCCGGCCTGGCGACGACCGAGGTCCGGGAGGCGGTGTTGCTGCTGCTGGAGCGCGACACGGTCCGCCGGCCACTGGTCGCCGCGGCGGTGGAGCCGCTCGCGGACCGACCGGCCCGGGCCACCGCCATCACGTCGGCGACCGAGGACCCCGCGGTACGCCGTGAGGTGCGCACGATGCTGGACAGCGCCGACGTGCGCGAGCTGATCTGGCAGGCGATCGACCGCCAGGTGAGCGACGACCGCTTCGGTCTGATCCGCCGGGCGGCGGTGCTGTTCGTCCGCCATCCGAGCGCCCGGCGCCTCGCGTGGGCGCTCCGCCGGCACGGCGTACTCCGCGAACTACGCCGCCAGCGTGATCATTGAGTGTGGCGATGACGAGGCGACCGACGCTGTATCTGACCGTGGGGCTCCCCTGCACCGGCAAGACCACCGCCGCTCGGCGCATCGAACGGGAGCGGCAGGCGCTTCGTCTCACCAAGGACGAGTGGGTGAAGGCCCTCTACGGGCCCGAGAACCCGTCATCGGCTCAGGACGTGATCGAGGGACGCCTCATCCAGATCGGCCTGCGCGCGCTCGAACTCGGCACCAACGTCGTGCTCGACTTCGGCCTCTGGAGTCGGGACGAACGCTCCGCGCTGCGGCAGGCCGCGGCGGACCTCGGCGCGGCGGTGGAGCTGCACTACTTCACGCTCACCGCCGCCGAGCAGCGCCGGCGACGCGATCAGCGGCAGGCCGAGGCGCCGCACACGACGTGGCCCATGACCGACGAGGAACTCGCCGGGTGGGCCGCCACCATCGAGATCCCCACACCTGGCGAACTCGACGGCAGCGAACCGGTCGACGATCCACCGGCCGGGTTCGCGAGCTGGGACGAGTGGCGTACGCGTCGCTGGCCGCCGTCGATCCCCTGATTCCTGGGTCAGCGGTGCTGAACCCACAGGTTTTCCTCGACGTACACGCCCCGATCATGCTCGCGGTCGATGAGCACGAGGTTGAGCGCGCCCGGCACCACATAGTCCCCGGAGACCGGGAACGGCATGTCCGCCCAGCGTTCCCACTCCGCGACGGACCCTTCGACGACCATCGACTCAGGGGCCGGACGGACCACCCGGGCACCCATGCGTTGGTGGGTACGGATCCACGGGTCGATCGAGAGCCCGTCCGGTCGCGTCCACGAGGCGTACTCGGCCATCGACACCAGCGGGTATCGCGCCTTCCACGTCGGCCGCAGCGGAGCGACCACGTGCGCGAGCCCGTCGTCGAGCGCACGTCGGGTCAGCTCGGCGAGCACCTCACCGGCCACGCCTCGCCGGGCAAGTGACGAGCCGACGGCGACCGCCATGAAGCTCAGACACGTCGGTACGACGCCCGCTTCCCGGCCCTGCACCGCCCGGATCAACGTGTCGTCATAGCCAGCGGGCAGATCGTCAGGCGTGCCGTTCCAGGCCATTGGCACGCCCCAACCGCCGGCGACGACCCGACCCTCGTCGAGCGCCATGACGTCGTATCGGGGAAAGAATTTCCCCACCCGAACCATGTAGTTCGTCGGAACATCGTCGTGGAAGATGAACTCCGGCCAGTCCTCTCGGAAAACGGCTTCCGCGGAATCGTGCAGATCGGGCCGGTCGATTCTGGTGACGAATTCCACCGACGCACGTTAACGACGGCATCCGGAGCCACGCAACGGCGTTCCTCGTCGGGGCAGGGCTTCCGAGGTGGCGAGTCAGGCGCGCTTGGTGTGGGCGACGAACGCCGCCCAGCTCGCCGGCGTGAACGTCAGCGCCGGCCCCTGCCGGTCCTTGCTGTCGCGGACCCCGACCACGCCGGGCAGATTGTCCGCCACCTCGACGCAGTTGCCGCCGTTGCCGCTGCTGCGGGCGCTCGTGCGCCAGGTCGCGCCGGTCAGCTCCATCGGTTCGCCGCCTCCGAGATCGCCGCCAGGGTCGCCCCGTGCGGCATCGCCTCCGCGCGGACGGACTCCCAGGTCTGCCGCAGGGAGTTCACGTCCGCCGTCCGTTCCACGATTGTGCCGTGCATCTGGTTGTCGAGATAGCCCACGTCGTCGCCGTCGGCCGGGGTGGCGAGCACGAACGCGCCGTTGAGCCCCGGGTACGCGCCCACCGTCTCCGGCACCACATGCAGGTGCACCCGGGTCCGGCGGCCCATCTCGACCAGGTGCGCCAACTGCTCCCGCATCACCTTCGGGCCGCCGACCGGTCGGGTCAGCACCGAGTGGTCGAGCACGGCCACGAACTGCGGCGGCGCGGGCTGGTCCAGCACCGCCTGCCGGGCCAGCCGCGCGGCCACCTGCTGCTCCAGCGCCTCGGCCACGAACTGCGCGGCCCCCTCGTAGAGCGCGCGGGCGTACTCCTCGGTCTGCAACAGGCCCGGAATCACCAACGGCTCGTAACTGCGCAGCGCGGTCGCCTCCTGCTCGATGCCCACCCACTCGCGGAACCACGGCAGCAGCGACTCCTGCACCAGCGCGGCCCGGATGCGGACCAGCAGGCCACCGGCGTCGAGCACGTCGTCGCAGCGCTCGGTGAACTCGGCCCGCGGCGCGCGGCGGCACTGCTCGACGGCCGCCACCAGCGACGCCGAATAGCTCACCCGCTCGCCCAACGCCTCCTGCGTCAGCCCGGCCTCGGCACGGAGCCGGCGCAGCTCACCGGCGAACAGCTCCCACAACGCCATACGGATCATCTGCGCGGTGACGACACTGTCACGCAACGGAGCCGAACTCGTCCGTTACCCGCTACCGACAGGAGCGCCCGTGACCAATCAACGCCCGTACCCCCGGCATGCCGCGCCGCACACACCGCTGCGTCCGATGTGGTGCTGCCGGGCGTGCGGCCAGCAGTGGCCCTGCCCGACCGCCCGCCTGCTGCTCAAGAGCGAGTACGAGGACAACAACGTCAGCCTGTCGCTCTACCTGTGCGGGCTGTTCTACGAGGCCACCCGCGACCTCTACCGGCTGAACCCGGCCGGCGCCCCGGACCCCGCCGACGTGTTCGCCCGCTTCGTCGCCTGGGGCGCAAGGCGTGAACCCTTGAGCTGAAGTCGGGTTGACGTTCTACGTTCGGCCCATGACGACCCCGCAGTCGACCGACGCCGAACTGGCCGGCCAGCCCGCCGCCTACTGGACCGGCGTGGCCTACGAGTCACTCATCGCCTTCACCCGCGCCCGGCACGCCGAACTCGGCTTCACGCAGCCGCAGTTCTGGCTGCTGCGCAACCTCTCCCCGAACGACCTGCTGCCGCAGGGCGGCGGACTGACCGTCGCCGAGCTACGGCAGGCGATGCGCTCCTACCTGCGGGCCGAGGACGACCTGGACGCCGAGTCGCGGGTGCTGCTGGAGCGCGGCTGGCTGGCCCGCGACGAGGACGGACGGCTGTCGATCACCGAGGCCGGCGAGGCCGCCCGCCTCGACCTCAAGCGGCACGCGCCGACGATCCGGGCCCGCATCCACGAGGGCATCGACGACGCGGACTACGTCACGACGCTGAAGGCGCTCCACCGGATGATCAGGAACACCGGCGGCTCCGTCCCGGCCTGAGGCGCGTCTGGTCAAGTCGTCACATCGGCCGGACGTCGATCCGGCACCTTGGTTGCCGGCCGGTCGAGGCGCAGGGCCGCGGTGAAGGTGACCGCGCCGAGGGCGGCCAGGGCGGCGATCCCGGCGAAGACCGGACGCAGCCCGCTGAACTGCAACGCCGGCCCGGCAGCGGTGTAGCCGACGAACGCGGCCAGGTTCTCGGTGGTCGTCACCGCGGTCATCACGTGCGGTCGGAGGAGCGCCGGGGCGCGTACGGTGGCGCGTGTGTTGATGGTCGCCGCCAGCACCGGCGTGGCCAGCCCGACCAGGAACAGCGCACCGGCCACCACGGCCACCTGATCGACGAGCAGCAGCCACAGCGGGGCGCACTGCAACAGCGCGGCGGCGGTGAGCGCGGATCTGGTCATCCGCCCCAGGCCGGCGACGGCCGCCAGGCTGCCGATGACGAGGCCGGCGCCGTTCGCCGAGGTGAGCAGCCCCAACGTCCGCGGGTCGCCACCCAACTCCTCCCGGACCAGCACCTGGAGGCAGATGAACACGGCGGGAATCGAGAGGGTCACGAACGTCTGGGCGAGCACGAAGAGCCGCAGCGCCGGATGGCGCAGCGCGTAACGCAGACCCGCGAAGGTGGTGCCCCGCGCACCCGCCCGATCGGCGGCCCGGTGCGCGCCGGTCGCGCCGGTCGCGGCGGACGCGGCCGGCCGGACGAAGGCGATCAGGATGAGGTACGAGACGAGGTAGGTGCCGGCGTCGATCCAGAGCACCTGGACCGGGCCGAGCAGGGCGATGAGCAGGCCGCCGAGCGCGGGGTCGGCGAGGGCGGCGATCCGGGTCGCGCCGTCGATCAGGCCGTTGGCCCGGGCCAGCAGTTTCTCGTCGCGGCCACGCGCCGGGCCGAGCAGCTCGGGCAGGATGAGCCGCTGCGAGGAGACGTAGGGAGCGGTGAACGCGCCGAGGCTGAACGAGACGACCAGCAGGGCCGGCAGGCTCAGCCGGTCCGCCTGGTGCAGCAGCGGGATGAGCGCCATCAGCGGTACGCGCGCGGCGTCGCAGATCAGCATGGTGCGGCGCACCCCGAGCCGGGCCACCACCCGCCCGCTGGGCAGGCCCAGGCTCACCACACCCAGGAACTCCGCGGCCAGCACGGCGCTCATCCGCACCGGCGAACCGGTGGTCACCAGCACGAACCACGGCAGCGCCAGCAGGGTGAGCCAGGAACCGAAGGTGGAGAGCAGCTTCGCCGCGAACAGGGCGAACAATCCGGGCGTACGCAGCATCAGTTCGGGCCGTCGGGGCTCGGGACGGCGTACCCGAAGAAGGCGACGCGGCGGGCGCGGGCGCTGCGCGGCCGGGCGGCGGCGGTGTACTCGCCGACGACCGCCTTGATGCGCTCGGTCATCTCGACCAGCTCGTCCGGGTCGAGATGACCGACGTCCTCGCCGACCCACGCCGCTTCCTGCCAGGCGGGGTCGAAATCGTCCTGGTGACGCTGGTACGCCTCCAGCGCGGCGAGCCGCTGCGCGATGAACTGCTCCCGCAGCGCCCGGGACGCGGCCACGAACTCCGGTGATCCGTCGCCGGTCGCGGACCAGGTGATCCCCCGGCTGGTTGCCCGCCAGGGCCGTTCGCGGCCTTCCGCCAACTCGGGTGCCGGCTCGACCAGGCCCCACTTGGCCAACTGGCCGACGTGGTAGCTGACGGACGCCGTGGACTCGCCGGTCCGGTCCGCCAGCTTCCGGCCGGAGGCCGGTCCGTCGACGGTCAGCAGTTCGAGGAGCGTGAGCCGGAGGGGGTGGGCGAGCGCGCGCAGCGCCTGCGGGTCGGTGATCTGCCGCTTCTGCTGGGGTGGCATGTAAGCCAACATACCTTGGCCAAGACATCTTGGCTTGACGTGCGATGTTAAGCGGGGCCCCCTCCTATGCAGAAAGCGTTAAGAGGGGGCCCCTCCTTTCATCTCCAGCCGACGTCGATGCGGTCGCCGCGCTCGTCGAAGAAGTGCAGCGCGTCCATCCGCACCTGCACCGCCAGCGAGTGTCCGGCCGACACCTGCGGGTACGGGGCCAGCCGTACCGCCAGTTCCGCCGGGCGGCGGTGGTGCCGGCCCGGGTCGGGCAGCACGCTGGTGCGGTTGCCGGCGCCGTTCGGGGCCGGCGCGGGCGGGGCGGTCTCCGCGGACCGGCCGGCGAGCCGCTGCACCACCTGGCCGAACCGGCGCAGGCCGCGCTGGCCGGGAGCGGTCCGCTCGACCGGGGTGCCCATCTCGTCGACCACGATCGCGGTCGCGCCGATGTCGAGGAAGGCCAGCGACTCGTGGCCGTGGTGCTCCAGGTAGCGGATCCGGCCGTGCAGCACGTCGCCGGGGGTGTCCGAGGCGACCGGGGTGAGCGCCTCGGCGCGCAGCCCGACCACGATCCGCTCGCCGTGGTAGTGCGCCACCGCGCGGCTTCGGATGTCGTCCCAGGGCAGGTAGAGCGCCTGGTCGCCGAGGCTCAGCGTGACGTACCGGTCGAGGTGGACGTAGACGGACGCCTCCAGCAGGTTCATCCGCGGGCTGCCCAGGAACGCGGCGACGTAGAGCGTGGCCGGCCGCCCGTACACCTGGGTGGGGGTGCCGACGTCCTGGAGGACGCCCTTGCGCATGATGGCCACCCGGTCGGCCATGGTGAGCGCCTCGGCCTGGTCGTGGGTGACGTAGATGGTGGTGACGCCCAGCTCCCGGGTCAGCGCGGAGATCTCGGCCCGCAGCTCGGCGCGCAGTCCGCTGTCCAGGTTGGACAGCGGCTCGTCCATGAGGAACAGGCCGGGCCGCCGGACGATCGCCCGGCCCATCGCCACCCGCTGCCGCTGGCCGCCGGAGAGCTGGCTGGGCTTGCGCGCGAGCACGTCGCCGATGCCGAGCGCGCCCGCCACGTCCTGGATCCGCTCGCCGCGCGGCCCGGGCTCGATGCCGGAGAGCCGCAGCGGGAAGCCGATGTTGTCACCGACGGTCATGTGCGGATAGAGCGCGAAGTCCTGGAAGACCATGGCGATCTTCCGGTCCCGGGGCGGCAGGTCGTTGGCCAGCTCGCCGCCGAGCATGACCGCGCCCGAGGTCGGATCCTCCAGGCCGGCCACCATCCGCAGCACTGTCGACTTGCCGCAGCCCGACGGGCCCAGCAGCACCATGAACTCGCCGTCGTTGACGTCCAGATTTATGTTGTCGACCGCGATCGTTCCGTCCTGGAACACCTTGGTGACATCCTTGAGCGCGACGGTGGTCACCGTCACCTCCCCAGTCGCTCGCCCGAACCCGGGAATGACTGTGACCAGGATCATTCGATTCGCACATCGGGTAAACGTGCCATGTTCGGCTCGTGACAGTCTTATTACGCGGATTTGCCGAGGAACACGCGTCGGACCACCCGATCCGCCGCGTGCCCGTCCTCCAGCGCGCAGAATCGGGCCCGGAACGCCGCCCGCGCCCGCTCGGCCGCCCCGCCGTTCACCACGCCGGAGCGGAAGACGTCCAGCAGCCCGGGGAAGTCCGTCGCGACCGCGCCCGGCGGCTCGGCCAGCAGGTCGAAGTAGACACCCCGGGCCACCCGGTACGCGTCCCAGTCCGGCGCGTAGACCACGATCGGCCGGTCCAGCACGGCGTAGTCGAACATCGCCGACGAGTAGTCGGTGACCAGCACGTCGGCGGCCAGGTAGAGGTCCTCCACCCGCTCGTGGGCGCTGACGTCCAGCACCCCGCCGGCGGCCGGCCCACGCGGCCGTCGCTCCCGGTCGTGGAAGTAGTGACTGCGCATCAGCAGCCGGCCGGCCGGGCCGAGCACGTCCCGCATCCGGTCCGGGTCGAACGGCGGACGCCAGCCGGGCAGGTGCTCGCGGTGCGTCGGCGCGTAGAGCACCACGTACTCCTCCGCGCCGATACCCAGCGCGGCGCGGACCTGACGGCACTCGTCGGCGGTGGCCCGGGCCAGCCGGTCGTTGCGCGGGTAGCCGACCTCCAGCGTGGTGTGGTCGGCCGGGTACGCCCGCTCCCACATCTGCGTGGAGAAGGCGTTCGCGCTGACGCTGTAGTCCCAGCGGTCCACCCGGCGCAGCAGGCCGGCGAAGTCCATGCCCATCGCGCCCACCGGATAGCGCTGCTGGTCCAGACCCATCACCTTCACCGGCGTGCCGTGGTGGGTCTGCACGTGCACCGAACCGGGACGCTTACGGACGAAGTCCGGGAAGTTGACGTTGTTGACCAGCCAGTGGGCGCGGGCCAGCACCCGGTGGTACTCCGGGGTGCCGGCGACCACGTACTCCACGCCCGGCGGCAGCGTGGCGACCCGGTCCCGCCGGACGATCCAGACGCCGCGTACCTGCGGGGCGAGCCGGCGGGCGGCCTCGTAGACGGCGGCCGGATTGCACGCGTACCCCCGGTACCAGTAGGCCGCGTAGACGGCCAGCGTCGGGTCGATCGGGCGGCGCAGCTCGGCCCGGTAGTACTCGCGCAACGCGGTGTCGCGGGCCCGCCGGGCGGTCCGCCGCACCACCGGCTTCACCCGCCGCCGGGCCTGGTCGGCCGTCCGCCGGGCGGTCTCCCCGGCCTGGTGGGCACCGCGCAGCGCGCTGAACGTCCGCCACCGGCCGGCCGCCACCAGCCGGTGTTTCAGCCCCTCCACCCCGGGCGGCACCGGGTAGCCGCCGGACGGCCGGAACCGCCTGTAGTCCTCGTGCATCTGGGCGAAGAACGGCGCCCGCAGCTCCGGCGCGATCCGCTCCCCGTGGCCGAGCACGGTCAGGTAGTGCCAGATCATCCGCTCGAAGACCGCCGGCCGCAGCTCGTCCACCGCCGGCGCCCACCGGTCCATCAGCCGGAACACGCGGTGCCACTGGGCGAACACCTCGAAGTGCCGGTCGCCCCGGGTCCGGGTGATCGCACCGGTGCGGCGCTGCCGGTAGTTGAGGCAGACCCGGTCCAGTACGCCGATCCGGTCGGCGGCCATCAGCGCGGGATAGCTGAACGAGACGTCCTCGTACCAGCCGGGCGCGAAGCGCAGCCCGCGCCCGACCAGGAACTCGCGGCGGACCAGCCGGTTCCAGGCGGTGTGCAGCAGCCGCAGCGTCTCCGGCCGGTCCCGCAGCGTGAACGTCTCCGGGCCGGGCGGTTCCGGGAAGACGTCCCGCATGGCGCTGCGCGTGCCGACGAAGTTCCAGTGCGCCCGGACGTGGTCCACGACCAGCACGTCCGGGCGGGTGTCGCGGAGCCGGTCGGCGACGTGCGGCAGGCAGCCGGGCACCAGCCAGTCGTCCCCGTCGACGAACCACACGTACTCGCCGGTGGCCCGGTCCAGCCCGGCGTTGCGGGCCGGACCGAGCCCGACGTTGTCGGTGAGCCGCACCGGGTGGACCCGGGGGTCGCGAGCCGCGTACTCGACCAGGATCTCGCCGCCGGCGTCCGGGGAGGCGTCGTCCACCCCGATCACCTCTAGGTCGGCGAACGGCTGGTCGAGGATCGAGTCGAGGCATTCCCGCAGGTAGCCCTGCACCCGGTAGGCCGGCACGACGAAACTGATCAGGGTCATGCCGGCCCGCCCTCCGTCAGCCCGGCGAGCGCACACCCCCACGGGCGCGGGCCGGCAGGACCACCCAGGCGAGGACCACGCTCACAACGAAAACCACGAAAAGGTACGCACCAAGTGTAGCCAGCGTGATACTCGCAATTCCGGCGATCAGCGCAATTGCCAGCACCGCCGAGCGCCCCTCCCAGCCCAGCGTGGCGACGTGCAGCGGCGGGGCCGACTGCCGCTTCTCCAGCCGGGCGGTCAGGTCGTAGTGGTGCAGCGTGAGCACCAGGACGTACCCGAAGATCAACCAGGCCGGTGCGCGCCCGGCCACGCCGACCGCGATGGCGAACAGGTACTCGGCGGCCCGCAACGCGGCCGGCACCAGCCAGTCCAGCGCCCCGGCGTGCGGCGTCCGCGCGCCCTGCGCCGCGCCCAGCAGCAGCACCAGCGCGAGGACCGGCGCCCAGATCGGCAGGTCACCCCCGCCGTGCACCGTGCGCAGCGCCCACACCAGCATCCCGGCCGCGCCGAGCGCGCCGAGCACCGCCAGCAGCAGCGGTCCCCGCGCCGGGGGCAGCGTCCGCACCAGCGGGCCGTCGTCGCGGTGCAGGCCGGTGTCGACAGTGGTCAGCACCGGCACCCGCATCCACCGGGCCCGCAGCGTCCGCAACGCCCCGGTGTACGCGAACGCCAACGTGCCCCAGACCAGCACCGCGCAGAGCGCCACCAGCGGCCCGAACAGCGCGGCGGCCAGCGCGATCAGCGCCCACCGCTCACCGATCGGGAACACCACGGTCCGCTTCAGCCAGTACGACACCGAGCCGGTGTCCGCCTGCACCCTCGTCGACGCGGCGTTCAGCTTCCCGCCGATGCCGCCCGCGTCGCCGGACACCACCTTCGGCCGCCGGGCCGCCTCGTCGTGCAGCGCGCCGTACCAGGTGTCGGTCATGTGCCGCACGGTCTGCAACGTCATCGCGGCCAGCGCCAGCGCCCAGCCGTAGCGGAACCCGGCGTGCGTGGCGCCGAACCCGAGACCGGCGTAGACCACGTACTCCTTGAACCGGTCGGCCATCGTGTCCAGCCAGCCGCCCCAGGCGCTGAAGTGCCGGGTGTAGCGGGCCAACTGCCCGTCCACGCAGTCCAGCACGAACCCCAGGTAGAGCAGGACCGCGCCGGCCACCAGCGCGGGCCGGCCACCGACGCCGAACAGCACGGCCGCCGCCACCGCGAACGCCACCGAGACCATGGTGACGCCGGTCGGGCCGATCCCGATCCGGGCCGCCGCCTTCGTCACGTACGGCGACCAGGTGCTGACGAAGAACGTGGTGAAGAAGTCGTCCCGCTCCTTCACCGACAGTTTCAGCTCGGCCCGGTCCTCGTCGACGGCCGCCACCTCCGCCTCGGCCGCCGCCCGTCCGGCCGCGTCGCCGACCCGGTGCGCGACGAGCAGGCGTACCCGATGGGCGAAGATCAGGGTGCCCCGGGCGGCGAGCCCGGCCACCAGCCGGTCCACCGCGCCGAGCGGCCCGCCCGACTCGGTCGCCGGACCGGCCGGCTGCACGCCGGGCGCGGCCGGGGCGGTCGCGGACGCCGCGCGGGCCGCGTCGGCGAGCGCCGGCAGGTCGGCCGCGCCGACCCGCAGCGCGCCGCCGAACACGCCCGTCGCGTCCGCCGCGTCACCGACCGCGACCACCTGGCCGCGCTCCTCGCGCACCACCGCCTGCCCGGCGGCCGGCGGGTCGGTGAGCACCAACGCCACCGTCGGCCCGACCGGGCTGGTCGCGAGATGCCTGAGTACGGCCGTGTGCGCCACCAGGTCGACGCCGCTGACCAGCACCGGGCCGGTCGCGCCGGCCACCAGGTCGGCCAGCTCGCCCAGGTCGGCGGCCACCCGCACCTGCTCCGCCCCGGCCCGCCGCCACTGCGCGGCCAGCCGGTCGGCCGGCGGCTCCGCGCCCTCGGTGGCTCCGCCCGCCGCCGGCCCGGCGGCGAGCACGATCGCGAGCGTCACCGCTGCGCCGCGTCGGCGTAGGCCGCCAGCGCCTCGTCGATCGTCCCGTCGACGACCAGCCGTCCGGCGTCGAGGTAGAGCCCCCGACGGCAGAACCGGGTGAGGTCCTTGTCGTTGTGTGACACCAGCACCAACGTGCGTCCTTCCGCGAGAAGTCGCTCGATGGTCGCATAGCACTTCGCGCGGAACTCCGCGTCCCCGACCGCGGTCACCTCGTCCACCAACAACACCGGGTGCGGCAGGTGCGCGATCACCGCGAAGCCCAACCGCACCTTCATCCCCGACGAGTAGTGCCGCACCGACGTGTCGATGGCGCGTTCCACCTGCTCACCGGCGAACGAGACGATCTCGTCGAAGTGCCGCCGCAGGTACGCCGGGGAGAGCCCGTGCAGCCCGCCCACCAGGTACAGGTTCTCCCGGCCGGTCAGGTCGCCGGAGAACCCGGCGGACAACTCCAGCAGCGGCGCCACCCGGCCGTGCACCGAGATCGTGCCCTCGTCCGGGATGAGCACCCCGGCGATCAACCGCAGCAGCGTGCTCTTGCCGGTGCCGTTGCGCCCCACCACCCCGACCGTCTCACCCGGCTCGATCCGGAACGACAGGTCCCGCAGCGGCCAGAACCGGCCGGCGTCCGGGTCCCGCGCGCCCCGGTGCACGATCAGCTCCCGCAGCCGCAACTGCCGGCGCCGGTTCCGCACGAACCGGATGCCCAGCCCGTCCGCCGCGATGATCGGCGGCACTCAGAGTTCCTTCAGCACGGCCGGTTCCAGGCGGCGGAACGCCCACCAGCCGACCACCAGCACCAGCACGCTGCCCGCCACCGTCACGGTGAGCAGCCGGGCGTCCGGGAACTCGTCCGGGTACCAGACCGCGTGGTGCAACTGGAAGATCCCGACCAGCGGGTTCAGCTCGTACGCGAGCTTCAGCCAGCCCGGCATGCCGGAGTCCCGGACCAGGTTGAACGGGTAGATGATCGGGGTGGCGTAGAACAGCAGCCGGATGACCAGCCGCATGGTCCGCTCGATGTCGCGCATCAGCACGTTGCCCGCCGACAGCAGCAGCGCCAGGCCCACCAGCAGCACGAACTGCACGGCCACCGCCAGCGGCAGGGCGAGCAGGCTCCACCCGGGGTGGATCTTCCCGCGGGCGGCGTAGAGCGCCGCGATGGCGACCAGGATCGGCAGGCCGGCCAGGTACTCGGCGAAGCGGCCGGCGACCCGGCCGATCGGGAAGATCGGCCGGGGCAGGTTCATCGTGGTGATCAGCCGGGCCTGCCCGGTCAGCGCGCCGGCCGCCTCGGTCAGCGCCGAACTGGCCCACATCCAGGCGAAGATCCCGGTGATCAGGAACAGCGGGTACGAGCCGGCCGCCTCGCCCAGGTGCCGCCGGGTCGCGCCGGAATAGAGCACGCCGAAGACGAACCAGTAGATCAGCCCCATGCCGAGCGGCTCGATGAGCGACCAGAGGTAGCCGAGCACCGACTGCTGGTACTTCACCGCGAGATCCCGCCGGACCAGGATGCGCAGCGAGGTGCGGGCGGACCAGAGCGCCGCGACGCCGGACGTCACCGCACCATCGTCGCGCTGTTTTTCGCGGCGCCTCCCGGCTCGGGCCCCAGATCACCCCAACGGGGTCAGCACTCGATCACGTTGACCGCGAGCCCGCCCCGCGCCGTCTCCTTGTACTTGACCTTCATGTCCGCGCCGGTCTCCCGCATGGTCTTGATGACCTTGTCCAGGGACACGTGGTGCACGCCGTCGCCGCGCAGCGCCAGCCGGGCCGCGGTGATCGCCTTGATGCTGGCCACCGCGTTGCGCTCGATGCACGGGATCTGCACCAGCCCGCCCACCGGGTCGCAGGTCAACCCCAGGTTGTGCTCCATGCCGATCTCGGCGGCGTTCTCCACCTGCTCCGGCGTGCCGCCCAACGCCTCGGCCAGCCCGGCCGCCGCCATCGAGCACGCCGACCCGACCTCGCCCTGGCAGCCCACCTCCGCGCCGGAGATCGAGGCGTTCTCCTTGAACAGCACGCCGATCGCGCCGGCCGCCAGCAGGAACCGGACCACGCCCTCGTCGGAGGCCCCGGGCACGAAACGGGTGTAGTAGTGCAGCACGGCCGGGATGATCCCGGCGGCGCCGTTCGTCGGCGCGGTCACCACCCGCCCGCCGGCCGCGTTCTCCTCGTTGACCGCCAGCGCGAACAACGTCACCCAGTCCATCGCGCGCAGCGGGTCGTCCGCGCCGGTCTCCGCCTCCAGGCCGCGCCGCAGCTCGGCGGCGCGGCGACGGACCTTCAACCCACCCGGGAGTACGCCGTCGCGGGTGCAGCCGCTCTCCACGCACTCCCGCATCACCCGCCAGATGTCCAGCAGCCCGGCGCGGACGTCCGCCTCGCTACGCCAGGACAGCTCGTTGGCGAGCATCACCTCGCTGATCGACAGGCCGGTCCGGGTGGTGACGTCGAGCAGTTCCGCCCCGGTGAGGAACGGGTGACGCACCCGGGTGGTGTCCGGCTTGATCCGGTCCGCCCCGGCCGCCGCCTCGTCCACCACGAACCCGCCGCCCACCGAGTAGTAGGTGCGCGCCCGCACCTCGCGCCCGGCCGCGTCGTACGCCGCGAACGTCATTCCGTTCGGGTGGTACGGCAGCGAGCGCCGGCGGTGCAGCACCAGGTCCCGGTCCGGGTCGAAGTCGACCTCCTGGGTGCCCAGCAGGCGCAGTCGCCGCGCGTCCCGGATCCGCGTGATCCGCTCGCCCACGGTGTCGGTGTCGACCGTCTCCGGGGCCTCGCCCTCCAGTCCGAGCAGCACCGCCCGGTCGCTGCCGTGGCCGTGGCCGGTGGCGCCGAGCGAGCCGAACAGCTCCGCCCGCACCCGGGCCACGTCGGCGAGCAGCCCGTCGGCCTTCAGGCCGCCCACGAACGTCCGGGCGGCCCGCATCGGCCCGACGGTGTGCGAGCTGGACGGCCCGATACCGACGCTGAAGAGGTCGAAAACACTGATCATGGCTGCGCTTTCCTCGCCGTCGTCCCCGTTGTGCGGTTCCGAACCGGTGTCTGCCACGACCCGCTCGCGGGCCGACGGCGCGGCGCCCGGGGTGGGGGCGCCCGACCGGCGAGCCTACCCGCCCCAGCTCAATACCCGTCCCCACCCCGCCACACTCCCCACCCCGCCACACCCCCACCCCCCACCCCGGCATGCGCAGATTCACGGAAAGAGTGGCCATCCGCGCGTCGATGGCCACTTCTTCCGTGAATCTGCGACTGCGCCGGGGGTGGGGCGGGTGGGTCGGGGCACGGTGGGTGGGTCGGGAGGGGTGCGCGGGGGTATGTACCTACGGGTGCCCGGGTCGCCGATCCTCCTCGGGGCCGAGGGCGCGACGCGCATCGGAGACCTAGCGTGGAATCAGCGCGGCGGATCGCCGCAGAAGTGGGAGACGACGATGAGTCGCAAACTGGTCCGGCCCCGCGAGGGGCGCATGATCGCCGGTGTCTGCGCCGGCCTGGGACGGCGGTTCGGCATGTCGGCCGGCATGGTCCGGCTGCTGTTCCTGCTGTCCCTGCTGCTGCCCGGCACCCAGGTGATCGTCTACCTGATCCTGTGGGTGCTGATGCCGAACGAGGACCGCTACCTCGCCACCCGCTGAACCGCACGCGACGACGCGCCCGCCCCGGGAGGGCGGGCGCGTCGTGCGAGGTCAGGGGGCCGTGTAGGTGACGGTCACCTTCTCGTAGCCGAGGGAGCGCAGCAGCCCCTCCAGCATCTTGCGGGTGTTCTCCTGCGCCCGGGCGGCGAGCCCGCTGTCCCGGGCCGCCGCGGTGATCCGGTCCTCGGCCAGCTTGTAGACCTGCTGCTGCCGGTTGGGGTCACCGGCCACCAGGTCGTTGAGCCGGTTGATCAGGCCGCGCTCCTCGGCGAAGACGTAGCTCTTGTCCATGTCCAGGTCGGTCTCGCCGAGCTGCGGCGCGGGCAGTTTGATCTCGACGGACTTGCCGTCGTCGGAGGCCACCACCGCCCCGTCGGCGATCTTCGCGAAGTCGACGTACGCCTCGACCCGGCCCGCCCCGACGAAGAGCGTGCGCTCGTTGAGCAGGAAGTCAGGCACGTTGCGCCGGTCCTTCTGCACGTCGACCACCACCTGGAAGTTGCCCTCCGCCGCGACGTAACGGCTCAGGTCACGGATCGACTTGAGCAACGGCGGCTGACTGCGGTCGGTCTGCTCCTTGGCGAACGGGTTGCGGAAGTCCGGCAGCAGGCCGGTCGCCTGCACGCCGAGCAGCACCACCACCGCCAGTGCCGCCGCACCGAGCACCCAGAGCAGCCCGCGCGCGGCCCCGCCGGCCGAGGGCCGGGTGCCCGGCCCGGGCTCGGGCGGGGCGTCCGCCCGGTCGTGCAGGGACTCACTGGTCGGGTATTCCGGGAACTCCCTGGTGGGCTGCTGGGTGTCACCGTCGCGGGCCATCGCCCTCACCGTCCTCGTCCGACACATCGACTGCCAATGACGGTACGGGGACTGTGCGACACTCGCTCGTCGAGTGCCCCGATCGGGTGAACCGGCAGGTCAGGCGAAGGCGGAGAGCCCGGTCAGCCGCTGGCCGATGACGAGCTGGTGGATCTCCGAGGTGCCCTCGTAGGTGAGCACGCTCTCCAGGTTGGCGGCGTGCCGCATGATCGGGTACTCCCCGGAGACGCCGTTCGCGCCGAGGATGGTGCGGCACTGCCGGGCGATGGCGAGCGCCTCCCGGACGTTGTTCAGCTTGCCCACGCTCACCTGCTCGGGCCGCAGCTTCCCGGCGTCGGCGAGCCGGCCCAGGTGCAGCGCCAGCAGCAGCCCCTTGTTCCACTCCACCGCCATGTCGGCGAACTTGGCCTGGGTGAGCTGGAAGCCGGCCAGCGGCCGGCCGAACTGGGTGCGGGTGGTCGCGTACGCCAGGGTGGTCTCCAGGCAGTCGCGGGCCGCGCCGAGCGCGCCCCAGACGATGCCGTGCCGGGCCTCGGTCAGGCAGCTCAGCGGCGCCTTCAGCCCGGTCGCCTCGGGCAGCCGCGCATCCGCCGGCAGCCGCACGTCGTCGAGCGTGATCTCACCGGTGAGCGAGGCCCGCAGGGACATCTTCCGGCGGATCTCCCGCGCGCCCACCCCGGGGGTGTCCATCGGCACGAGGAAACCCCGCACGCCGTCGTCGGTGCGGGCCCAGATCACCGCGACGTCGGCGATCGGCGCGTTGGTGATCCACATCTTGCCGCCGGTGAGGATCCAGTCGTCGCCGTCCCGACGGGCCCGGGTGGCCATCGAGGCCGGGTCGGAGCCGTGGTCCGGCTCGGTCAGCCCGAAGCAGCCGATCGCGTCGCCGGTCGCCATCGCCGGCAGCCAGCGCTGCTTCTGCTCCTCGCTGCCGAAGCGCCAGATCGCGTACATGGCAAGCGAGCCCTGCACCGAGACCAGCGAGCGGACGCCCGAGTCGCCGGCCTCCAGCTCCAGGCAGGCCAGCCCGTACGCGACCGCCGACGCGCCGGCGCAGCCGTACCCGGTCAGGTGCATGCCGAGCAGGCCCAGCTTGCCGAACTCGCGGGCCAGCTCACGGGCCGGCACGTCGCCGTCCTCATACCAGCCGGCGACGTGCGGGCGGACCCGGTCGGTCACGAGCTGGCGGACGACGGCCCGGATCTGCCGCTCCTCCTCGCTCAGCGAGGCGTCGACGTCGAGCAGGTCGAGCGTGGTCACGTCGTCACTCCCCCTGGTCGCCGAGGACCAGCACCCGGGCATGGATCTGGTTGCGCTGCTGCAACGCCGCACGCAACGCCCGGTGCAGGCCGTCCTCCAGGTAGAGGCCGCCGTTCCACTGCACCACGTGCGGGAAGAGGTCGCCGTAGAAGGTGGAGTCCTCGGCGAGCAGCTTGTCCAGCGCCAGCTCCCGCTTGGTGGTGATGAGCTCGGCCAGCCGCAGTGGACGCGGTGGGATCTCGGCCCACTGCTTCAGCGTGAAGTTGTGCTCCGGGTAGGGACGCCCGTCCCGGACCGCCCTGAAGATCACCGCGTGCTCTCCTCCCCCAGGCCGGGCTGACGATGTGGCTGCCAGCCTAACCGCTCAGCTCCACCGCCCCCGCCGGACCACATCATCCACCGGGCGCCGCCCCCGGCGCAGCGACGGTGACCGATGGTCGACGGCTCGGTAGCCAACAGTGACAGCGCCGATCGGATGCAGCTCCGGTGGCACCCCGAACGCCTCCCGGTACGCCCCGACGCGCTGCGGCGGGATGCCGAAGAAGCAGGCGCCCAGCCCCTCGTCCACGGCGGTGAGCAGCATCAGCAACGCCGCGAAGCCGGCGTCCACGTACCAGTAGGGCACCGGCCAGCGGTCCTCGGCGCGGTCCGTCCAGCCCTTGTCCGGCTCGGCGTACCGGTCCAGGTAGGCGTCCCGGTTGGCGTGCGGCACCACGATCAGCGGGGCCCGGCGCATCCCGGCCAGCCAGCGTTCCCGACCGCCGCCGTCCGGCGTGGTGGCCGCCCAGAACCGGGCCCGGTCCGCCGGCTCCTCCAGCACCAGGAAGCCCCAGCCCTGCGCGAACCCGGCCGACGGGGCCCGGACCGCGTGCGCGAGCAACCGGTCCACCACCTCGGGCGGGACCGGCCGGTCGGGGTCGTAGTTGCGGACCATCCGGCGACGCCGGACGACCTCGGCGAACTCCACGTTCAGCGCCCCGGCCGGACGCCCCAGGCGCCGCGCCACGTCTGCCCGGCCTCCAGCGTGATCACGTCCCGGCCGGACCGGAACGCGTCCGGCGGGCACGTCATCGGCTCCACCGCCACCGAGCGGCGGTGCCGCTCACCACCGAGCGTGTCCCCGGTGAACACCTGCCACCAGCCGAACTCGCGGTCCGCCCAGACCGCCAGCCCGGACGAGCCGTCCGGCGCGCCGAGCGTCACCGCCGAGCCGCCGTCGGCGTCCCGCTCCACGTCCCCGAAGGCCAGGTCGAGCACCAGGTCGCCGATCGGCCGGGGCGCGGTGAAGTCGTACTCGGTGCCGGCCACCGGGCTGGCGCCCACCGGCAGCAGCCGGCCGTCCACCAGCACCCGGTTCCGCCCCGGCACGCGCAGCACCAGCTCGTCCACGCCCACCTTGGGAAGCTGGAAGTAGGGGTGCACGGAGAAGCCGAACGGCGCCGGCTCGGCGGAGAGGTTCGTCACCTCGTGCTCGGCGCGCAGGCCGTCCGGGCCGACGCTCCACCGGCTACGCAGCCGCAACGCCCACGGGTAGCCCGGGGTGGGCGGCAGGTCGTAGCCGAGCGTGACGCTCCCCGGCGACTGCTCGACCAGCTCCCACCGGACCCAGTTGACCAGGCCGTGCAGCGCGTTGTGCCGCTCCGGCTCGGTCAGGTCGAGCTGGAGCGAGCGGTCCCCGAACGTGTACGCGCCGTCCCGGATCCGGTTCGGCCAGGGCGCCAGCACGTGCCCGGCCGAGCCGGGGCTGAGCTCGTCCTCGGCGTACCCGTCGAGGTAGTCCACCCCGTCGTGCCGATAGGCCCGCAGCCCGCCGCCGACCTCCACCACGACGGCCTCGTGGCCGTCGGCGGAGATGGTCCACTGTGTTCCGGACGGTGCCCGCTCGTCGATCCCCATTCGGCGACCCTATCGTCACCGACGGTCCTCGGTGGGAGCGGTGGCGCGATAGCGCAGCAACGCGGGGAACGCCGTCACCAGCAGTACCGCCAGCACGGCGGCGGCGATACCGCCACCGACCATGGCGACGCCGGTGCCGAACCCGGCGGCGGTCACGCCGGCCCGCAGGTCACCCAGGCGGGGGCCACCGGCCACCACCACCGTGTTCACGCCCTGGAGCCGGCCGCGCATCCGGTCCGGCGCGTACACCAGCAGCATCGACTGCCGCAGGGTGGCGCTGACCAGGTCGGCGGCGCCGGCCACGCCGAGCAGCAGCACCGCCAGCCAGAGCCGGCCGGCCAGCCCGGCCAGCGCGATGGCCACGCCCCAGCCGACCACCGCCACGGCGAGCGCCAGCCCCTGCCGGCGCACCCGGCCGATCCAGCCGGAGGTGAGGCCGCCGAGCATCGCGCCGATGGCGATGGCGCTGTAGAGCCAGCCGACCGCCGCGCCGCCACCGAAGCGCTCCTGCGCCAGCTCCGGGAAGAGCGCCCGCGGCATGGCCAGGATCATCGCGATCAGGTCGATGGCGAAGGAGAGCAGCAGCACCGGCGTGGTGGCCAGGTAGCGGAAGCCGTCGACGACGCTGCTCAGCCCGGCCCGGCGGACACCGCCGCCCGGCTCCGGCTCCGGCGGCATCGCCGGCAGCCGCAGGGTGGCCCAGAGCGACACGGTGAACAGCAGCGCGTCCAACCCGTACGCGATGGGCAGCGCCGCGTCGACCCGCCAGGTGGCGAAGATCAGCCCGGCGGCCAGCGGCCCGGCGACCGCGGCGGCGGTGAACGTGGTGTAGTTCAGCGTGGTCGCGGCCGGGACCAGTTCGGCCGGCACCAGCCGGGGCAGGATCGCGCTGCGGGCCGGGGAGGTGATCGCGAACGCCACCGACTGCACGCCCACCAGCAGCAGGAGCAGCACCGGGCTGCGCGCGCCGACCAGTGACTGCACCAGCAGCCCGAGCGTCGCCGCCCAGAGCAGCGCGCCGCCCGCGAGCAGTACCCGCCGCCGGTCCCGGGCGTCGGCGACCGCGCCGCCCCAGAGCCCGAAGACCAGCAGCGGCACGAAGCCGGCGACGCCGAGCAGCCCGACCCAGAACGAGCCGCCGGTCAGGTCGAACATCTCCACCGGCACCGCCACGGCGGTGAACTGGAAGCCGAACATCGCCACCGCGTTGCCGAGCCACACCCGCCGGTAGGCGGGCACGCGCAGCGGACGCAGGTCGATCGCCCAGCGGCGGCGTCCGCGCGACCGGGCCTTGGTGACCTCCGTCACGGTGCGAGCCGCTCGACGACCCACACCCCGTCGGCGGTACGCCGGAACCGCAGCCGGTCGTGCAGCCGGCTGGCCCGGCCCTGCCAGAACTCCACCGTCTCCGGGCGGACCCGGAACCCGCCCCAGTGCGGCGGGGCGGGGATCGACCCGACGCCGGCGAACCGCTCCGCCGCCGCCCGGTACGCCTCGTCCAGCGCGGCCCGGTCCGGGACCACCGCCGACTGGGTGCTGGCCCACGCGCCGAGCTGCGAGCCGCGCGGCCGACTGGCGAAGTACGCCTCGGTCTCCGCCCGGTCGACGTGCGCCACCCGGCCGGTGACGGTCACCTGCCGCTGCATCGGGAACCACGGAAAGACCAGGCTGGCCCACGGGTTGGCGGTCACCTCGGCGCCCTTGCGCGAGCGGTGGTTGGTGTAGAAGACGAAGCCCTCCGCGTCGTAGCCCTTGAGCAGCACGGTGCGTCCACTGGGCCGGCCGTGGTCGTCGGCGGTGCCGACCACCATCGCGTTCGGCTCGGGCAGCGGATGCGCCACCGCGTCGGCGAACCAGCGGGCGAACTGGCTGTGCCAGTCCGGTGCCAGGTCCGGTTCGGTTAGGCCCAGGTCGGCGGCGTACTCGTTACGCATGCCGGCCGGAGCGGGTGTGTCGCCTGTCACTTTGGCCGTCCCTCTCCCGGGCGTACCGGCGTCCCCCGACGCTGGCCAGGCCCCGACGCCTAGTCTTCTCCTGTCCGCATGCGCGTCCACCGGCGGGGATGTCGCGTGGCGCACAGTCGCTGCGGGTCGCGCAGCCGGTTACCCACCGGGCAAGATGTTTCGAACCACATCCCTGAGGGGTCGCCTGAGCTACGGGGCTGGATCAGCCCGCCCGGGCGCACCGAGCCGGAAGCCAGGAGACGACATGTCCGATTTCAAGCCGGGCCTGGAGGGCGTCGTAGCCTTCGAGACCCAGATCGCCGAACCCGACCGCGCGGGTGGATCGCTGCGCTACCGGGGCGTGGACATCGAGGATCTGATCGGCCAGGTCTCCTTCGGCAACGTCTGGGCACTGCTGGTGGACGGTCGGTTCGGCCCCGGCCTGCCGCCGGCCGAGCCGTTCCCGGTGCCGGTGCACTCCGGCGACATCCGCGTCGACGTGCAGTCCGCGGTCGCCATGCTGGCCCCGTACTGGGGGCTCAGTCAGCTTCTCGACATCTCCGACGCCCAGGCCCGCGAGGACCTGGCCCGGGTGTCGGTCACCGCGCTCTCCTTCGTCGCCCAGTCGGCGCGCGGGCTGGGCCTGCCGGCGGTGCCGCAGAAGGAGATCGACAAGGCGGAGACGATCGTCGAGCGCTTCATGAAGCGGTGGCGCGGCGAACCCGACCCCCGGCACGTCAAGGCCGTCGACGCGTACTTCATCTCGGCCGCCGAGCACGGCCTGAACGCCTCCACCTTCACCGCCCGGATCGTGGCCTCCACCGGCGCGGACGCCGCGGCCTGCATCTCCTCCGGCATCGGCGCACTCTCCGGCCCGCTGCACGGCGGCGCGCCGTCCCGGGTGCTCAGCATGCTGGAGTCGGTCGAGCGCAGCGGCGACGCCGAGGGGTACGTCAAGGGCGTGCTCGACCGCGGCGAGCGGCTGATGGGCTTCGGGCACCGGGTCTACCGGGCCGAGGACCCGCGCGCCCGCGTGCTGCGGCGCACCGCCAAGGAGTTGGGCGCGCCCCGCTTCGAGGTCGCCGAGGCGCTGGAGAAGGCCGCCCTGGCCGAGTTGCAGGCCCGCCGCCCGGACCGCGTCCTCGCCACCAACGTCGAGTTCTGGTCGGCCGTGGTGCTGGACTTCGCCGAGGTGCCGGCGCACATGTTCACCTCGATGTTCACCTGTGCCCGGATGGGCGGTTGGTCCGCGCACATCCTGGAGCAGAAGAAGCTGAACCGGCTGGTCCGCCCGTCCGCCACCTACGTCGGCCCGGGCACCCGCAAGCCGCAGCAGGTCGAGGGCTGGGACGCCATCCCGCACGGCGTCTGAGATGTGCAAGGAGGGGCCCCCTCTTAACGCTTCAGGCATAGGCGGGGCCCCTTCTTAACGCCCGCCTGTGGCGTACGCCTCAGCACTCGCGGTGGGACCAGCGGGTGGTGCCGGCCGGGCGGGTGCGAGGATGAAGGCCGGCAGCGCTGCCGGCCGGGTTCGGATCCCGGCCGCCCCGTGCGTCCGGCGCACGAGCCGGCCGTCGGTCCGCGCCCGCAGGAAGGGCCCGCCCTCGCCCATGCGGAAGGATCGAGACAACCGTGGCTGACGCACCGACCATCCGGATTCCCGACGACCTCAAGCCCGCCGACGGCCGTTTCGGCTGCGGCCCGTCCAAGGTTCGTCCGGCGGCGGTCTCCGCGCTCGCCGACGTCGCCACCAGCTACCTGGGCACGTCGCACCGGCAGAAGACGGTCCGCGACGAGGTCGCCCGGCTGCGCCGGGGCATCGCCGAGTTCTTCTCCCTCCCCGAGGGCTACGAGGTGATCATCGGCAACGGCGGCACCACCGCGTTCTGGGAGGTCGCCACGTTCGGCCTGGTCCGCGACCGGGCCCAGTTCGCCAGCTTCGGCGAGTTCGGCGCCAAGTTCGCCAAGTCGGTCAAGGACGCGCCGTTCCTGGGCGAGCCGACCGTCCGCAAGTCCGAGGCGGGCAGCGCGCCGACGCTGGTCGCCGAGGCGGGCGTGGACGTCTACGCCACCCCGCACAACGAGACCTCCACCGGCGTGGCGGTGCCGATCAGCCGGGTGCCCGGCGCCGACGAGGGCTCCCTGCTGCTTGTCGACGCCACGTCCGGCGCCGGCGGGCTGGACGTCGACGTCGCCGAGACCGACGTCTACTACTTCGCCCCGCAGAAGTGCTTCGGCTCCGACGGCGGCCTCTGGCTGGCGCTGATGTCGCCGGCCGCGCTCGCCCGGGCCACCGAGATCAAGTCCTCGGGCCGCTACATCCCGGCCTTCCTGGACCTGGTCACCGCGATCGACAACTCGCGGCTGGAGCAGACCTACAACACCCCGGCGCTGGCCACCATCTTCCTGGCCGCGGAGCAGACCGACTGGATGAACTCCCAGGGCGGGCTGGCCTGGGCGGCCAAGCGCACCGCCGAGAGCGCCGGCATCGTGTACGGCTGGGCCGAGCGCTCGTCGTTCGCCACCCCGTTCGTGACGGACCCGGCGCTGCGCTCCAACGTGGTCGCCACCGTCGACTTCGCCGACGGGGTGGACGCGACGGCGATCGCCAAGGCGCTGCGCGCCAACGGCATCGTCGACACCGAGCCCTACCGGAAGCTCGGCCGCAACCAGCTCCGGGTCGCGCTCTTCCCGGCCGTCGAGCCGGCCGACGTCGAGGCGCTCACCGCGTCCATCGACTACGTGGTCGAGCGACTCTGATCACGCCGTGACGCTGGGTGGTCGTCGGGGCTCCGGCGGCCACCCACCGTGATCATCGCCGCAGCTCAGTCGCGACATGCCGGGGTGTCGCAGTCCCCATCGTCGGGTAGATGAGCGTACGGTGGTGGGGACGCCCCGGGTGGCCGGCTCGTGGCGTGACGGCCAGCGAAGCGGGACGGAGGCAAGCCCATGCGCCCAGTACGCTTCGTCGCCCTTTCCGAGGACGGCCAGGCCCTGGTGCTCACCGACGAGGTGGGCCGCCTGCTCGCGCTCCCCATCGATGAGCGCGTGGCCTCGGTGCTGCACGCCGAGCCGGGCGCGACCCCGCTCGCGGTGGTGCCGGCCTCCACCGATCCCACGCCGTCGCTGTCCCCGCGCGACATCCAGGCCCGGATCCGTTCCGGCGAGTCCGCTGAGGACGTCGCCCGCATCGCCGGCGTGCCGGTCGACCGCGTGCTGCGCTACGCCGGCCCGGTGCTCCAGGAGCGGGCCATGCTCGCCCAGCACGCCCGCCGCACCCGACTCAAGGGCGCCGAGAAGCCGACCCCGCTGGCCGAGGTGGTCAACGGCCGGCTGGCCCAGCACGGCATCGACACCGAGAAGATCTCCTGGGACGCCTACCGCCGCGACGACGGCACCTGGCGGATCATCGCCACCTGGCCGTCCGGCAAGGCCACCGCCCAGGCGGTGTGGGATCTCGACAAGTCCCGGCAGAACGTCATCGCGCACGACGACATGGCGCAGTACCTGTGCGCCGAGCGGCCCACGCCGATCCTCGGCCAGGAGCCGGCACCCGAGCGGGGCGGTCACGCGCTGCCCGGCCCGTCGCGCGGCGAGCCGAGCCGGGGCGGGCACGGCCTGCCGTCCGGGGTCGAGCAGGCCCGTCCGGGGCGCGACCCGATCCGGGCCGGCCGGGACGCGCTGCTCGCCTCGCTGGACCGGCCGCTCGGCGGTACGTCCGGCCGCGGTCTCGACACCCGTTCCCCAGCCGCGCTCGCCGGTTCGGAGGCACCCCGCCAGCGGGCTGTCGCCGGGGGTGCCGCCGCGCTGCTCGGCGGCGGGCAGGGCTCGGCGTTCGACGACGACTCGGACGCGCCGAAGGAGATCCCCGCTGTGCCGTCGTTGGCCGTGCTGCGGCCTCGGCGCACCGGCAACCCGCCGTCGTCCGGCGGCTCCGGCACCGAGTCCGGTGAGGCCGGCGGCAAGCCACGCAAGCGGCTGCCGAGCTGGGACGACGTCCTCTTCGGCAGCGGCCCGGCGGCCCGCGAATCCTCCTGATCGACCGTTGGCGTGCCGGGCACTCGACGTGCCCGGCGGCCACCGGCCCGCAGGTCCTCCTGATCGGCCGGTGACGTGTCGAGCACTGGACGCGCCCGGCGGCCACCGACCCCGCGAGCTTCTTCCTGATCGACAGTTGGCGTGTCGGGCACCCCACGTGCCCGGCGGTCACAGGGGCCAGGCGGCGAGGCGGGTGTGGTGGGTGCGGGCGCCCGGGTGGCTGCGGACCAGGACCAGCTCGTCGGCGGGCCACTCGGGGCCGGCGTACCCGTGCAGCGTCTCCCGGTCGGCGCGCACGTCGACGTGGTCGCCGGGGCGGGCGATGGTCAGGTGGGGCCGGAACGGCTTGTCGTCGTGCGGCAGTCCGGCCCGTCGCAACGCGTGGCGGACCAGGCGGGCCAGCGCGTCCAGCGCGTCGGTCTCGCCGCGCACGTCCACCCAGAGCACGGTGGAGCGGCCCTGGCCGAAACTGCCCCCACCGCCGAGGCGCAGCCGCGGTGCGCTGCCCCGACCGTCCCGGAAGGACTCCGCGGCCAGACCGAGTGCGCTCGTCACCTCGACCAGCCGGCCGTCCGGCACCTCACCGAGGAAGGCGAGCGTGAGGTGGAGGTGGGCGGGGTCGGCGAGCCGGACGTGCACACCGGCGGCGGACGCGACGCCGACGCGCAGCCCGACGACCCGGGCGGTGAGGTCGGTGACCGCCGCCGCAGACGGGTAGACCGCCGCGAAGAGCCGCACCCGGTCAGCGGTGCCGCTGGTGGTGCGCCGCGCGGGCGGCCGGCAGCGTCAGCCCGGCGGCGTGCAGCAGCCCCTCCACCCGGACCCGTTCGATCTCCCGGTCGACGCCGGCCAGCTCGGCCAGGTGCTCGGCGATGCCGAGGGCGTGGCAGGCGGCGCGCAGCCGCTCGTCGTACGCCTCGATGACCGCGCCGTGCCACACCACCGAGCGGTCGGCGGCGGCAAGCCGGTGGCCGCCGAGCCGGCGCAGGTCGGTGGCGAGCTGCTCCAGCGGGCGGCGGCCCTCCCGCTCGAACTCGGTCAGGTCGATGTCGCGGGTCAGCGCCTCGGCCTCGATGGCGCGGTCGAGCCGGGCGATGGTGCGGCGCTCACGGCGCTGCTCGCGCCACTCGGCCCACCCGCACGCGAACCGGTCGATGATCTCGTCGGCGCAGAAGACCAGCGCGAACACGGCAGGGAGGCAGCAGACAGCAAGGATCGCCAGCGCCAGCAGCAGCCCCTGCCCCAATCCCACACATCGACGCTAAGCCCTGTCAGACGCACCCGCCACCCAATTGCCGAAACCGGGCGGTACGCATTTGTGCGGTGTTAAGCGGGGCCCCCTCCTCTGCGGAATGCGTTAAGAGGGGGCCCCTCCTTTCACTCGGCCCGGGGGGACACCACGTAGAAGCGCGGCATCGGCAGCACGCGCAGGCGCAGGCGGGCGCCGGAGCGGCGCAGTTGCCAGGTGAGCGCCAGCAGCGCGGCGGCCAGCGAGATGAGGCCACCGATCCAGATGCTCGCACCGGCGCCGAACGTCTCGGCCGTCCACCCGATGATCGGCGCGCCGACCGGGTTGGTGCCCAGGAACACCAGCACCCACAGCGCCATCACCCGGCCCCGGAAGGAGGCGTCGACGCCGAGTTGCACCCGCTGGTTGGCGGCCTGGGCGAAGAAGATCATGAAGAACCCGGTGGGCGGCAGCAGCGCCACCACCATCCAGTACGCGGGGGCGAGCCCGACCAGCGTGCCGAAGCTGGCGCAGCCGATGGCGGCGCCCAGCACCAGCCAGACCGAGGGGCGGCTGCGCCGGCCGGTGCCGGCGAGCGCGCCGACCAGCGCGCCGACCGCCAGCACGGTGCTGAACAGGCCGAACGACGCGGCACCGGTGTTGAAGACGGTCTTGGCGAGCGCGGCGAGGGTGAGCTGGAAGTTGAACAGGCTCATCCCGATCACCGACATGACGACCATCGGCAGCAGCAGGTCGGGGCGGCGCGCCACGTACCGCAGGCCGTCCACCACCCTGGCCTGGTCCCGTTCGCCGGCCGGCGGCAGGTCCTTGCGGTGCAGTTCGGCGGGGCGCATCTTGACCACGTTGACCAGCGGCGCGATGGAGCTGAACGCGGTGACCAGGAAGACCGGGCCGACGTCGAACGCGGCGATGGCCAGGCCGGCGACGGCGGGGCCGACGATCCGGGCGGAGTTGAACACGGCCGCGTTGAGCGAGAGCGCGTTCGGCAGCAGCGTCACGCCGACCAGCTCGGAGACGAACGCCTGCCGCACCGGGGTCTCGACCGCGTTGGCGACACCGAGCAGCGCGGCGAACGCGAACACGTGCCAGAGCCGCACCACGCCGGTGACGACCAACATGCTCATCCCCAGCGCCAGCACGGTCCAGAACGCGTTGGCGACGAAGAGCAGCATCCGCTTGTCGTAGCGGTCGGCGAGGCGGCCGGAGAGCAGCGTGAGCAGGAGTACGGGGGTGAACTGCAACGCGGTGACCACGCCGAGCGCGGTGGCGGAGTTGTCGCTCAGCTCGAGGACGAGCCAGTCCTGGGCGATGAACATCATCCAGACGCCGATCAGTTTGATCAGCTGCCCGGTGGCGAAGAGTCGGTAGTTGCGGACTCGTAGGGACTGGAACATCGTGCTCAGCTTGGCCTGCACTCTAGGTGCGCCTCCTCGCGTCAGGTACGCCTCATCGACAACTGACGAAGCGGACCGCGCGACGCGGGGTCAGCCGCGGGCGATGCCCTGGAGGATGTCGGCGGCCCGCCGCAGCGTGTCGCGTTCCTCCTCGGTGAGCGCGGCCAGTCGGCTGGCCAGCCACTCGTTGCGGGCGCGCTCGAACTGGTCGAGCACGGCCCGTCCCCCCTCGGTCGCCGCCAGGATGACCTGCCGTCCGTCGGTCGGATGGGGGGTGCGCTGCACGAGGCCGCGCTCCTCCAACTTCGCGACGATCTTCGTCATCGTCGGCGGCTGCACCCGTTCGACGTCGGCCAGTTCCCGTGGCGTGAGGGCGCCCGCCAGCTTGAGGCTGGTGAGCGCCGACAGCTGGGTGACCGTGAGGTCGCCGACCGGTCGGGCCTGTCGGACCCGCCGGTTGAGTCGGGTGATCGCATCACGCAACTGGGGGGCCAGCTGCGCCGGTGGCACGCGTTTCGCCGTCACCGTCCGCTCCGTCACACTCGTTAGCTTAACTAATGAGCCTGGCTAACGACGTCCGTTATGACCAGGCTCACCAGCGTCAGAGCAGCACGGACTCGATCGGCCCGCGCAGGAAGTAGAGGATGAACAGGGCGGCCACGCCGTACAGCAGGGGGTGGACCTCCCGGGCCTTGCCCTTCGCCAGCTTCACCAGCACGTAGCTGATCACGCCGGCCCCGATGCCGTTCGAGATGGAGTAGGTGAACGGCATCAGCACGATGGTGAGGAACGCCGGGATCGCGATCTCGTAGTCGGTCCAGTCGATGGTCCGGACCGCCGTCATCATCAGGAAGCCGACCACCACCAGCGCGGTCGACGCGGCCTCGAACGGCACGATCGCCGACAGCGGCGCGAGGAACATGGCCAGCAGGAACAGGCCGCCGGTGACCAGGTTGGCCACGCCGGTCCGGGCGCCCTCACCGACACCGGCGGCGCTCTCGATGTACGACGTGTTGCTCGACACCGACGCCGCGCCACCCGCGGCGGCGGCGATGGAGTCGACCAGCAGGATCTCCTTGGCGCGCGGCGGGGTGCCCTGCTCGTCGAGCATGTCCCCCTCCTGGCCGATCGCGACCATCGTGCCCATGGTGTCGAAGAAGTCCGTGATCAGCAGCGTGAAGACGAACATCAGCGGGACCAGCCAGCCGACCCGGGTCCACGAGTCCAGCACGTTGAAGTTGCCCAGCAGCGACAGGTCCGGCAGGTCCACCACCTGCTTCGGCAGCTCGGGCACGTTCAGCGCCCAGCCCTTCGGGTTCGGCTTGCCGTCGACGAAGGAGGGGCCGATGTTGCCGACCGCCTCGACCACGACGGCCAGCACGGTGGAGGCCAGGATGCCGATCAGGATCGCGCCGCGCACCCGCCGTACCACCAGCACCACGGTCACCAGCAGACCGACCACGAACACCAGCATCGGCCAACTGACGATCTTGCCGTTGATGCCCAGCCCGACCGGCACGGTGGTGTTCGCGGCGTCCGGGACCCGCCGCACGAACCCGGCGTCGACCAGGCCGATGATGGTCAGGAACAGGCCGATGCCGACGCCGATGGCGGTCTTGAGCTGCGTCGGCACCGAACGGAACACCGCGGTACGCAGCCCGGTGAGCACCAGGATGCCGATCAGCACGCCCTCGATGACCACCAGACCCATCGCGTCCGCCCAGGTCATCTGCGGCGCGATCTCGAAGGCCACCAGCGCGTTCACGCCCAGCCCGGCGGCCAGCGCGATCGGGAACCGGGCCACCACCCCCATCAGGATGGTCATCAGGCCCGCGACCAGCGCGGTCGCCGCGGCCAGCGCCGGGATGGCGAGGGTACGCCCGTCGGCGTCCTCCGCGCCGCCGAGGATCAGCGGGTTCAACACCACGATGTACGCCATCGTGAAGAACGTGGCGAAGCCACCTCGGATCTCCCGACCCGTGGTGGACCGGCGGGCGGAGATCTCGAAGAAACGGTCGAACGCGTTGCGCGGGTGCGCGGGATCGGGCGGTGTGCCGTGGTCCGCCGGCGGGGCAATGGCCATCGGGTCCTCATCTTGTCGATCAACCGGTTTGTCGCGCGCATCGTGCCAGATCACCCGGCGGACAGGGAAGAACGATCACGTACGCTGGGCCGGTGCCCGAGGAGCAACAGCCGCGGCCGGAGCCGCTCGACCCGCCGATGGTGCCGTTCGCCGTCGCCGGGCTGATCGCCTGGGCGGTGGCCGGTCTGGTGCTGCTGATCTTCTGCCGGGGCTGGCTCACCGCGCACGGCCACCAGAACTGGCTCTGGACCTGTCTTGCCGGTTTTCTGTGGGGCTTTCCCGGTTTGGCCACCATGATGCGGCACGACGCCAACCGGCGTCGCCGCCGGGCGGCCGCCGCGCGTCAGCGCTGACCGGTCAGGAGCGCGCGTACGGCTCCGCCGGCTCGGCCGCCTCGGCGGGAGCGAGGGCCCCGCCGACCGGCACCGCCTCGACCGCGCTGTCGTCGTAGATGGTGGGCAGCTCGGCGACCGGCGTCTCGGTGGTGTCGACGAGCGTCTCCGAGTGCGCGCCGCAGCCGTGGTCGGCGCTTACCACCCGACCGTCGTCCGGGGCGAAGAAGTTGCCGCACGCCCCGAAGGACTGCCGCAGCGAGCCGGCCAGCGGCAGGTAGAAACCACAGGTGCCGCAGCGGGCGGCGGCCGGCGCGGCGGTCGAGATGACGGCGTCCGGGCCGTGGTCGCCGTCGTACCACCGCTGGGCGGTGTCCGCGCGCCCCTCCCGGGACAGCACCCGGGCCCGGCCGAGGCCCAGCTCCCAGGCGGTCTCCTCCACGGCCGGATCGTCGGAGAGCAGGTACCCGGGGGCGAGCCGCTCGTCGTCGGCCGGGGTCGGCAGCAGGTCGCCCGGGCCCAGGTCGCCCGGCTGGAGCCGCTCCTGCCAGGGCAGCCAGCCGGGGGCGAGCATCGCGTCCGAGCCGGGCAGCAGCACGGTCTCGCAGATGGTGACGTGCTTGCTGCGCGGCACCCGGGTCACCGTGACGGCCCAACGCCAGCCGCGGTAACCGGCCATCCGGCAGTCGAAGTAGTGGGTGACGACCCGGTCGCCCTCGGCGACGGCCTGGAGGTGGTCACCGACGTCGGTCGGCTCCACCTCGGTGATGGCATCGCGGGCCACCTCGACGGCGGCGGCGCATACCTGGTCGAGCCGGGGGGCGCGGGCGGAGGCGGGCCTGGTCACTCCACCATTGTTCCCCATGCCCGTCGGCGGGTTCTCTCCGGGTGATGCGGCACGCACGGAGTAGATGGGTCAGGATGGGACACATGGCGCTGTCCTCCCGCTCCGGCCGCTCCTTCCTCGGGCGGACCGTGGGCACCGGCATCCGCGCCACCCGGCTGTTGCTGCGGGGCTCGCTGCACGGTGGGCGCTGGATGACCCGCCGGGCCGGCACCGCCCGGGCCCGCAGCGCCGGCAACGAGGTGGGCATGGTCCGCCTGTTCGACCTGCACGCGCTCTCCTGCGCCGGCGACACGCTGATCGCCATCGGCCTGGCCGGGACGATCTTCTTCGACGTGCCGCTGGGCGAGGCGCGCAACAAGGTCGCGCTCTACCTGCTGGTGACCATGGTCCCGTTCGCCATGCTCGCACCGGTGGTCGGCCCGCTGCTCGACCACTTCCGCCACGGCCGGCGGTACGCGCTGGCCACCACCATGCTCGGCCGGGCGTTCCTGGCCTGGCTGATCTCCGACTACATGGGCGGGCTCGGGCTCTACCCGGCGGCCTTCGGGGTGCTCGCCCTCTCCCGCGCCTACGGCGTGGCCCGGTCCGCGGCGGTGCCCCGGCTGCTCCCCGACGGGTTGGGGTTGTCCCAGGTCGGCGCGCGAGCCAGCGTCTACGGCACGGTGGCCGGCGCGCTGGTCGCCCCGATCGGGTTGGCCGCGTTCTGGTTCGGGCCGCAGTGGCCGCTCCGGGTCGCCACGGTGATCTTCCTGATCGGCATGGTCGTCTCGCTCCGGCTGCCGCCGAAGGCCGACTCGGAGCCGCCGGAGCGGATGCCGCACCCGCTGCGGGCGATGCGCCGCCGCGACGGCGAGCGCCCGCTGGGTCGGGGCCGCCCCGCCGGCCGCCTGGTGATCGCCACGTTGATCGGGGCCGCGGCGCTACGCGGGATCTACGGCTTCCTGCTGCTCTTCCTCGCCTTCGCCATCAAGGCCGGCGACCTGACCACCGACTTCTTCGGCCGTGAACTCGGCGCCCAGGCCGCGTTGGGCCTGGTCGGCGGCGCGCTGGCGGTCGGCACGTTCCTGGCCACCGCGCTCGGCACCCGGCTGCGCATCCACCGGCCGACCGCGATCCAGTCCAGCGGCTCGATCGTCGTGGCCGGCGTGGCGCTGCTCGCCGCGATCAAGTTCTCGCTGCCCATGGTGGCGCTGCTCTGCCTGGTGGCGGCGCTGATGAGCGGGATCGCCAAGCTGGCGGTGGACGCCTCGATCCAGGAGCGCATCCCGGAGCGGCTGCGGGCCAGTTCGTTCGCGCACTCGGAGACCGCGCTGATGCTCGCGTTCGTGGCCGGCGGCGGGCTGGGGCTGGCGCCGTTCACCGGCCTGATCGGGGTGGCGGTAGCCGCCGGCGTGGCCGCGCTCGTGGCCGTACGCGGTGTGCTGATCGCCGGCCGACTGCGCGGCGAACACCTGGTCGGTCGCCCGCTCGGCGACGACGAGGTGGTCAGCGGTCGCCCGCTCGGCGACGACGAGGTGGTCAGCGGTCGCCCGCTCGGCGACGACGGGCGGGCGACGCCGCCGGTCACCTCGTTCGACGACCCGGCACCCACCTCGCCCGCGCCGCAGCGGGTCGACATCCCCCCGCCGGACGACGACGCGCTCGCTCCGCCCGGCTTCCACATCTACCGCCCCTCCTCGTCGGTCGGCGGGGTCGGGGCGGCGGAGGACGAGAACCGGCGCGATCCCCGGGGGCCGGTGGCGTGACCGGTCTGCTGGTGGTCACGGCGGTGCCCGCCGAGGCCGAGGCCGTCCGCGCCGGCCTCACCGACCCGACCGTGACGGTACGACCGGTCGGCGTCGGCCCGGCCGTCGCCGGTGCCGCCACCGCGCGCCTGCTGGCGCTGGCCGAGGCGGCCGGCCGGCCGTACCGGGCGGTGGTCAGCGCCGGCATCGCCGGCGGCTTCGTCGGCCGGGTCGCGGTCGGCGGCACCGTGCTGGCCGACCGCAGCGTCGCCGCCGACCTCGGTGCCGAGTCGCCGGCCGGCTTCATCCCGGTCGAGGAGCTGGGCATGGCGCCCGAACTGCTGGGTGGCGGCCGGACCGTGCCCGCCGACCCGACCCTGCTGGACGCGCTGCGCGCCACGCTGCCCACGGCCACCGTCGGCACCGTGCTCACGGTCAGCACCGTCACCGGCACCGCCACCAGCACCGCCACGCTCGCCGACCGGCACCCGGACGCCGTGGCCGAGGCCATGGAGGGGTACGGCGTCGCCGTGGCCGCCGCCCACGCCGGGGTCCCCTTCGCCGAGCTGCGGACGATCTCGAACCCGATCGGCCCCCGCGACCGTGGCGCGTGGCGTATGCGCGAGGCGTTCGCCGCGCTCACCACCGCAGCCGCGGCTCTCCGCTGACCGGCAGCTCGAACCGCAGCGCCGCCGGTCGGCTCGCCTCGACCGCGAAGCCGCACGCGTGCAGAAAGGAGATACCCGGCTGTTCGGTCAGCGCCCGCAGGGAGACCGCGCCATGCGCGGCGAGTGCGGCGACCAGCGCCTCGACGAGGCGCCGGCCGATGCCCAACCGCCGGTACCCGCCCGTGACCAGCACGCCGTCGAGCACGGTCTCCCGCTCCTCCGGACGTTCGCTGTCGCCCCACCGCAGATGCGGGCTCTCGTCATGCGCCCGCAGCTCACCGATCAGCTCGCCGGTCGGCAGCTCGGCCACGAACCGCCAGGCCGTGGCCGGCACGCTCGGGTCGGTGACCCGACGCACCGTCACCGATCGCCGCACCCGCTCGCGCTCCCGGCGCTCGTCCCGGTAGTTCCGGTTCAGCCGGTAGCTGGCCGGCGGCAGGGGCAACGGCCACAGCCCCGGTGGCAGCGAGTACCACTCGGCCCACCACGCTCCCGGCCAGTCCCGTGGCTCATGCACCTCCCAGACGTCGAGGTGCGCGGGATAACGGCGACCGGCCCGATCACGCATGCCGTCCTCGGGCGGCGGCTCTGCCTCCGCGTCCTCGTGACCGGGCTCGAACTCGACGCCGATCCGTCCGCCCGCCGCCCGCACCAACCGTTCGACGGTGCGGTAACGCGGATCCGTACCCCGGCCGGACTCGATCCGCGCGACCGCCGACTGCGGAAGACCCGCCCGCTCGGCCAGCTCGCGCTGGCTCAGATCGGCCCGCCGCCGCAGCCGCCGGAGCAGCCCACCCAGGTCGAGCCCCTGATCGGTCGACGAAATCGGCTCAGCCACCGCCCCATGGTGCCGACGACGGCGCGCGCTCTCAACAGCACCGGCCTTCCTGTGGATAACTCTGTGGAAATCCGCTTCTTCGGGGAGCGGAGTGTGGATGGTCGCGTCCCTTTGGAGCTGAGTCGTTGGTGCTATCGCCGCTCTCCGCCGGACTGGCCCGGCGGCAGCCTCACCCAACGACCCGTCCAGTAGATCTCCACCGCAGCCACCACCGGGACCGCGCAGGCCGCACCGAATCAGCCGGGCGAGCCGGTCCGAGCGGGCGCGAGCCGGGTTGGCTCAAGCCGTGCCAGCTCGGATTGAGCCAGGGCCGGGTCGGGCCGAGCGGGACCCGGCAGGACCGGGCGGGAACGGGCAGGACGGGCTCTCCGGCGGGGCATGGCCCGGCCGGGCAGGCCGGGCAGGCCGGGCAGGCCGGGCAGGGTTGAAAGGCGGAGAGCTGGGACGACGGGTGAACCTGAGTCGTTTCTGCTATCAGCTCGAAAGGCAACGCAGCAGAGTCATTTCAGTCCGGGAAGGCACGGAGCCGCGCGGGACAGAGCAACCCGGGCCGGCACCTGACCCAGGGCCGGAGGCTGAGCCGGGGCCCGGAGGCCAAGCCGGGCGGGCGGAGTTACGGTGGGAGGCATGGCGCTCTCCCTGGCGATCTCCCCCTGCCCGAACGACACGTTCGTCTTCGACGCGCTGGTGCACGGCCGGGTGGCCGGGGCGCCGCCGGTCGAAGTGACCTACGCGGACGTGGACGTCACCAACACGGCCGCCGAGCGGGGGGCGTTCGACCTGGTGAAGGTGAGCTACGCGGCGCTGCCGTGGCTGCTCGACGAATACCATCTGCTGCCCTGCGGCGGCGCGCTGGGCCGGGGCTGCGGCCCGCTGGTGCTCACCCGGGGCGACCGGCCCGACCTGTCCGGCGCGACGGTGGCGGTGCCCGGCGAGCGGACCACGGCGTACCTGCTGTTCCGGCTCTGGGCGGCCGGGCAGACGCCCAAGCGGATCGAGGTGGTGCCGTTCCACGAGATCATGCCGGGCGTGGCGGCCGGCCGGTACGACGCCGGTCTGGTGATCCACGAGGCCCGCTTCACCTACCCGCGCCACGGGCTGACCGCGCTGGTCGACCTGGGCGAATGGTGGGAGGGCGACACCGGGCTGCCGATCCCGCTCGGCGCGATCCTGGCCCGGCGTGGCGCGGTCGACCCGGTCGAGGCCGCCGCCTGGATCCGCGAGTCGGTGCGGCAGGCCTGGGCGGACCCGGAGGCCAGCCGCGGGTACGTCCTCGCGCACGCGCAGGAGATGGAGCCCGACGTGGTGGACCGGCACATCGGCCTCTACGTCAACGAGTTCACCGCCGACCTGGGTGAGGCCGGCTTCGCCGCCGTGGAGGCGCTGCTGGGCCGGGCCGCCGACGCCGGGCTCGTCCCTCAGACCTCCAGCTCGCGCGCCACCGCGTGGACCAGCTGAGCGATCTTCTGCGCGGCCTTACGATCCGGGAAGCGCCCTCGGCGCAGGTCCGGCTGGACCTTCGCCTCCAGCACCTTGATCATGTCTTCGACCAGGCCGTGCAGTTCCTCGGCCGGCCGGCGACGCAGCTCCGCCACGGACGGCGGCGCCTCCAGCAACTTCACGCCCATCGCCTGGGCGCCCCGCCGGCTGTCCACCACGCTGAAATCGACCCGCTGGCCACCCTTCAGGTCGGCGACACCCGCCGGTAGCGCGCCCTTGGGCAGGAACACGTCGCCACCCTCGTCACTGGTGACGAACCCGTATCCCTTGGCCGCGTCGTACCACTTCACTCGACCCGTCGGCACCTGTCGAACCCCGCTCCACTCGAACCGTCTACCCCTCCAAGGCTAGCCCGATGATCCGGTCCACCGCCGCCGGGAATTCGCCGAGATCATCAAGCACCAGTTCGGCCCCGGCCGCGCTCAACTCGGCCGCCGAGCAGGGGCCCGTTGCCACTCCCACGCCTGGGATTCCCGCTGCTCGTGCAGCCGCCATGTCGGCCACGTGGTCACCCACGTAGAGCGTCGCGCCGTGCTCCCGCAGCGCGGTCGCCTTCTGCTCCGCGAACAGGTCGCCGGCCAACTCGTCGACGGCCAGGTCGAGGTGGTCCAGGTGCAGTTTCGCCAGCCGGCCGATCTTCGAGGTCACCACCATCACCCGCCCACCGCGCTCGTGCACCGCGCGCACCGCGGCCTCCGCGCCCGGCATCGGCACCGTCGGCGTGATCGCGTACGCGGGATACAGCTCGCGGTAGAGCGTCACCGCCTCCTCGATCCGCTCCGGCGGAAACCAGTGCGCCAGCTCGGTACGCAGCGGCGGGCCCAGCCGGGACACCGCCAGTTCCGCGTCCACCGGGACGCCGGTGCGCTCGGTCAGGGCCCGGTAGGCGGCGGCGATCCCGGGACGGGAGTCGACCAGGGTCATGTCGAGGTCGAAGCCGACCATCAGCGGAGGCATGCCGAGAACGTACCCAGCGGGCTAGCGTGGTACGACGATGACCACCTCACTCGCCGACCATCTGCGGGCCCTCCCCGACGAGTCGCTGGCCGCCCTGCTCCAACTGCGGCCGGACCTCGTCGTGCCGGTGCCGGCGGACGTGTCCGCTCTCGCCCTGCGCGCCCAGTCCCGGGTCTCCGT
The DNA here is from genome assembly GCF_055586805.1 of Micromonospora sp. NPDC049201. Taxonomy (NCBI): domain Bacteria; kingdom Bacillati; phylum Actinomycetota; class Actinomycetes; order Micromonosporales; family Micromonosporaceae; genus Micromonospora; species Micromonospora sp. NPDC049201. Next base: position 121,904 of record NZ_JBVJHM010000004.1, on the reverse strand, counting down.
GGCCCGGGCGCTCGACGGGCTCGACCAGTTCACCCTCCAGATCCTCGACGCCGCCCGGCTCACCCGGGGCCCCGACGGCGCCACCTCCACCGACCAGATCCTCGCCACGGCCACCGCCGGGCCGCACCCGCCCGCCCCGACCGCGGTCCGGGCCGCCGTCGACCGGCTCCGGGCACGGTTCCTGCTGTACGGCCCCGAGCACGACCTGACCGTGGTGGGCGGCGTCGACGAGGTGTCCCCGTACCCGGCGGGGCTGGGTCGCCCGGCGGCGGAGCTGGACGCGCGCGCGGCGGCCCTCTGCGCGGACCCGGCGAAGCTGCGGCGGGCGCTGCTCGCCGCACCGCCGTCGGCCCGGGCGGTCCTGGACCGGCTCGCCGCCGGGCCGCCGGTCGGCACCGTGGCACCGGGCGCGCTGGAGGCCCCCGCCACCGGCGGCGAGGACGTGCTCCCGCCCGACCTGGTCAACGGCGGCGCGCCCACCGGCTCCCCGATCCGCTGGCTGGTCGAGCACCACCTGCTGGTGCGGATGTCCGGCGGCCCCCACGGCACGGTCGAGCTGCCCCGGGAGGTGGGGCTGGTGCTGCGCCGCGACACCGGTCCGCTCGGCCCGCTGCGCACCAGCCCGCCCGAGGTGTCCGCCCCGCCCCGGGAGACCAAGGCCGTCGACTCGGCCGGGGCCGGGCAGACCATGGAGGTGGTCCGGCACACCGAGGCGCTGCTGGAGGCGCTTGTCGTCGAGCCGGCCCCGGTGCTGCGGTCCGGCGGCGTCGGCGTACGCGACCTGCGCCGGCTCGCCCGGCTCCTCGGGCTGGACGAGCCGACCACCGCGCTGATCTTCGAGGTGGCGTACGCGGCGGGGCTGACCGGTGAGCTGGAGCTGACCGGCGCGGCCACCACCCGGTACGGCGGGGACCAGCAGATCGCGCCCACCGGCGGGTACGAGGTGTGGCGCGCGGCGTCGCTCGCCCAGCGCTGGGAGCAACTCGCCCGGGCGTGGCTGGCGATGACCCGGCAGGTGGGTCTGGTCGGTCAGCGGGACGACCGGGACCGGCCGATCTCGGTGCTCTCGCCGGAGGCGGAACGCGCCGGTGCGCCGGCCGCCCGCCGCGCGGTGCTCGCCGTGCTGGCCGACCTGCCGGCGGCCACCGCGCCGACACCGGACGAGGTGCTGGCGTTGCTGGAGTGGCGGGCGCCCCGGCGGGCCCGGGGACGGGAGACGGCGCACCGCGACGTGCTGGCCGAGGCGGCCCGGCTCGGGGTGACCGGGCTGGGCGCGCTCACCTCGTACGGGCGGCTGCTGCTGGCCGAGCTGGCCGACGCCGACGAGCGCGGCGACGACCCGCTGGGGCTGCGCTCCGACGCCGAGTCGGGCGACCCGTCGACGGCGGTACGCGCACTGGACGGGCTGCTGCCCGCCCCGGTCGACCACGTCCTCGTACAGGCCGACCTGAGCGTGGTGGTGCCCGGCCCGCCCGACCCGGCGCTCGCCGCCGAGCTGGACGTGGTGGCCGAGCACGAGTCGGCGGGCGGGGCGAGCGTGCACCGGGTGACCACGGCCAGCATCCGACGGGCCCTGGACGCCGGGTACACCGCCGACGACCTGCACGCGCTGTTCCGCCGCCGGTCGCGTACCCCGGTGCCGCAGGGGCTGACCTATCTGGTGGACGACGTGGCCCGCAAGCACGGCGGGCTGCGGGTCGGTTCGGCCGGGGGCTACGTGCGCAGTGACGACGAGGCGCTGCTCACCGAGGTGCAGGCGGACCGGCGGCTGGAGTCGCTGGCGTTCCGCCGGCTGGCCCCGACCGTGCTGGTCACCCCGTACCAGGTCAACCGGATGCTGCTCGCGTTGCGCGACGCGGGGTACGCGCCGGTGCCCGAGGACGCCACCGGCGCGACGGTGCTGTCCCGGCCGAAGAACCGGCGGGCGCCGGCCCGGACGCCGCTCACCGGCCGGACGGTGGACCCGCTGGCCACGCCGAGGCTGCCGATGCCCCGCCTGCTGGGCGTGGTGGAGCAGATCCGCCGGGGCGAGGCGGCGGCCCGGGCGGCGCGGCGGGCCCCGGCGGTGGTCCGCGGCGGGCCGGCGGTCACCGGCCCGACGGCGGTGCCCGGGCACGGCGACGCGTTGGCGGTGCTCCAGCAGGCGGTACGGGACAAGGCGCGGGTCTGGGTGGGTTACGTCGACGCGCACGGGGCGACCGCGTCCCGGCTGGTCCGGCCGGTCTCGATCGGCGCCGGCTACCTGCGCGCCGAGGACGACCGCACCGAGATGCTGCACACGTTCGCGCTGCACCGGATCACGGCCGCCGTGCTGGAGGAGTGAGTCACTCCCCGTTGCGGCGCAACGTGCCGATCACCGAGATGGCCAGCAGCAGCGCGAACGCCGCGCCGGCCGACTCGCCGACCGAGTCGACGAAGCCCTGCCGCTGCACCAGCAGCCCGAAGAGAAACCAACCGAACACGCCCGCGGCGGCGGTCGCGTAACCGACCAGCATCGCGGTGGAGACCTGCGGCGGCGTCCGCTCGTCCTCGGGAAGCACGTCCTGATCGACGGTCATGCCAGCCCCTCCCCGCCCGGTGGTGGACCCGGCTCCCAGGGTACCGGCAGCTCAGGTGCCGGGACGGCGGCCGATCACCACCACGCGGGTGCCGACCGAGCCCAGCTCCCAGAGGCGGACCGCGTCGCGGTGCAGCAGGTTGACGCAGCCGTGCGAGCCGATCGCGCCGTTGTGCAGGTAGGTGGTGGTCTCGTGGAAGCCGATGCCACCGTTGAACTGCTGCCAGTACGGCAGCCACACCTCGTACGGGTTGGACCACTCACGCAGGTTCTTCCAGCCGACCGAGTACGTGCCGGCCGGCGTGGCGTAGCCGGACATGCCGGTGCGGGTGACGGTCGGGCCCAGCACCACCGTGCCGCCACGCATCGCCCACACGGTCTGTCGGGTCAGGTCCACGCAGAACGTGAGCCGGGCGCCGGCCCGGCAGCGGGACACGTCGGTGTCGGCCAGCCGCTTCGCCACGTCGTACGTGGTGGGGCCGGCGCGACCGGAGACCGGGCTGATGCCGTACCGGGTCTGGAACTTCTTGATCGCGACGCAGTCGGCGGCGGACTGCGCGCCGTCCACGGTCAGCGTCCCGAACCCGCCCAGCCGGCTCAGGTAGCGCTCCACGGCCCGTTGGTGCTCGCCCTGCGGGCACCCGGCGGAGCGGCTCGGCTTCGGCTTCGGCTTCGGGGAGGCGGTCGCCGACGGCGACCGGGAGGGTTTCGGCGTGGCCGTCCGGCTCGGCTGCGCCGACGGGGACGTGGCCGACCGCTCGGGCGTGGGCGGCGCGCTCGCCCCCGATGCTCCCTCCGTCAGCCCGACCGGCGCGGGGGTGGTGACCCCGGCGCCCTCCGTCTGCGGATCGAGCGCGCACGCGCCGACGCCGACCAGCACGACCACCGCCAGGCCGGCGACCCGGGCGAGAAACCGGACACGCTTCATGGGCCCTCCCTGGACAGTTGTCCCGCTTGCTAGACGTGTGAGAGGAGTATGACGTTGCCTGTCCAGCGAGACTTTTTTCTGACACTCCCCGGCGTGCAACACTGGATGGTCCGCCTTCGGCAGGTCAGCCGGCGTGCGGGCAGGTTTCCCGGGCCAGGCGAGGAGGACGCGGCGTGAGCGGTGGACCACTGATCGTGCAGTCGGACAAGACGCTGCTGCTGGAGATCGACCACCCGGACGCGCAGGCCTGCCGGATGGCCATCGCGCCGTTCGCCGAGTTGGAGCGCTCCCCCGAGCACGTGCACACGTACCGGCTCACCCCGCTGGGGTTGTGGAACGCGCGGGCGGCCGGTCACGACGCGGAGGGCGTGGTCGACTCCCTGATCAAGTATTCGCGCTACCCGGTGCCGCACGGGCTGCTCGTCGACGTGGCCGAGACGATGGACCGGTACGGCCGACTCCAGCTCGCCAACGACCCGGTGCACGGGCTGGTGCTGCGCGCCCTGGACCGGGTGGTGCTGATCGAGGTGGCGAAGAGCAAGAAGCTCGCCGGCATGCTCGGCGCGAAGCTCGACGACGACACCATCGCGGTGCACCCGTCCGAGCGGGGCCGGCTCAAGCAGGCGCTGCTCAAGCTCGGCTGGCCGGCGGAGGACCTGGCCGGGTACGTGGACGGCGAGGCGCACCCGATCGAGCTGGCCGAGTCCGGCAAGGACGGCGGCAGGCCGTGGACGCTGCGGTCGTACCAGCGGGAGGCGGTGGAGGCGTTCTGGGCCGGCGGGTCGGGCGTGGTGGTGCTGCCCTGCGGCGCCGGCAAGACGCTGGTCGGGGCGGCGGCGATGGCGGAGGCGAAGGCGACCACGCTGATCCTGGTCACGAACACGGTGGCGGGCCGGCAGTGGAAGCGGGAGCTGATCGCCCGCACGTCGCTGACCGAGGAGGAGATCGGCGAGTACTCGGGCGAGCGCAAGGAGATCCGTCCGGTCACCATCGCCACGTACCAGGTGCTCACCTCGCGGCGCGGCGGCGCGTTCACCCACCTGGACCTGTTCGGCGCCCGCGACTGGGGCCTGGTCGTCTACGACGAGGTGCACCTGCTGCCCGCGCCGATCTTCCGCTTCACGGCGGACCTCCAGGCCCGCCGCCGGCTGGGCCTCACCGCGACGCTGGTCCGCGAGGACGGCCGGGAGGGCGACGTGTTCAGCCTGATCGGCCCGAAGCGGTACGACGCGCCGTGGAAGGACATCGAGCAGCAGGGCTGGATCGCACCGGCGGAGTGCACCGAGGTACGGGTGACGCTCACCGACGCGGAGCGGATGACGTACGCGACGGCGGAGGCGGAGGAGCGCTACCGGATGGCGGCGACCGCCCGCACCAAACTGCCGGTGGTCCGCGCGCTGGTGGAGCGGCACCCGCAGGAGCAGGTGTTGGTGATCGGCGGTTTCCTCGACCAGTTGCACCAGTTGGGGGAATACCTGGACGCGCCGATCGTGCAGGGGTCCACCACGAACAAGGAGCGTGAGCGGCTGTTCGACGCGTTCCGCTCCGGTGAGATCCGCACCCTGGTGATCTCGAAGGTGGGCAACTTCTCGATCGACCTGCCGGAGGCGGCGGTGGCGATCCAGGTGTCCGGCACGTTCGGGTCGCGGCAGGAGGAGGCGCAACGGCTGGGCCGGGTGCTTCGCCCGAAGGCCGACGGCCGGCAGGCGCACTTCTACACCGTGGTCTCGCGGGACACCATCGACACCGAGTACGCCGCGCACCGGCAGCGCTTCCTCGCCGAGCAGGGGTACGCGTACACGATCGTGGACGCCGACGACGTGCTCGGCCCGAAACTGCCGACGGTCGAGTAGGCGAACCGGGTCCACCCGGGTTGTCGGTCCACAGTGGCACAATCGTGGCCGTCACTGGAACACCGGAAGGGACCCGAGTGAAACGACGTATTCTCTCCGCACTGACGGTCGCCACCGTCGGCCTCGCCGGCGCGGCCGTGGCGGCCTCGCCGGCCTCGGCGAGCGACGCGCCCGGCTTCGTCTGCAACCTCACCCAGAACACCTGGCTGCGGGCCGCACCGCACGGCATGGTGCTGCGCACCCTGACCGCCGGGCGTGGGTTCCGCGCGCACGGGGGCTGGGCCGAGAACGACGACGCCTGGGTGTACGGCCACGGCGCCGAGGACCCGTCGCTGGACGGCTGGGTGCCGCTGGGCAACACGACCTGCTGATTCGGGGCTGCTGATTCGGGCAGCGGAGGGGACGGCCGAGGTGCGAGATGGCCGTCCCCTCCGACGTGTCAGCCCTGGCCGCCGGCGCGGAACGCGACCCAGGCGTCGCTCATCCGGTCGGCCTGGCCCGGGGTGAACATGTCCATGCAGGAGTCCTGCGTGTAGTCCATGAAGTTGTGGATCGGGTCGAGGCCGGGCGCGGTGCAGGTGTCCGCGCCGACCGGGCAGTTGAACTGCGGCGCCGCCTCACGCGGCGTGTCGGCGACAAAGTCGCCGGAGGCGGAGCAGCCGTGCGCGAACGTGTGCTCCAGCATCAGCCAGTGCCCCACCTCGTGGGTGAGCGTGTCGCCGAGCGCGTACTTGCCGGCCGTGCCGCCCGGCATCGACTCGTCGAGCATGACCACGCCGTCGATGTAGTCGCGGCCGTTGTTGTAGCCCTTCGGGAAGTACGCCCAGCCGAGCAGCCCGCCGCCGATGTTCGCCGCGTAGACGTTGAGCGTGCGGGAGTCGCCGGTGTAGAGCGCCTTCTTCATGTCCCGCTCGTTCTTGCCCGGCTCGACCGTGTACCAGGCGCTGTTCACGGTCCAGGTGGTGTCGACGAGCGAGAAGCGGAACGGCGTGTCCGAGGCGTCGGCGGCGGTACGGCCCGCGTACGAGTCGTTGAGCACGGTCATCTGCGCCGCGATCAGCGTGTTCCACCGGGCCTTCTCGGCCGCGCCCAGCTCGTGGTCGGAGATCATGTGGAAGACCGTCGGCACGGTGACGCTGCCGTTGGCCAGGCGCGGCACGTCCTTGATCACGCCGTACGCGTTGGCCTCGTTCTTCGAGTAGAGCTCCGGCTCCTGGGCGGTGGCGCCCTCGCTCACCCGGGCGACGCTGTGCTGGTCGGCGCCCGGTTGGCAGGCGGCGGCCTGGGCGGAGGCGGTCACGGGTGCGGCCGTGGCGTGCGCTCCGCCGGTCAGGAACGCGGCGGCGGCCGTTGCCAGCATCGCCAGGTGGATTGTCGGTCTCCTGTGCATCGCTGCACCTTTCGAGAGGCATGAAAGGAACACGGAACCGACGCGGGGTTGTCAAAGCTGCGGGTCGATGACGTCGTCGTTCCGACATAAGACCACGTCAGCGGCCTCCGCAACAGTCCCCGCCCGCCCGAGGCGGCACTACCCCCCGGCCCTTTCGAGCTGAGCGCAAAAACGACTCAACGGACCTGCTCGTCCTGGAGCGCCATGTCGGCGATCCCCCCACGCAGGAGATCCTGAAGCCCTCGCAGCGCCTTGATCTCGTCGGCATCCAGCCACGAGAGGGACAGGAACTCGGCGTGGTGGCGACGAACTCATGGTCCTCGGCCGACCACGTGACGCGGTGGGTGAAGCGGGGGAGCCCGGGCCGGGATTCGCACATCACCCGCGATTTTAGTTTCGCTTGGGCTGCACGACGCCGAACTCCTCAGTCCGATCCATGATGGCACCGACGAATGCGGGGAAACCAACCTCAAGATCGGGCTGCCGGACCGGAGCATCGGCTTCGCGAGAGGAGGTGACGAGACAGGTTGCGTCATAGAGGCCGGCGCTGCGCAGCCGCTTGCACAGAATCACGTAGCGATCGACATATGAAGTCTTGGTGAAAGCGGGGTCGATCGGAAAGGTGCCGCTCCTCGGCATGCCCGGGCGGAGGGATGCTGGCGCTTCTTCCACGAGCAATACATATCCCAGCCAAGGCCGCAGCCGACCGAGCAGTCCGTGATCGTAGGCCCGCCGCAGGTCGACCGCGCTGCCGATCGCCTCTTCGTTCCGGTTGTTGTAGTTGTTGCCGAAGGACGGACCGACGTGGGACTTCAACTCGATGGCAGCGACCAGTTCACCTTCGTGGAGCACCACCAGGTCCCACTTCTTCGTCGGCCGGAAGTAGCCAGGTAACTCGACCTTGGACTTGGAGCGAACGGCATCGGGTGGGAATCCAGCGTCGAGGAACACCTGGGCAAGCAATGTGGTCAGCGCGTCGAGGTGAGCACCGCCGGTGACCGCGCCTCGCCCACCAGTATCGGTCTTGCCGCCCAGCAACTTCTTCGCAGCCTGTGACTCCCGGATGTCCCAGGAGCTACGTACCGCCGCTTCCCATGAGCGCTGATCCACCGGCTACTCCCCCATCGCCTCGATTCCGTACACGCGCAGCGCAATCTTCGTCGCCGCTCGTGAATCCCGTTCGTCAAAGGCGGCGGCAAGCGCGGCACAGTCAGCGGCCGAGACGTTCTCCGGCCTGGGTACACGGATCCGACGCAGGTACTGAGCCTGGAAGCGAAGGGTGCCTCCCCGCATCTTAACCGCATAAGCCTCCACAAAGGCCTGCGCCACGCCTGACAACAACAACCCGCCCAGCACCCGCAGATCCCAGACGTCCGAGACGATGTAGTACAGGTTGTGGTGAGGATAGAAGCCGCCCTCATCCAGCACCGGATGGATCACGGTCTTCATGTCCGGAAGAAGCAGCTTTGGTCGATCGATCAGAGAATGGTCGACCTTGTCGATGGTCCGGTACCAGTGCGCCGGCCGCCTGCCCGCCACGTGTCGGCCTTTGAGGGCCGCCGCGTGCCGTTGGTAGTACTCCCGCAGCCGCGGCAGCGAAGCCAAGTCGACGAGGGCGCCTTCCGCGTCCCAAGGGCTCACCAGATAGTGACCCGACCAGGAAAAAGTCCCCGAAGTAGTGTCCTTGACCATGGACAACGGCAGCAGTCGCCGTGGCTCGACGTCTGCGTGCGTGGTGACAAAGACCTTGTCAGCGCCCGTCGCTACACCGATGCCGACCCGAGTTCCGGTGCTCTGATCCTCCAGCGGGGGGAAACGGTCGTTCAATGTCTCGATCAGCGCGATCCTCGATGGTGAGCCAGCCGGCCATGACTCGCCCCCGGTGAACCAGTGGGGCAACCGGGCCACCTCGAAACTGCCGTTCGCCGCCGTTCGCTGTTCCGTAGCGTGGATCAACTCCACCAGCCCTGGTGCGTCCTGCGGCCCGAAGCCTCGTCGCGTATCCGCGACCATGACGGCACCCTGTTGGGCTCGGCTCAGCACAGTGACGGCCGGATACGCCGACACCTGATCCTCGAACGCATCGACATCATGCATGCTGATGGTGGCGTCGACGCTGTAACCCGCGGCGACGAGCTCTCGCAACTGACGGCCGTACTGGTTGCGCATCCAACGGTCCGCACAGATGAACGCGAGGACTCCTCCTACGCGCAGGGATCGCAGCGCGCGTTCGTAGAAGCCGACGTAGAGATCCGACCGACCCGTCATGGTGGGGCAGGCTGCTCGGTAGGCCTGCATGCGGTCCGGAGGCACATCCTCAAGACGGACGTAGGGCGGATTACCTACGACGAAGTCCACCCCTGTCGGCACGTGCGGGTCGAGCAGAAAGTCACCTTGACGCACCCACGCCGTTGTCGCCTCGCGCGCTTCGGGAAGCGACCAACCCTCATCAACCAGCACGTTCCGGATGAGCGCCCTACTGGTAGCCACGTTCGGGGCGAGCAGGTCGAAGGCGCGCAGAGCTGACTTGGCGTCGAGGAGCGGTCGGTCGTGCTTACGGCACGAGGCGCTGAGGCGGGACGCCATCACCGCCAGGAAGGCGCCGCCGCCACACGCTGGCTCGACCGCCACCAGCTCAGCAAGATCACGGTCGGCGGTGTACCCAGCAAGGTCGAGGATCAACTCGACAACCCAACGACGGGTGAACACCTCGCCGTGCTCGACCGACTCCGCAGGGATGGCCGTCAGGAACGGCACCGTCTCGCCTGGCACAAGGTGCCGTGTCTGTGCTGCTACCGCCTTCACTCGACGAGCATAGGGCAGCGGGAATACCCACGACTCGGCCCCGCGCGCGGTCAAAACCGATCCCATCACGACCGTCTCAGCCGTCAGCGACGTGGGTACTCGGCAACAAAGACGTGGGTACTCGGCAACAAAGACGCCCGGGCCGGGGCGGCCCACCAACACGCCCAGCAGACGCTCGCTCACTTCCCGTTCGTTGACGTCGTCGAGAATGCACACCGTATGCGTCGGGTCGTCCGTCAGCGACGCAGGTAGCGCGCCCGACGGCCGGCCTCGCGGAAGCCGAGCCGGCGGTACAGCCCGGTCGCCGGGTTGTCGTCGTTGACGCAGAGCCACGCGGCGTCCGCGCCCACCTCGGCGAGCCCGCGCAGCACCCGAGCCACCAGGTACGCGCCGACCCGCCGGCCGCGCCAGCCGGGCACCACGCCGACCTGGTCGATCCAGTTGTCGAGCACGGTGACGAAGCCGGCCGCGCCGCCGTCCGGCCCACGCGCGACCATCGACAGCTCCGGTCGGTAGCCCTCGTCCTCGCGCAGGTCACCCAGCCATTCCTCGGCCGCCGGCTCGACGAAGCCGGGCCGGTCGGCGAACGACGCCCGGTAGGTGTCGAACAGCTCCGGGCCGAGCGTGACCGGTTCCAGCGTGACGCCGTCCGGCGCGACCACGTCGGGCGGCGCGTCGAGGTCGTGCCGCAGCACCCGTTCCAGGAACGTCCGCCGTAGTCCGCGCGCGACGAACAGCGTCTCCGCGTCGGCGGTCCACGTCTCGGTGGTGAGCAGCAGGTCCGCGCCGCCCGCCTGCTCGCCGGCCCAGTCCAGCAGCGTGCCGCCGAGGCCGCGTCCGCGCCAGGCCGGATGCACCAGCCCGGTGGCGGTGGCGGGCGCCCGTCCGGTGCCGACCCCGATGGCCGCGACCGGGCCGCCGTCGTGCCAGGCGCCGAGGGTACGCGTCTGGAGCAGCCGCGCCCGCAGCAGCGGAGTACGCGTGAACAGCGGCAATCCGCCGTCGACAGCGAGGCACGCCTCGACCAGCCCGGTCAGCGCGGCGAGATCACTCTCCCCATAAGCCCGCCAGACCAGCCCGTCCCCCAGCCCCACCATGCACCCCTCCCAACAGCGTTGATCTTGCAGTTTACGCCCCGGCAGAAGCCACGAAAACGGCATTTCCCGGACCACAACTGCAAGATCGACGGGGAGGGAGGGAGGGCGGGAGGGAGGGAGGGAGGGAGGGAGGGAGGGGTCAGAGGCGGCGGGTGTGGGGTGGGGCGGGGTGGGTGGGGTTGGCGTGGATCACGAGGGTGGCGCGGGCGGCGAGCGGGGCGAGCAGCCACTTCAGGGGCTGTTCGTGCTCGGTCGGGTCGACCAGGAGGCGATCGCCGGGGCGCAGGTCGAGCTGGGCGGCGATCTCGGCGGCCAGCCGCCGCCACGCGCCGAAGCTGGTGCCGTCCGGGGTGGCCGGGTCGGCCGGGTCCACCGCCGTGTAGTCCGGCGGGTCGGCGGGGTGCCGCAGCACCTCGGCCGACCAGTCCAGCCAGCCCGGTGGCACCTCGTCGACCGGGTCGGGACGCACGCCGACCAGGTAGCGGTGGGTCCCCTCGGGCACGGCCTCCAGCCAGTCGTCCAGGCGCTCCGGGGTCACGAACACCGCGTCGAAGGGCCGGTCCGCGCCCGGCTCCAGCGCCGGCAACCCGGCCAGCGCCCGGGGCCGGAAGGACACCGTCAGCCCGACCGACCACGCGCCGAGCAGCACCGCCGCGGTACGCCAGTGCGGCGGCAGCAGCACCGCCACCCGGTCACCGGGACGCAGCCCACAGCCGTCCCGCAGCAGCCCGGCGCTGCGGGCGACCCACGCGCCGAACTGCGACGCGGTCAGGTCGGTGCGTTCACCGGTGGCGTCGTCGAGGTAGCTGAGCAGCGGCTCGTCGGTGGCGACGGAAGCGGGTGCGGGTGCGTGGCTGGCCATCGGATGTGCTCCTTCCGGGCGGCCGGCTCAGCCTAGCGGGGCGAACCGGTCCACCAGGAGCGCCAGCCGACGCTCGTGTTCGGCCCGCCGCAGCCGACCGTCGCGCATCAGCGTGACCAGGCCGTGCAGCCCGCTCCAGAAGGTCTCGGTGAAGGTCTCCAGGTCGTCCCCACCGGTGAACGGACGCAGGGTCTCGGCCATCTCGGCGAAGGCTCGGGCCAGCTCGACCGGGGCATCCTGGCTGGCGAAGGAGAGGGCGACGGGGAGCCTGAAGATCGCGTCGTAGAGCGCGGGCCGACGTTCGGCGAATGCGGCGTACGCCGTCGCGATGCCGGCCACCGCCTGCCGGGGGTCGGCCGCGGCGGCGCGGGCGGCGGCGAGTTCGGCGGCCAGCTCGCCGCAGCCCTCCACGGCGACCGCCGCCATGATGGCGTCCTTGCCCGTGAAGTGGCTGTAGAGGACGGGCTGGCTGTACTCGATCTCGGCGGCGAGCCGGCGGGTGGTGACCGCGTCCCAGCCCTCCGACTCGGCCAGTTCCCGGGCGGCGGCGACGATGGCCCGCTCGCGCTCCGCCCGCTCCCGCTCTCGGCGTGCCTGGATGGACATGACCGCAACCCTAGCACCGCTAGGCAATCTATCGATGCTCTGCTAGCTTCGCTCTCATCCCTAGCAGCGCTAGATTCGGAGTCGACCATGCTCAACCTCCTCGCCTACGGGCTCGCCGTCGTCCTCAGCCTGTTCATCGTCTTCATCGGCGCCCGCTTCCTGACGACGCCCCGGAACGCCGCCGCCGGCTACGGCGTTCCGGCGTCGACGGGTGGGCCCGAATCCGCCTACCTGACCGTCAAGGGCGTCCGCGACCTCACCTACGGCCTGGTGGGACTCGCCCTGATCGCCTTCACCAGCGCCGACGCCGTCGCCTGGTTCATGCTTGTCGTCGCGCTCGCCCCCCTGGGCGACACCGTCATCGTGCTGCGGCACGGCGGCACCCGGGCCGTCGCCTTCGGCATCCACTTCGCCACCGCGCTGGTCATCCTCCTCGACGCCGCCCTGCTGTTCGCGCTCTAGCCGAGCCGCCGCCCTCGGGTCCGTGACCGTCGACTTTGGTCACGGACCCCTCGGCCGATGGCCGTATCGACGGGCCGGCCGGCTGCGGCACGGTGCGGGCATGACGACCGAACCCCTGCGCCGTCGGCTCGCGCCGGCCGTCGCGTTGCTGCTGCTCGCGCCCTGGACCGCCGAGTGCTCCTGGGGCGGATTCACGCTCGTCGGCATGCCGTTCGTGGTGCTGGTGCTCGCCCCGATGTACGGCGGGGCCGCGCTGCTGATCCGGGAGACCGCCCGGCGGCTCGGACTGGGCTGGCCGGGAATCGTGCTGCTCGCCGCCGCCTTCGGCGTGGTCCAGGCCGGCTTGGTCGACCAGTCGCTGTTCAATCCGGACTACCTCGACGACACCCAGTTCGCCGACGCCCGCGCCGTCGCCGAGGCGACGATGGTGCCCGGCCTCGGGTTCAGCGCCCGGCAGGCGGTCGACTACGTGGGCAACCACGTGGCGTTGACCATCTGCGCGTCGATCGCGCTCGTCGAGTCGTACCTCGGGGTGGGTCGCCGGTCGCGGTCCTGGCTGGGTCGTCCGGGCCTGGTCGTGGCCGCGCTGCTCTGGCTCGGCGGCAGCCTGCTGGTCTTCGCCGACGACGGCGGGCGCAAGGGCTTCCTGGCCTCGCCGGTCCAGCTCACGTTCGCGGCCGGCGTGGCGCTGGCCCTGCTCGTCGCCGCGCTGCTGCGCGTCGGACGCGCCGCCGACACGCGCATCGACCCGGCCGCCGGCACGCCCGTCGACCGGACCGCCAGGACCGCGCCGCGGCCCGTCTGGGCGGGGCTGGTGGTGCTGGTCGCCTACGCCGGGGCCGGGGCCGTGCCGGGGTGGACCGGGATCGGCGTCGCGCTCGCGCTCGCCGTGGTCCCCGCCGTCCTGCTGGCGCGCTGGTGCCGGCGGGCCGGCTGGGGTCAGCACCACGTGCTCGCCGCCGGCTCGGCCGCCGTGGTCGTCGCGGCCGTCTTCGCGTACGGCGTGCCGACCTACACCCCGGCGGGCCCGGCGGCCGACCTGGTGGGCGACGTGGCGATCAGCGTGATCGTGCTGCTGCTGGTCAGCGGCGCGTGGTGGCGGGTCAGCGGGCGGGCAGTTCGGGGCCGCCGTCGAGCAGCGGCGCCAGCAGATCGCCCTGCTTCGCCACCCGCCTGAGCACCTCCGTGGCCGTGTAGGGCCGCGTCGCGGGCCGTTTCCCGGCCGCACCGGCCGCCACCTCGTCCCAGGTCAGCGGCGTGGAGGCGGCCGGTACGGGCTGGGCGCGCAGCGAGTACGGCGCCACTGTCGTCTTCGCCGCGTTGTTCTGGCTCCAGTCGATGAAGACCTTGCCGCCGCGCAGGTTCTTCGCCATCCTCGACACGATCAGCTTCGGGTACGCCTGCTCCAGTTCCTGCGCGATCCGCTTGGCGTAGCCGGAGACGACGTCGGCGTCCTGGGTGCCGGCGATCGGGCAGCAGAGCTGCATGCCCTTCTTCCCGGACGTCTTCGGGTACGCGTCGATCCCGTCGTCAGCCAGCCGGTCGCGCATCAGCAGCGCCACCTGGCAGCACTGTCGCAGTGCCGCCGGGGTGCCCGGATCCAGGTCGACCACCATCATGTCCGGGTGTTCGCCGACCTTCCACTGCGGCGTGTGCAGCTCCAGCGCGGCCAGGTTCGCCAGCCAGACCAGCGTGGGCAACTCGTCGCAGACCACGAAGTCGATGGTCTCCCGCCCCTTGGTCGACCCGGGGACGGGTAGGTTCTCGGTGCGTACCCAACCGGGGGTCGCGGCCGGTGCGTTCTTCTCGAAGAACGAGCCGCCGTCGACGCCGTTGGGGAAGCGGATCCGGGTGAGCGCGCGGTCGCGCAGGTGCGGCAGCAGCACCGGGGCGATCCGGGTGTAGTAGTCGATCACCTCGCCCTTGGTGAAGCCGGCCTGCGGGAAGAGCACCTTGTCCAGGTTGGACAGCTCCAGGGAGCGCCCCTCGACCTCGACCTTGAACCGGTCAGCCGGCATCCTCGACCTCCTCGGGCGGCTTGTCCGGGCGCAGGCGCAGGACCCGGGGGAAGCGCAGCCGCCCGTCCGGGGTGCGTTGGCCGTACTTGACCTCCACCACCACCCGGGGTGATACCCAGATCGCACCGCGCGCATCCTCGCGCGGCACGTCCCCGGCGAACGGCGACGCGCCGGCACGCAGTGGCTCCAGCTCGCGCAGCAGGTCCCGTTCGACGGCCGCGCCGATGCCGCCGCCGACCCGCCCCCGGTAGACCAGCCGTCCGTCCGGGCCGGGCACGCCGACCAGCAGCCCGCCGACCCGGCGCGCGCCCGGCCGCCAGCCGCCGACCACGAAGTCGCCGGTGACCTCCAGCTTGACCTTCACCCAGTCCGGCGAGCGCACCCCGGGCCGGTAGACCGAGTCGGCCCGCTTGGCCAGCACGCCCTCCAGCCCGTGCTCACCGGCCGCCGCGTAGGTGGCCGGCCCGTCGGTGAAGACCGGCGGCACCGCCCACCGGGCGGCGCCGAGCCCGAGCGCCTCCAGTGCCGCCCGTCGCTCGTCCCAGGGCCGGGTGGTCAGGTCCACGCCGTCGAGCCGCAGCAGGTCGAAGATCATGTACGTCACCGGGGCGGTCGCCGCCAGCCGTGCCGCCTTGGCCGGGTTGCGCACGTGCATCCGCTCGGCCAGCGCGGTGAACGACGGCTGCCCGTCCGTGAAGATCACCACCTCGCCGTCGAGCAGCGCGTCGTCGACCTGCTCGGCCAGGTTGAGCAGTTCCGGGTACGCGGCGGTGATCTCGACGCCGGAGCGGGCGTAGAAGTGCCGGTCGCCGTGGGAGATGTCGGCGAGCGCGCGGATGCCGTCCCACTTGAACTCGTACGCCCATGCGGCACCGGCCGGGAGCTGCCCGGTCATCGCGAGCATCGGCTTCAACGGCGCGCCGGGCACCTCCTGACTGTAGTAGGGCACGGAAGGGCGTGCGTGCCGTTCGATCGTTTGGGATTCTGGTCTACAACCGGGGAGAGGAGCGCGGGAATGCGGGCCATCTGGAAAGGAGCGGTGTCGTTCGGCCTGGTGTCGATCGGGGTGAAGGTCTACTCGGCAACCGAGGAGAAGGACATCCGGTTCCATCAGGTGCACCGCGAGGACGGCGGCCGTATCCGTTACAAGCGCACCTGCTCGGTCTGCGGCGAGGAGGTCACCTACGACGACATCGCCAAGGGGTACGACCTCGGCGGCGGCGAGATGGTGATCCTGACCGACGAGGACTTCGCCGACCTGCCGTTGAGCACGTCGCACGCGATCGACGTGCTGGAGTTCGTGCCGGCCGAGCAGGTCGACCCGATCCTGTACAACAAGGCCTACTTCCTCGAGCCGGAGGGCACCGCCACCAAGCCGTACGTGCTGCTGCGGGACGCGCTGACCGACTCGGAGCGGGTGGCGATCGTCAAGGTGGCGCTGCGCCAGCGGGAGCAGTTGGCGACGCTGCGGGTCCGCGAGGGCGTGCTGCTGCTCAACACGATGCTCTGGCCGGACGAGATCCGTCAGCCCGACTTCGGCTTCCTGGACGAGGACCTGAAGGTCCGCCCGCCGGAGCTGGCGATGGCCAGCTCATTGATCGACTCGATGGCCGGCGAGTTCGAGCCGGACGCCTTCACAGACGACTACCGGGCCGCGTTGCAGGAGGTCATCGACGCGAAGGTGGAGGGCCGCGAGGTGGTGCAGCCGGAGGAGGAAGAGGCCGCGCCGGCCGCCGCGGTGGACCTGATGGCCGCGTTGAAGGCGTCCGTCGAGCGGGCCCGGGCGGCCCGGGGCGAGGCGCCGTCCGGCGGCGGGGCCGAGCCGACCCCGATCTCGTCGGCCCGCTCGGCGAAGAAGACCGCCGCGAAGAAGACCCCGGCCAAGAAGGCCGAACCGGCGAAGAAGGCCACCCCGGCGAAGAAGACCGCCGCGAAGAAGACGGCGGCGAAGAAGGCCGAACCGGCGAAGAAGACCGCCGCGAAGAAGACCGCCGCGAAGAAGAAGACCGCCTGAGGGGTAAGGAAGGGGCCCCGCTTAACGTATTCGGTATAGGCGGGGCCCCCGCTTATCACCCGCGGCCGAGCTTCTCCGTCGGGGTGATGCGGACGATGACGCGCTCCTCGCCCGCGCGCCGCCACGGGTAGGTGTCCTGGCCGAGATACTTCTTCGCCATCCGGTCGATGTGCTCGTCGGCGCCCTCGGTGACGAACTCGACGGTGCCCTTCACCCAGAGCGTGCGGTAGTCGTCCGCCTTGTCGACCACCGACACCGCGACGACCGGGTTGCGGGACATGTTGAGGTACTTCTGCCGGCCCTTGGCGGTGTTGAACACGATGTGCTCCCCGTCGGTGTCCACCCAGACCGGGGTGACGTGCGGGGTGCCGTCGGACTCGATGGTGGCCACGTGCGCGAGCTGCGGCTCGCCGAGCAGGGCCAGGTCTTCTTCGGTGAGGATCGCCATGTCCGAGAACGTACCCGCTCGGTGTCCGGTCCGGCCCGGGGTGTGAAGAAGGGGCCCCGCCTATACCGAATGCGTTAAGAAGGGCCCCCGCCTTTCGTCGCTGTGGGGGTGCGGGCGGGTACCGTGTGCGCTGGCCTCGGCGGCGGCCCGCCGGGGGCGTACCCACCCCCCACCTGCAGGGAGTCGACGTGAGCGAGCGTGTGGAGAACCGGTCGGAGGACCAGGCCGCCCCGGCCACCAAGGCCGGGCGGCGGCTGGCCGCCCAGTTGGCCGAGAAGAAGGCCGCCGAGGCGCGCCGGCGCCGGCAGTCGATGCTGGGCGCCGCCGCCGGTGTGCTCGCCGTGGTGGCCCTGGTCGGTGGTCTCGTCTGGCTGAACAGCGGAGACGACGACAAGCCGGCCACCACCGCCTCCTCGGCCAGCCCCAGCGCCCCCGCCGACCAGGCGGAGCCCACCGCGCCGCCCGCGCCGGAGCTGCCCGCCAACGTCGACCCGGCGCTGAAGACCAAGCCGGCGGTCAAGGCCGGCTCCGGTGAGCTGAAGAAGCTGACCGTCACCACGCTGGTCAAGGGCAAGGGGCCGGCGGTGAAGGCCGGACAGACGATCACCACGAACTACGTGGGCGTCTTCTACAAGGACGGGAAGCAGTTCGACGCGTCCTGGGACAACGGCCAGCCGGCCACCTTCCAGATCGGCGTGGGCCAGGTCCTCAAGGGCTGGGACCAGGGCCTGGTCGGCGTGCCGGTGGGCAGCCGCGTGCAGCTCGACCTCCCGGCCGCGCTGGCCTACGGCGACAAGGCCGAGGGCGGCCGTCCGGCCGGGCCGCTGCGCTTCGTCGTCGACGTGCTGGCTGCGCAGTAGATCACTCCAGGCTTCCGTCCGGTCACCCAACGGCAGTAGGTTCTTGGTCACCGCGGGCGGTCCGTCCGTCCGCGGTGACCTGACCACCGACGCGGAGGTGCACGTGGCGGCGCTTGACGACCCCGGGGTGGCCCGGCAGATGTGGACGCTGTTCGAGCCGGTCCACGCGGTGACCTACTTCCACCCGCGCGCCCGCTCCGCGTTCGAGGCGGTCGGGCTGCGCGGCTACTGGCGCGGCTACTTCGCCGGCCGGGCCGCGCCGCTCGGACCTGTCGACGCGCCGACGGTGACGGCCGCGTTCTTCAGCTTCGCGCCGCCGATGGTGGCCCGCGCGTTGCCGTCGGTGTGGCGGCTGGCCACCCCGGAGGAGGCGCTGCGCGCCCGGCTCACCGGCGCGGTGCAGGCGCTCGCCGAGTTCACCTACGAGCTGCCCGAGTCGCACCTGGTCGAGGCCGCCGAGCTGCTGGAGGCGGCGGCCGACCGGGTGGACACCGCCGGGCGGGTGCTCGGCGCGGTCAACGCCGCCCTGCCGCGCGGGGAGTACCCGCTGGCCCGGCTCTGGCAGGCCGCCGCCACGCTGCGCGAGCACCGGGGCGACGGGCACGTGGCCGCGCTGGTCGGCACCGGGCTGGAGCCGGTCGAGGTGGTGGCCTGGCGGTGCCGGGTCGACCAGTCGCGCGAGTTCCACCAGCCGGCCCGGGGCTGGACCGACGAGGAGTGGTCAGCCGCCGAGGAGCGGCTGGTCGACAAGGGCTGGCTGACCGCCGACCGGGGGCCGACCCCGCAGGCCACCGCCACGTTCCGGGCCGTCGAGGAGGCCACCGACCGGGCCGCGGCGGGCCCGTGGCGGGCGCTGGGCGCGCAGCGTACGGAGCGGCTGCGGGAGCTGCTCGAACCGGTCGCGACGCGCTGCCGCACGATCATCCCGGCGCAGGCCCCGATCGGGTTGCCGGCGCAGCGTTCGGTCGGAGCGACGCGGCCGGGGTGAGCCGGGCCGCCGGCTGGGGCAGGATGGCGGCATGGTGGACGCGGTGCTCTTCGACCTGGACGGCGTGATCGTGGACTCGGAGCCGGTCTGGGAGGAGGTCCGCCGGGCGTACGTGGCCGAGCACGGAGGCGTCTGGCAGCCGGACACCCAGCGCCGGCTGATGGGCATGAGCACCGGCGAGTGGGCCGCCTACCTGAGCGGTGAGCTGGGCGTCGACCGGTCGGCCGAGCAGGTCGCCGTCGAGGTGGTGGCGGAGATGACCCGGCGGTACGCGCAGCGCGTACCGCTGATCGACGACGCCGACGCGGTGGTGCGCCGGACGGCCGCGCGGTGGCCGCTGGGGTTGGCCAGTTCCTCGCCGACCCGGCTGATCGCGGCGGCGCTGGAGGCGACGGGCCTGGTCGACGCGTTCGGCGCGACGCTGTCGACGGAGGAGACCGCCCGGGGCAAGCCGGCGCCGGACGTCTGGCTGGCGGTGGCGGCCCGGTTGGGCGTCGACCCGACCCGGTGCGTGGCGGTGGAGGACTCGTCCAACGGCGTCCGGTCGGCGGCGGCGGCCGGGTGCCGGGTGGTGGCGGTGCCGCACCTGTCGTACCCGCTGGATCCGGACGCCGAGGCGCTCGCCGCCGTGCGGCTTCCCTCGATCGGCGCGCTCACCCCGGAGCTGCTCGTGGGGTTGGGGTGTTAAGCGGGGCCCCTTCCTCTACCGGAAGCGTTAAGCGGGGGCCCCGCCTTACATGTTCGCCCCGAGTTTGGGTAGCGCATGGCGACTAGAGCGGAGGGACGGCGATGAGGGCAATCGTGTACGAGCGCAGCGGGGACGCCTCGGTGCTCCAGGTGGCGGAGCGGCCGGTGCCGGAGCCCGGCCCGGGCGAGGTGCTGGTGCGGCTGGCCGTCTCGGGGGTGAACCCGACGGACTGGAAGGCGCGCGAGGCGTGGCCGCTGCCGGCCGGCTGGCAGATCCCGCACCAGGACGGCGCCGGGGTGGTGGAGGCGGTCGGCGAGGGCGTCGACCGGATCCTGATCGGCGAGCGGGTCTGGCTGTGGGAGGCGGCCTGGCAGCGCCCGTGGGGCACCGCGGCGGAGTACACGGTGGTCCCGGTCCGGCACGCGGTGCCGCTCGGTTCGACCTCGTTCGATCTGGGCGCGGCGTTGGGCATCCCGTTCATGACCGCGCACCGCTGCCTGACCGTCGGTGAGTTCATGCCGGACACGTTGCACGCCGGCGCGTTGAGCGACCACGTGGTGCTGGTGCAGGGCGGGGCGGGCGCGGTGGGCAACGCGGCGATCCAGCTCGCCCGCTGGGCCGACGCCTGCGTGATCACCACGGTGAGCACCCCGGAGAAGGCGCAGCTCGCCGCCGCGGCCGGTGCCGACTTCGTGATCAACTACCGCGAGCAGGACGTGGTCGAGGAGGTCCGCAAGGTCGCGCCCGACGGGGTGCACACGATCGTCGAGGTCTCCGCCGCCCGCAACGCCGCCGCCGACGTGCGGATGCTGCGTTCCGGCGGCGCGGTCTGCGTCTACGCCGACGACGGCGGCGAGGAGGTGACGTTGCCGATCCGGCCGTTGATGGGGCCGAACGCGCGCTGGCAGTTCGTGCTGGTCTACACCGCGCCGAAGGTGGCCAAGGCGCAGGCGGTGACCGACATCGCGGCGGCGGTGGCGCAGGGCGCGATTCGGGTCGGCGCGGAGGCCGGGCTGCCGCTGCACCGGTATCCCCTGGCGGAGACCGCGTCGGCGCAGCAGGCGGTGCGGGACGGCGCGGTGGGCAAGGTGCTGGTCAGCACCGCCGAGGAGTAGGGGATTTCTCCGACACCGGGACAGAGGCGAACAAGTTTCGCAACAATGGCGGTGCGGGTCACCCCGTAACGGACGGGCGGCCCCGGCGCGGTGCGAACGCCGGGGCCGCCCTCTGGGAGGAATGTCCGTGGGAAACGTGTTCCTACCTGTGTAGGCGACGGTACGCCGGAAAGCGTTACGGCGCGGACAGTTCCCGCACCTCAAGCCCGCCGTCGGCGTACCGCGAGCGCACCACCTTCTTGTCGAACTTGCCGACGCTGGTCTTCGGCACCGCGTCGATGAACGCCCAGCGCTCCGGCAACTGCCAGCGGGCCACCGAGCCGGCCAGGAAGTCCCGCAGCGCCTCCGCGGTGACCGAGGCGCCCTCGCGGACCACCACGGTGGCCAGCGGGCGCTCGTCCCAGCGCTCGTCAGGCACGCCCACCACGCACGCCTCCAGCACCGCCGGATGCGCCATCAGCGCGTTCTCCAGCTCCACCGAGGAGATCCACTCCCCGCCGGACTTGATCACGTCCTTGGCCCGGTCGGTGAGCGTGATGAACCCGTCCGGCGAGAGCGTGCCGACGTCCCCGGTCCGCAGCCAGCCGTCCCGGAACTTCTCGGCGTCCGGCTCGTCGTCGCCGACGTACCGGGCGGTCACCCACGGCCCCCGCACCTCCAGCTCGCCCACGGACGTCCCGTCCGCGGGCAGCGGCTCACCCAGCGGCCCGACGATCCGCGCGGCCACGCCGGCCGGGACGCGGCCCTGGGTGTAGCGGTAGCGCCAGGCGTCGTCGCCGGTCGCACCGGCCGGGGCGCGGGACACCGAACCCAGCGGCGACATCTCGGTCATCCCCCAGGCGTGGATGACCTCGATGCCGTGCCGGTCGCGGAACGCGTGCATCAGCGCCGGCGGGCACGCCGAGCCGCCGACGATCACCTCGGTCAGCGAGGAGGTGTCCACGTCGTGGGTGTCCAGGTAGGCCAGCAGGTCGGTCCAGATGGTCGGCACCGCGCCGGCCAGCGTGGGCCGCTCGGCGGCGATCATCGCGGCGATCGGTTCGGCCTGGAGGAAGCGGTCCGGCATGATCAGCGAGGCGCCGGAGAGGAACGCCGCGTACGGCAGTCCCCACGACATGGCGTGGAACATCGGCACGATGGCCAGCTCCCGGTCGCCCGGGCCGAGGCCGAAGCCCTCCGGCATGCAGACCTGGAGCGAGTGCAGGTAGATCGAACGGTGCGAGTAGGCCACGCCCTTGGGGTGGCCGGTGGTCCCGGACGTGTAGCAGAGCGCCGCCGCGTCCCGCTCGTCCACCTCGGGCCAGTCGAACGTGTCCGGCCGGTCGGCCAGCAGCGCGTCCCAGTGGTGCACGGTGATCCGGTCGCCGGCGGCGGCCACCAGCGGGGCCGGGTCCCCGCCGCCGACCACCACCACGTGCCGCACCGTGGCCAGCTCGCCGAGCACGCGGGCCAGCAGCGGGATGAGCGTGCTGTCGACGAGCACCACCCGGTCCTGCGCGTGGTTGGCGATGTAGGCGACCTGGTCCGGGAAGAGCCGCAGGTTGAGCGTGTGCAGCACCGCGCCCATGCTCGGCACCGCGAAGTAGGCCACCAGGTGCTCGTTGTTGTTCCACATGAAGGTGGCGACCCGCTCGTCACCGGTCACCCCGCACTCGTCGCGCAGCGCGTGCGCCAGCCGGGCGGCGGCGCGCCCCACCTCCGCGTACGTCATCCGGCGGGGTTCGGCGCCGGTCCAGGTGACCACCTCGGCCGTGCCGTGCACGGTGGCGCCGTGTTCGAGGATGCGGGCTACCTGGAGTGGGGCGTCCATCATCGTGCTACGCATGGGTAACAACGTAGTGTCGCCGTTCACACCAGCGGAACCCCCGGAACGGCCGAGCCGGCCGGCGATGCTGCGTAGATTGTCCGGGTGAGCATCTCCTGGGCCGACTCGTACGTCGGGCAGCTCCGCGCGCTGGCCGGTGACCGCACGCTGATGTTCGTCGGCGCCCGCGCCGTGGTGCGCGACAACGCCGCCCGGGTGCTGTTGATCCAGCGCTCCGACAACGGCCAGTGGGCACTGCCGGCCGGCGCGATGGAGCTGGGCGAGTCGATCGCCGACTGCGCGGTCCGCGAGGTCCGCGAGGAGACCGGCCTCCGCGCGCTGCGGGTCAGCGCGTTCGCGCTCTACACCGGCCCGGACCGCACCCACACCAACATGTACGGGCACACCTACCAGGTCTTCACCGCCGCGTTCCGGGTCGACGAGTGGGACGGCGAGCTGTCCCGGTTCACCGACGAGACCACCGACGCCGGCTTCTTCCCCCGGACGGAGTTCCCCACCCCGCTCTCGTCGAGCGTCGCCGAGACGCTGGCCGACCTGGACGTCTTCGAGCAGACCAACCGCCTGATCCTGAAATAGGGCGGCTCACAGCATCGTCTGCGACTTCGCCTCCATCTCGGCGGCGGCCTCGTCCTTCGACTCCTTCGGCAGCGGCTTGCCACCCGGCGCGGCGGCCTTCCCGCCCAGCGGGTCCGCGCCGCCGGTGGCGCCCTGCGGGCCGGCGCCGCGGAGCTGGTGGTTCGGCATGGCCAGGGTGACCAGCACCGCCAGCACCGCGATCAGCCCGGTGGTCAGGAAGACCAGGTGCAACGCGTCGACGAACGAGGACTGGATCGCGGCGCGTACCGGGCCGGGCAACGCCAGGATGGTGGCCGGATCGTTGATCGAGATGTTCTCCGCGCCGCCGGCCGCCACCGCCGCCCGCTGCTGCGGCGGGAGCTGGGCGAGCGCGCCCGGCAGCCGGTCGGCCAGCGCGCCGGTGAGCCGCGTGGACAGCACCGCGCCCAGGATGGCCACCCCGAACGAGCCGCCCAGCGAGCGGAAGAACGTGGCCGAGGAGGTGCCCGCGCCCAGGTCGCGGACGTCCACCGCGTTCTGCACGGCCAGGATCAGCGACTGCATGCACAGGCCCAGCCCGACGCCGATCACCACCATGTAGCCGAACGCGGCCCACAGCGACGTGCCCACCTGGAGCTGGCGGAACAGCAGCATGCCGACCACCAGCACGGCGGTGCCCGTCACCGGGAACCACTTGTACCGGCCGATCCGGCTCATCGCCCGGCCGGTCAGGATCGACGTGACGATGATGCCGGCCATCATCGGCAGCATCAGCAGGCCGCTACGGGTCGGCGAGGCGCCCTTGACGATCTGGAGGTAGAGCGGAATGAAGATGATCGACCCGAACATCACCAGGCCGAGCACGAAGCCGGCGGTGTTGGCCAGCGCGAACGTGCGGCTGCGGAACAGCCGCAGCGGCAGGATCGGCTCCCGGGTCCGGGCCTCCTGGAGCAGGAACGCCACGCCCAGCACCGCACCGGCCACGAACAGCCCGACGATCACGGCGGAGCCCCAGGCGTACGAGGTGCCGCCCCAGCTCAGCGCCAGCAGCAGGCAGCTCACACCGGCGACCAGCAACGCCGCGCCGAGCCAGTCGACGGTGTGCTCGCGGCGCTGGAACGGCACCAGCCGCATCACGTGCCAGCAGACCACGATGGCGAGAATCGCCAGCGGCACGTTCAGGTAGAAGATCCACCGCCAGTTGGTCTCCGCGAAGTAGCCGCCGACCAGCGGGCCGGCCACCGACGACACGCCGAACACGGCGCCGAACAGACCCTGGTAGCGGCCCCGCTCCCGGGGCGGCACCACGTCCGAGATGATGACGAACGCCAGCGTCATCAGGCCGCCCGCGCCGAGCCCCTGCACGCCCCGGGTGACGATCAACTGGGTCATGTCCCGCGACAGCCCGGCCAGCAGCGAGCCGACCAGGAACGCGCCGATCGAGAACAGGAAGACCGGCCGTCGTCCGTACAGGTCGGCCATCTTGCCGTAGAGCGGCGTCGAGGCGGTCGACGCCAGCAGGTACGCGGTGACCACCCACGAGTAGTGGTCGATGCCGCCCAACTCCCCGACGATGGTGGGCAGCGCGGTGCCGACGATGGTCTGGTCGAGCGCGGCCAACAGCATGCCGGTCATCAGACCGAACATCAGCAGCCGGATCTGGCGGGCGGGCAACGCGGGTGCAGCGGCCTGGGCGGTCATCCCGCTTCGTATCCCACCGGGGGCGGATCATGCCCCCGGTGGGCGGATGAGTTTTCTAGCCGGCGGTGTGCCGGCCCTCGGCGAACTCCTCGACGATCTTGGCGCAGAACGCCGGCAGGTCGTCCGGCTTACGGCTGCTGACCAGCCCGTTGTCGGTGACGACCTCCTCGTCGACCCAGATGGCGCCGGCGTTCGTGAGGTCGGTGCGCAGGCTCGGCCAGGAGGTGATCCGGCGACCGCGCACCACGTCCGCCTCGACCAGCGTCCACGGGCCGTGGCAGATCACCCCGACCGGCTTGCCGGCGTCGAAGAACGCCTTCACGAACCGGACCGCGTCCGGGTCGGCCCGCAGGAAGTCCGGGTTCGCCACGCCGCCGGGCAGCACCAACCCGTCGTACGCGCCGGCGTCCGCCTCCTTGGTGGTGACGTCGACCTGGTACTGCTTGCCGTGGTCCAGGTGGTTGAACGCCTGGATCGAGCCGGACTCGATGGAGACCAGCTCCACCCGGGCGCCGGCGTTCTCCACCGCCTCGCGCGGCTTGGTGTACTCGACCTCCTCGACGCCGTCGGCGGCCAGGAACGCGATCCGCTTGCCCTGAAGTGTCGCTGCCATGCTGCTTCTCCTCTCCGGGTGTGTCTGGACGATTCCCCCGGCCGATGCCCGGAAACCGGACGCACCGGGTGGCCCGCGTCGCAGCCGGGCCGCGGCCGGGCTGGTTTGGCCGGCCGACGCCGGGGGACCCGGGAGGGCATGGCAGGAGCAGCAGCGGAAGAGCGCCGGCTGGCCACCGTGGTGGCGAGCTGGCAGGGGCGTCCCGTGCTGGTCGTCGGCGACGCCATGCTGGACGAGTGGCGGTTCGCCGAGTCGGAACGGCTCTGCCGGGAGGCGCCCGCGCCGGTCCTCACGCTGCGCCGCCGGATCTCCGCCGCCGGCGGCGCCGCGAACACCGCGGTCAACGTCGCCGCGCTCGGCGGCCGGGCCGCGCTCGTCGCCCCGGTCGGCGCCGACGTCGCCGGCGACGAGCTGCACGACTGCCTGGACCGGGCGACGGTCTGGGACCGGACGGTCAGCCAGCCCGGCCGTCCCACCCCGGTCAAGCGCCGGATGCTCGCCGGCAACCAGATCCTGCTCCGGGAGGACTCCGGCGGCCCGGAGGACACGCTCGACGACGACGGGGTGGCCCGCCTGCTGACCGCGCTGCACTGCGCCACCGAGGAGCTGCGCGCGGTGGCCGCCGGGCAGCCGCTCACGCTTGTGGTCTGCGACTACGGCCTGGGTGCGCTGCCGTCGGCGGTACGCGCCTGGCTGGTCGCCAACCGCGACCGGTACGGCACGGTGGCGCTCGACGCGCACGACCTGGCCGACTGGCGCGGGCTCAACCCGACGGTGGTGACGCCGAGCTTCGCCGAGGCGACCCGGCTGCTGGCCCGCGCCGCCGCCGGGTTCGCCCACGCCGAGCGCGGCGTCGTCCGCACCGGTGACCTGCACCTGGATCATCCGGCCGCGACCGACGGCCCGTCCGAGCTGGTGGTCGGCGCCGCACCCGGCGGAGCCGGCGAACGGGCGGTGGCCACGCCCCCCGGCGAAGCCGGTGAACGGGCAACGCACGCCATGTCCGGCGACCGTACGCCGGGCAGTCCGCACCCCGCCTCCGGCGCGCCGGTGCACCGGCCCACGGGGGGCTCGTCCGGGCCGACCGGCGAGCCGACTCCGGGCGAGGAGCGGGTGGCGCTGACCGGCAACGGGCTCAGCGTCACCGGCACCGGGGTGACCGTGAACGCGGCCGTCGGGGAGGGCGTGGACCGGGCCGAGCTGGCCGAGTCGCGCCTGTCCGAGCTGCGCGCGCACACCGGCGCGGACGTGGTCGCGGTGACCCTGGACACCGACGGCGCGGTGGTCGGCGGCGCCGACGGCTCGCCCCGGCGCAGCCACAGCACGCCGGTCCCGGCCAGCCACGCGGTCGGCGCCGGGGACGCGTACCTGGCGGCCATGACGCTGGCGCTGGCCGCCGAGGCGGGCCTGCCGACCGCCGCGCAGCTCGCCCAGCTCGCCGCCACCATCACGGTCGCCGACACCGGCACCTGCGTGTGCCGCCGGGAGGACCTGCTCACCGCGCTGGGCACCGGCGGCGAGGAGGCCGGGCACCCGGCCCTGGTCGGCGCCGACGAGCTGGCCGCGCTCGTCGACGAGCACCGGCGGTCCGGGCGGTCGGTGGTGTTCACCAACGGCTGCTTCGACGTGCTGCACCCGGGGCACGTCCGCTACCTGACCCAGGCCCGCGCGCTCGGCGACCTGCTGATCGTGGCGGTCAACTCGGACGGCAGCGTACGCCGGCTCAAGGGCCCGGACCGGCCGGTCAACCCGGTCGAGGACCGCATCGCGCTGCTGGCGGCGCTGGCCTGCGTGGACCACGTGGTGGTCTTCGAGGAGGACTCACCGGCCCGGCTGATCGAGGCGGTCCGCCCGGACCTCTACGTCAAGGGCGGCGACTACCCGCCGGAGATGGTGCCGGAGGCGCCGCTGGTCCGCCGGCTCGGCGGCCAGGTCCGCACGCTCGGCTACGTGCCGGACCGCTCCACCTCGGCCATCATCGACCGCATCCGAGCCCAGCCGGTCGGCGAGAGCAGGCCGGCGTGACCCGACCGCTCGACCCGGGCACCCCGGAGCAGTTCCGGCATCCCCGACGGCTCGACGTGCTGATCCCCACCCGCAACCGGCCGGCCGAGCTGGCGGTCACGCTGTCCGGGCTGGCCGCCCAGGAGGGCGTGCCCGGCTTCGGGGTGGTGGTCAGCGACCAGTCCGACGGCGACCCCGCGTACGCGCACCCGGCGGCGGCCACCATGGTCCGGGCGTTGCGCCACCGGGGACACCCGGTGCTGCTGACCCGGCGGCTGCCCCGGCGCGGGTTGGCCGAGCACCGCTCCTACCTGTTGTCCCGGTCGGCGGCCGACGCCGTGCTCTGCCTCGACGACGACGTCTGGCTGGAGCCGGGCACGTTGTCCCGGCTGGTCACCGCGCTGCACGAGCTGGGCTGCGGGTTCGTCGGCAACGCGGTGCACGGGCTCTCCTACGCCGAGGACGTCCGCCCGGACACGCACCGGCACTACGAGGAGTGGCCGGGCCGGCCGGAACCGGAGCGGATCCGGCCGGGCACGCCGGAGTGGCACCGGGCGTCGATCCACCCGGCGGCGAACCTGCTGCACGTCACCGAGAAGCTCGACCTGCCGGTGGGCGCGTGGCGGGCGTACAAGGTCTCCTGGATCGGCGGCTGCGTGCTCTACGACCGGGCGAAGCTGGTCGACGCCGGTGGCTTCGACTTCTGGGAACGGCTGCCCGAGCGGCACCAGGGCGAGGACGTGGCCGCGCAGCTCGCGGTGCTGGAGCGGCACGGCGGCGCCGGGGTGCTGCCCAGCGGGGCCTACCACCTGGAGTCGCCGACCACGGTCACCGAGCGGGACGTGGAGGCGTGGGAGGTCGTGCTCAACGAGTCGGGCGCGGAGGTGTGAGCAGCTCGCGGGCCGCCTCCACCACCTCGACGGCCGGCACGTCGGCCACGAACGACACCCGGTGCGGGCAGTCGCCGTCCCCGGGGCGGTGCGGGTAGATCCCGGGCGTGCAGTCGACGCCGCAGACCGGGCAGCGGGTCGTCCAGGCGGCGATCGGGCGGTGCCGGCCGCGCAGCGGGGACGCGCCGTTGATCAGGTTGCCGACCCAGAAGATGCCCACCGTGGGCGCGCCCACCGCGGCGGCCAGGTGCAGCGGGCCGGTGTCGTTGGAGACCACCAGCGCGCAGTCCGCGTACGCGGCGGCGAGCGCGCCGAGGCTCAGCGTGCCGACCTGCGGGCGCACCGGCACGCCGGCCGCCGCGACCACCGCGTCGACCGTCTCCCGCTCGGTGGGCGTGCCGGTGACCAGCACCTCGTACCCGTCCCCGACCAGCACGCGGGCGACCTCGGCGAAGCTCTCCGCCGGCCAGCGCCGCCGGGTGTCGGTGGCACCCGGGTGCAGCGCCACCCGGGGTCGGCCGGGCGCGCCGAGCACCGCCGCCGCCTCGGCCCGGTCCGCGTCGGTCACCGCCAACGCCGGGGTGATCGTGGTGGCCGGTGCCCCGACCAGCGCGGCCACCTCCAGGTAGCGGATCACCTCGTGCTGGTAGTAGACGTACCGCAGCCAGCGGTCCAGCGGCGGCGCGTCGTCGGCGCGCAGCCCGGCGGTGACCCGGGCGCCGAGCGCGGTGACGAACGGGTTGGAGTTGGCGCCGCCGCCGTGCACCTGCAACGCCAGGTCGAACCGTTCGGCGCGCGCCGCGGCCAGGAAGTCCGCCGGGCCGGCCGGCGACTCGTCCGGGCCGGCGTCGCGGATGCCGGGCGCGGGGGGCACCACCAGCACCCGGTCCACCGGGCCGGGCCGGTCGCGCCACAGCTTCGCGTGCCACGGCGCGCCGAGCAGCACGATCTCCGCCGACGGGTACGCGGCCCGCAGCGCCGCCAGCGCGGGCAGCACGAAGATGAAGTCGCCGAGCGCGTTGGCCCGGAGCACGGCGATCCGCTCGACGTCCGGCACCCACGCGCCCACCGGACCGAGGGGGAGGCTGGTCACGCCGCCCCTACGGCCGCTCGGTCTCGTCGAGCGTGGTGTCCGGGTGGTGCAGTTCCCGGTCCGCGGCCGGGTCGACCGGGGCCGGCGTACGGCCGACGGTGTCGCGCGGGCCGGTACGGCCGACGGTGATGGTGCGTGGCGCGGGCCGGGCCGCCCGGGGTAGCCGCACCCGGAGCAGGCCGTGGTCCATCACCGCGTCGATCCGCTCGGGGTCGACGCGCGAGGGCAGGTCGACGCGGTACTCGAAGCCCCGGGTGGTGAACCCGCCCGGGATGCCCTGGTCGGCGTTGACCTCGGCCTCCGACCGGGCCCGTACGCACAGTTCCCGCTCGTCCAGCTCGACGGCCACCTCCTCGGGTGCCACGCCGGGCAGCCGGACCGTCACCTCCCAGCCGTCCGCCACCTCGGTGACGTCCACGTCCGGGGTGCCGGAACGGCCGCCGACCAGACGGCTCAGCTCGGCGCGCAGCGCCTGCAACTCGCCCATCGGGTCCCAGCCCTGCTGGCGGCCCCGCCAGCCCCGACCGCCGTCCGGCTCGGTCATCGCAGGTCTCCGATCCGGTGGGTCGTCGAGGTGGGCCGCAGCGAGCTGGACGCGTTGAGGTCGTGGTCCGGGTCGACGCCGACGCCGAGCCGGTCCACCAGCTCGCCGCCGAGCCAGGCGCTGATCCCGAGGATCGCCACGGCCACCACCTCGATCGCGATCAGCGCACCGCCGGCGTTCCGCGACCCGGCGTTGAGCCGGACCACCCAGACGGCGGCGAAGAGCAGGATCACCGCGATGTTGGCCGCGGCGTGGAGCAGCCCGACCCGCTTGGCGCGGGTGCCGGTCGGCAGGGCGAGCAGGTCGAACGCGCCGGCCACGGCGGCGAGCAGGCCACCGATCAGGCCGACGGTGATGTTCCAGTACGCGACCTCGCCGAGGAGGTCCGGCCCGCCCACCGTGTCGACCACGTCGAAGATGACCGCGGTGACCAGGAGCGCCACCGGGAACATCACCAGCATCGGGTGCACGGGATGGCCGAGCACTTTCAGTCGGCTCTCCATCGCGGCCTCCATCCGTCACGTTCCGGACACGCGCTGTGTTCCGGTCCCTACCCGCCGCTTCCGGGGGCAAACCCGGCGTCCGACGCGCCCCTAGACTGACGATGACGGATTCCGACCCGTCGCGGGCCGGAACCGTCGTCAAGGTCAACGGACGGGGGAGGAAGACGTGACGACACGGGAGATCACCGACGAGGCGGAGCTGCGTGAGCTGATCGGGGCGCCGATGCCGCGGGCGGTCGCCAAGGAGCGCCGTACGCTGCACCGACGCGACCGGGAGTGGCTGGCCGCCTCGCCGTTCTGCCTGATCGCCACCGCCGGTGCGGACGGCAGTTGCGACGTCTCGCCCAAGGGTGACCCGCCCGGGTTCACGCTGGTGCGGGACGACACCACCATCGCGATCCCGGAACGGCCGGGCAACCGGCGCGCCGACGGCTACCACAACATCCTGGCCAACCCGCACGTCGGGCTGATCTTCCTGATCCCGGGGCGCACCGACACACTGCGGATCAACGGGCGGGCCCGGCTGGTCCGGGACGCGCCGTGGTTCGCCGACCTGGAGGTCAAGGGCCACCGGCCGCTGCTCGCCGTCGAGGTGGCGATCGAGCAGATCTTCTACCACTGCGCGAAGGCGTTCCTCCGCTCCGAGCTGTGGCAGCCGGAGACCTGGCAGCCGGACGCGCTACCGTCGCGGCCCCGACTGGTCAAGGAGGTCGAGGCCCCGGCGGAGAGCCTGGCCGACCTGGAACGGCACTACGGCCCCGACTACGCCAAGAAGCTCTACGTCTGAGCGGTCACTTCTGCGGCGCGTACACCGCCGGCACGCCCACGTCGGACAGGGCGCGGGCGAGGTGCGGGGCGGTGGTCTTCACGTAGGCGGCGCCGATGTGCGATCCGCCTCGGTAGATCAGCACGTTGCCGAACACCACCGGGCACCGCTCGGTTGGGCAGATGGCGTCGAACAGGTCGATCATCCTGACCTCGGGCACCCCGGCCACCGCCCGCCGCTGCATCCGGTACGCCTGGTCCTGGTCGTGCAGCACGCGGTCGAACGCGCAGACGGACAGGCGCTTGCGGTTCTTGTCGGCGCACGCCACCGGCGCGCCCGGGGGCCCTGGATTGTTGGCCATCACGACGACCTGCGAGCCCACCGAGTCGAGCTTCTTCCAGGAGGCCCGCACGCCCGCGACCATCGCGTCGACCGAGACCCCCGTGCCGGTGGCGTTCAGTGCGGTCGGCGCCGACTGCGAGGTGACCACGTAGTCGGGACGCTCCCGCAGCAGCCGGCTCAGCAGCGCCTGGTTCCACTCGATGCAGTCGGTGTAGGGCTTGCCGGACTTGTCGGCCTTGAGCACCTTGGCGCTGGTGAACGCGCACCCGGCCTTGGCGGCGATCACCAGCTTCCAGTCGTTCTGCTCGGCAAGCACCTGGAACGCCGGCAACCACTGGTCCATCTTCGAGTCGCCCACCAGGGCGACGGTGGTGGCGCCCTGGGGGTTGCCGTACGTGCACCACAACACCTCGGCGCCCTCGACCTGCTGGAAGCAGTTGTCCCGTTTCGTGACGGGCACGTCCAGGAACCCCTGCCGGATCTGGAGCGGATCCGGCGTGATCACGTCGAACCGCTCCGGCGCCGGGCCGATCGGGGCGGTGCCGGGCGTGGCGGACAGCAGCGCCGCGCCCGGCGCGTACCGGCTCTTGGTGGGGACCGCGGCGGCGGCCCAGGCACCGAGCAGGACCAGCGCCAGGCCGGCGCAGATCCCGGCCATGGTGAAGTTGCCGCCGAGACTCAACGCGAGCCGCGGCGACGTGGCGATCTTCCGGGAGTACCGCAGCGGGTTCTCCACCAGCCGGAACGTGAGCCAGGCGGGCACCACCGAGGCGAGCGCCACCGCCAGTCCCTCGACCGTCGACAGCTCACCGAAGCGGGCGGCGGCCACGATGAGCATCGGCCAGTGCCACAGGTACAGCGAGTACGACAGGTCACCGACCCAGCGGAACGGGCCGGTGCCGAGCAGCACCACCGGCCCCCGCGAGCCCGCCGCCGGGCCGGCCGCGACGACCGCGGCGGCACCGAGCGTGGGCAGCGCGGCAGCGTACCCGGGCCAGGCCGTCTTGCCGCTCACCAGCGCCGCCGCCGCCACGATCGCGGCCAGGCCGAGCCACCCGAGGACGACCGCCACCGCCCGTGGCATCCGCGCGGCCCGCGTCGCGATCAGCGCGACGCCCGCCCCGACGGCGAGTTCCCACAACCGCGTCGTGGAGACGAAGAACGCGCGGGCCGGCGAGTTCGCCGTCTCGATGATCGACCAGACGAACGACGGCACCGCCAGGACCGCGAGACCGACCCACAGGACCGGCCGCACGTTCGCCCGCCGCAGCGCCCGCGCGGCGAGCAGCGCCAGCACGATCAGCAACGGCCAGACCAGGTAGAACTGCTCCTCGACGGCGAGCGACCAGTAGTGCTGCACCGGCGAGACCACCGCGTTGTCGGCGGCGAGGTAGTCGACCGCCCGGTCGGCGAACCGCCAGTTCACCACGTAGACCGCCGCGGCGGCGATGTCGCCGCCGATGGCCTGCCAGTCGCCGCGGGGCACGAAGAGCCGGACCGCCACCGCGGTCGCCGCGAGCACCACCGTCGCGGCGGGCAGGATCCGCTTGGCCCGGCGCGCGTAGAACCCGACGAGGGAGAGCCGGCCGGTGCGCTCGATCTCGGCGACGATCTGCCCGGTGATCAGGAAGCCGGAGATCACGAAGAAGACGTCGACGCCGACGAAACCGCCGGGCAGGAACGACAGCCCGGCGTGGTAGAGCAGTACCACCGCGACGGCCACGGCACGGAGGCCGGCGACGTCGCCCCGGAACCGGCTCGGGGCGCGACCGGCAGTCTTCTCCTCGGTGCGGGGATCGTGCCGGACAACCTGGTTCGTCAACTCCGGGGAAGTCACCGCGATCCTCGAACTCCGGGGGCGTCTGGCCAGGGAACGATAGCGGCTCTCACGGATGCGGGCAATGTCGTACCGGCTGGTCGGGGCCCGTCGCCCCGGGCTCCGCGCGCCGGTTCCGGACCGTGCGTCAGGACGCCGTGATCATCCACAGGTGGCCGTCCGGGTCGGCGAACGTGGCGGCGTACCCCCATGGCTGTTCGGCCGGCGCCGTCACGACGCGGGCACCCGCGGCCCGGGCCCGGTCGACGATCCGCCGCACCTCGGCGGGATCCGCGGCGCTCAGGCCCAGCACGCACTCGCTGCGGCCCCGTTCGGCGACCTCGTGGTCGCCGATGACCCAGCCGAAACCGCCGCTCGGCACCAGCATCAGGCGCAGGCCGTCGTGCACGGCGAACTGGAGCGGCTCGGGAACGCCGTCCGCCGCCGGCTCACCGACCGTCGGCCAGCCGAGCGCCTCGGCGTAGAAGCGGTGTGCGGTCACGCGGTCGGCGATCGGCAGGCTGACGGTCACGGGCGAGGTGGGCACGGTGGCGACTCCAGGTCTGGACGGAGGGAGCGGTCACCGGATGGACCGGCCAGCCGGTCCCGAATCATCGGCGCGCGGTCAGGAGGTGCAGAACGGTGCCGGCCGGGTGAGACCGAGCTCCCGACAGTTCCATTCGGTGCCCTGTTCCTGGTACCGCCAACCCGCATCGGACGTGTGGTGGAACAGGTAGCGGACGTCGCCGCCGGCCGGGCGCTTCACCTCGACTGCCGCCCACGTCTCCGCGCACTGCACACCGGTGGACGCGAAGGACCAGCCCTGCGGCAGTTCGACCAGGTCACCCAAGGTTTCGATGGACGGACACTCGGGTTGCCCGGGAGCGGTCGCGGGCGGCGTCGCCGGGTCGGACCAGTGGCTGACGGCGAAGGCGACCGTACCGCCGACGGCGAACACCAGCGCTACGGCTGTGGCGCCGGTGGTGACGGTCGCCCGCCGGTGCAACTGCCGCGACCTGCGCAGGGTCCGCTCGTACAGGTCGGCGCTGCCGCCGTGCTCGCTCAGATCGGACATGGCCTGACGCAGCGGCCCGAGGTTGTCGGTCATCAGGCCTCCTCCATCACGGCCGAGAGCAACTCGGGCGCGATCTCCCGCATGCGGGCCAGCGCCTTGCTGGTCTGGCTCTTGATCGTGCCGACCGAACACTGCAGAAGCTGCGCTGCCTCGGCCTCGCTGCGGTCCTCGAAGAAGCGGATCACCAGCACCGCGCGCTGTCGCGGGGTGAGTTGGGCGAGCGCCTGGTGCAGGGCGAGCTTGAGATCGGTACGGCCGGCGTGGTCACTGCCGGGCTGGACCACGTCGGCCAGTTCTCCGGGCAGGGACTCGACCACCCTGCGGCGCCGCCACCAGCTCACCTGCTGGTGGTACATCGCGGTGCGGGTGTAGGCCTCGAAGTGCCCCGGATCGTTCAGCCGCCGTCGGCCCCGATGGGTTCGGGCCAGCGCGTCCTGCACCAGGTCCTCGGCGAGGTGGCGGTCGCCGGTCAGCAGGAACGCCGTCCGGAGCAACGCGGACGAGCGGGTCCGGACGAACTCCCGGAACTGCTCGTCGATCGAGTCCGCCATGCCCCGCTCGCATCCCCACGTACCCGCACAGGTTGTCAGGGCGCGACGGCGTCGGTGCGGCCGGCTGACAGTGGCGCACACCGTAGTCAGTGTGCGCCACAGCGCGCAACCGCGGTCGATCCGATCAGCCGGAGACGCAGAACGGCGCCGGCTCGGTGACGCCGAGGTCCGTGCAGTCGTACCCGCTGCCCTCGCCGTAGTACTTCCAGCCCGTACCGGCCGTGTGGTGGAACAGGTAGACGCCGTCACCGGTCTTCGGGCCCTGCGGGACGGCTCCCGCCCAGCCCTGCACGCACTCGACACTGCCGAAGGTCATGCCGGTCGGCAGCTCGACGAGCTTCTGCAGGTCCGTCCCCGAGGGACAGTCGGCGCTCCGGACACCCCCGGCCGCCTTGGCGGTCACCGTGGGCGAGGCACCGGGGGCGCCGTTCGTCGGGGCAGCCGAGGCCGGAGCGGACGCGGTCGCGCCGGTACCGGGTTCCTCCGTGGCGGCACAGGCGGTGAGTACGAAAAGGACGGTGGCAGCGGGCAGCAGCAGACGACGTGCGGACATTTCCGGCCCCTATGGATCGCGGTGATCGTTGCTTACATCCGGGCACATGCGATCCACCGCCCGCAGGTTGCCGTCACCCGGAACTTTTTCTCCGGATCTTCGGCGACCCGCCCGCCAGACACGAAAGCGAGCCCCTGGCCAGCACTTCTGCTGGCCAGGGGCTCATCTGGAGCCGCCTGACGGAATCGAACCGTCGACCTACGCATTACGAGTGCGTCGCTCTAGCCGACTGAGCTAAGGCGGCAACGACCACCAAGTGTACGGCACGCGCCGCCGGGAGCCGAACCGGATCCCCCTCGTCCGGAACCGGACAACCAGGTTCCTCGGCCCCGGCACGGGAGAGACTTCCCGCCCGGTCCGGACTACCCTGCGGCGGGTGAGCGACGACCACGTACCGCCGCGACAGCCGGATCCGGAGGTGCGCCCGGGCGAGCGGGCCAGCCGTCGGCCGCACAGCCTGGACCCGCGGGAACTGGGTTTCACCCCACGCCGACCGGTGCCCTGGCTCGCGCCGCTGCTGCTGATCAGCACCGGCCTGCGGACGCTGCTGGCCATGCTGTTCGGGGCGTACCTGGACAAGCGGGAGTTGCAGAACGCGTTCGGCGACGACACGTTCCGGCAGGTCGGGCCGGACGGCGGGCTCTGGCTGGACTACGTGGCCGACCTGGGCGACGGCTTCGACGCCACGTACTCGATCGCCTACCTGCTGGCTCAGCCGGAGCTGACCGTGGACGGGCACCGGCTGCCCCGGGCGCAGACGCTGGTGATGGGCGGCGACCAGGTCTATCCGTCGGCCGGCTACGAGGCGTACGAGGACCGGTGCAAGGGCCCGTACCAGGCGGCGCTGCCGGTCGCCCCGCCGGAGCGGCCGACGCTCTTCGCGGTCCCCGGCAACCACGACTGGTACGACGGCCTGACCGCGTTCCTGCGGCTGTTCGTGCGCTC
Source organism: Micromonospora sp. NPDC049201 (assembly GCF_055586805.1). NCBI lineage: Bacteria > Bacillati > Actinomycetota > Actinomycetes > Micromonosporales > Micromonosporaceae > Micromonospora > Micromonospora sp. NPDC049201. The sequence continues at coordinate 85,437 of NZ_JBVJHM010000004.1, read as the reverse complement.
CCGGGACCGCCACTTCGCCGGCTGGGGCACCGGCCAGTCCCGCTCCTACTTCGCGGTGGAGCTGCCGGCCGGGTGGTGGCTGCTGGGCCTCGACGACCAGTCCGGCTCGTACCTGGACGATCCGCAGCTCACCTACTTCGACGCGGTGGCCCGCAAGCTCACCCCACGGTCGCGGGTGATCGTGGCGGTGCCGGCGCCGACGTGGGTCAAGGCCGCCGACCACCCCAACGCGTACGACTCGGTCGACTACTTCATCCGCACCATCGTGGCGCCCACCGGGGCCCAGGTCCGGGTGCTGGTCTCCGGCGACCTGCACCACTACGCCCGGTACGCCGGCCCGGAGCGGCAGCTCATCACCTGCGGTGGCGGTGGTGCCTACCTCTACCCGACGCACCAGCTTCCGGAGCGGCTGGAGGTGCCGCCACGGGACACGCTGACCCGACGGGCCAGCCGCACCCGCGAGTACGAGCTGGCCGCCCGCTATCCGGAGAAGGCCCGCTCCCGCCGGTACGGCTGGGGGATCTTCCGCCGGCTGCCGTTACGCAACCCGGGCTTCACCACGCTGCTCGGCACGCTGCACACGCTGCTGATGCTGGCCATGGCCGGCGTGACGGCGCAGCGCGCCGACTCCACCGCGCAGCGGCTGTTCAGCGTCCCGCTGGTGGCGATGCTCGCGGTGACGTTGCTGGGTGCGGCGTTCTTCGCGAAGCCGCCCAGCGCGGGCGGCAAGCGGCACGCCCGGCACTGGATCCTCGGGGTGGCGCACGGGGTGGCGCAGGTGGCCCTGGCGGCCGGCGGCACCTGGCTCTGGCTGCACCTGCCGTTCTACGACTGGCCGTGGCCGCTGCCGGCGGTCGCCGCGGCGGTGCTCTACGGCCCGGTCAGCGGACTGGTCGCCAGTCAGCTGGTGGCGCTCTACCTGCTGGTGGCGGGCGCGTTCGGCGTGAACCTGAACGAGTTGTTCGCCGGTCAGGGCATCGAGGACTCGAAGGCGTTCCTCCGGTTCCGATTCGACCCCGACGGCACGGTGACGATCTACCCCGTCGCGCTGGACCGGGTGTCCCACGCCTGGCAGCTCAACCCGGACCAGTCCGCCACGGCCCCGTGGCTGACCCCGAAGACCCCGCTGACTCCCCGCCTGGCCGAACCCCCCATCACGCTCCGCTGACCGCCTACCCCCGCCGGGCGGTCAGGGGGTGGGGTTGTAGTGCTGGTCGTGGGACTGGCGGGGGGCGCAGACCGAGGCCCGGCTGCACTGGCAGCGGGAGCCGTCGGCGTCCAGGCGGACCGTGACGGCGTCGCGCGGAACGCTGTGGCCGACCACCTTGCCCTCGCCCTGCGGGGTCTCCACCCGGGTGCCGACCGCCGGAGCGGACTCCTGGAACCGCTGGTACAGGGGATGTTCGTACTTCAGGCAACACATCAGCCGGCCGCACGCGCCGGAGATGCGCAGCGGGTTGAGCGGGAGGTCCTGGTCCTTCGCCATCCGGATCGTCACCGGCTCGAAGTCGGTGAGGAACGTGGCGCAGCACAGGTCACGACCGCACGAGCCGATCCCGCCCTGCACGCGCGCCGAGTCGCGGGCGGAGAGCTGTCGCAGCTCGACCCGGCAGTGCAGCGTCGCGCCCAGATCACGGACCAGGGAACGGAAGTCCACCCGGTGCGGCGCGGTGAAGTAGATGGTCGTGCGGTCGCTGCCGGACTCCGGCGTGGCCAGGACGTGGTCGACGGCCACCACCTTCATCGGCAGGCCGTGCTCGCGGATCAGCCGCTTGGCGGCCACCTTCGCGTCGGCCTTGCGCCGGCGCAGCAGCTCGTCGCGGTGCAGGTCGTCCTCGCCGGCCAGCCCGGCCAGCTTCGGGAAACCGTCGGTGTCCTCGCTGACCCACTGCGCGGCCCAGACGCACTCGGCCACCTCGGGGCCCTCGTCGGTGGGCACCAGCACCCGGTCCCCCACCTGGGGGCGGAACTCACCGGGATCGAGGTAGTAGAGGCGCCCGTACCGGTTGAAGCTGACCGCGCAGAGCATGCCCATGCGCCTACCCTACGCGGACCGGAGCGGTCGGACGGTCCACCGGTCGCCGTCCGGTCACACCGTGCAGCGATCCATCCCGGTGGACCGGACCGAACCGGCCCCCGCGCCTCGCCCGGACGGTTGAAACCTGGGCCGCCCCCGGGACAAACGCCCATCCACCGCGTTGAGTGAAGGCATACCTGCGGGGGGTGCAGGGGAAAGCCACGGCGTCGCACGCCGGTGCCCGGCCACGGTCGGAGCGGCGTGCGACGCCGTGGGCCGTCAGTAGCCGATCCGGGTGGTGCCGCCGTAGCGCGGCGCGGAGACGGCGCGGTCCCGCCAGGTCGTCTCCGTCAGGCTCGGCCCCCACTGGCGCAGCAGCGTCTCGGCCCCGTCGTAGGCCACCCCGAGCACACCCAGCACCCGGGTGGCGATCTCGGCTGCCGCCGACGCGCCGACCGGGCCGGACTCGACGCCCGGCCGGCTCGCGGCGTGCACGGCGACCGCCTCGGCCGAGCCGACCACCTCGGCGAGCGCCCGCGCCAGGGCGGCCCGGCTGCTCTCCACCCAGCCGGCCAGCGCGTCCGCGTAGCCCGCGGTCGACTCCAGCCGCCCGACCAGGCTCTCCGGCCCCTCGTCGAGATGCCGGAGCAGGGCGGTGCGTGCCTCGTCGTAGGCCGACGCGGCGGACCCGGACCAGGCGACCGGGTCGGTGAGCACGGCGCAGGTGTCGTCGTACCCCCGGACGAGCCGGCGCACGGCGTGGCCGGCGCCGTTCAGCGGCGCCGGGTGCAGTTCGAGGAACTCCCGCACGGCCACGCCGGGGAGCACCTGCATCCGGCGCAGCAGCGGCCAGAGCCGGTGCCCCTCGGGCGCACCGGCGGCGAGCAGCGCGTCGACGCGGGTGAGCAGGTCGAGGCCCGGCTCGGCGAGACGGTCCAGCGCGTCCATCAGGCCTCCCGGGCCAGCCGGCGGACGACCGCGTCGTCGGTGGCCGCGTAGCGCTCGGCGGCGCTGCGCAGCGCCGCCGCGGCGGCGGCCAGCCGGTTCGCGGCCGCCTGCGCCTCGCGGGCCCGGTCGGCGGTGGCGGCGGTCCACTGCCGGTGCAGCGCGCGCCCGACCTCGCCGGGCCGGCCGGCCGCGTGGGCGCCGAACGCGGGGTGCGGCGGGTCGGTGGCGGGCACGGTGCGGGCCAGCATGGTGAGACCGGCGGCGGCCTCGTCGAGGCGGGCGGCCAGCGCACGCAGCGATTCCATGTCAGGCTCCCGCGAGCGGCCGGTAGGCCGCGAACGTCTCGTTGTGCAGTTTCTCCCGGGCCCACTGCGCCGCGTCCGCGGCGGCGCTCACCGCGGCCCGCACCGAACCGGCCACGTCACGCGGGTTGCGCTGGTGCAGCGGGCCGAGGAAGCGCACGTCGGTGATCCGCCCACCGGCCGTGACCACCACCTCGACGAGCCCGTCGGGTGAACGGACGGTGACCTCCACCGTGGCGACCGCCTGGTCGAACTCGGCCTGGAGCGTCTCGATGCGGCGGTAACGCCGCACCGCCTCCTCGATCCAGGCCTCGTCGATCTCCCCCCGCGCCATCGGCGGACTCCTCCCCGGTCGGCGCCGCCGCCCCACCCCGACGCCACCCTCACTGAGCGTGCCGCCTCGGTGACCACGGCATTCCCCGGACCGTACCGCACGTCAATCGCGCGTGTCGATGCCCTGTGGACAGCGTGGGGTGGGGTGGGTCAGCCCCGCCAGAGCGACACCATCATCGCCTCGACCGCGATCCGTGGCTTGACGTTCGTCTCGATCGCCGCCCGGCACTCCAGCACCGCCTCCAGGCGGCGCAGCGAGCCCTCGGCGTCCCACTTCTGGGCGCCGGCGGCGGCCAGCGTCGCGGTGTCGGTGTGCACCGGGGCGACCGGCGCCCGCAGCGCCATGGTGAGCGCGTCCCGGTAGAAGCCGGCCAGGTCGACGAGCGCCCGGTCCAGCGCGTCCCGCTGTGCCCGGGTGGCCCGCGACTTCTGCCGCTTCTCCAGATCCTTGAGCTGGCCGGCGGCGCCCCGCATGGCCCCGGCCGCACCCCGGCCGGTGCCGCCGGCACCGAGCGCGGTCTGCAACGCCGCCCGCTCCGCCTCGTCGACCTCGGCGACCGAGGCGGCGGCCTCCGCCTCGGCGGCCTCGATCAGCGCCGAGGCGGCGTCGAACGCGGCGCCCACGCCGGTGAGCCGGCGCGGCACGGCCAACACGGCGTCCCGCCGCTGCCGGGCCTCCGGGTCGCGGGCCAGCCGCCGGGCCCGGCCCACGTGCCCCTGCGCGGCTGCGGCGGCCCACTCGGCCACGTCCGGGGCGATGCCGTCCCGACGGACCAGCACCTCGGCCACCGCGCCGGCCGGTGGCTGGCGCAGCGGCACGACCCGGCACCGCGACCGGATGGTCACCGAGACGTCGTCCGGGTGCGTGGACGGGGCGCAGAGCAGGAAGACCGTACGCGGAGGCGGCTCCTCGACCGCCTTGAGCAACGCGTTGCCGGCGGCCTCGGTGAGCCGGTCGGCGTCCTCGATGATCACGATCTGCCAGCGACCGCCGGAGGGCGTGCTGGCCGCCCGCAGCACCAGCGCGCGCATCTCGCCGACGCCGATGGACAGCCCTTCGGGCACCACGAGCCGCACGTCGGCGTGGGTGCCGGCCAGCGTGGTGTGGCAGCCGGGGCAGCGACCGCAGCCGGTGCCGTGCACGCACTGGAGCGCGGCGGCGAACGCCCGGGCGGCCACCGACCGGCCGGAACCGGGTGGCCCGGTGAAGATCCACGCGTGCGTCATCCCGGCACCGGGGTCGGCGGAGGGCGCCGTCGCGCCCGGGTCACCGGTCGCACCGGGCCCGTCCGGGTCGCCCGGCTCGTCGAACTGCTCGGCGAGCGCGTCGAGGTCGTCGTACCCGTCGAGGTCTCCGCCGCCGGTCGGGGCGCCCGCGCCGGCCGCCCCGAGGGTGGCGGCGCGCAGCAGCGCGGCGGCCGAGGCGGCGGCACGCCGCAGCGTGGCCACCGCCTCGTCCTGCCCGACCAGATCGCCGAAGACGTCCGTCATTGTCGGCGTTGCTCCATCGTCACCAGCTCCGATTCGGATAACTCGGGCTGGACCGAGGTGTCCGGGCCCTGGGCCGGACGCGGGTGCACGATGCCGGCCGGGTCGACGAGGAACTCGTCCACCCGGCGGGCGACCGCGTCGGCGATCTCCTCGACCGGGCGGGACGCGTCGAGGACCAGGTAACGCTTCGGGTCGCCGGCGGCCAGGTCGAGGAACGCGTACCGGACCCGCTCGTGGAACGCCACCGACTCGGCCTCCAGCCGGTCGGTGCCCTCCCGGCGGGCCGCCACCCGGCCGAGCCCGGTGCGCGGCTCGACGTCGAGCAGGACCACCAGGTCGGGCTTGAGCCCTCCGGTGGCCCAGGAGGAGAGCCACGAGACCTCGTCCACCGGCAGCGTCCGGCCGGCACCCTGGTACGCCAGCGACGAGTCGACGTACCGGTCACTGATCACCACCGCGCCCCGCACCAGCGCCGGGCGGACCACGGTGGCCACGTGGTGGGCCCGGTCGGCGGCGTAGAGCAGCGCCTCGGCACGCGGCGACGGCGCGTCGTCGGAGGTGGTGCCCAGCACCAGCGAGCGGATCCGCTCACCGACCCCGGTGGCGCCCGGCTCGCGGGTGACCACCACGTCCCGACCGTCGCCGCGCAGCCGCTCGGCGAGCGCGGCGAGCTGGGTGGACTTGCCGGCGCCCTCGCCGCCCTCGAAGACCACGAAGAGGCCGGAGGAGACGAACGACTCGGCCGGCATCAGCGGGCGGCCCCGGATCGAGCCCCAGAGGTCGGCCAGGACCGGCACGCCCTTCTTGTCGTCCATCTGGCCGAACGCGCTGATCCCGGCGAAGATGCCGGCCGCGCCGGCGGCGAGCAGCAGCAGGCGGGTCGAGGAGATGGAGATGCCCAGGTCGGCGATGGCGAGCTGGCGGGAGCCGCCGACGCCGACCAGGAGGCTGCTCAGCGCGATGGCCAGGATCAGCACCAGCCGGGTGCCGATCTGCACCACCGCGAAGACCCGTCCGCGCACCTCGTCGGCGACCTCGCCGCCGAGCAGCGTGGTGCCGGCCAGGAACGCCATGCCGGCGCCGGCGCCGACCAGGATCGCGCCGAGGATGGCCATGGACAGGTGGATGGCGAACGCCAGCACCAGCACGGAGGCGCTGGCCAGCACGATGCTCATGCCGAACCAGCGGCGCCGGGACATGTCCCGCACGACCATCGGCCCCAGCCCGATGCCGAGCGCCAGGCCGACGAAGATCGCGCCGAAGAGCAGCGAGAACGCGGCGTCACCGGCACCGAGCGAGTTGGCGAAGAACTTGCCGGTGCCGACCACGATGCCGCCGCCGGCGAACGCGCCGAAGATGCCCAGCACCAGGCCACGGACCAGCGGCGTCTGGCCGATGAACTTCCAGCCGTCGGCGAACTGGCGGAACATGCTCTGCTCGGTGCGCTGGGCCTCGCCGCGCTGGGCCTCGCTGATCTCCTTGATCCCGAACGCCACCACCAGCGCGGTGGCCAGCCGGGAGAAGGCGTTGAACCAGAGCGCGAGCTGGGCCGGCTGGGCCCAGTCGGGCAGGTGGCCGCCGACCACGCCGGGCAGGCCGCGGGTCAGCACCGCCAGCGCGACGGCGGCGGCCACCGGGGTCAGGCCGTACGTGGTGATCAGCGTGAGCTGGTTGGCGGCCTCCAGCCGGGTACGCGGAATCAGGTTGGGGACCGCCGCCTCCTTGGCCGGGATCCACAGCAACGTGATCGACTCGATCAGGAACGTGGCGATCAGCGCCCAGCCGACCACCAGGCCGCCCGCCGCGCCGGTCAGCGCGTAGAGCGGGATCGAGGCGAACAGCACGAAGCGCAGCAGGTCGCAGATGACCATCGTCCACCGGCGGTCGAACCGGTCGGCGAAGACGCCCGCCACCGGGCCGAGCACCAGCGCCGGCAGCAGCCGGATCGCGGTGACGCCGCCGAACGCCGCGCCCTGGGCGGTGCTGCCGGAGACCTGCGAGGCGGCGAACAACGCGGTGGCGAGCAGGCCGAGCCAGTCACCGAAGGAGGCGGCGCTGAGCACGATCCACAGCCTGCGGAACGGCCGGATGCGCAGCACCGAGCGGATGGCGGCGAACCCGGACCGGTCGGCGGCTGTCCCGGACGACGACACGCCGGACGACTCGCCGTTCTTCTGGCTTTCGATGGCCGTACCTCCACGTGCCGGCCCAGGTCTGGGCATCCCCGGTGGAACACTCTAGCCGCGCGGAGGGTCTCGCCCTCCGTGACATCGCCTGTTCGCCGAGCCTAGGCCGCCGGGGCCACCGCCCGCAGCCCGGACAGACGCGAGGGTATTTCGCATTGCCGTCCGGACAGTTAGCGTGCAGACGTGGCCATCGACCGTGCCGAACTTCGCGATCGTCTCGACCGGGCGACCGCCCACCTCGACCCGCCGTACGCGGTGGTCGACCTCTCCTCGTTCGACGACAACGCCGACGCGCTGGCCGGCCGGGTTGCGGGCAAGCCGCTGCGCGTGGCGAGCAAGTCGGTGCGGGTCCGCGAGCTGCTCACCCGCGCGCTCAAGCGCCCCGGCTGGCACGGTGTGATGGCCTTCACGCTGCCCGAGGCGCTCTGGCTCGCCCGCACCGGCGTCGCCGACGACGTGCTGGTCGCGTACCCGACCGCACACCGGGGAGCGCTCGCCGAGCTGGCCGCCGACCGGGCGCTCGCCGACGCGGTCACGCTCATGGTCGACGACGCCGGGCAGCTCGACCTGATCGACCGGGTGTGCCCGCCCGGCAGTCGGCCCGCGCTGCGCGTCTGCCTCGACCTGGACGCCTCCTGGCGACCGCTGCGGGGCCGGGTGCACGTCGGCGTGCGCCGCTCCCCGGTGCACAGCGCCCGGGCGGCCGGCGCGCTCGCCGCCGCCGTCGCCGGCCGGCCGGGCTTCCGGCTGGTCGGCCTGATGTCGTACGAGGCACAGATCGCCGGTCTCGGGGACGCCCCGCCCGGGCAGGCGGCGCTCGGCTCGGCGATCCGGGTCGCGCAGCGCGGGTCGTACCGGGAACTGCTGGCCCGCCGCTCGGCCGCGGTCGCCGCGGTACGCGAGCACGCCGACCTGGAGTTCGTCAACGGCGGCGGCACCGGCAGCGTGGCCGCCACCAGCGCCGACCCGGCGGTCACCGAGGTCACCGCCGGCTCCGGCCTGTACGGCCCGACGCTGTTCGACGCGTACCGCGCCTGGCGGCCCACCCCGGCGGCGTTCTTCGCCTGCGCGGTGGTCCGCCGGCCGGCGCCCGGGCTGGCCACCGTGCTCGGCGGCGGCTGGATCGCCTCCGGCCCGGCGGCGGAGAGCCGGCTGCCCCGGCCGTGGCTGCCGGAGGGGCTGAAGCTGCTCGGCGCGGAGGGCGCGGGCGAGGTGCAGACCCCGCTCGCCGGCGACGCCGCGGACGACCTGCGGGTCGGCGACCGGGTGTGGTTCCGCCACGCCAAGGCGGGCGAGGTGTGCGAGCACGTCAACGAGGTGCACCTGGTCGACGGCGACGCCGTGGTGGCGACCGTGCCCACCTACCGGGGCGAGGGCCACGCGTTCCTCTGACCGGGCGGGAACAGGTCGGGACATGACGACGGCGGGCCCCGGCGCACTCTCAGAACCCGCCGCTCGGCGTGCCGCTCAGCCCTGTGGGACGGCCTCGGTCGGGGCGTCGACCTGACGGTGCAGGTACTCCCGGATGAGCGCCTTCGCCTCGACCAGCACCCGCTCGTCGCCGTCGGCACGGCGGCGGAACGCCAGCTTGATCAGGGCGTCGGCGGCCTCCACCGCGACCTCCAGGTGGAACCGCAGGTCGGGCACGCCGGCCAGACCGAACCGCTCGGTGAGCACGCGGGCGAGCTGCTCCGCGATGACCCCGTTGTTGTCGCGCTGGTCGTCCAGCAGGTGCAGGTCGACCACGTCGCCGAAGTGCAGGGTACGGAAACCGGGCACCGTGCGGTGCATCGAGATGTACTCGTCGATCGCCGCGTCGACCCCGTCCCACCAGTGGGTCAGGTCGTCCGAGGCGAAGCGCTCGTCGAGCCGCTGGAGGTAGGACTCCATGGTCCGCAACGTCAACGCCTGCACGATCGCCCGCTTGTCCGGAAAGAACTGGTAGACCGACCCGATCGCCACCTCGGCACGCTCGGCGAGCAGGGTCGTGGTCAACCCCTCGTACCCCACCTCGTCGACGAGCTCGGCGCAGGCGTCCAGCATCCGCTGGACCCGCGCGACACTTCGACCCTGCACCGGTACCCGACGCAGCGGCCCGGTCGTGGCGGCTGGTGTGGACACTCGGCGCCACCCCCCTTCGACGGTTGAACATATCCGCACGTCACGAGTCTGTGACTACCGGTACAACGAGCCGACCTCGATTGCGGTATTTACCAGGCACAACGTTCCTGATATGAATTCAGTTCATATTCATGTCGAGGAGTGTTCGCCATGGCCGGTAGCCCCGCCGACTGGTCCAACTGGGCCGGCAACCAACGCAGCACGGCACTGGTCACCGCGCGACCCCGGAGCGTGGCGGACGTCGCCGAGGCGGTCCGCCGGGCCGCCGCCGCCGGCACCACCATCCGGGCGGTCGGCAGCGGTCACTCCTTCACCGCCACCGCCGTCGCCGACGGGCACCGGCTCGACCTCGCCGACCTGGCGACCGACGTCACCGTCGACGTGGCGCGCCGCCTGGTCACCGTACCGGCCGGGACGACGCTGCACGCGCTCAACGACCTGCTCGCCGGTCACGGGCTGGCGGTGCCCAACCTCGGCGACATCGACGCGCAGACCGTCGCCGGCGCGATCTCCACCGGCACCCACGGCACCGGCGCGACACTCGGCTGCCTCTCCACGTTCGTGGCCGGCCTGACGCTTGTCACCGGCACCGGCGAGGTGCTGCGCTGCTCCGCCGACGAGCACCCCGACGTGTTCGACGCCGCGCGGGTCGGGCTCGGCGCGGTCGGCATCCTGGTCGAGGTCACCCTGCGCTGCGTGGACGCCTTCGTGCTGCGCGCACACGAACGGCCGGCCGCGCTCGCCGAGGTGCTGGCCGACCTGCCCGGCCTCTACCAGGCGCACGACCACGCGGAGTTCTACTGGTTCCCGTACACCGACCGGGTGCAGGTCAAGACCAACGACCGGGTGCCCGCCGACGACCTGCCGCTGCCCCGCTGGCGCGGCTGGCTGGACGACGAGTTCCTCGCCAACACCGTCTTCGCCGGGGCCTGCCGCCTCGGCCGCGCGGTGCCGGCGCTCGCGCCCGGCATCAGCGCCGTCTCCGCCCGGGCGCTCACCGAGCGCACCTACACCGGCCGCTCCGACCGGGTCTTCTGCACCCCGCGCCGGGTCCGGTTCGTGGAGATGGAGTACGGGCTGCCGCGCGACGCGCTGCCCACCGCGCTGGCCGAACTGCGCCGGATCGTGGACCGGCTGCCGTTCAAGGTGCTGTTCCCGGTCGAGGTGCGGTTCACCGCCGCCGACGACATCTGGCTCTCCCACTCGTACGGGCGGGAGTCCGCGTACGTGGCGGTCCACCAGTACGTGGGGATGCCGTACGAGCCGTACTTCCGCGCGTTCGAGCAGGTGGCCACCGAGCTGGGCGGTCGTCCGCACTGGGGCAAGCTGCACTGGCGCGACGCGGCCTCGCTGGCCCCCGCCTACCCGAAGTTCGCCGCGTTCCAGTCCCTCCGCACCCACCTGGACCCGCAGAACCTCTTCACGAACCCCTACCTCTGTCAGGTCCTCGGTTCCTGACACCCATGACGTTCCGCGAGCGTCAGGGCTTCGCTCAAGAAGCAGCGCCCCTGGCTGCCGGTTTCAACCCGCAGCGCGCCCTGACCTCGATCACTCTCCGTGTTGTGCGGCGAAAGAACTCCCAGAAAAATGCCGTATACCTCTGAGTCATAATTATGACCAGGAGGCATACCGCTCAACAGTGATGCTTCGTTCCCAGCGCGACACGCCCACCGCCCACGCCCACCGTCCAGCGCTGGGTCGCGGTGCTCACGGCTGGACCGGCACCAGACCCGTCGCCTGAGGGGCGAATCCGTACGACTATTCACTCGTTGGGGATTGAGGTCGCCTTCCGGGGGGCCGCCTTCTTCGCTGGGGCCTTCTTCGCGGCCGTCGTCTTCTTCGCGGCCGTCGTCTTCGCCGCAGCCGTCGTCTTCTTCGCCGCCGCCGTGGTCTTCTTCGCGGCCGTGGTCTTCTTGGCGGGGGCGGCCTTCTTGGCGGGGGCGGCCTTCTTGGTGGCCTTCTTCTTCGGCGCCGGGCCCTTCGCCCGCTTCTCGGCGAGCATCTCCGACGCCTCCTCCAGCGTCAGCGCCTCCGGCGTCTGCGCGCGCCGCAGCGACGCGTTGGTCTCCCCGTCCGTGACGTACGGCCCGAAGCGCCCGTCCTTGATCACCAGCGGCTTCTCGGTGAGCGGGTCGACGCCCATCTCCCGCAGCGGCGGCGCGGCGGCCCGGCGCTGGCGGGTCTTCGGGGCGGCCAGCAGCGCCAGCGCCTCGTCCAGCGTGACGGTGAACATCTTGTCTTCCGAGTCCAGCGAGCGGAACTCGTCGCCACGCTTGACGTACGGGCCGTAGCGGCCGTTGTTCGCGAAGACCTCCCCGCCGTCCGGGGCCACGCCCACCAGCCGGGGCAGGCTGAGCAGCCGCAGCGCCTGGTCCAGCGTGAGGTCGTCCGGCGACTGCGAACGCAGCAGCGACGACTTCCGCTCCCCGCTGGCCACGTAGGGGCCGTAACGGCCGGACTTCAGCACGATCGGCTCACCGGTCGACGGGTCGTCGCCGAGCTTGCGCTCGCCCCCGCCGCCGAGGAACAGCTCGTGCACCTTCTCCGGGGTCAGCTCGTCGGGCGCCAGGCCCTCCGGGATCGGCGCCCGGTCGCCCTGGGAGCCGCCCTCCTCGCCCTCGGCCGGGGCGGCCGGCGCCTGCTGCTCGCCGGGCACCGCCCGCTGGAGGTAGGGGCCGTACCGGCCGACCCGGACGACGACCTCGCGCCCCTCGTCGTCGGTGAACAGCGGGATCGAGTTGACGCTGCGCGCGTCGATCTCGCTGAGGTTCTCGGTGACCAGCTTCTTCAGCCCACCGGCGTGCGCGATGGCCTGGTCGCCGGCGCCGTTGGCGCTGCCGAAGTAGAACGAGGTGAGGAAGTCGACCGCGGCGTGGTCGCCGCCGGCGATCTCGTCCAGTTCGTTCTCCATGCTGGCGGTGAAGTCGTAGTCGATCAGGCGCGGGTAGTGCCGCTCCATCAGCCCGATCACCGCGAACGCCAGGAACGTCGGGATCATCGCCTGGCCGCGCTTGGTGACGTACCCGCGGTCCTGGATGGTCTGCATGATCGAGGCGTACGTGGAGGGGCGGCCGATGCCCAACTCCTCCAGAGCCTTGACCAGCGACGCCTCCGTGTAGCGCGACGGCGGCTGGGTGTGGTGGCCCTGCGCGGCCAACTCGTCGGCGGTCAGCGGCTGGTCCTTGACCAGCGTGGGCAGCCGCCGCTCGGCGTCCTCCGCCTCGGCGTTCTCGTCGTCGCTCGACTCGACGTACGCGCGCAGGAAGCCCGGGTCGGTGATGGTCTTGCCGGTGGCGCCGAAGTCGGCCTCCTCCTGCGCGGAGGAGACGGCCCGGATGCGCACCGACACGCTGGAGCCGACCGCGTCGGTCATCTGCGAGGCGATGGTGCGCCGCCAGATCAGCTCGTAGAGCTTGAACTCCTCGCCGGACAGCTCCTTGGCCACGTCGCCCGGGGTGCGGAAGTTGTCGCCCGCCGGGCGGATCGCCTCGTGCGCCTCCTGCGCGTTCTTCACCTTGCCGGTGTAGCGGCGGGGCTCCGGCGGCACGCTGCGCTCGCCGTACAGCTCGACGATCTGCCGGCGGGCCGCCGCGATGGCGGTCTCCGACAGGTTCACCGAGTCGGTACGCATGTAGGTGATGTAGCCGTTCTCGTAGAGCCGCTGCGCGGTGCGCATCGTCTGCTGGGACGAGAACCGCAGCTTGCGGGCCGCCTCCTGCTGGAGCGTGGAGGTGATGAACGGCGCGTACGGGCGACGGCGGTAGGGCTTCTCCTCGACCCGGGTGACCGTGAACGGCCGGTCCGCCAGCCGGGCGGCAAGCCCTCTGGCCCCGCCCTCGTCGAGGTGGACCACCCCGGCGCCGGGCCTGACGCGACCCGTGGTCGGCTCGAAGTCCTTGCCGGTGGCGATCCGGTCGCCGTTCAGCGCGACGAGCGTGGCGTTGAACGTGCGCGGACCCTCGCCCGGCTTCGCCACCGCCAGGGTGGCCAGGATGTCCCAGTACTCGGCGGTGCGGAACGCCATCCGCTGGCGCTCCCGCTCGACCACGATCCGGGTCGCCACGGACTGCACCCGGCCCGCCGAGAGCTTCGGCATGACCTTCTTCCACAGCACCGGGGAGACCTCGTAGCCGTAGAGCCGGTCCAGGATGCGCCGGGCCTCCTGGGCGTCGACCAGGTCGCGGTCGATCTCCCGGGGGTTGGCCACCGCGGCCTGGATGGCCGGCTTGGTGATCTCGTGGAAGACCATCCGCTTGACCGGCACCTTGGGCTTGAGCGTCTCCACCAGGTGCCAGGCGATCGCCTCGCCCTCGCGGTCCTCATCCGTGGCCAGGAAGATCTCGTCGACCTCCTTGGCCAGCTTCACCAGCTTGTTGATCTGCTGGCGGCGGTCGGCCGAGACCACGTAGAGCGCGTGGAAGCCGTTGTCGACGTCGACGCCGAGCCGCGCCCACGGCTCGCCCTTGTACTTCGCCGGCACGTCGGCGGCGTTGCGGGGCAGGTCCCGGACGTGGCCGAAGCTGGCCTCCACGACGTACCCCGGGCCGAGGTAGCCCGAGATCGTCTTGGCCTTCGCCGGTGACTCGACGATGACCAGACGGGTGGTTCCAGCTTTGCTCGGCACGTCTCTCCCCGACCTCACTCCTACGCCACGCCCACTCCGGGCCGTGTTGCCCCGCCCGGACCGCGGTCGGCCCGGACGTCCAACGTAACGCGCCGTCCGCGCCCCGGGTTTCGTGGGCGGCGAACAGGCCGCCTCCCCGGCGGTCGCCGGCCGCACCCTGCCGGACGGCGCCACCGTACACCGTGGGTAGGGCGCCGGGCGGGTCACTGTGACGATCACACACCCCCCGGCGGAGGCGGCTCCAGTCGAATTCCTGCGCAAACCGCCGCCGGGACGGTCGGCGATCGGACAGCCGGCGGGGTTGCGCCGACGGGTCAGCCGTGCGGGCCCGGCCAGTCGGCGGGCGGCGCGGCCGGCGGCCGTTCCCCCACCAGCTCCGCCAGCCGGGTCACCCGCCGCCCACCGATCCGGTACGCGGGCCCGCCCTCCCCCGGCTCCACGAACGCGGCCGGCAGGCCCACCGCGGCCAGCGCGGCGCGCACCGCCTTCCAGCACTGCTCGTCGGCCGGGCCGAGCCCGAGCCGGAACCCGGCCGGTTCGGCGGCCCCGGCCGCGGCGGCCCAGAGCCGTAACCGCCGCCCGTCCAGGTGGAACCGGGCCGGCGGTCGCTTCGCCGCGCCGTGCAGCCAGCCCCGGGCGAGCGGCGTCAGCGTGCTCGCGTACGCCGTGCGCACCCGGTACCGGCCGTCCCCGGTCGGCTCCCAGCCCGCCGGCACGCCCCGGGCACCCAGCTCGGCCACCAGCACGTGCACCCGCCAGGCCGCGTCCACCACCACGGAGAGCCGGGCCGTGCCGCCCATCCGCACCACCTCACCCGGCCCGGCGAGCAGGCCGGCGAGGTCCGCCAGCGCGGGATCGGCCGCCTCGGTGGAGAACAGCGAGGGCTGGCGGGCCGGGTTCGGATTCGGGGAGGGTGGCGTCAGCGACACTCCGGGACCTCGTCGAAGGCCTCTTTGAGTTCGGGTGAGTTGAGTTTGCTGGTGTCCAGCGCGCTCGCGTCGTACTCCTGGTTCAGCGTGTCCACGGCGGCGCGCACGCCGTCGTAGAACGGGCCGGCCTGGGCGGTGTCGAGCCGGTCGATGGTGGTCCGGGCCCGCCCGTACGCGTCCCGCATCTTGCTCAGTGAGCCACGGAACCCGGCGGAGACCTCGGGGCCGTGGTCGACCTCCGGCACGCCCGCCTCCTCGACCTCGCGTCGGGCCGTCTCGCTGGCCTGCTCCGCCCCGGCGAACAAGCGCACCAGGTTCTCCTTGGCCTGCGGCGGGGTGGTCTGCGCGGTCATCTGCTGCCGGGTGCTGCTGGTCAGCTTGGAGATCTCCGCGCGCCACGGGGTGAGCGCCTGGCACACCGACGCGGCCCAGGCCCGTGGGCTGGGCCCGCCGCAGCCGGCGGCGACGAGGACCAGCGTGGCCAGGACCACCGTGAGCTTTCCGGCGGTTGCCGCCCGGCGCGTACGCATGCGATGCAGCGTACGACCTCCGGGGGGAACCGCCACCGTGCAGGTTTCGTGCACGGGACGGTTCCCGGCCGACCGGGGCCGGCCGGGAACCGTCCCGTCGGTCAGGCGCCCACCGTCTCCGGGTGCTGGTCCGAGGTGCCCGCACCGTGGTCCGAGCTGTCCATCACCACGCCCTTGCGCTTGCTGAACACCACCGCCGCCGCGATGATCAGCGCGGCCACCACGGCGATCGTGATCCGCAGCGCGGGGTTCTTGTCGTCGCCCACGCTCCAGGCCACCACGGCCGGGGCGATCAGCAGCGAGACCAGGTTCATCACCTTGATCAGCGGGTTGATCGCCGGGCCGGCGGTGTCCTTGAACGGGTCGCCGACCGTGTCGCCGATGACCGTGGCGGAGTGCGCCTCGGAGCCCTTGCCGCCGTACGCGCCGTCCTCGACGAGCTTCTTGGCGTTGTCCCAGGCGCCACCGGAGTTGGACAGGAAGACCGCCATCAGCGTGCCCGCGCCGATCGCGCCGGCCAGGTAGGAGGCGAGCGCACCCGGGCCGAGGCCGAAGCCGACCGCGATCGGGGCCAGGATGGCCAGCAGGCCGGGGGTCAGCAGCTCGCGCTGCGCGTCCCGGGTGCAGATGTCCACGACCTTGCCGTACTCGGGCCGCTGGGTGCGGTCCATGATGCCGGGCAGCTCGCGGAACTGCCGACGGACCTCCATCACCACGGCGCCGGCCGAGCGGGAGACCGCGTTGATGGCCAGGCCGGAGAAGAGGAAGACCACGGCCGCGCCGATGATCAGGCCGACCAGGTTGCGCGGGTTGGCCACGTTCAGCGCGTTGAGGATCTCGGTGCCGACGTCGCCCACACCCGCGTCGGAGTACGAGGTCCGCAGCGTGTCGGTGTACGAGCCGAACAGCGCGGTCGCGGCCAGCACCGCGGTGGCGATCGCGATGCCCTTGGTGATCGCCTTGGTGGTGTTGCCGACCGCGTCCAGCTCGGTCAGCGTGCGCGCGCCGTGCTCGTCGATGTCGCCGGACATCTCGGCCACGCCCTGCGCGTTGTCCGAGATCGGGCCGAACGTGTCCATCGCGACGATGACGCCGACGGTGGTGAGCAGGCCGGTGCCGGCCAGCGCGACCGCGAACAGCGACAGCGTGATCGAGCTGCCGCCGAGCAGGAACGCGCCGAAGACGCCGGCGCCGATCAGCAGCGCCGAGTAGACAGCCGACTCCAGGCCGATGCTGATGCCGGCCAGGATGACGGTGGCGGCGCCGGTCTGCGAGCTCTTGCCGATGTCCTGCACCGGGCGGCGGTTGGTCTCGGTGAAGTAGCCGGTCAGCGCCTGGATCGCGGCGGCCAGCACGATGCCGATCACGACCGCGCCGATGGCCACCAGCCGCGGGTTGCGGTCGACGTCGGTCAGCCCGCCCTCCAGCTCGCCGAACGTGGCCGGCAGGTACGCGAACGCGGCGATCGACACCAGCACCGCGGAGATCACCGCGGAGAGGTAGAAGGCCCGGTTGATCGCGGTCAGGCCGTTGCGGTCGCTGGCGCGCAGCCGGGTGATGAACACGCCGACGATGGCGACCAGCACGCCGATGGTGGAGATGATCAGCGGGAAGACCAGGCCGTCCTCGCCGAACGCGGCCCGGCCCAGGATCAGCGCGGCGACCAGCGTGACCGCGTACGACTCGAACAGGTCGGCGGCCATGCCGGCGCAGTCACCGACGTTGTCGCCCACGTTGTCGGCAATGGTGGCGGCGTTGCGCGGGTCGTCCTCCGGGATGCCCTGCTCGACCTTGCCGACCAGGTCGGCGCCGACGTCCGCGGCCTTGGTGAAGATGCCGCCGCCGACCCGCATGAACATGGCCAGCAGCGCGGCGCCGAAGCCGAAGCCCTCCAGCACGGTCGGCGCGTCGCCCCGGAACAGGATGACGACGAGCGCCGCACCGAACAGGCCGAGGCCGACGGTGAGGAAGCCGACCACGCCGCCGGTGCGGAAGGCGATCTTCATGGCGCCCTCGCGGCCACCTTCGCGCTCCCGCGCGGCGGCGGCGACCCGCAGGTTGGCGCGGGTGGCCAGCCACATGCCGGCGCCGCCGATGAACGCGCTGAACAGCGCACCCACCACGAAGAACGCCGACCGGCCGATCTTCACCAGCGTCTGGTTCCCGTCGGTGTCGTGCACCGGTAGCAGGAACAGCAGCACGACGGCGATCACCACGAAGATCGCCAGGGTGCGGAACTGCCGCAGCAGGTACGCCGACGCGCCCTCCTGCACCGCCCCGGAGATCTCCTGCATGTTGGTGGTTCCCGTACCGGCTGCCAGTACCGCCTTGGTCAAGGCGGCGGCGAAGACGAGCGCCACCAGCGCGATGACCGCGGCGATGACGACGTACGTCACATTGGCTCCGGTAAGGGACAGTGCGCCGCCGTCGGCGGCCAAGGTCCCGGACATCTGTGTCCTCCTGTACCGAACACTCGCGTCGGCTCGTGGAGACGCACGGCCGACGCCTGGATGCGAACTCGCCAGCGTGCGCCATCCACCCGTTCCCGCTGGCTGCGGGGAGCGATCACTTGCTGACAACCCGGGTACTGTAGCCCTCCGGCGTGGTGAGGGTCACATGGAGGGGGCACCGTGTCTCGATGATCTTCGTAACTGTGTTATGCGAGGAAATCTGATATATAGGCCGGTCAACACGACAAGGCCGCGCTCCCCGTGCGGGGAACGCGGCCTGCGGAACGATCGGATCAGCCGCGGCCGGTCGGCCAGGCCATCCGGACCTCGGTGCCGACACCCTCGTCGACCGGGCGGACCTGGAGGTCCTCCACGAAACCGGCGAGCAGCGCGAACCCCACGCCGGTGGTGAGCGCGTCCTCGCTCAGCGACTCCTTCGCCAGCTCGTCCGGGCCGAGCGCGGCCAACCCGAGACCCGCCTCGATCGGGGCCCGGTCCACCACCCGCACCGTGTACGGCCCGCCGTCGGACATCTCCACGTAGACCAGATCCGCCAGCCCGTACTGCCGGTGCAGCGCGACCGCCCGGGTGCACGCCTCACCGATGGCCAGCCGCACCTCGTCGAGCAGGTCCTCGCGGACCCCGGCCCGCCGGGCCACCGCGACACCGACCAGACGGGCGGTGCGCACGTGCACCGGCGCCGGTGAGAAGGAGAGCTTGACGGTGGCCATCACGCGCCGGTGGTGTCGGCGGCGATGGCCGCGTCGACCGTCGGGTGCAGCGGGAAGACCTGATCCAGGGCGGTGATGCGGAAGATCTTGAGCAGCGGCTCCTTGTCGCAGACCAGCGCGAACGAGCCGCTGGCCGACCGGAGCCGCTTGAGCGCGCCGACCAACACGCCGAGCCCGGTCGAGTCGAGGAAGTCCACCCGACCCAGGTCCACCACCACGTGGCGGGCCCCACCGTCGATCAACTCGATGAGCCGTTCCCGCAGGCGGGGTGCGGTGTAGACATCCACCTCACCGCCGACCTCGAGCACCGTGTGCTCCCCCACGGTGCGGGTCGCCAGCGACAGCTCCATCGGCCCCTCCTCGGTAAACTCTCCTGGGCATCTAACCATCCCCCCGTGCGACCGCTTCGGGTCACCGGCCCGGCCCTCCCCATACCCCGACCCGGCGGTTCCCAATTCCGAACACCAGTGCGAGAGTGCAGGACGTGACCGACGACAGCCCCGGCCCGAGGCGTACGCCGGACGAGCTGCTGCGTCGGTTGCGGCTGCGCCACGCCACCGACCCGGTCACCCACGTCGAGCGGGTGCCGGCCCGCGTCGGCGAGCCGGCGCCGTGGCCCGACTGGGCGCCCGCGGAGCTGCGGGCGGCGTTCGCGCGACGCGGCGTGGTCGCGCCGTGGCGGCACCAGGCCCAGGCCGCCGAGCTGGCGTACGCGGGGCAGCACGTCGTCGTCGCCACCGGCACGGCGTCCGGCAAGTCGCTGGCGTACCAGCTTCCCGTGCTGAGCACGCTGCTCGCCGACCCGCGCGCCACGGTGCTCTACCTGGCCCCGACCAAGGCGCTCGCCGCCGACCAGCTCCGCGCCGTCGCCGGCCTGGACCTCGACGGGGTACGCCCGGCCACCTACGACGGCGACACCCCGCGCACCGAACGGGAGTGGATCCGTCGGCACGCCCGGTTCGTGCTGACCAACCCGGACATGCTGCACCACGGCGTCCTGCCCGGGCACGCCCACTGGTCCGGCTTCCTGCGCCGGCTCGCGTACGTGGTCATCGACGAGTGCCACACCTACCGGGGCGTCTTCGGCTCACACGTCGCGCACGTGCTGCGGCGGTTGCGTCGACAGTGCGCCCGCTTCGGGCGTACGCCGGTGTTCCTGCTGGCCTCGGCCACGTCGGGCGACCCGGCGACGGCGGCCGGGCGGCTCACCGGCCTGCCCGTCACCGCCGTCACCGAGGACACGTCGCCGCGCGGCGGGGTGACGTTCGCGCTCTGGGAGCCGCCGCTGCTGCCGCCCACGGATTCGGCTGTTGACGCTGATCTCGTCCAGGTCCGGCGCTCCGCGCTGCGGGAGACCGCCGACCTGCTCGCCGACAGCGTGGTCGAGGGCGTCCGCACGCTCGCGTTCGTCAGGTCCCGCAAGGGCGCCGAGGTGGTCGCCGCGAACGCGCGACGGTCGCTCGACGAGGCGGTGCCGGGGCTGGGCGACCGGGTCGCCGCCTACCGGGCCGGCTACCTGCGCGAGGAGCGTCGCGAGCTGGAACGGGCGCTGCTGCACGGCGACCTGCTCGGGCTCGCCTCCACCAACGCGCTCGAACTCGGCGTCGACCTGGTCGGGCTGGACGCGGTGCTGATCTGCGGCTGGCCCGGCACCCGCGCCTCGCTCTGGCAGCAAGCCGGCCGGGCCGGGCGCTCCGGCGACGAGGCGCTCGCGGTGCTGGTGGCCCGCGACGACCCGCTCGACACCTACCTCGTGCACCACCCGGAGGCGCTGTTCGGGCGTCCCGTCGAGGCCACCGTGCTCGACCCGGCCAACCCGTACGTGCTCGCGCCGCAACTCGCCTGCGCCGCGCACGAGACCCCGCTCACCGCCGCCGACCTGGACCTGTTCGGCGACGGCGCGAAGGAGGCGGTGGACTCGCTGGTCGAGGCGGGCGCGCTGCGGCAGCGGCCCACCGGCTGGTACTGGCGGCACCGGGAACGCCCCGAGGTGGACCTGCGCGGCGAGGGCGGCGCCCCGGTCTGCGTGGTCGAGGAGTCCACCGGGCGGCTGCTCGGCACCGTCGACGGCGGCTCCGCGCACTTCCTGCTCCACACCGGCGCGGTCTACCTGCACCAGGGCGTCTCGTACGTGGTCGACACCCTCGACCTGGCCGACGGCTGCGCGCTGGTGCACGCCGAGGAGCCGGACTGGTCCACCCACGCCCGCGACGTCACCTCGCTGTCCGTGGTGTCCGTCCGCTCGTACGTCGACGCCGGCCCGGTCGGGCTGTTCCTCGGCGAGGTGGACGTGACCAGCCAGGTGGTGTCGTACCAGCGCCGGCGCATCGCCACCGGCGAGGTGATCGACACCCGCCCGCTGGACCTGCCCGCGCGCGAGCTGCGTACGGTCGCGGTCTGGTTCACGCTCTCGCCGGAGTCGCTGGCTCGTGCCGGCGTCGAGGCCGCCGACGTGCCGGGCGCGCTGCACGCCGCCGAACACGCCGCGATCGGCCTGTTGCCGTTGATGGCGACCTGCGACCGCTGGGACATCGGCGGGTTGTCGACCGCCCTGCACCCGGACACCGAGGCCCCGACCGTGTTCGTCTACGACGGTCACCCCGGCGGGGCGGGTTTCGCCGAGCGCGCGTACCGGACGGCCGCCGCCTGGCTGCGCGCCACCCGCGACGCGATCGTCGAGTGCGGGTGCGAGACCGGGTGCCCGTCCTGCGTCCAGTCCCCGAAGTGCGGAAACGGCAACAACCCACTGGCCAAGCCGGAAGCCGTCAAGGTCCTCGACGTGGTGCTCACCAACTTCGCCGCCGCATCGACGCCCACCGCAACGGCCGCCGACGCGGTGGCCGGCGACGCGGTGGGCGTCCATGCGGTGAGCGTCGATGCGACGGCGGGCGGTGGCTTGCCGGGTGACGTCGCGGCGGATGACGGGTCGGGGGCGGAGCGCGACGGGGTGCTGCCACGGCAGGACGACCGGGCAGCACGGCGATCGGCGACCGACCGCATCACGACGGACTGACCTCGCCGCATCACTCGTCACCACCTCGGCCGACCGACGCGGTGACGCCAGCGAGCGAGGACTGTTCCCCTCCCCTCCCCTCCCCTCCCCTCCCCTCCCCTCACCTCCCTCACCTCCCTCACTCCCTCACCTCCCTCACCGACGCGCCGCCCGATGCTCGACCGGCACAGGCCCCACCGCCCCCGTCGATCTTGCAGTTTCGGCCCACATCTCGCCCTTTTGGCCCGATACGCCTGGGCACAAGGTGCAAGATCGACGGGTGGGTTGGTGGGAGGAGTGAGTCTGGTGGGTGGGACGGGTGCATGAGGATGGGTGCTGCGGGGCATTGATGTATGGGAGCGCTTCCATGCATCATTCCGGTAGCGCAGACGCGACCCCGAGACCCGTCCCGCCGGAGGTGCCGCCGTGGCCGACACGATCGCCGAGACCGTCGAGCTGCTCTACACCATCGACCAGGAAAGCCTCACCCCGGACCAGCAGATAGCGCTGGGTACCGCGCTGGCGAACCTGGCCCAGGCGGAGCGGCTGGACCAGATCAACGAACGCCTGCGCGGCATCCACCAGGTGCTCAACACGTGGGCGATGAAGGCCACGGTCGACGGCGGACGCTGACCGCCCCGTTGCGGCCCGAACCGCTGTGCGAGTGAGCGGGGTCGGGCCGGGTGGCGTCTCGCCAGCTCACCGGGAGGACGGTGTCGGACGATGACCGGCACCGCCACTTCGGTGCGCGGGAGTCGATCAGGGTCACCGGCAGGGCTGACCAGCGGTGCGCGCTGGTGGCGGCGCTGTGCGACACTCCGGCGACCCCTCGAAGGAGATCAGATGTCGCTCGACAACCTGCAGGCCCAGCACCGGTTCATCGTCCGCCAGCGGATCCGGATGATGGTCAACCAGTACGAGGTGCACGCCGTGGCACCGGACGGCTCCGAGGGCGGGCTGCTCGCGTTCGCGCAGCAGAAGCGGCTCGCCTTCAAGGAGCAGGTCACCATCTACACCGACGACACCAAGCAGTACCCCCTGCTCGGGTTCAAGGCCCGCCAACGGCTCGATCTCGGCGCCACCTACGACGTGACCGACCACGCCGGCACCCCGATCGGCCTGTTCCGCAAGGACTTCGCCCAGTCGCTGCTGCGTTCGACCTGGCACGTCGAGCAGCCCGGTCTGCCGCCCGCGACGGGCCAGGAGCGCAGCCTGCCGGTGGCGCTGCTGCGCCGCTTCGTCGACTCGCTCTCCTGGCTGCCCTACCACTTCGACTTCCTGGCCGGCGGCCAGTCGGTGTTCTCGGTCGACAAGAAGTGGGGCCTACGCGACCGGTACGTCGTCGACATCCAGCACCCGCACATCGACCGCCGCCTGGTCATCGCCATGGCGGTGGGCCTGGACGCGCTCCAGTCCCGCTGACGCCGATGTCGACCGGTGCGGCCCGTCGCGGCGGGCTCCACCGGTCGACCGCCGGGTGGGTTCCGCCGCCCGACCGCCGGTAGCGAAACCAGTGTCGCCGGGCAGGCGGCAGGCGGCAGGCGGCAGGCGATGGTCATGGCGTGGCGGCGAGTTCGCGTACCGGGCCGGCCCGGGACGTGGCGGTGGCGACGCGGGTCAACCCGGGTAGCGGCGCGACCCGTACCTGCGCCGTGACGATCAGGTCGAGGCCGTCGACCTGGCATCCGGTCATCCGGCCCGCGTTGGCGGACACCAGCGCGTCGGCCGACCCGCAGGCGGCGTCCGTTCCGTCGAGCACCCGGCTCGCGCCCGCGAGCGCGCCGAAGTCAGCCGCCACCCGGGCCTGATGGCGCGCGCAACGGGCGGCCCCGAGCCTGGCGCCGAACAACCCGACGAGCACGAACACCAGGCCGATGGCGAGCAGGCACACGGTCGCCCCACCCCGCTCGGACGCCGACCGGCCGGTGGGCCGTCCGTGTGCGTGCGGTCCACCAAGGCTCGGCCCGTCAGCGCTCGGCCCGTCAGCGCTCGGCCCGGCAAGGCTCGGCTTGTCAGGGCTCAGTCCGGCAAGGTCTGGCCTGTCAGGGCCCGGCCCGGCGAGGCCGGGCTCGGCGAGGCCCAGCCCGGCAGGGCCCGCTCCGGCAAGGTGCGGCCCGGCGGGGTCCGACAACTCATCCGGGTGCGGCTCACGGTCGGCCGAGCTGACGGTCGGTGACAAGGTCCCCATCTCCTCCAGCGTCCCCAGCCGCCCTGGCGTTGCCGGCGTCGCCGGCCTTCCCGACTTCTCCAGCGTTCCCGGCGTCGCCGGCCTTCCCGACTTCTCCAGTGTTCCCGGCTTCTCCGGCGTTGGCGGCTTCTCCGGCGTTTGCGGCGTCACGGCGTCGGCCCGGGGGCGCCGGGTTCCACGGCGGCCACCGCGACGCCGGAGACGGTCGACCGGGGCAGCCTCGTGCCGAACGTCCGGACGGGTGCCCGGACGGTCGCGGTCACCCGATCACCGGTCACGGTCAACGTCACCTCCGCGCCCGCCGGGGCGTACCGGGTGGCGGCGGGTGGGCCCGGCTCGCCCCGCGCGGCGGCGAGTGCCGCTTCCCGGGCCGCGTCGACGCAGCCGGCACGCGTGGTCACCGCGTCGACCGCGGTGAGGCCGGCGACGAGCAGGAACATCAACGCCGGCAGGCCGACCGCCAGCTCGGCGGTGAACGACCCCCGTTCCCGGGCGTCCCAGGGGCGACGGCGGGCGGCACCGCACCGGACGCCGTACGGCGCCCCGCCACTCGCCACCGGGGCGGCCGGAACGCGGGCGCACCGGCCACGGTGTCGGCCGGCCCACCGGCGCCCGGTCACTTCAAGGCCCGGTCGATGACGGCGGTCAGCGCGGACTGCACGTTCCCGGAGGTGAGCACCTTCAGCAGGATGCCGGCGAAGGCGACCGCGGCGAGGGTGCCCACGGCGTACTCCGCGGTGTTCATGCCGGCGTCACCCCGCAGTCGGGTGAGGAGCTTGCGCATGTCGTACGTCCCTTCTCGATGGTTCACAGCACGTCGCCGAGGACGGCGACGATCACCGGCACCAGACCGGCGAGAATGAAGGCGGGCAGGAAGCAGAGCCCGAGCGGCAACACGATGAGCACGCCCGCGCGTCGGGCCGCCGCCTCGGCCGCGGTCGAGCGCTCCGCCCGCAGGTCGTCCGCGAGTCGGCTGAGCGCGCCGGCCAGCGCGGCGCCACTGTTCGACGAGCGGACCGCGGCGGTCACCAGGCTCTCCGCCCCGGCGACCGGGCGCAGGTGCGCCCACGCCTCGGTGGCCGTACCGCCCAGGCCCAGCGTGCGGCCCACCCGGCCGAGCCGGTCCGCGAGTGGCCCGCCGAGCGCCTCGGCGACCGCGAGCGCCGCGCGGTCGACAGGTGCGCCGGCCCGGAGCGCCGCGGCCAGCAGATCGGCGGCGAGCGGCAGGTCCGCGGTTTCGCGCAGGCGACGCTCCCGTACGGCGCGGGGCTCGATCCGGCGCAGCAGACGGTCGGCGGCCACACCGGCCAGCAGACCGGTGAGCAGACCGGCCCAGCCACCGGCGACCACCGCCACGGCCACGGCGACCAGGCCGGCACCCAGCCGGATCCGGTCCGGCCACCAGTTCGGGCGGCCTTGCCGAGGGGTGGGTGCGAGCCGGCGCAGCCGCCGGACCGGCCGGGCGGTGGCCCCGGTGACGAGTAGGAGGGAAGCGGCGCCGCCGAGGCAGACGGCGGCAACCACCTGGCGGGACATCAGGCCGTCCGCCCTGGCCCGGCGCCGAGCCGTTCCGCCCAGAGCAGCCCGCCCACCTGGAGGGCCACGGCCGCCACGGCGCTGCCACCGCCGACCGGCGTGTGCAGGAGTACGGCCACCGGGTCGACGCCGATGGCGTAGCCGAGACCGATCCCGCCGAGCGGCAGGGCGGCGAGCAGCCACGCCGTCGCCCGCGCCCCGGCGGCCTGGGCGGCGGCAGCGGCGAACCCTCGGTCGGCCGCGCGGGCGTCGGCTTCGATCCGTTCGAGCAGGTCGGCCAACGGCGCTCCGGTCCGGTCGGCAAGTCGCACCGCGGCCCGGGTCAGCCGCGCGATCCGCCCCGTACCGTTGTCGAGCAGGTGGCCGGTGGGCAGACCGGCCCGCAGATCGGCGGCGACGGCACCGAGCCGGTCGAGATCACGACGGTGTGCCGCCTGGGCCGCCTGCCGGGTGCGCCGGCGCACCACCGCCCGGGCCGCGAGTGTGCCGTAGACGGCAAGTGCCAGCGCCGCCACCGGACCACCGAGGAGCGCCCCCATGCCGCCACCGAGCAGCGCCGCCGCCGGCAGGGCCCGCCGGACGGAGACGGTCCGGAACGCCGCCAGACCCACCGACGTCGAGGCAGACCGCCGGTCAGAGTCGGGCCGCGTCGGGAACGCAGCCCGACCGCCTGACGTCGAGGTGAACCGCCGGTCAGGGGTGGGCCGGCTGCCGGAACCGGGGCCCGGGTCGAGGACCGCCCGCTGTCGGGTCCGGCCGGCGCGTACCGGCCAGCCGACCGTCACCGCGGCACCGACCAGCAACACGACCACCAGCCCGAGCTGACCGGTCACGAGTTGGCCGGTCACGAGGGGGCTGCCGCGTCGGGCCAGACCGCACAGAGGATCGGCGGCACGGGCACGCCCCGCTCACGCAGCAGGTTGCCGAGCGGCCGGGCGGCCAGGCCGAGACCACGGCCCCGGATCCAGGCCGGAACAACTGTCACCACCCGTTCGGGGCCACCCGGCAGGAGCAGGCCGATCGAGTCGAGCACCCGCCCCTCGCCGGTCCGGCGTACCTGGAGGACGACCTGCAACGCGGCGGCAACCTGGGCGTGCAACGCGACCCGCGGCAGCCCGCCGAGCATCCCGAGCGCCTCCAGTCGGGCGGGCACATCCGTCGAGGCGTTGGCGTGCAGCGTCCCCGCCCCGCCGTCGTGGCCGGTGTTCAACGCGGCCAGCAGGTCGACCACCTCGGCGCCCCGGCACTCGCCCACCACGAGCCGGTCCGGTCGCATCCGGAGCGCCTGCCGGACCAGGTCGCTGAGGCCGACCGCGCCGACGCCCTCGACGTTCGCGGTGCGCGCCTGCAACCCGATCACGTGCGGGTGCACCGGGCGCAGTTCGGCGGCGTCCTCCACCAGCACGATCCGCTCGGTGCCGGGCACCAGCCCGAGCAACGTGTTGAGCAGCGTGGTCTTGCCGGAGCCGGTGCCGCCGGTGACCAGGTACGCGAGCCGGGCGGCCACCACCGCGTCGAGCAGCGGGGCGACCGGCCGGGGCACGGTGCCGTGGTCGACCAGTTCCGCCAGCGTGAACGGCCGTTGCCGGAAGGTACGCAGCGACAGGTAGGGGCCGTCGGTCGCCACCGGTGGCAGCACGGCGTGCAGCCGGGTGCCGTCCGGCAGCCGGGCGTCAGCGTAGGGGGACGCGTCGTCCAGCCGGCGACCGGCCGCCGCGGTCAACCGCTGCGCCAACCGGCGTACGTCGTCGACCGTGCCGAGCGGCACGGCCACCTGGTGCAGGCCCCGCCCCCGGTCGACCCAGACCCGAACGCCGTTCACCAGCACGTCGGTGACCTGTGGGTCGGCGAGGAGCGGCGCGAGCGGGCCGGCGCCGACGAGATCGTCGTGCACCCGGTCGGCGATCCGCAGCAGAGTGGTGTCGCCGAGCACGCCGGCGCCCGGCTCGGCGCGTACCGCGGAGACCACCGCGGCGGAGGTGACCGGGGTGGCGTCGGCGGCGAAGCGGTGCCGGACGCGGGCGGCCAGCTCTCCCGGATCGGCGGGGCCGGTCACGCCGCGCCCGCCGTGGACCGACCGGTCAGCTCGTCGACGAGCCGCTGGCACAGTACGGCGAGCGGGCCCTTGCCGGTGGCGCCCGGGGCCTCGCCGCGCTCCAGCCCACGGCACAGGCCGGGCTCCGGCCTGAGCGTGCCGGCGAGCGGCAGGCCGAGCGCGCGGGCCACCTCGGCCGCCCGGAGCCGGCCCGGCGCCGGACCGCGCACGATCACCGAGAGGTCGGCGCACTGGGGTGCCACCACGGCGGCCACCCGGGCCGCGGCGGCGGTGGCACGCAGCTCCGCGGGCACCACGAGAAACGCGCGGTCGGCCGCCTGGAGGGCGATCACCGCCGCGTCGTCGAGATGCCGGGGCAGGTCGAGCACGACCAGGTCCCGCCCGCGCCGACCGGCGTCGACAGTGGCGGCCATCGCCTCGGCCGGCAGGTGCCGCAGGTCCCCCCGGTCCCACGAGAGCACCACCAGGTCGCCACGGCTGGGCAGCGCGCGGACCAGCGACGGTGGATCCACCCGGCCGTCGGCACCGGCCAGCTCGGGCCAGCGCAACCCGTCGAGCTGCTCCCACCCGAGCACCAGGTCGAGGCCGCCGCCCAACGGGTCGGCGTCGACCAGGAGCGTGCGGAGCCGGGCCCGGGCCGCACTGACCGCGAGCCCTCCGGCGAGCACGCTGGCTCCCGCGCCGCCGCGCCCGCCGAGCACCGCCACGACCCGGCCCGGGCCCGCCCCGACCGGCCCGGTCACGCACTCGGCGAACCGGTCGACCAGCCAGGGTTCCGCCGCCGGCAGCGCCGCGACATGCTCGGCGCCGATCAGCTCGGCCAACTCCGTACCCGGATCGAGCTGGCCGGAGCGCCCGACCAGCACCGTGCGCGGACGCCGCGGCAGGCGGGCCCGCAGGCAGGCCGCGGCCTGGTCGACGCCGACCAGCACCAGCGGCGCGGGCGCCCAGCGGGCGCGGGCGGCGGCCGGGTCGGCCGCCAGCTCGACCTCGGTGCCGCCGGCCGCGGCCAGGCGCAGCAGCTCATCGAGCAGGTCACCGTCGGCCGTGACGAGCAACGGCAGTCGACGGTACGGCGGAAGCGGGGTGCGGGGCGCCATGGCGGCCTCCAACGGTCAGACTCGGACGTGCCGTGGTGGAGCCTGCCCATCGGGCCGACCGTGCGGGTGCCGCAGCCGCTCGCCTGTGGACAACGAAGGGGCTTGTGGACAGACCTCGCCGAACGAGTCGATCTGCTATGCGTCGGCGCGGCCGGATCGGCGGGGAACGTTGCCCGGACGACTGGTCCGGCCCAGCTCACCGGCCGCGACCGGTGGCCCCGCCAGCCATTGACTGGGAACGCTGCCCGTCCCGCATAATCGGAGCCCCCTGCCGTGGAACGGACGGCACCGCTCGCGGAATCGAGGCCATGACCGATTCACCGCACGGCACCGGGATCCCGTCCGGCCGACGCCGCGCCGCCCGGCCGGCCCCGCCGAGCGGCGGCGAGGCCTGGCTCCGCGACCCGTCCCCGGCCACGCTCGCCTCGGTGGCGATCGGGGTCATGGTGGTGGTGCTGGCCGGCACGCTCAGCTTCTTCGCCATGCCGCGCCGCCCCGACCTGCCGCCGCCCGGCGGCGCCGAGGCGATCCTGGCCTCGCCCGACACGCCGGCCGCGGACCTGGCGACCGAGTCGTACTCCCCGGCGCCCGTGTCGCTCTCCACCCGCGCGGCGCTGCCGACCCGCGCGCCGGCCCCGCCCCGCCGCACCACTCCGACCACCCGACCACCGGCGCCGAAGCCGTCGGCCAGCCGCACGACGCCGCCGCTGTCCCGGTCCGGCGAACTCACTCCGCTGCCGGCGTCCCGGGAGTCGTCGCTGCGCTCCAGCGGGGGCGGGCCGGAGACCTTCGTCGACGTCGTCAACGCCCGGACCGCGCCCGTGGTCGTCAACTGGCTGGACTACGACGGCCGGCGCCAGCGGTACGCGGTGCTCCAGGCGGGGCAGGCCTACCGGCAGCAGACGTACGTGGGCCACCCGTGGGTGGTGACCGACGAGCAGGGCCGAGGGCTCGCCTGCTTCGAGCCGGCCCGGCAGACCCTGCGCGCCGTGATCCGCTGACCGTCCCTTTCGGACGCTTCGTCTTCGCGGTGTAACGACATCACCACTCCGTGCGGTAATTGATCGACAGCAACTTTCGGGCGGTACGACCGCCCAGCTGTCTCACCGAGAGGAGCGGGGATGCACAAGACCTGGCGGAGGGCGGCCCTGGCGGCCAGCCTGTCGATCACGGGGGCGCTGGGTGGGCTGGTCGCTGCCGCGCCGGCACAGGCGCAGCCGGTGGCGTCCGGTTCGGTCACCTTCAGCGGTGACCAGGGCGACTACATCACCGGCGGCGGGTCGTACGCCTATTCGGTCGCCGACGGCGACCAGCTCACCACCTCGGCGTCGACCGACGCCAGCCACGTGTCGGTCAACGTCAACGGCTACGGCGGCGACTGGTGGTACCTGGACTTCGACGCCCCGGGCAGCCAGCCGCTGACCCCGGGCACCTACGAGAACGCGACCCGCTACCCGTTCAACGGCGCGGGCCCCGGCCTGAGCCTGGACGGGAACGGCCGCGGCTGCAACGAGCTGACCGGCACGTTCACGGTGCTCAACGCCGTCTTCGGACCGAACGGCTACGTCCAGACGTTCGACGCCACCTTCGAGCAGCACTGCGAGGGCGGCACCGCGGCGGCCCGCGGCGAGGTGCACATCGCCAACCCGCCGGCCCCGGCGCCGCTGGACCTCGCGCTCGCCGTGGCCACGCAGGGCACCGCCAGCACGGTGAGCGGCAAGGCGGTCGTGCACGGCACGGTCACCTGCAACCAGCCGACCTCCGTGGCGCTGTACGGCACCGTCACCGAGATCGTCAAGAAGACCATCGTCCGGGGTGACTTCACCACCCGCGTGGACTGCGTCCCGGGCAGCCCGGCGGCCTGGACCGCCACCGCCACGCCGGCCGGCACCACGCCGTTCGTCAAGGGTGACGTGGAGGTCAGCACCAGGGCTCAGGGCTACGACAGCGAGTACCACCAGTACGTCGAGGTCAACGACACCGCGGTCGTCAAGCTGATCAAGGGCTGATCCGCCGATCGGAGCGGCCGGCCTGGCGAAGGGGCGGCCGCTCCGCCACGCCGGCACCCGGCGACGACCGAGCCGAAAAGCGCTCCCACCAGGGCGGGAGCGCTCCCCGGAAAGGGACGACCCCCGTCGGGGGGATGCGGACTCAAGCCGTCAACTGCCGACAACTTATGGCAGGCCAAGTCAACGAGCAGGCACCGAGCACCGTCGGTTGACGTCCCGCGCCGGCCCGCATCGAGGCTCACGCTGCATCCTTGCTGCCTCGCTGCCCGACGTCCCGCTTACAAGCTCGGTGCGGCCGATCCGTCCCCGCCCGGCCGGCGTTGTGGCTCCAGAGTTCCGACTGCCGCCAAGCCCACTTGCCCTTCTTCGTTCAGCTCGGTTGCTGTCACGCTTACTGACGGTAACTCCAAAGCACCACTGGACAGTCCGACCTCACAGCCGGTGGGTGCATCGCGATGCGGCGTAGGACCAGTCACGTGCCTTCAACGGGCACCGCATCTCGTGTGGGTCGCTGGGCAAGGTCAGAGGCGGTGTATACCCTTCCTCCGACGGGCCGCGCCCTGGAGGCGACTCTCCGACACAGCTTGCGGCAGACGCTGGAGGAAGACGACCTAGTGGTCAACGAACGTACAACCGAGGAACTCGTCCGCGACCACCTCAGGTCGCATGGGTCGGTTGGGCAGAAAGTGGAAGAGCAGACTAGCTCTTCCCCCATGATTCGGCGTGCTCTCTCTGCCGCAAGCAAATCGGGATCGGGAGTAGGGAAGCCTGAATTCATCGTCACATTCCCAGAGGACGCGCCTAAGCTTGTAGTAGTAGTCGAATGCAAGGCAGACGTCTCGCACCACGAATCCGCAGCTGGCGACAGTCCTGCAAGCTATGCCGTTGATGGGGCACTTCACTACTCGGCCCACTTGGCCAACACCTTCGATGTAATCGCCATTGCGGTTAGTGGAACCAGCAGGCGACACCTCAAGGTTTCGACTTACAGGCAGCTCAAGGGTTCTCCCCTCGCGGAGCCTCTTCCGTCGCCCGAAGGCCCGATAAACCAACTGCTACCCGTAGACGAGTACCGCCGCCTCCTGACGTATGACCCGGCAGTCAGGGCAAGGACACATGCTGAACTGATGGCATTCAGCCGGATCTTGCACAACTACATGCGGGATTACGCCAAGCTATCAGAGTCAGAGAAACCACTGGTGGTTTCCGGCATCCTGCTCGCGCTCCGCGACGAGGTGTTCAAGCGCAACTGGTCGGACTATAAGCCGAGAGACCTTGCACGGGAGCTATTCGCAGCAATCGGACGCACGGCAAGGGATTCCGACATCCCAGAGGCGAAGCGAGAAATCATGCTTGCGCCCTATTCTTTTATCCGCACGCATCCCGAACTGAGCAAGGTTGGCACCAACGGCGAAACGCCTCTCCTGCGGCTCATTGCCGACCTTGACGAGCACGTGCGCCCATTCTTGGATGCTTACCACGACGTCGACGTGATCGGCCAGTTCTATGGCGAGTTCTTGCGATACACAGGCGGGGACAAACGAGGGCTTGGCATCGTGCTTACCCCAAAGCACTTGACCGAGCTTTTTGCCAAAATTGCAGATGTCGGGCCACATGATACCGTAATTGACACCTGCGCCGGCACCGGCGGCTTTCTGATCGCGGCTAT
This sequence comes from Micromonospora sp. NPDC049201, assembly GCF_055586805.1. NCBI lineage: Bacteria > Bacillati > Actinomycetota > Actinomycetes > Micromonosporales > Micromonosporaceae > Micromonospora > Micromonospora sp. NPDC049201. Next base: position 53,225 of record NZ_JBVJHM010000004.1, on the reverse strand, counting down.
GGCCGAGATGGACGCAAAGGTCGGTCCGGACGACGCAGCGCGGCGCCGCATTCGCGAACAGCGCTTGGTAGGAGTGGAACAGCAGCCGCACATGTTTGCGCTTGCAGTTTCCAACATGCTCTTGCGAGGAGATGGCAAGGCGAACCTATACCAAGGCAGTTGCTTCGAGCCGGGGATCATCGATCAGCTCGCCCAGGGTGTGCCAGGTCGATTTAAGCGACCGAATATCGGCTTAATCAATCCGCCTTATTCCCAGAAGGGCGAAGGTCTCCACGAGCTGGATTTCGTCGACACACTGCTACGCTGCCTTAGCCCAGGCGGCACGGCGGTCGCGGTCGTCCCGATGTCGTGCGCAATCACTCCACACCCTGCCCGGCATCGCCTACTAGAACACCATTCACTGGTTGCGGTCATGTCGCTCCCCAACGACCTGTTCGCCCCGGTGGGAACCGTGCCTTGCATTATGGTCTTTCGTGCTCACACACCCCACAGCCATGCACCTCAGCCTACTTGGTTCGGGTACTGGAAGCATGACGGGTTCGTAAAGACAAAGGACCGAGGTCGGATTGACCTGCGCGGGGACTGGCCAGCTATCCGTGACCAGTGGCTAGGCGAGTTCCACAGTCGGGCTGTCCGACCCGGGCGGAGCATTCTCAAGAGAGTCGGCCCGGACGACGAATGGTGCGCCGAGGCCTACATGGAAACGGACTATTCGACTCTTACGCCGGACGATTTCAACCGAGAGCTGCGCAAGTATGTTCTCTACCAACTGATGCATCAGAACGAGTCGGCAGCAGAAGATGAGGAACTAGCTGAATCGGCGACAATCGGCGGCGAGGAATAACATGCCCCAGGTGCGGGACCTTTTTGAAGTGCGGTACGGGCATTCGCTTGAGCTCAATCGGCTTCAGCAAGTAGACCCCGGAAAGAATGCCGTCGCCTTCGTATCGCGGACCGCCAAGAATAACGGTGTCTCGGCATGGGTGAAGCCTATCGGCGGCCTGGAGCCAGCTCCCGCTGGAGCAGTCTCCGTCTCCCTTGGGGGCCGCAACTATCCGCTCGAAACCAGCTTGCAGGTGAATCCCTTCTACTGCGGCCGAGACATGAGCTACCTCTTGCCCCTCAAGCCAATGGATACGGGCGAAATCATTTGGTGGGCACTTTGCATCAAGGCAAATCGCTACCGCTATAACTTTGGTCGGCAGGCGAACCGCACGCTGGCTACGCTGGAACTGCCAGCAGACATCCCGGACTGGGTATTAGAGTCTGAGCTGCCACGGATTGAACCCTCTTCGACTGCTCGACAGATTGCGCTACCACTAAAGACAGAGGACTGGCAGCCTTTCACCTTTGAAGAGCTTTTCGAACTCGAACGGGGCATCCGACTGCTCAGGCGCGACTTGAAGCCAGGCAAGACGCCCTATGTTCGAGCAAGCGCCGTCAACAACGGAGTCAGTCAACTCGTAAACGTTCCGCCGATGTTTCCCGCAGGACTGATTACCGTTTCCTCGAATGGAAGTGTCGGCGAGGCATTTGTACAACCTGAACCCTTCATCGCGTCGGACGACATTGTGGTTCTTACACCAAAGACGCAGCTGCCAAGAGCCGCCTTGTTCTTCGTCTGCACTGTAATTCGCGCCGAGAAGTACCGATTTAACTATGGCCGAAAGTGGTTCACCGAGAGGATGCGGACGTCGACCATACATCTGCCGGTGACGGAGGATGGGAAACCCAACTGGGTCTTCGCTGAGGAATACGTCCGCGGGCTCCCTATGGCGTCCCTAGTTCTATAATCCATCCGCTGGAGCTTCGGACTAAAGTTGACCGTCTACTTAAACATTCCTTGCGTTAGAGCTATGAGCTTCCAAGTGAACGGATGGGTGAGTGGCAGAGCCAACCGAGGGACCTACTCTCATAGTAGACACGACTGCGATATGGCCAGACCTGTTGCTCCGCAAGTCGGCTTGGGAACAGGTGCTGCTTTGGAGTAGTCGTGACCAACTTAAGCTGTGCATTCCAGAGGTCGTGGTTCTGGAAGCTAGTCGCCACTACGCGAAAGAAAAGCTTAAGGCGGTGAAGGACTTCAATCAGGGCCTGTCGGCGCTCCGAGACTTGAACCTTAGCGACGGCCCCGCAATCCCCGGCCCCATCCCGGAACAATTCGATGACTGGAAGTCCGAGTACGACACATACCTGCGGGCAAGAGTAACTGAGGCCGGTGGCGAGGTGCTGCCCCTGCCGCAAGTCTCTCACTCCCGTCTAGTTGGCCGCGACCTGAAGCAGCGGAAGCCCTTTCGGGATAACGGCACCGGATATAGGGATGCTCTTCTGTGGGAGACCGCCCTCGAAATGCTTGAGCGCGATGCTCCAAGCTTAACGATATTCGTGTCGAAGAACACCAAAGACTTTACCGACAGCACGGGCAAAGCTCTAGCACGGGAGTTGTTAGAGGATTTGGCCGAACGCGCAATTCAGTCTCCCCTTGAAGTCTGCACTTTGATGGGTGAGCTGACTGAATCACTCGGCGATAGATTACCGAGTCGCAAGATTGATGTCGAAGACGTTGCTCGGCCAATTTCATCCGGCGAATTGATCAAAAGAGCCATAGCCAGCGCCTGCGAAAACCTTGCAGGGCAGAGCGTGGCGGACTCTGAGGAGCACAGTCGCGGCCTTGAGGTCGAATGGCACGGCTCAGAGGCTCCTCACGTCGAAAACCTTGCGGTCGAGTACGCGGAGCCGGTTCTAGCAAGCGCGGATTGGCAGGTGTATGACCATTATGAGGGCGGCGAACTGTTAGTCCGAGCGGAAATTCAGGCAGAGGTCTCTTTCGAGGGCTTCGTCTACAAGCCGGAACTTTACAGCCTACCCGACGATGTATCGGTGTTCGATCGGGATTGGAACGACCATTATGGTTTCGTAAGCTTCTCGCGGCCAATGTTGCTAACCTTCCACCTCCGGGTAAACCCGGATAGCGAGTCAGTTCAGGACGTCGAACTCGAATCCGCCGCAGTAATAAGGGAGTAACCCTCGCCGCACCATCCCGTCTGCCCTCGACCCGCCCTTGGGGGAGCGGGCCGCCGCCCGGCCCGCCACGTCAAGCGGACCTTGACGCACGTTCGCACGCTGGCGGGTCGGGCGGTGGTCTGCTCGGCTTGCCCGGGTCGAGGGCAGACGGGATGGCTTACCGCAACCATCGACGGACCGTGACCCGCCGATGCAGCCCCTGCCATCCTGGAGCCGGAGCGCCCCCGCCGGAGGCGCAGTAGCCGCGCCCCCGCGACCGCCGTCAGCTCGCCGACGCGGCCGGCGCGCGCTCCCCTACGCCGCGCGGGCTCATGGCCGTGCGGCCCGGCCGGCTGCCGGCCCATCACCTCACCGGTCACCCCTGTCGTTCTGCGGCGGCCTCTTGGGCTTTCAGCTTCCGCGCCAGCCGCCGGGCATGTTGCGTGGCCGGAGTCGGAGCGCCAGCGGAGCAACGGACGCGCGCCCAGGCGGCGGCGCGTGCGGCCCGTTCAGGGCCGCCTTGAAGACGTACAGAAACTTTGAACCACATCGCCGGCAGCCGGCCGCCCCGGCCGTCGGTGACTGGACACGGGATGGTGCGGAGACCGGGTCGCTCCGTACCCTGGCGGGATGGCCGACCTCGTCGATACCGCTCGGGAAGTTGCGCGACATCTGCTGGAGACGCCGTTGCCTCGTCGGTGGAGTCACGTCCAGGCCGTGGCCGCCAAGGCGGACCGGATCAGCGCAGCGGTCCCGGCCGAAGATCGCGCGGTGCTCGTAGCGTCGGCGTGGCTGCATGATGTGGGCTACAGCCCCGACCTGGTCGACACCGGCTTTCACTCCCTCGACGGTGGCCGCTGGTTGCGCCGTGAGCGGTTCAACGAGCGCATTGCCGCCTTGGTGGCTCATCACTCCTGTGCGTGGCTGGAAGCCGAGGAGCGTGGGCTCGGTGAGGTCCTGGCCGCCGAGTTCCCTCGCGAGGAGACCGCAGTGACCGACGGGCTCTGCTTCTCGGACATGACGACCGGGCCGGACGGCCAAGACTTGGAGGTGTTGGAGCGGCTGGCGGAGATCCGGTCACGGTATGGGCCGGAGCACCTGGTGACCCGTTTCATCGGTCGGGCGGAACCGGAGATGGTCGCCGCTGTGCGACGGACTCAGGAGCGGCTCGCCGGCGGTGTCCGTCAGCCGATATAGGGCTCGGGACGTTCCTCGTAGCCGTGGGTGATGCGGAGCAGGGTCGACGGGTGGATGTCGAGCGCGGCCAGCTCGTCGCGGGTAACCCACCGGACTTCGTGTGACTCGTCGCTCGGGGTCGGGGTGCCGCTGACCGGTACGGCGCGGAAGCAGAGCGAGAACTGTTGGCGTACCTCGCCGTCTGAGTACTCGATGACGTGACCGGGGTCGGAGTAGACGCCGACCATCCCGGCCACCTCGACACTGATGCCGGTCTCCTCGCGGGTCTCCCGGACTGCCGTCTCGGCGACCGATTCACCGATCTCCTGACCACCGCCGGGCAGGGACCACAGACCGTTGTCGGTGCGCCGGATGAGCAGCACCCGGGCCTGCTCGTCTAGGACGAAGACGGAGACGGCGACGACGATGCTGTTGGCCTTCGGCGCGTTCGGGTCGTGGTAGTGCTCGGTTCTCGCCATGTCTCTAGGCTGCCACCTCGTCGCCGGGTCGGCGCTTCGAGACGCCCAAGATCCGGTCGAAGCTGTCTGAGTAGGTGCGGAACAGGTCGCCCCCGTTGAGCTTGCGTAGGTGCATGACGGGCGCGTGTGGCGCCGGGAAACCGAGGACGTGCATGTTGACCAACATCTCGTCATCGAAGCGGTAGATCGAGTTGTAGAGGGTCGTGTCGTGGTAGAGCACGTTCACCCCGGGCGCATCGTCAAGCCGTTTGTAGTACCCCTGAACTTGGCGGATCTTCGCGGCCATCACGCCGGGGGCACCCTCCTCGACACTCCTTCGCTCGATCGCCGCACTGGTCGGATCACCGAGCAGGATGTTCACCGTTACGCCGTCAAGGCCCTTTTGACGTAGGACGTCAATTAGCATCGGGTCCTGCTCTACGAGGAATAGGCCGGCGTAGGCCAGTACGTCGATGCGCTGCTCGGCCCGTTCGATCAGTCGTCGCCACAGGTCGTTTGGCACTGAGGAGCGCCGGGAGTAGAGCTGGACCAATTCGCTCTGCCCGATCTTCGATGCCCGTTCCGGGGTCACCGCCTCCGGCCACAGGTACGGGACGTCTTCACGCACCATCGCCGCGATGGCGTGCCGATGGCGCGGGTACGGCGTCCGATTCTGGGTGATCCAGCGTTCTACGGTCTTCGCGTCGACCCCGATCCTCTCCGCCACGGCGACGGGAGTCAGGCCGTTGCGCAGGATGGCATCGCGTAGCCGGTCGTTCGGCATCGGACACTCCTCAAGGGACGACTTTAGGACGACTACAAGGTAGCTGAGACGTCCCATAGTCGTCCAGCCCATCGGATGGGTTGTCCCCCGCTTTCCGGGAGCCTTTACCGCAGAGGCCAAGAGCAAGAAGTCCACCGGGGACAAGCTCACTACCTGGCCCGAGACACAGGAGGTTTGTTGTGAAGCTGTACGTGGACACCCAGAGCAAGCAGGTTCAGGTGACGAGGGACCCGGAGCCGAAGAACGACCAGAACGGCAACCAGCGGTCGGAGAAGAACACTGGCCGGCTCATGTGGTCCACCCAGGTCTTCGTGCTCGACGAGACCGGTGGCGAGATCATCACCATCACCACGGCGGGAGAGAAGCCGAGCGTGACGGTGGGACAGCTCGTCGCTGTCGAGCAGTTGGAGGCCATTCCGTGGGCGACCAACGGGCGTAACGGCGTCGCGTTCCGCGCCATCTCGCTGAAGCCGAAGACTGGTACCTCGGCGGCAAAGTAGGTCCCTCGCTCACCGTGCTGCGTGAGCCTCTGGTGTCTTCGCACGAAGCGGCCTGACGGTCCGCTGATCTGATCCACCCAAGGTTCCGGGAGCGTTTCTGGCTCCTACTCTCCCGGCCCTCGGCAACCTGCGGTTGCCTCTCGATATGGCGCGGGGTCGGTACTGGCTCCTACACCTGCCGACCCCGCCTGCCATCCAACCCGTCTGCCCATTGTCGTTGGGAGTGGTTGTCATGCTCGTTTCCGCCATCGTGTTCGCCGTTGTCGCGGCGACCTTCTACGCCGGCCACCAGGTGGCCGACCACGTCTTCGGTCAGTCCGACAAGCAGGCCGCCCACAAGGCCGCTCCCGGCTGGGACGGCTGGCGTCACCTGCTGGGCCACATCGTGGCCTATCACCTCGTGGTGGTGGTCATGTTGACCATCGCCATCGTCGCGCTCGACCTGCCCGTCACCGTTGTCGGGCTCACTGCCGGTGTCGGCTTCTCCGCCGTCTCACACGCCATCCTCGACCGGCGTTGGCCGGTGCGGTGGCTGCTCGTCCACACCGGAAGCGCGGACTTCGCCGACCGTCAAGCCCCGATCTGCGGCATGTACCTGGCGGATCAGTCCCTGCACGCGGCCTGCCTCTGGGTGTCCGCACTGCTCATCGCCTGCATTTGAGCACTGGTCACTGCGCGACCTGAGTGATTTCGAGCGCGGGGCCGGTACTGGCTCCTACACCTGCCGACCCCGTGCTCTCCAACCCATCCAGCCCAATCGCTTGGGAGGACGTGTCATGTCCAAGTCTAGCCCTCGCCGCTCGTTCGGGCGGAAGTCAACCGGAACCGTGACGGTCATCGAGGCCAAGGTTCACCGGTCGTCGGCCCGGAACGCTCGCATGGCGTTCATCCTCACTGCGGTCATCATCGGCGTACTCGCTGCCGTGGTGGCCGCTGCCTACGTACACCCGATCATCGCGCTGTTCATCGGCGCGGCCGTCAGCGTCCCGTGTGGCGCGCTGGCCTGGCTCCTGGTCCGCATCTGGCCGGTACTGCGGCTGCTGTGGTGGTGGACCCCCGAAATCCTCCTGGCCGTGCTGCTGCTCACCGGCTGGGTGCAGCTCGCCACTCACACCTCGACCCTGGTCACCCTGGCCGTCGTCGCCGTCGTCCTCGGCGTTCCGGCTGCTGTTCCTGCTCTCCGCCGTCAGGTCGTCGCCTGGGTGTGGTGCCTGATCGTGCGCCACCGGCTGCGGGTGTGCTTCGCGCAGTTCATCATCGCCAACCAGTCGGGCTCCCTCCCGCTGATCCTCTGGGCCACGCCGACCCCGGTCGGCGAACGGGTCTGGGTCTACCTGCGTCCCGGCCTGTCCCTGGCGGACCTCGAAGGCCGCCTCGACAAGATCGCCGTGACCTGCCACGCCTCATCCGTCCTGGTCGAACGGGCCTCCGACGGTAACGCCGCGTACCTGCGGTTCGACATCAAGCGCCGTGAGGTGCTCACCGCCACCGTCACGTCTCCCCTGGCCGACGTCATCGACCCTGACGCCCCGGCCACCGACCGGCCGATGCCGGTCATCCCCACCGCCCTGGACCTGCCCGACGTCCAGGCGTCAACCATCACCCTGCCCGTCCAGCCCAAGAAGCAGACCGCCACGTCGGTCAACGGCAGCAAGCCGGCCCCCGCGCCGTCGTCGGACGCCGACGACCTCTCCGACTGGCTCTGACCCCACCCCAACCCGACCCGGACGCGGGGAGCCCTACGGGCTCCTTCGTGTGGCTTCCCGCGCCCACCAACGCCCAAGGAGGGCACCCATGGCTACGGCATCCGCCCCGACCGCCGGCATTCCGGTGGGGCCTGGCCTGTCGATGTTCGACCCGATCTTCATCGGCATCGACGAGTTCGGCCAGCACGTCTACATCACCCTGGCCTACCGCAACCTCCTTGCCGGGGGTGAACCCGGCGGAGGCAAGTCCGGCCTCCTCAACACCATCGCCGCTCACGCGGCGCTCTCGGTCGACTCCCGCCTTGTGCTGCTGGACGGCAAGCTCGTCGAGCTGGGTCAGTGGGAGGACTGCGCCGACGCGTTCATCGGCCCCGACATCACCGCCGCCCTCGACGTCCTGCGACGCCTACAAACGGTGATGAACAACCGCTACGCCTGGCTACGCGCCCACGGACGTCGCAAGGTCACCGCCCTCGACGGACTCTCCGTCATCACGGTGCTGGTCGACGAGATCGCCTTCTACTCCGCCACCATCGGCAGCAAGCAGGAGCAGGAAGAGTTCGTCGCCCTGCTCCGCGACCTGGTCGCCCGGGGACGTGCCGCCGGCATCCCCGTCATCGCCGCGACTCAGCGGCCGTCCTTCGACATCATCCCCACCAGCCTGCGGGACCTGTTCGGCTACCGCGCCGCGTTCCGCTGCACCACCCCCAACAGCTCGAACATCGTCCTCGGTCACGGCTGGGCCGAGCAGGGCTACACCGCCACCGACATCGCCCCCACCAACCAGGGCGCGGCCTACCTCATCGCCGAAGGCGGGACCCCTCGCCGCATCAAGGTGGCCTACCTCGATGACGCCCAGATCGCCGGCATTGCCGACTACGCCACCTGGACCCGTCGCCCCACCCGCTTGTCCGCACCCACCGGAACCCGAGTCGACTGGGAGACCGCCGCATGAGCCTGCTCCAGCGCATCCACGCACGTCGCACCCCGCGACCGACCACCCGGTACGTCAACCGCTTCGTTGTCGGCACACCCGCCGAACTCGCCACGCTCCTGAAGCTGGCCGCCGACCACGGGATTCTCGCCTTCGCCTCCGCGCCCGTGCCGCTGCCCGACGACCCCACCCGATTCCGCCGCTACCTGCGGCTACGCACCAACTGAACGGCCGACGGAACCGGCTCAAGCCCTGGAAAGCAGACCGGTTCCGCCGACCTCCCACCAAGCCCTTCTGAAAGGACGTGGCTGCCGTGAAGGCTACCCAGAACCCACCCACCACCGGAACGGTCACCACTGCTGACCTGCTCCGGATGGCTGCCCTCTACCTGCGCCGGCACGGCTGGCACCAGGGCACCTACTACGCCTCCACCACCGACATCCCCACCCCGCCGGCCTGCGCCGCCGGGGCCATCCGCATCGCCTGCGCTGGTCGCCGGATCGAGCAGTTCGTCCAACTCGACAGCGATGCCCTCACCGACTATGTCACCGCCCTCGACGTGTTCGTCGACCACCTCGACGCCACCGCGCCCATGTTCTTCATCGACGAGGACGGCTACCTCCTCGACGAACACACCTCCCCCTACTCCTGGAACGACGACCCGGCCCGCACCGCCGAGCAGGTCGTCACCGCCCTTGAGGCCGCCGCCGACGAGTGGGACCGCCTCCACACCGCCGGGGGTGAGAACCGGTGAGCACCGTCAAGGCGTCCTTGACGCCATCCGTCCCCCGGCAGAAGCGTCGCGAGGTCGTCGAGAACGACCAGTTCGCCGCCTTCACCCGGCGCATCATCCGCGCCCACGGCCGCCGCGTCGCCACCGGCGACGTCGAAGCGCTCCGCGACCTCGTCGCGCTGTCCGCCGACCTCGACCGGGCCATCGGTGACGCCGTCATCGGCTTGCGGGCCTTCGGCTACTCCTGGGCCGAGATCGGCTCCCGGCTCGGCATCTCCCGCCAGGCCGCCCAACAGCGTTGGGCAGACCGCTCATGACCGTCTTCTACGACCCGACCGGCAGCCGATACGGCATGCCCACCTACCCGTACCGGATGGCCCCCGACGGCCTGGCCACCCGGCGGCAACTCCGCGCCGCCGGCCTACGGCCCGCCGGACAGGAACCCGTCTGCCAGATCCTGTGGCGTCGCGGTAAGCGCGTCGCCTACCTCTACCGCCTCGACCTCGCCAAGCCGAAGCGGACCGCCACCCCCGCCCAACGGGACGCCATCACCAAAGCGCTCCGCGCCCGCCGCACCTGCGCCGTCTGCGGCCTGGTGCAGCCCTACTACATCCCCCGCCGCTACGGCTGCTGCCTCGACTGCCACGGAGGCCACTGATGCCCGCGAAGACCCCCACCGCCGGCACCCGTGTAGAGGGTGTCGTCCTGGTCCTCATCCTCATCGCCGTCGCCGGCTTCGCCGGGGCCGCCTCGTTCACCCACGTCAAGGACTGGACCCTCGCCAACTCCCCCACCGGCACCGGCGAATGGTTCGGTTGGGCCAACGCCGTCATCTCCGAACTCGTCCCCATCGCCTGCCTCCTCACCATCCGCCGACGCCGCCGGACCGGCGCTTCCATCGGCTACCCGCTGTTCCTGCTCCTCGCCGCCGCCGGCCTCTCCCTCGCCGCACAACTCGCGGTCGCCAAACCTGGCCTCTCCGGGTGGCTCCTGTCCGCCGTACCCGCCCTGGCATTCATGGCCCTGGTGAAACTCGTCCTGGCCCCGGCACCCGCCAGCACCGACACCATGCCGCCGGCCGCCAAGCCGGCCGAGCCGATTCACGTCCAGGTGGCCGAGCAGGTCACCACCGAGCCGGCACCGCCGGCCGCCATCACCACCGACCCGCAACCCCTCCCGGCCACCGCGCCGGAGCCCATCACCGTCGCGGTGAACTCGCCGCAACCCGTCAACCCGCCGGCACCGGAGCCGGTCGACGTCCCGACCCACCTGCTGCCCATGGCCCGGTTCGCCGCCGTGCAACACGAGCAGACCAACGGGGCACCCATCACCGCCGCCGAGTTGGCCGACCGGCTCGATGTCACCCCGGCCGTCGCCGGGCAGCTCCTCACCACCCTGACTGGTGGTGCCCGATGACCATCGTCATCGTCGACATCGAACACGTCACCCACACCTGCCCCGTCTACCCCGACGGGCACCCGTACGACATTCGGCGCACCGTCGTCGACGTCATCCCCGGCGGACCCTGCCGGGCACCGGTCACCGTCCGCTGCGGTGAACAGACCACCCTCATCCCCTGCCACCGGCACGAACCGACCAAGCGCCAATGCGGCGCCTGCCGGGTCATCGTCACCGAACGCACCATCACCACCCGCACCCCCAACGACGGGAACGCGGCCTGATGGCCTCGACGCTGGACCTCACCCCCCGCGCTTCGGCCCGGGGGGTGGGCTCGAACGCCGACGTCCCACCCATCTACGACTACACCGCCGCCGGCTCCGCCTTCGAACGCGCCACCCGACCCGACTACTTCGGCTGGATCGAACACGTCCGCGCCGCCGCCAGCTGCACCCGCCCTATCCGCCTCGCCGGAAGCCTCCACACCGTCGACCCCACCACCGGTCGGGTCCTCGACCAACGGCACACCGACACCATGCCCGACGCGGTCATCTACACCGCCTGCGGCAACCGACGCGCCACCGTCTGCCCCTCCTGCGCCCACACCTACCAACGCGACGCCTACCAACTCCTGCGCGCCGGCCTCATCGGCGGCAAGGGCGTACCCGACACCGTCACCCAGCACCCGGCGGTGTTCCCCACCTTCACCGCACCGTCGTTCGGACCGGTCCACGTCCGGGCGGTCCGCAAACACACCTGCGCCAACCGCAAGCGCTGCGACTGCCGCCCCGACCCCTGCCACGCCCGCCGTGCCACCGACGCCACCGCCGGCCGCTGCCCACACGGCCGCCCCGCCGTCTGCTGGGCCAGGCACGAACCCGGTGACGCCACCCTCGGTCAACCGCTCTGCCTCGACTGCTACGACCACGACCACCAGGCCGTCTGGAACCTGTTCTCCGGTGAGCTGTGGCACCGCACCAAGCAAGCCGCAGAACGGCACCTCGCCAAACTCGCCCGACGGCGCGGCATCCCCCGCGTCCAGGTCGTCACCGCCGCCGGCAACACCCGCACCGTCCCACCCGTGCGGCTCTCCCACGGCAAGGCCGCCGAGTTCCAGGCACGCGGTGCGGTCCACTTCCATGCCCTCGTCCGCCTCGACGGCGTCGACCCCGACGACCCGGTCGCCGTCGTCCCACCACCGGCCGCGTTCACCGTCGCCGACCTCGTTGACGCGCTCCGGCACGCCGCCGTGCAGGTCGCGTTCGCCACCCCCGCCCACCCCGACCGGCCCGACGGCTGGCCGATCGCCTGGGGCGAGCAGCTCGACATCCGCCCCATCACGCTGAACGGCGACGGCGAGGTCACCGACAGCATGGTCGCCGGCTACCTTGCCAAGTACGCCACCAAGAGCACCGAGGTAACCGGGCACCGCTCCGTCAGGCTCACCGCCGACACCATCGGCGACCACGCCGACCCCGACGGCAACCACACCGCCCGCCTCATCGACGCCTGCTGGCGCATCGGCCGACCCACCGGCACCCCCGTCCCGCTGTCCCAGCGGCCCCGCGACCACCGGCCCCGGCCCGGCTTCGTCGACCGCTGGGAGTGCCCCGACTGCGGCACCCACACCCGGTACGCCGCCTGCCCCGTCTGCGTCGCCCACCGTCAAGCCGGCCTTGACACCGAATCGACGCGACCGGCCAACCCCAACCCCTACGCCCGGCTGCGCCGCTGGGCGCACATGCTCGGTTTCGGCGGCCACTTCCTCAGCAAGGCCCGGCGGTACTCCGTCACCTTCCAACTCCTGCGCGACACCCGCCGCCACCACCGGCAGCGTGAGGACCACGCGCACCCGACCGGCGGCCAGCTCGTCGACGAGCACGACGACACCGCCCTGATCGTCGGCACCCTCACCTTCGCTGGCGTCGGCTGGCACACCACCGGTGACGCCCTCCTCGCCAACACCGCCGCCGCCATGGCCCGCGAGCGACAAGCCACAGGCCGCGAAGAACTCGCCCACGAACTCGGCACCAACCCGGCCGGCATCGCGCCGGCTGTCGCCCGATCCCAACAGACCTGGGGAGGTCATCAGTCATGAGCACCACCGCCCGCCCGAGTCCCGTCGTCCGGCTCGTCCCACGCACCGGGGCAACCGTCGTCGGACCGGTCACCTACACCGTCCGGGAGGTCGCCAAGCTGCTGGGCATCTCGCTGGGCAGCACGTACGCCCTCGTCCGGGACGGCACGATCCCGGCGACCCGCCTGGGTGGTCGCTGGCTGATTCCCCGCGCCCGCTTCCACGCCTGGCTCGACGGCGTTACCGAGGAACCGGCCGCCACCACCGGCACCGAGCACGGGCGGAGGCGCTGATGGGCTTCGTCCGCAAGACTCCGGCCGGCACCTACCGCGCCTGCTGGCGCGACCCTGCCGGCGGGCAGAAGTCCAAGAGCTTCCGCACCAAGCGGGAGGCCAACGTCTACCTCACCGAGGTCGAGGGAAGCCTCAACCGGGGGACCTACGTCAACCCGCATGCCGGCCGTACCCGCTTCGGTGACTTCGCTCAGCAGTGGCTCGCCACCCGGACCGTCGAGGCGCGCACCACCGAGCGGACCGTGTCCATGCTCCGCACGCACGTCCTGCCAAAGTGGGGTGACTGGCCACTCGGCAAAGTCGACTTCATGTCGGTGCAGGAGTGGGTGAGCGGCCTCGGTCGGGATCTCGCCCCCACCACCGTGGCCAAGTGCTACCAACTCCTCTCGATGATCCTCCGGACGGCGGTTCAGGCCCGACTGATCGCCACCAACCCGGCCGAGGGCGTGAAGCTGCCACGCGACCGGTCCCGCGACGTCAAGCCGGTCACGATCGGCCGGGAAGACTTCCTCGGTCGGCTACTGCCAGCCGTGCCACCCCGCCACCGGGCGATCGTCTCCACCGCTGCCGGGGCTGGGCTGCGCTGGGGCGAGTGCGCCGGGCTGACGTGGTCGTCGGTCGACCTCGACCGGGCATCGCTGCGTGTGGTCCAGGTGGCCGAGGAGACCCACGGCGGGATCGTGCTGCGTCCATACCCGAAGAGTCGCGCCGGGGTCCGGACCGTTCCGCTACCCGGCTTCCTGCTGGCCGCGCTCCGCAAGCTGCACGCCGACACCGACGACCCGGACCCGCGCACGTTGGTCTTCCGTGACCGGGTGGGACGTCCGCTGCGGCGGTCGAACTTCCGGCGTCGGGTCTGGCTGCCGTCGTTGGTCCGCGCCGGACTGCTCGGTCAGGTCGTCGCCACCGGCCCGCACCGGTACCGCGCGGTCTGGACCGATCAGGAAGGCGTCGAGTGGTCGGCCGAGTTCACCACCCAGCGGGAAGCCGTCGCGTGTGTGGCGGCCAGGTCCGCTGGAGGGATGCGGTTCCACGACCTGCGGCACGCCTACGCCACCTGGCTGGTCACCGACGGTGTCCCGATCAATCTGGTGCAGCGGGTCATGGGGCACGAACAGGCGTCGACGACGCTCAACCGGTACACCCACACCCCGGACGACTACGCGTCCCGCGTCCTGGAGGCGTTCGACGGCTCCGCTGCCTCTCTGCTGCCTCCGGCCGAGGAAAAGCCATCGGGGCACCACCTCGACAAGGAAGATGACGACCTGTGACCTGCGTCGGAGCGCTCCCACCGGAAAGGGACGACCCCCGTCGGGGGGAAAGTGAGCTGACGTAGCAGCGAGTGTGATCAAGTGCCGTTCCGCGTGGTCAGACGCACCGGTCGTACCGTCGAACATGATCGAGTCGAGCTGCGCGGTACGGCGTTCGCTGACGATCCGCTGACTTTCTGCGCTTTGCGCCGTACCGCCGAACCGCCAGTGCTCAACCGTCACGGGCGCCACCGGCCGCCCGGCGCCGCTCTCGGCGAAGTAGCCAGCTCGGCTTCAACCCGCCAGGCCTGCCAATGTGTTCGCACAGCTCGCGTGGGCGGTAGCCACCAGGAGTGCTGTGCCCAACAGCCATCCAGAACGCCTTGGCCTCGCCCAGGTGCCCGCTGCCGGTGTACCAGTGCAGTCCTGGATTCTCCTTACGGAGCGCCCACAGGGCCACCGAAGCAAGGCCCTGACGCTGGTACTCCTCAGCGGTGCATGGCTTGTCGACCCAGGCCGTCTTGCAGTGCGGGCACACGATGTACTCGACGGCAAAGGCAAAATCCCCGTTGAGGGTCGCCTGCCGGCACCGCCAACCGAAGTACCTGCCCGACGCAGTGTCCTGCCAGGGCGTGTCAAGGGTCGGGAGCTGGCCGACCGAGTAGCGTGGTCGCTTGTCGATCCGCCCACGTGTCGCGTGGTAGAGGGCGTCGCGAAGTGGAGCCCGCCCAGACCATCGACCAACGCCGGTGAGCGCTTGGTCGCGAAGTCGCCGGACTGCTCGTCGAACCTCCTCCGTCACACACCCAACGCTATCGGCAGCGTGACGGGATGAAGTCACGGACGAGCTCTGCACACTCCGTCCGGCAGGATCCGCCCACGTCTGCCGCCTAGGCTGGCTGGGCGTTCGCGACTGGGTAGGCGCTGGGCCGGAGCCCGTTCCCCTGAACCCCTGCCACATCTTGCGAGAGTGTCACATTAGCGACTGAAAACGCCAAGACAGTCCGATCAGGCGATATGCCCCTTGCCGTACCTGGTCTAGCTTGGAGACCCTGTTATCTGCGCCTCGGGACGGGAGCAACGTGGGGTACGACTACGAAAGTCTCTTAGACGAGCATTTTCAGCATCTCTGCCAGTCGTTGCTGATTGACTCTTTTCCCCGTCTTCAGTGCATGCCTGTAGGCATGCCCGACGGCGGCAGGGATGGAACTTCCCCAGCGGACTTGCGTGGGACTATCGTCTTCCAGGTCAAGTTTGCGCGGAATCCGCATGCCATCAAGGACCCGGTCGCTTGGGTCAAGAACGCCATCGAGGGTGAACTCGATAAGATCCAAGAGCTAGTCAATCGAAACGCAACGGAGTACATACTCCTTACCAATATGCCGGGGACGTCTCACCTTGACTCCGGACGAATTGACAAGGTGTCGGCATACCTCCGAGATGTCCTCCAAATTCCTGCGGCATGCTGGTGGCGAGATGAGATCGATCGACGACTCGACCGAAACTTTGATCTCAAGCTCCGATTCCCCTCGCTGCTCAACGGAGCGGACTTCCTGCGCCTGTTCTGGGAGAGCAGTAAAGAGCGACCCGCAGCAGATAACAGCGCTCTAAAAGCATATCTGGCAGCGCAGTACGAACAAGATAAGACGGTTCGGTTCAAGCAAGCCGAACTACAGGCTAGTTCCCTATTTCAAATATTCGTTGACGTTCCTGTTAGTGTTACACCTCGCAGAGGCCGGAAGGCTTTCGACTCGCGAACGGCAGAGCAGTTAGCGGCAGCGGCCCGCCGAGCAGCCCGAGCGTCGGGAGATAAGATAGTCGGAGTCCTCGACGGGAGCGACGACGGCCAGCCGGAATACGTAATCGGCGCAGCGGGAGAGGTTTTCGTTCGGTCAATCAAGGGCTCCGGAGCCTATTCCCTGGCGAGGGCTGGCGCGGCTGACGTACTGCTAGACTCCGAGTTTTCGAGCGATGTTAGGTTCGTAGTCCTCGAAGGTGCGCCGGGGCAAGGGAAATCAACTCTGACGCAGTATTTAGGGCAAGTCCACCGCTCCCGCTTGCTCACGAATGACGACGGCCGAAATTTGCCGAGGCTTCATTCGCAGAGTTCTATCGCGGTGCCGTTCCGGCTCGAATTGCGAGACTTGGCGCAGTGGCTCAACGGCATCGATCCTTGGAGTAACGAAGAAGGCCAGCTGCACAAGGGGCAACGGTCTCTTGAAACAGCGATCGCTGGTCAAGTGCATCACCTCTCCGGCTATGCGCCGTTTGGCGTCGCCGATCTGCACAGGCTAATCGAGTCTACGCCGGTCTATCTGCTACTCGACGGGCTCGACGAGGTAGCAAATCTCGACGACCGACGTCGAGCGGTCGAGGAAGTCCTGGCCGCTATCACCCGACTGGACGGGATAGCAAAGAACCTCCGTGTGCTGGTTACGTCCCGGCCCACCGTATTCTCAAGTAGCGCGACTTTCCCTGAAGACCGATTTACATTCCTCAAACTCGGTGCCATCCACCGAGAACTCGCCCTTGAGTACACCGATCGATGGGCGGTGGCCCGGAATCTGGAGGAGAAGGACAAGGCTGAAGTTCGAGCGGTGCTTGCCGAGAAAATGAATGCACCGCACATGGCAGAACTTGCCAAGAACACGATGCAGTTGTCAATTCTGCTCTCTCTCATATACCTGCGAGGAGCAAGTCTTCCAGACAAGAGAACGGAGCTGTACGACACATACGTCGACACCTTCTTCAATCGCGAATCGGAGAAGAGTGCAATTGTAAGAAAAAATCGCAAGCTACTGATCGAGATCCACTGGTACTTAGCTTACTATATCCACGCGAATGCTGAGGGAAATCGCTCAAACGGTCGTATTCGCGCTGCCGAACTACGAAAGGTGCTGACAGAGTATCTCGCGAAGGAGGGGCGATCAGCAGAACTGGTGGAGGACCTCGTTATTGGGACCGTGGAGCGTGTGGTTGCTCTTGTGTCTCGAGTCGAGGGCACTTACGAATTCGAGGTACAGCCTCTTCGGGAGTATTTTGCGGCACGCTTCTTGTATGAAACGGCCTCCTACTCGCCAGCAGGTAGGGCGCGTAAGGGCACCAAGCCCGACCGATTTGACGCGGTCGCTCGAAATCCGTACTGGCTCAATGTCGCTAGGTTCTTTGCCGGCTGCTTCAGCAAGGGCGAGTTGCTTGATTTGGCTGAGCGCATTTGCCTTCTGGTCGAATCCAGACAAGGCACCTATCCTCGGTCTCTCGCTATCGCGTTCCTCCAAGATTGGGTATTCGCGCAGTCGGTAACAGCCACGAACCAAGTGATTGATGCGGTATTTGACGCTTACGGAATAAGAGTGTACGGCGGAGTCACGCCATCGAGGCGTGATCAAGTCGACATCGATGACGACTTTCGACTCGGTCCGGAAGCAGGGGGCACCCGTCTCGCTGAAATCCTTTGGGAGCACCTGAAGCGCGAGCGCAGGAAAACCGAAAGGACGGACTCTCAGTGCCGACTCTTGGTTCGCCACGCCGACAGTGCTTCGCTGGCTGACACTTGGCTGACTGAGGCGAGGAAGCGGAAGGGGGATCGGCTGATAGGTTGGCTTCGGATCGGAAGATTGCTCGGCGTATTGTCAGAGGTTTCTGAGGCCGACCTCGAAGTGCTTCTGGGAGAAAATAAGACTGACCCGTCCTGGGTAAGCCTCGCGCTCGCTGGCGCCGGCAAGATCGACTTAGATGACGAGGGCCTTCGGGAATCAATAACGTACGCTTTGAATCACCCTAAGGCGCTCAGCAGTATACAAATTGACACCGGCATGGGGCTCCTGCTAGCTCTTACTTCCCCCGAGCATTGGGTGGAGGCGCTTAAGCCGTTCTACTATGGGTTGCTAAAGGGGGGGCTGGCTTCCGAGGATGTTCCGAAATTCCGTGACCCTAGACTGAACGCCATCGGCCGGAAATTTATCGACCTGATGCGAGAGCCGAGACACGTAAGGCTTTCGCCGTGGGTGGAAGCAGTTCAACGGCTGGACGAAGAGTTTGGCCAAACGTGGACTAGCCACGAGATTGCTTTAATCTCCGGCGCAGTCACCGATCCCGACGAGCGCGGGGCTGGGGCGAAGCAGCTGTTAGGTGAGCAGTTCCAAGTCACCGACCGGGTGCGCTTCGCAAAGCGACGCCCTCGAAACATTGAATGGTGGGTGGCCCAAGCCTCGTCCGCGAACAGCGACTTGGACAAGGCGTTCTGGGTTGCGGCAACTTACGTCTGGGCAGATACAACTACGATCGTGCATGCTATACCCAAGATCAACGAATTCATGCGATCATTGCCGCCAGATATGCGGTCGGTGGTTGCTTACGCCTGCCGGCGCTCGCCTTACTATTCGGATCGGGCTCGCAAAGCGCTGCCAATCCGTGTTCAGGAATTGGCCGCGATGCGCGTGACTGCGCCGACGCTTTGTCTGCTCTCCCAGCGGCTTCAGGAATATGACCTCAGCATTCTTAAGACCATCGATCGACAGGCGCGCGAGCCATGGACTGCGTCTGCGCTATTGACTGTCGCCGTGGCTCTCTGGGGTAACGGCACCATTCCGACTTCCCACTTTCTCTCCATCTGCGAAAAGGCTCAAGCCCTGAACGGCAGGCTTTTCGGTCCTCTTAAGTCGGACTTGGCGGGTCGCGCTACGAAAGAGTTTTTAGGAGAGGTCGCTGCTCGATCTTGGACTATGCCGGATGGCCTAATTTCCTGGTCCGTGCGATATGCGAACCGTCCTCGAAAGGTGCGGTCGGTTCTATCTGTTGCGGAAGAGGAGGACTGGCTCGGACAGGGAGAAGCCCGGTAGCAACCTGCCACCCGGGTCCCCACGACTCTGGCTGGTGCCATCCCTGTCTGCCATCGACCCACCGCCGGGGAGCGGGGCGCCGCCCGCTCGCCACGTCAAGCGGACCTCGACGCACGTTCGAACGCTGGCGGGTCGGGCGATGGTCTGCTCGGCTCGCCCGGGTCGATGGCAGGCGGGATGGCCTACCGCCACCGCCCACGGACCGTGATCCGCCGGCGGCGCCCCGGCCATCCTGGAGCCGGAGCGCCCCCGCCGGAGGCGCAGTGACCGCAACCCCGCGACCGCCGCCAGGTCGCCGACGCGGTCGGCGTGCGCTCCCCTACGCCGCGCGGGCTCGTGGCCGCGCGGCCCGGCCGGCTGCCGGCCCACCAACCTCACCGGTCAACGCTCCTGTCGTTCTGCGGCGGCCCCCGGGCTTCCCGCTCTCCGCGCCAGCCGCCGGGCATCAGGCGTGACGGCCGCAAAGCGGCAAGCGGCAGCGGCGGCACGCGCCCAGGCGGCGGCGCGTGCGGCCCGACGAGGCCGCCTTGAAGAAGTGCAGAAGCTACGAACCATATCGCCGTGCCGCCACACCAGCGGTTCGAAGATCCGGCGCTACCCTGCCGGCCCCAATCAGGGCTCCAGAGAGCGATCTGCGCCGCTCAATCATCTGGTCATCAGTGGCAAGCCGCGGAGCGGCGCGGCAGCGATCGCCCTGCCCGCAGCGCTGCTCTACTCCGCACGCGATCGTCACGGCATCGATGTCCGCGATCGCCCATATCCCAATCCTGCCCGGCGTGCCGGCCGATGCCGGCCGGAGGCCGCCAGCAGGCCGAGCGCGCCGGGCGGGGCCGCGCGTGCGCGGCCTTGATCCTGAAGAGAGTGTTTCGGCAGTGGTGTCCTTGCGGACGTTGCCCTCCGTCGGCTGATGCGCGACACGCGTCCGCCAACTGATCTGCGACACCTACGACACTGATCGCGGCATGTCCATGCACCCGATCGTGGTCAGGGACCCCGTGTGGGGTGACCAGTTGAGAGTTCCCAGTTAAGCGGTGTCGGGCGCTGCCTCGTCGGCGTGGGGTGACCTGTGTGGTGTCAATTGGGTTGCTGACTGACGGCGTTGTGGCGTAGTTCGGCCAAGGTGGATGCCGCCGCGTCTCGGCGTGCGGTGAACGCCTGCGGGTCGGTGGCTGCGAGTTCGTGGAAGTATTGCGCCCCTTCGGCAACTGCATCGAGGATCTGCTCCGACGTCTCTCCGAGAGTGCGCGCTACGTATCCGATGGTCCACAGAGACATGGCGAGGTCGGGCAGGTAGGCGTCGCGATTGCCGTCGGCCAACTCGCGGCGCAGGTAAACGGCCTCCTGGCTGGCCTCCAACGCCTCAGCGCGGCGCCCTGCCTCCGCCAACCGAACAGCGTGGTTGTTTACCGACGCGGCGAGGTCGGGCAGATAGGCGTCGCGATTGCCGTCGGCCAACTCCCGGTAGAGGTCAACGGCCTCCTGGCTGGCCTCCAACGCCTCAGCCCTCCGCCCCACCGCCGCCAACCCAACAGCGAGGTTGTTCACCGACGCGGCGAGGTCGGGCAGATAGGCGTCGCGATTGCCGTCGGCCAACTCCCGGCGCAGGTCAACGGCCTCCTCGCTGGCGACTAACGCCTCAGCGCGGCGCCCTGCCTCCGCCAACCGAACAGCGTGGTTGTTCACCGACATGGCGAGGTCGGGCAGATAGGCGTCCCGGTTACCGTCGGCCAACTCCCGGCGCAGGTAAACGGCCTCCTGGCTGGCCTCCAACGCCTCAGCGCGGCGCCCTGCCTCCGCCAACCGAACAGCGAGGTTGTTCACCGACGCGGCGAGGTCGGGCAGATAGGCGTCGCGATTGCCGTCGGCCAACTCCCGGCGCAGGTCAACGGCCTCCTCGCTGACAACCAACGCCTCAGCCCTCCGCCCCACCGCCGCCAACCGAACAGCGAGGTTGTTCACCGACGCGGCGAGGTCGGGCAGATAGGCGTCGCGATTGCCGTCGGCCAACTCCCGGTAGAGGTCAACGGCCTCCTGGCTGGCCTCCAACGCCTCAGCGCGGCGCCCTGCCTCCGCCAACCGAACAGCGAGGTTGTTCACCGACATGGCGAGGTTGGGCAGATAGGCGTCGCGATTGCCGTCGGCCAACTCCCGGCGCAGGTCAACGGCCTCCTGGCTGGCCTCCAACGCCTCAGCCCTCCGCCCTGCCTCCGCCAACCGAACAGCGTGGTTGTTCACCGACGCGGCGAGGTCGGGCAGATAGGCGTCGCCATTGCCGTCGGCCAACTCCCGGCGCAGGTCAACGGCCTCCTGGCTGGCCTCCAACGCCTCAGCCCTCCGCCCCACCGCCGCCAACCCAACAGCGTGGTTGTTCACCGACATAGCGAGGTCGGGCAGGTAGGCGTCGCGATTGCCGTCGGCCAACTCCCGGCGCAGGTCAACGGCCTCCTGGCTGACGACTAACGCCTCAGCCCTCCGCCCCACCGCCGCCAACCGAACAGCGTGGTTGTTCACCGACGCGGCGAGGTCGGGCAGATAGGCGTCGCGATTGCCGTCGGCCAACTCCCGGCGCAGGTCAACGGCCTCCTCGCTGACAACCAACGCCTCAGCCCTCCGCCCCACCGCCGCCAACCCAACAGCGTGGTTGTTCACCGACACGGCGAGGTCGGGCAGATAGGCGTCCCGGTTACCGTCGGCCAACTCCCGGCGCAGGTCAACGGCCTCCTGGCTGACGACCAACGCCTCAGCCCTCCGCCCCACCTCCGCCAACCCAACAGCGAGGTTGTTCACCGACGCGGCGAGGTTTGGCAGATAGGCGTCGCGATTGCCGTCGGCCAACTCCCGGTAGAGGTCAACGGCCTCCTGGCTGACGACCAACGCCTCAGCCCTCCGCCCCACCGCCGCCAACCCAACAGCGAGGTTGTTCACCGACATGGCGCGGTCGGGCAGATAGGCGTCCCGGTTGCCGTCGGCCAACTCCCGGTAGAGGTCAACGGCCTCCTGGCTGGCCTCCAACGCCTCAGCGCGGTGCCCTGCCTCCGCCAACCAAATAGCGTGGTTGTTCACCGACATGGCGAGGTCGGGCAGATAGGCGTCCCGGTTGCCGTCGGCCAACTCCCGGTAGAGGTCAACGGCCTCCTGGCTGGCGACCAACGCCTCAGCGCGGCGCCCTGCCCCCGCCAACCGAACAGCGAGGTTGTTCACCGACATGGCGAGGTCGGGCAGATAGGCGTCCCGGTTACCGTCGGCCAACTCCCGGCGCAGGTCAACGGCCTCCTCGCTGGCGACTAACGCCTCAGCGCGGCGCCCTGCCTCCGCCAACCGAACAGCGTGGTTGTTCACCGACATGGCGAGGTCGGGCAGATAGGCGTCCCGGTTACCGTCGGCCAACTCCCGGTAGAGGTCAACGGCCTCCTGGCTGGCGACCAACGCCTCAGCCCTCCGCCCCACCTCCGCCAACCGAACAGCGTGCATGGTCAGTAGGGGCGCTCGGTCGTTTGACTCGGTCTCCGCTGCCGGGGCGGTCAGGGCGTGGGTGGTCAATGCGACCGCGATCTGGCCGAACTCGATCGAGGGGTACGGCACCCGCCGCGCTGTCCGCTGAACCCAGTCGGGATCGAGTTCAGCCGTGACGGTGACGAGCAGGGCCGCGGCCCGCGAAGCGAGCATTCCGGGGAACTGGAGACCGACCTGGAGCACGGCCTCGGTCATCACCGGCAGATCCGCGGCCAGCGCCACGTCGATCATCTCCGCAGCGTCGGACTGGTGGCTGCGCGCGCGGCTCAGAACCGTCAACGCCTGCACCGCCTGACCGGGAGCCAACCCTTGCAGGATCCTGCTGCGCTCGGCCAGGGTGCTTTCGGACAGGACCGCGACCGCGAGATTCTCTGCGAGCAGGTCCGGCTGCAACGTCCCCAGCCCACCGCCCGTTCCCGCTGCCGGGTACAGACCGTACAACCAGTCCACGTACCCGTTGACCAGCTCCGGCTGCGCCCTGTTCAGGCCCGGCACCCGGCGGACCAGTTCCATGGCCTGCTCACGGTTGTCCGCACCTAGCAGCGCCGCCACGGCGACCAGCCGCCGCAACACGGCGTCGGCATGTGGCTCGCCCGAACCTGCTAGACCGTCGCGGCGGGCCCGGTGCCGCCAGTACCGGGCCTCATGGCCCAGCACCTCGGCCAGCACGTCGTACCGGTCATCACCACGCGGCCCGCCCAACACCGCCAGCAGCGCCTGCGCATGCAACCGCAACACCGGAACATCAGGACCCAACCCACCCAGTGGAACAACACCCGCAGGCCGGCGACGCAGCCGGGCGGCAAACGCCACCATCGCCTCGGCCACGATCTGTTGCGGGGAGTAGCCCTCAATACGAGCCGGCACCTCTATGACGTTCGCCGGCACGGTCAACGCGTCCACCAGATGCGCCTGTGGCGGGTACGCCGCCGACAGCGACGACCACCACAACCCGGCCGACCGGGCCAGCAACAACACCCGCACACCACCGGCCCGCTGCGCGACACACAACAGATGCGCCAACGCCTGCGGGTCACGGGTCTCGGCGTAGTCCACCGTCAGCAGCAACCGGCCCGGCCGGTTGCCCGTCTCAAGCTGCCCGGCTACCGTCGCCTCCCCGCCGGGAGCCACAGGCCAGCACTCCCAGCCCGTCAACCGGCCGGCGAAGTGTCGCCCCAACCGGGTCTTGCCCACCCCGCCCGCACCCACCAGCAGCCGCACCCCGCTCGCGTCCGGATCCGCGCACCACCTGTCCAACGCTGCCAGTAGCCACCCACGACCAACGAATCCGACCACCGCCGCCTGCGGGCGCAAGAGCCACACCACCGATTCCGGCAGCTCCGCTACCAACGCCCCCGCGACCGCCCGATCCCGCCGCTCACGCTGTTGCCGCGCGACCCGAACCCACTCCAGGACCGACGGCGCGAACGCTCCCACCACCGCCGCCGCTACGCCCGCGACCACCGTCCAGACCGGCTTGTCGTCCGTGACCAACGCCCACACTGCCGCCGCAGCGACCGCTGCTGGAACCAGCACCGCCCACCAACAGCGCCCGATCCACCTCAACCCAGCCCGAAGCACACCCGCACGATACTGAAGGTGATCAGACCAACACATAGTCGATCGTCTGAGAATGGCACCGGCTCATCGGCGGATCCATACGTCCCGATGCCCACTGATGCGCCCTAGGCTCATCGCGCTGTCGCGCATCAGTTGGCGAAGATGTGTCGCGCATCAGTTCTCGAATCACGTGTCCAGCCGCCCGGCACTCGGTCAACGGCCCGCCGTACGTCACGAACACAGGTTCGCCCGGACATGTACCCCGCACCAGGCCGGAAGGGCGACGGACCACACCCGCCACCCGCCACGGTCCTTGCGCAGCTCCCACCGCCACGGATGCGCAGTACCGGCGAGAATCTGCGCGTCGTCCCACCACACCGCGCGTACCTGCTCGGTCACCGTGGCCCGGTCGGCGGCCTGGTGCTCGATCGTGCTCGGCCCCACGCTCTCCAGCTTCGAAGGCTCCCGGCCGCTACCGGTCATCTCAGCTCGGTAGTCCCGCCACTGCCGCCGCAGCTCGTCATGGCGCGGGCCAGCCAGCACCCGCGACAGCCCCAGCTCCTCGCCGGCGCTGAGCTGCAACAGCCACACGCGGGCTGCGGCCTCGGGCGTCGCCTCGCCGCGCTCTGCCTCCAACTGCTTGCGTACGGCCCATGAGGCGGGCACGGCGACAAGGCCAGCGCAACTGATCACCACCAACGCCAGCAGCACCCAGTGCCACCGCCGGGGACGCCCAGCTTGTCGGACTCGACGCGACCACCACCCCTGCGAATCCTCCCCCAAGATCACTTGGGCGAGTCTACGAGATGACCTTGGAGGTCGCCGGGCGGCGCAAAGCTAAGAGCACTTCGCTATCCGCATGCCTGCCGAAGTCGCTCGACTGCCGCAAAGATCTGTTGCTCCGGCCCCGGCCGGCTCGGGCGCCACTCAACGAGCACGGGACGAACGGCGCCGACGATTGCGGCAAGATCCTCCAAGGTCTCGGGCTCGGGCAACGCGTCGAGCGCTGCGACAGCGTCCGCCGTCACCGCGTACCGGTGAGCGTTCGTTGGTGTGTACTGCCAACCTGGGGCGTGCCGCCACTCTTGGACACGTTCGTACACCTCGGCTGTGGCGGCGCGGATACGGGCCGCGTGCTCCTGGGGTGTGAGGGCGGTGTCGGCGTAACGGCGGTCGGCGGGTTCCTGCGGCGGCGTGTCGGCGTCGCGCATGCCGGCGATCGTACCGGCGCCATGATCCGGCCGGCGCTGGCCGTCGAGCCGCCGGCGGTTGGTCAGCCGGCGTTGCTGGTCCACTCCTGGGCGAGGATGGAGTAGAGCAGGGAGTCGCGCCATGCGCCGTTGGTGAAGACGTGGTCGCGTAGCCGGCCCTCGTACTGCATGCCGAGCCTTTCGGCAACGGTGATGGAGGCGGCGTTGTCGGGGCCGATGGCCGCGGTGATGCGGTGGAGCTTCAGCGTCTGAAAACCGAAGTCAACCATCGTGCGGGCAGCGTCAGTGGCGTAGCCGTGGCCCCAGTGATCGGCCCCGATCGCATACCCGAGTTTGGCGGCCTGGTGCCCAGTGAGGCCGAGTCGCGCGAATCCGATCATGCGGTCTGAGGAGTCGGCAACGGCTAGGTAGTACTCGGTCCGCGGGGTGAGCTGGGCTCGCTCGATGGCGCCTTCCACCATGGCGACGGCGGCGGCCTTGTCTCGGCTGTCGAAGGAGAGCCACTGAGTGACCCGGTCATCTCCGACGATTGCCCAAGCATCGGCCGCGTCATCGGAGCGCAAGTCGCGCAGGGTGATGACGCGGCCGGGAATGGTGATCGGCTCCATGGCCCGATCGTGCCCTATCGAGGAAGTGCGTTGGCCGGGGTGTGGGTGAAGTGCTCGATGCCATCGATGAGTTCGCGGGCGTCGTGGGCGTGGCCGGCGCGGGTGATGGCCTGGTGAACCCGCCGCACGGAGTGGATGATGCCGTTGATGCGCTGATCGGCGGGCAGGTCGAGCACGGGGGCCAGGGCGTCGGCGGCGGCGTCCAGGTCGCCGCCGGCCACTCGGGCAATGGCGAGGTTGGCGTGTGAGCCGGCCTGGTCACCGAAGGCCCATGCCGGGTCGTTGGGGTCGGCGTACGCCTGGGTGGCGCGCAGGGCGTATCGCTCGGTGTTGGCAGCCTCGCCGGGGAGCCAGGCCAGGGCGTCGCTGGCGTAGTAGAGGGTGCGGGGCTGGTTGAAGGTGCAGATGCCGCCCATCTCATCCATCTCGTCGGGGCGTACCCGGGACCAGGCGTCCTCGGCTTCGGTGATGGCGGCCTTGGCCTGCTCGGCGTTGCCCAGGGCGGCGTACGCGCGGGCGGCGCTGGCGGGCAGCCAGACGGCGGAGGTGCCGCCGGCCCGGGTGGCGTACTCGCGGCCGGCTTCGGCGTAGCGGACCGCCTCGGCGTAGCGGCCGACCCAGTAGGCGACGAGGGATTGTAGGCCGCGCAGCCACGCTTGGAGCCCGGGGTGGCCGGCCTGCTCGGCGCAGAGAACCGCGGTGCGGGCCTGGAGCATGGCCGAGTGCGGGTCGGCCATGTCGTGGGAGACCTTGGCGAGCAGGCCGCTGGTGATACCGGCGAGGAAGTGCAGGTCCCTGGACTGGTTCGGGGCCTGGCGGCGCTCCAGGAGAGTGAACAGGGTGTCCTGTGTCTCGGCCAGGTCGGGGAGCACGTGGCTGACGGGGCGCTGCGGGTAGGCGAGCGCCAGGCGCTGCACGTCCTCGGCGAGCTGTTCGATGGCGGCCGGGCTGGTGGACTCGGCGGCGAGCATGGCGTACTGGCGGGCGCGTTGTGCGGCCATGGCGAGGAGGTTCCTTTCCGGGCCGGCGCCGGCGGGATCGACAAGGAGGTGTCGCTCCGGCGCAGGGGTCAACTGGTGGGAAGTCCAAGGGCGCTGTAGTTCGTCGATGGGCTTGCTGAACATGGCCTGTAGTGCCCGCCGGGTGGCGGGGGTCGATGAGGCCAGGTCGCGTTCGCCGCGTGCCAACCGCCCGAGGTGCCGGGCGCTGATCGCCGCCCGGGGGTCCATCCGGGAGAACTCGTCGGCCAGCTCCTCGTACGTACGGTCGCTCTGCTGGATCAGGTGCTCCAGCACGGTGCGAGGTTCGCGGCGTTCTCGTGCCATCCGTCTACGCCTTCCTGATGGGCTTTCTCCACGCTCGCCCGGGTGAGGTCCTTCCGGCAATGCAGGTCCTCATGGTGTCCGTTCGATGTCCGCCAGAGGTGTCCCTACGGGTCCTCGATCGGTCCCATAGGTCCCGTGCAATCTCTCCTTCATGGACGGCTCACCCACCGCAATTGTGCATGTGCATCCCGTCGATGCACATGGGCAGCAGCGTCGGCGCGGACACCGGGAGGTGAGTTCAGCGAGGAGGGGCGCTGAGCAAACCGGGGTTCGGGTCGTGCGGTGTGTGGATGGGTCGCGCCCGCGGCGGGGGACGCTCCAGCCCTCACCGTCCGCGCCGATTGCATGCTCGGCGTGCGAGGGGCGGGGCTGGAAGATGGCCAGCCCTCGCCGCTCGCTCCGGGCTCCCGGTGACCCGAACCGGTTGCAACGGCGCAACTGCCTCGACTGCGCAGGCACCGGCGTTCAGGGGCAGGGGGCGGGGCTGGCGGTCGTCTGACAGCGACGGCCGCCAGCCCTCCGATCATCACGCGGCAGTCTGCCGCGTCCTGAGTTGGCCCGGGGTGGGTGCGGTGGAAGCGCGGTGTCGGCCGCGCTCGGAAGCCCGCCCGCCTCGGCGCCCCGGTCATCCGATACGCGGAAGGCGGGTAGTCATGGTCCCGAAGCCGGGAGACGTGCTCTACGTCAATCGGCGCGCGTCGGTGCAATTCGGCGGCGACCGAGCGTTGATCTTCCGGGTCATCACGGTCTCCGGCGAACTGGCCTACCACGACTGGATCTGGCTGACCGGCTACGTACTCGACCAGGCGGGCACCGCCCTAGCACGTCGAGAGATCTTCGTGCAGAAAGCGGGACTGCTACGGACGGACCCACCGAAGGCCGTGGTCCGCCAACCGCGTCGACGGCCAGCAGCAGCTACGCCAGCCAGGAACAGCCCTCGGCAGGGAACAACCGCGACGACTTGATGGGAGAGTTCGATGGCAGTGGGAGTCTTTCGTGTGGCCTCGCGGCTCGCACCGATGGTCCCTGAGCAGGTGCGCCTACAGCGGTTCCGGCGTACCGGGTTCGGCCGGCGGGGTCTCGTCGAGGCACACGTCTACGCGTTCCTGCATCGCGTCGTCGACGAGCTGATTGCCAGGGATCGGGTCGAGGCGAGCCTCCGGGAAGAGAACGCCCGGCTGAAGAACGCCCTGCGGGACTGGCAGGGCGGCTACGCGCCGAGGCCGGGTCAGATGGACGGCAGCGCATGGACAGGGGATCAGCAGCGCAGATAGCCTGTTGACAAGCTGAGTTGTCGTCTGGAGTGAACCGGTGCCGATCGAGGTTGCGCCGCCGAAGTACGTGGTGATCGTCAACGCGGTGCAACAGCGCATCGATGACGGCACCTACCCGCCGGGTGCGATGCTGCCCAGCGAGACCGAACTCATCCGCGAGTTTGGCGCGTCCCGGCCCGTCGTGGTCCGGGCCCTTGATCTCCTGCGGCAGGGCGGCTGGATCGAGAGCCGCCAGGGCAAGGGTCGGTTCGTCCTGGGCCGTCCGGGCGGCACCGACCAGCGATCACGTGAACGCCGGTACGGGCTACTCGACGACGACGAGCGGGCCGGATCGACGCTGCTGGCCGCCGGCACCGTTCCCGCTCCCCCACGAGCCGCTGCCGCCCTCGGCGTGAAACCGGGGACTCCGGTCATGGCACGTCGGCGCCTCATCACGGTCGACGGCGTCGGCCCGGTGGAGCTGGGCACGGCGTTCCTGCCCGTCGAGCTGGCCGACGGAACCGGCGTGGGCTCCCAGGACGTGATGCCGGAGGGCCTGCTCAGGCACGTCGCCTCCCGCAAGCGCCTCAAGCTCGACCACGTGACCGAACGCATCTCGGCGCGGCTACCCAGCACCGAGGAAGCGGAGCTGTTGCAGGTCCGCGAAAGTGATCCGGTGCTGACCGTGCTCCTGGTCATCTGCGACCGAAGCGCCACGCCACTTCTGGCGGTGGACGTGCTCCTTCCCGCCTCCCGGCACGATCTGGAAGACGTCTACCCGCTCGACTGACCAAAGTGGATTAGCCACTTGACAAGTCAAGTTGGCACTCTTTACCTTCAATCTAACTTAACAAGTCAACTAGTCGAGTTGCCTTGTGGATTTGGAGGTCTCGTCGTGGTTCCGATGACGTTGAAGGTGCCGGTCCCGTCCGAGTACGTCTTCCCCGCCGGCGCGCTCTGCCTCGGCGTCTCGCCTCAGATCGACTTCGAGCGGCGGGGCGAGGCGGACAACCAGGCGCGCGACAAGGACACCGGCGAGCGGGTCTGGTTGGTGCGGGTGATGGACCTGGACCCGGAGGCGGGGAAGTTCGGCCGGTCGACCGAGGTGAAGGTCAAGGTCGTGGCTCCGCAGCAGCCGGTGCCGCCGCCGTCGACCGTTCCCGGCTATCCGCCAGCCGTGGAGTTCGAGGGCCTGACCCTCACCCCATACGTGGACTCGCAGCGGTGCAAGCCGGGTCGTTCCTCGGGTGACTGCCGTTCCCGCATGGCGTACTCGCTGCGGGCCACTGCGATTCGTCCGGCGTCGGTGGTGCCGGGCTCGGTGGCGGCCTGACCGCTGCTGGTTGTGCGCGCGGGGCGGGTCGTTTCCCCGCCAAGAGTCCCGACCCGTCCCGCGCTCTGCCATCCCTCATCTGGCGAAGGAGGGCGTGATGCCCACCGTAATTCCCCCTGCCCTGATCATCGCCGCGCCCCTGCTCCTCGGCGCGGCCCTGGCCCTCACCCGCACCCGCTCTCTCCTGGCCGGTCTGCGCTACGCATACCGGGAGACCGAGGCCGCTATCCGGTCGGCTCTGCGGCTGCCGCCGGCTTCCGCCCGGGTTTACGCGATCCGCTGCCCCCGCTGCTGCCGGTGGGTGAAGCCGCGCCGGTTCGACCTGCGCCGCATGTCGTGCCACTCGTGCATCTCGACGCTGGGGCGCTCGGCTCGGGGTGGTGACCTGTGCCTCTGATCAACGTCATTCCCGGGGACAAGATCCCCATGGCGCCGATGAACGTGCGCCTTCCTGCCTGGCGGGTTCCGGGTTGGCTGCTGGTGCTGTGGTGGCTGGCCCGGGGCCTGTTCCGCGCCTGCGTGCTGGCGGTCCGGTACTGGTGGCTCACCGCCCCCGCCGCCCTCTTCCTGTGGATCCGGGTCGAGTTCGGCGGCCTGGTCCTGGCCGGCGTCGTCCTGACTGTTGCCGCCGGCTGCGTGGCATGGTGGCGGTGGCACTCGTCGTCGTGGTTGCGGTTCGGCTGGTACCCGCTCGTCAGCCGGGTCCGTGCGCTGTTGGTCTACCGCCGGCGGTGGGCATCCGTGATGGCCACGTGTGGGCTGGCGACGGCGTTCGCCGGTGACCGCTATGTGCCGCAGCTCCTGCGGGTGCGCTGCGACCGGTTCGGCGACGAGCTGACCGTCCGGCTATTGCCGGGGCAGATCCCGGACGACTGGGGGCAGGCCGCGGAACGCCTCGCCTACGCCTTTCGCCGCCGCAGCGGACAGGCGCGCTCGACGGCACGACCGGACCGCGTGGTGGTGCGCCTCGTACGCCGTGACCCCCTCGCCGCCGTCGTGGCGCCGCTTCCGGTGGCTGACGTGCCGGAGCTGGGCGGGCTCGTCCTCGGCGTCGACGAGAACGGGCAGCCGTATCGGCTGCGGCTGGCCGGGTCGCATGTGCTGATCGCGGGGGCGACCGGCTCGGGCAAGGGGTCGGTGCTGTGGTCGCTCCTCCGTTCCCTGGCCGGCGGTATCCGGTCGGGCCTGGTGGAGGTGTGGGCGTTCGACCCCAAAGGCGGCATGGAGCTGGCGGCAGGGGTGCCGCTGTTCACCCGGTTCGCCTACGACGACCCCGACAGCATGGCCGGTGTCTTGGAAGAGGCCGTGAAGCGGATGCGGCTGCGCGCGGCCCGGCTGCGCGGGGTGACCCGCCAGCACGTGCCGACCCAGGAGGAGCCGTTGCTCGTCCTGGTCGTCGACGAGCTGGCCGCGCTCACCGCGTACATCACCGATCGGAAGGTCCGCGACCGGATCAAGGAATCACTCGGGCTGCTGCTGTCGCAGGGCCGCGCGGTCGGCGTGCACGTAGTCGCCGCGTTGCAGGACCCGCGCAAAGACGTGCTGCCTTTCCGCGACCTGTTCCCCACCCGCATCGGGCTGCGGCTGACCGAGCCCGAGCAGGTGGACATGGTCCTCGGCGACGCCGCCCGCGACCGAGGAGCCCTCTGCGATCGCATCCCGGAATCGTCGCCAGGGGTGGGATTCGTGGTCCTCGACGGCGTCCGCGAACCCGTCCGGGTTCGGTTCGCCTACCTCACCGACGACGACATCCGCCAACTCGGCCGCGACTACCGCCGCCTCTGCGACGACACCGACCAGGAGGTGACCCCGTGAAGAAGACCGACACCGAACGCGCCGAAGGGCTCGCCCTGGTGCTCATCGTCCTCACCGTCGGCGGCCTGGCCGGAGCCGCGTCGTTCACCCACGTCCACGACTGGACCATGGCCAACTCGCCTACCGGTACCGGGGACTGGTTCGGCTGGGCCAACGCCGCCATCTCCGAACTACTCCCCTTCGCGGCGCTGCTGACCATTCGGCGACGCCGCCGCACCGGCGGTCCGGTCGGCTATCCGCTGTTCCTGCTCGTCTGCGCTGTCGCGCTGTCCCTCGCCGCGCAACTGGCGGTGGCGAAGCCGAGCCCGTCCGGGTGGCTGCTGTCGGCCGTGCCCGCGCTGGCGTTCCTCGGCCTGTCCAAGCTCGTCTTCTCCACCGCCCCGGCGGCGCCCGTCGACCAGCCCGCCGGCGACCGGGGCGAGGTGCCGCCTGGCTACGACCCGATCGAGGACAACCGGCCCGTGGTGGTCGACGCCGTCGACGAGGACCAGGCAGCGCGGCCGGGGGTTGCGGCACAGCGGCCGGGCCTGGTGCCCGTGCCTGCGGCGGCGTTCATGCCTCGCCGCGCCGCTGGCGTGATTCAGGGGGTGCGGCCTTGATCGCCGAGTGGATGCTCTTCGGGCAGGGGTGGCCGCACGTGGCGCAGGTCTTTCGGGTCGGCCGCCCCGTGCTTGGCGAAGTTGCGGCGTGCGTCGAGCAGGCTCAGATTCCGGTTCGGCCCGCCGCGTACTCGGCCGGCGTCGTGCTCGTCTTGGCCGTCGTCCTCCCAGAAGCAGACCTCGCAAATGTCGTAGCCGCCTCGCTCGTCGAGGGTGAGGTAGCCGCAGCAGGGGCAGGCGTAGGGGCCGCCTTCGGGTCCTCGGTACACGTTGACGAACTTCCCCGCGTCATCCCGCATCACGACGCCCAGCTTTCCACTGCCGCCGCGGGAGGGGTGTCCTACCGATGACGCAACCGACGCTCACCGCCGTTGAGCAGCCGCGGCCCGGTTCACGGGCCGACCGGATGCGCAAACCACTCGCCAAGGACGCGCTCAAGCAACTCGCCGAGTCGCACGGCGTCTGCGTCCGCCCCCTGGCCCTGCGCCGCACCGACACCGCCACCGGCCTGACCGAGGTCGTGGAAGTGCCGTGCGGGGCGACCCTGGCCGTCAAGTGCAAGCCATGCGCCGAGAAGGGCCGGCGGCTGCGCATCCAGCAGATCCGGGAGGGCTGGCACCTCGCTGACGAGCCCGCCATCCGACCCGACAAGCCCGGTGAGGACGCGCTCGCCCTCGTGCGGGTCCGGGCGCACCTGGAGTTCGAACGCGAAGCCGTCCAGTACCAGCCGATGACCCCAGACGAGCGGGCCGCCCAGGTGGCCGAAATCGACGCCGCCATAGCGGAACTCGACGAAGCCCTCGGCGAAACCAGCCTGCGCGGCCACCTCACCCCGAAGGAACGCGACGAACGACCCCGCCGCAAGCGATCCACCCGCCGACGCCAAGACTCGCCCGACCTGCCCCGGCTCCCCGTCGACCCGCGCACCGTCGGCCGGGCCTACGCGGGCCGGACGGGAAAGACCTACCGGCCGTCGATGCTGGTCACGCTGACCCTCGACTCGCATGGACCCGTGCACTCCCACCTCCGCCGCGGCGCATACATCGCACCTTGCGAGTGCGGCACCCGGCACGGCCCGCACGATGACCTGCTCGGCACCCCCGTCGACCCGGCCGGCTACGACTACCGGCGCGCGGCCCTGGACGCGATCCACTTCGCCCGGGTCCTTGACCGGTGGTGGCAGAACGTCCGCCGCGCCGCCGGCTGGAACGTCCAATACGCCGGAGCGGTCGAGCTGCAACGACGACTCGCCCCTCACGCGCACTTCGCCATCCGGGGCACCCTGCCGCGTCGGCTGCTCAAGCAGATCGCCGCCGCCACCTACCACCAGGTTTGGTGGCCACCCTTCAACGAACCGGTCTACCGGGTCGACAAGCCGCCGGTCTGGGACGTCGACCGACAGGCATACGTCGACCCGAAGACCCGAGAGCCGCTGCCCACCTGGGGCGAAGCCCTCGACGCCCTGGAAGAACCCGACAGCCGACCCGCCTACGTCGCCCGCCTGGGCCGCATCGACGCCCGCGGCATCGAGCAGGGCACCAAGGACGCCGAACGGTCCATCCGCTACGTGACCAAGTACGTCACCAAGGATCTGACCGACCAGGCCAAGCCCCGATCCGACCCGCAGAAGGCGCACTTCGACCGGCTCCACGCGGAACTCTCGGTGCTGCCGTGCTCGCCGACGTGCGCGAACTGGCTGCTCTACGGCGTTCAGCCGGACGGCGTCAAGGCTGGTTTGACCCCGGGCCGGTGCACCGGGAAGGTCCACCAACGCTCCACCCTCGGCTTCACCGGCCGCCGCGTGCTCGTCTCCCGCCAGTGGTCCGGCAAGACCCTAGCCGACCACCGCGCCGACAGCCGGGCATGGGTGCGCGCCATCCTCGCCGGCGGCATGGCCGACACCGAAGAGCACGACCAGGCGGCCGACGACGCGGACGGATCCAAGCGGTACCGCTTCGAACTCGCCCGACCTGAAGACCCCGACGTACCGCCACTGGAGCACCGGCTCCTGCGCGCGATATCCGCCCGCATCCGCTGGCGCGCGGACCTCGACACCGCACGGCTACGAACAGCCGCGCTCTCGCCGTCATCCGATCAACCTGCCGCGCTCGCGGCCTGAACCATGGGGGAAATCTTGTCTAACGTCGTGCCATTCGAGCTGCGTCAGGCCGGCCCTCGGGTTGGTGAAGTCGGCTCCGAGGTCAGGCCGGTCCGGGCCGTCTACACGGTCAAGGAGGTGGCCGCGATGCTGTCTCTCTCGGTCAGCTCGGCCTACGCCCTGGTCCGGGCCGGGCAGATCCCCGCCGAGCGTCTGGGGCGACGCTGGGTGGTGCCGCGTAGCCGTTTCCATGCCTGGCTTGACGGCGCGGCCGGCGCACTCTCGGCGACCGGGACCGACTCACCGCGTAGGGGTTGGTGACCGTGGGCTTCGTGAACAAGACGCCGGCCGGGACCTACCGGGCGAACTGGCGGGACTCGGCCAACCGGCAGAAGGCCAAGACGTTCCG
Organism: Micromonospora sp. NPDC049201; assembly: GCF_055586805.1. Lineage (NCBI taxonomy): Bacteria > Bacillati > Actinomycetota > Actinomycetes > Micromonosporales > Micromonosporaceae > Micromonospora > Micromonospora sp. NPDC049201. The sequence goes on along the minus strand of NZ_JBVJHM010000004.1, from coordinate 18,348 downwards.
TACGAAGAAGGAGGCGAACGCGTACCTGGCCGAAGTGGAGGGCACGATCAACCGGGGCACGTACGTCGACCCGCACGCGGGTCGGATGCGGTTCGGTGAGTTCGTGACGCGGTGGCTGGCCGGGCGGTCGGTGGAGGTCCGGACGGCCGAGCGGACGGAATCCATGCTGCGGGCACATCTGCTGCCGCAGTGGGCGGACTGGCCGTTGTCGCGGATCGACTACCTGGCGGTACAGGAGTGGGTGACGAACCTCGGCCGGACCCTGGCGCCCTCGACGACGGCGAAGCACCTCGGCATGCTCTCGATGATCATGCAGACGGCGATCCGGGCGCGGCTGATCGCGGTGAACCCGTGCGAGGGGGTGCGGATACCGCGCAACCGGGCTGGTGAGGCTCGCGCCGGCATCATCAGCCGGGAGGCGTTCCTCGGCTGGCTGCTGCCCGCTGTGCCGGCCGAACACCGGGGGATCGTCTGCGCCGCCGCCGGGGCGGGACTGCGCTGGGGCGAGTGTGCGGGTCTGCCGTGGGAGGCGGTCGACCTCGACCGTGGGCTCGTGCACGTCGCTCAGGTGGCGGTGGAGACCCATGGCGGGATCGTGCTGCGGGCGTACCCGAAGACTCGGGCCGGCGTGCGCGCGGTGCCGATGCCGCGGTTCCTCGTCGACGAGCTGCGGCAGCGGCGTGGGGCCGGCTCGCCGGACGGCCGGGCGTTGGTCTTCGCCGACCGGGATGGCGGGCCGCAACGGCGGTCGAACTTCCGGCGGCGGGTGTGGCTGCCGTCGCTGGTGCGGGCCGGCCTGCTCGGGCGCGTGACCGAGGTGGCGCCGGGCCGGTGGCTGGCGGTGTGGCCGGATCGGGACGGGCGGGAGCAGCGGGCGGAGTTCGCCACGGAGGCGGCGGCGGTCGCGCACGCGGCGGCCTCGGCGGTCGGCGGGCTGAGGTTCCACGACCTGCGGCACTCGTACATCACGTGGCTGGTGTCGGACGGGGTGCCGGTCAACGTGGTGCGGCGGGTGGCGGGCCACGAGAAGGCGTCGACGACGCTGGACCGCTACACGCACACGCCCGACGACTACGCCGACCGGGTCCGGCTGACGTTCGCTGACGATTCGCTGACTTTCCGCCCGGCGTCGGGCCCGACCGAGCCGGGGAAGGCGCTCCCACCAGGGCGGGAGCGCTCCACACAAAGGGACGACCCCCGTCGGGGGGAGACGGGGGTCGTCGGGTGGTTCGGCTCCGGGGGGGTCGAGCCGAACCGACTCAGCGGTCACGGGGGGTGCAACCGCCGAGGGCCTCCAGCAGCGACGGGACGTGAACTCCCGTCGTGAGGACAAGCATGCCGCAGCCGACCCTTATACGTCGAGTGGTGTTCACTCCACGCAAAGCTAATTTCTTGCGCGTTCGTGTGACCGGCGTCACTCAGCCGGGTGCACCTCAGGTTAGGGGTCCGGGCCGGGCGGCTCTGGGCGTCCCGTCCGGCTAGACTTTCGCGCCGTGGGCCGTGGTGCCGCTTTCTTCGATCTCGACAAGACTGTCATCGCCAAGTCGAGCGCTCTGGCGTTCGGTCGGCCGTTCTACCGGGACGGGCTGATCACTCGGCGTGACGTGGTCAAGTCGGCGTACGCGCAGCTGATGTTCCGGCTGGGCGGCACCGACGAGCAGACCATGGCCCGCACCCGGGACTATCTGGCCACGCTCTGTAAGGGCTGGCCGGTGGAACAGGTCCGCCAGATCGTCGCGGAGACGCTGCACGAGCTGATCAACCCCTATGTGTACGCCGAAGCAGCCGCCCTCATCGAGGAGCACCAGGCTGCCGGCCGGGATGTCGTGCTGGTCTCCGCCTCGGGCGAGGAGATGGTCCGGCCGATCGGCGAGCTGCTCGGGGTGACCGACGTGATCGCCACCCGGATGGCGGTCGTCGAGGGCCGCTACAGCGGCGAGGTCGAGTTCTACGCGGCCGGCCCGAGCAAGGTCGACGCTGTGGGCGAGCTGGCCCAGGAGCGCGACTACGACCTGGCCGAGTCGTACGCGTACTCCGACTCGTACAGTGACCGGCCCCTGCTGGAGTGTGTGGGCCACCCGTCCGTGGTCAACCCGGACCGGGCGCTGCGCAGGCTGGCGATGGAGAACGCCTGGCCGGTGCTGGAGTTCCGGCATCCGATCCCGCTGGGCCGCCGGTTGCGGGAGCGGCCGGCGGTGCCGGTCGCGGCGGCGGCGCTGGGCGTGGGCGTCGGTGTCGCCATCGGCATCGCCTGGTACGGCCGGCACCGCCGCACCCGGGCCGTCGCGCCCACCGCCTGACCAGGTTCGGCCGCGACCGTCGGGGAGACGGCACCACGAGAAGACAGCACCACCCGAAGACAGCACGCCCAGAAGCCGGAGGCACCCAGGAGCCGGAAGCGCCAGGAGGCAGCGCGCGTCAGGAGGCGGCGAGGATCTCGTCGCCGATGAGCGTGATCTGCTCCGCTCCGACCTCCACCGCGGCCATGTAGTGCCGCAGCCAGGAGCGCAGGCCGTCCGGGGTGCCGGTGGCGAAGGCGCCGGCCGCGCCGACGTACTCCGGTTCCCGCTCACGGTGCCCGACGTCCACCGCGACCAGCCCACGGGGGTCGAACCCGGTGGAGATCAGCACCAGTCGCGCGGCGGCGCGGGCGACCACGCCGGAGGGGCCCGGGAACGGGCGCAGGTTCAGCAGTTCGCCGTGCACGACGGCGGCCAGCACCAGCGGCGGTACCTTCGTGCCGCCGGCCACCAGGCCGGACAGGCCGTCGAGGCGGGCCGCCACCACCGGGTCGGCGACCGGGCGTCCCAGTTCCTCCTCGGTCACCACGTCCCGGGCGGCGAGCACGTGCAGCCGGGCGAGCACCTGTCGGGGCGCCTTCGGCCAGAGGTCGCTCAGGCCGGGCAGCGCGCCGGCCACCCGCAGCGCGCCCTGGAGCACCGGGTCGGTGACCGTACCGGCGCGTACCTCCTCGCGGTCGTGGTCCCGGCCCTCCAGCGCGGCGCTGGCCACGGCCGAGCGGAGACTGATCTCGGCGGCGAGGGGACCGCCCTGGCGGCGCAGCGCGCGGTGCCGGTGGGCCTGGTCGACCCGGTCCCGGGCCTGCTCGACGGCGGGCGCGACGTCGGCGAGCGCGAGCAGCGGGGCGAGCGGATCGGTGGTCACCCCGTCACGCTAGCGACACGGTCCGGGGCGTTAAGAGGGGGCCCTTTCTCTACCGGAGGCGTTAACAGGGGGCCCGGCCTTGCACCTCGGCGCGGAGGGGGAGCCGCTGAGCGCGCGGAGCGGGGCGGGCGGTCGCGAGTGGGGTACGGCGGGACTAACCTTCCCCGGAGTAGGGAGACGCAGGTCACGCGACGAAGGAGTCACCGTATGAGCGAGGCATTGGCCAATCTGCTGAACGAGACGCGCCAGTTCCCGCCGCCGGCCGAACTCGCCGCGAACGCCAACGTGACCGCGGAGGCGTACGAGGAGGCGACCGCCGACCGACTCGCCTTCTGGGCGCGTCAGGCCGGCCGGCTGAGCTGGGCCGAGCCGTGGGAGCAGGTGCTCGACTGGTCGAACGCCCCGTTCGCGAAGTGGTTCACCGGTGGCCGGTTGAACGTGGCGTACAACTGCCTGGACCGGCACGTGGAGGCGGGCCACGGCGACAAGGTGGCGATCCACTGGGAGGGCGAGCCGGGCGACACCCGCACGGTCACCTACGCGGACCTGCACCGGCTCACCTGCCAGGCGGCGAACGCGCTGACCGAGCTGGGCGTGACGGCCGGTGACCGGGTGGCGATCTACCTGCCGATGATCCCGGAGGCGGCGGTGGCGATGCTCGCCTGCGCCCGGATCGGCGCCACGCACAGCGTGGTGTTCGGCGGCTTCTCCGCCGACGCGTTGACCAACCGGATCCAGGACGCCAGCGCCAAGGTGGTGATCACCGCGGACGGCGGCTTCCGCCGGGGCAAGCCGTCGGCGCTCAAGCCGACCGTGGACGAGGCGGTGGCGAACTGCCCGTCGGTGGAGCACGTGCTGGTGGTCCGCCGCACCGGCGAGGAGGTCGGCTGGTCGGCTAAGGACCACTGGTGGCACGAGACGGTGGAGACCGCCGCGCCGGAGCACGAGGCGCAGGCGTTCGACGCCGAGCACCCGCTGTTCATCCTCTACACCAGCGGCACCACCGCCCGGCCGAAGGGCATCCTGCACACCACCGGCGGCTACCTGACCCAGACGTCGTACACGACGCACGCGGTGTTCGACCTGAAGCCGGAGACCGACGTCTACTGGTGCACGGCCGACATCGGCTGGGTGACCGGGCACTCCTACATCGTCTACGGCCCGCTCTCCAACGGCGCGACCCAGGTCATGTACGAGGGCACGCCGGACACCCCGCACAAGGGCCGGTTCTGGGAGATCGTCGACAAGTACCGGGTCAGCATCCTGTACACCGCGCCGACGCTGATCCGCACCATGATGAAGTGGGGCGAGGACATCCCGGCGGGCTACGACCTGTCGTCGCTGCGGCTGCTCGGCAGCGTCGGTGAGCCGATCAACCCGGAGGCGTGGATCTGGTACCGGCAGTACGTCGGGCGCGGTGAGCTGCCGGTGGTCGACACCTGGTGGCAGACCGAGACCGGGGCGATGATGATCTCGCCGCTGCCGGGGGTGACCGAGGCGAAGCCGGGTTCGGCGATGGCCCCGCTGCCCGGCGTGGTCGCCGACGTGGTCGACGACCAGGGTGAGTCGGTGCCGAACGGCGGGGGTGGCTACCTGGTGCTCACCGAGCCGTGGCCGTCGATGCTGCGCACCATCTGGGGTGACGACAGCCGGTTCCTGGAGACGTACTGGTCGCGGTTCGGGGCGGGCGCCAACGCCGGCGACAAGTGGGTCTACTTCGCCGGTGACGGTGCCAAGAAGGACGACGACGGGCACATCTGGCTGCTCGGCCGGGTCGACGACGTGATGCTGGTGTCCGGGCACAACATCTCCACCACCGAGGTGGAGTCGGCGCTGGTCAGCCACCCGTCGGTGGCGGAGGCGGCGGTGGTCGGCGCGACCGACCCGACCACCGGGCAGGCGATCGTCGCGTTCGCCATTCCGCGCGGCAGCGCGGAGACCACCGGCGACGCGGGCGAGCAGCTCATCGCCGAGCTGCGCAACCACGTGGCGCGGACGCTCGGCCCGATCGCCAAGCCGCGGCAGATCATGCTGGTGCCGGAGTTGCCGAAGACCCGCTCCGGCAAGATCATGCGCCGGTTGCTGCGGGACGTGGCGGAGAACCGGTCGCTGGGCGACGTGACCACGTTGCAGGACTCCTCGGTGATGGAGTTGATCTCGTCGGGGATGAGCGGCAAGTCCGACGAGGACTGACCACACCGGTACGGCGAGGGGCGGGTCGCGCGGCGGCCCGCCCCTCGTCGTACCCGGGAGCCGTGCCGGTCGATCGGCGGAGGAGCACTGGCCTGTTCACCCCTGTCGATGGTGCTTCCCGTCGACTACGTTCAGCCGCACCGGCAAATTTCGACACGCGTCATCGAGACGGCCGGTCCCTCACCATTCCCTACGAACGGAGTGGCATGCTCCCCAGTTCCCAGTCCCGGGCCCGCCGGCGACTACTCGTCGCGCTGCCCGCCATCGCCCTCGCGGCCACGTCGCTGACCGTGACGGGTAGTGCGTCGGCTCAGCCGTCCCGCTCCGCGCCGGCCACCATCGCGGCGGACGAGTTCTACATCAACTACGCCGAGCCGGAGGTGCAGCCGGACACCGGCGGCAAGGAGGCCAAGGGCAAGGACGGGGTCTTCTCCGCACCGGCGGACGAGGCCCGCGCCTACGACCGCAAGTACGCCGGCGGCAACCCGATCGCGGCCCGCGAGCTGGCCAAGCTGGAGGCCAAGTCGATCCGGACCGGCCAGAGCCCTCGCAAGATCAAGAAGGCCAAGAACACCCAGACCGCCAAGCTGCTGACGCTGCTGGTGGAGTTCAACGACAAGGCCAACGACGACTTCACAGGCGTGATGGTGCCGAAGACGGTCTTCGAGGACCGCACCTGCGTGCCCGGCACGGTCCAGAACGGGCCGCGGCACAACACCATTCCGAACCCGGCCACGTTGCCGCACAAGGACAACAACTCGATGTGGGTGCCGGACTTCTCGCCGGCGCACTACAACAAGATGCTCTACACCAAGCAGGGCATCACCGAGCGGGTCCGCAAGGACCTCAAGGGGCCGGACGGCAAGCCGGGCATCAGCCTCGCGGGCCGGACCATGCACAACATGTACCTGGAGATGTCCAAGAACGCGTACACCGTGGACGGGCAGGCCAGCCCGTGGATCACCGTGCCGCACTCGGAGGGCTGGTACGCCGCCTCCCGCTGTTTCCAGGACGAGAACGGCAACTGGGTCGCCGGCCGTGAGCAGTCGATGAACGGTCACCCGGACAACCCGCAGGGCGCGGGCCGGCTCGCCACCGACGCGATCGACGCGTTGGCCGCCGCCGACCCGAACTTCCCCTGGGCCGACTACGACATCGAGGACCAGAGCGACCGCGACGGCGACGGCAACTTCCACGAGCCGGACGGCGTGATCGACCACCTGGTGCTGGTACACGCCAACCAGGGCAAGTCCCGTGGTGGCGGCGACGTCGGCGTCTACTCGGTCTGGGCGCACTCCTCCACCGTGGCCGGTGGCTACACCATCCCGGGCACGAGCCTGAAGGTGTCGAACTACATCGTGCAGCCGGAGGACGCCGGTGTCGGTGTCTTCGCCCACGAGTTCGGGCACGACCTGGGCCTGCCGGACCTCTACGACACGTCCGGCAACGCCGACTCCGACGTGGACTTCTGGGACCTGATGGCGTCCGGATCGCACTCCGGTGAGATCTTCCAGGCGCTCCCCACCCACATGGGCCTCTGGGACAAGTGGGTGCTCGGCTGGGCCGAGCCGAAGACGTTCGGGCCGGGCGACCGGGCCAAGCTGGTCAAGCTCGGGCAGACTTCGCGTACGCCGGTGGGCACCGAGGACGGCATCAAGATCGACCTGCCGGACAAGGTGATCACGCTGGCCGAGCCGCACAGCGGCGCGAACATGTGGTACTCCGGCGCCGACCAGGCCTGGGCGGACGTCAAGCTGAGCCGCACGGTGAGTGTCCCGAACGCCGCCGACGCGAAGTTCTGGATGTGGAACGACTTCGTCATCGAGGAGGACTGGGACTACGGCTTCGTCGAGGTCTCCACGGACGGCGGCGCCACCTGGACCGAGCGCAAGGTGTACGACGAGTCCGGCGCGCTGGTCTCCACCGATGACGGCTACGCCGACCCGAACGGCCGGATGGTCGACTTCGGCAACAAGAAGTACGGCCTGACCGGCAGCACCGGCGGCTGGCGCCACGACTACGTGGACCTGTCGCCGTACGCCGGGCAGACCGTGCAGGTCCGGCTGCGGTACGCCACCGACGAGGCGTTCCAGGAGCGCGGCTGGTTCGCCGACGACTTCTCGGTGACCGGCGGCGGCGCCACCACCTGGAGCGACGACGTCGAGGGCGGCGCGGCCGGCTGGACGCAGACCGGCGGCACGTTCACCGACACCACCGGCGCGGGCTGGCACGTCGACTCGGGCACCCAGGTCCGCTCGCACTACTACCTGGCCGAGTGGCGCAACTTCGACGGCTTCGACAAGGGCCTCAAGTACGCCTACGACACCGTCTACTCGCACGAGGCGTGGAAGGTCGACCGGATCGCGTACAACGCGCCCGGCATGCTGGTCTGGTACCGGGACACCGAGCTCGGCGACGTCAACCACGTCACGGCGCAGATGACCGCGCTGCCCAGCTACGGCGCCAAGGGCGGACTGCTGATCGTCGACTCGCACAACGACCCGCTGCGTCGCAAGGGCGTGGCGGCCGAGAAGGACCCGTCGGTGCTGGACAACCTGCCCAGCCGGCCGCAGTCCTCCAACGCCGCGTTCGGGTTGACGAAGACCTACCCGTTCAAGGAGTGCCTGGAGGCGGCCGACGAGCCGTACAGCGAGTACTGCACCAAGTTCGGCGCGCAGGCGCCGGTGCGGGGCTTCACCGACAACAAGGGCTGGTACCCGGGCATCGAGATCCGCGACGGTTCGCCGTACGCGCGGGACAACGACGCCTCGGTGGTGGTCCCGTCGAAGGGCAACCAGCAGTACACGACCCGGGTGGTGAACCCGGACGGCACCCCGGCGACCGACTACTACGGTTCGACGCTGGGTGGCGGGGCGATCGTGCTCGGCACCGGCAACCCGGGTGACGCGGGCGTCGGGTACGGCACGTCGATCATCATCAAGCGCGCCGCCAAGGACAACGCGTACGCCCTGGTGTACGTGGTTCCGCCGCGGAGCTGATCGACAACTCCAAACCGGAACCGGAATGCCCGGAATACGGGCCGAACGAGCCGGATGACGGACGGGCCGGGAGCATGGCGCTCCCGGCCCGTTCCGCATATCCATCCGTTTCACTACCTTCGGCCGAACGGCCATCGCCGCTGGTCAACGCCGAGGTGACGAACCAGAGTGTGACGGCGAAAGTCAACCCCAACAAAAAGTTGCTACAAATCGACGCACACATCTTCACAGCAGTCCCGGCAGTGTCTATGTTCACCGTGGGTCCCACTTGTGGGACGTTCCACCGGCCCGTACCCCCATGGGGCCGGTTCCCTCACACCGGAGGTACCACGTGCGCAAAGTCGCAGTGGGTCTGCTCGGGCTTTCGCTGACCGCGACGGGGCTGATGGCGGGCACGTCCGCCAGCGCCGCGCCGACGCCGAAGCTGCCAGCCGCCGCCCCGTCGGTGGCCGAGCCTGCGCAGGCTGAGCACGACCTGCCCAACCCGCTCGAGGACAAGCGGCGCGCGCTGCGCCAGGAGGGCCTCAGCGAGGTCCTGTCGGGTAGGGCGAAGGCCCAGAAGATCAACGGCAGCACCGTCGTCAAGGTTGGCGAGAAGGCTGCCGAGGGTGCCGCGGCGGGCAAGGCCGCCCGGAGCACCAAGGCCGGCAAGGGTCCCACCGAGGACCAGTACGTCGAGCTGTCCCGCGAGAAGACCGACAAGATCTTCGTCATCCTCGCGGAGTTCGGCGACGAGCGGCACCCGAACTACCCGGACCAGGACACCGCCCCGGCGGTGCCGGGTCCGACCCGGTTCGACGGTCCGCTCGTCAACCAGATCCCCGAGCCCAACCGGGCCGTGGACAACTCCACGATCTGGCAGCCGGACTTCAGCGCCGACCACTTCCGGCAGATCTACTTCGGCACCAACCCCGGTGACGAGTCGCTGAAGCAGTACTACGAGGCCCAGTCCTCGGGTCGGTACAGCGTCGACGGCGAGGTCACCAACTGGGTGAAGGTCAAGTACAACGAGGCCCGCTACGGCCGTTCCAACGGCTACCCGTGCGCCTCGAACGTCTGCAACAACACCTGGGCGCTGGTCCGCGACGCCGCGAACCAGTGGGTCGCCGACCAGAAGGCCCAGGGCCGCTCCGACGAGGAGATCGCGGCCGACGTCAAGTCGATGGACGAGTGGGACCGTTACGACTTCGACGGCGACGGCAACTTCAACGAGCCGGACGGGTACATCGACCACTTCCAGATCGTCCACGCCGGCGGCGACCAGGCCGACGGTGACCCGATCCAGGGTGAGGACGCGATCTGGAGCCACCGCTGGTACGCGTTCGCCAGCGACCAGGGCAACACCGGTCCGGAGAACTTCCCGGCCGGCGGCACCCAGATCGGCAACACCGGCGTCTGGATCGGTGACTACACGATCCAGCCGGAGAACGGTGGCCGGAGCGTCTTCTACCACGAGTACGGCCACGACCTCGGTCTGCCGGACGACTACAACGTCACCAGTGGTGGGGACAACAACAACGAGCACTGGACCCTGATGGCCCAGAGCCGGCTCGGCGCCAAGAACGACGCCGGCATCGGCGACCGCGGCGGCGACCTCGGCGCCTGGAACAAGCTCCAGCTCGGCTGGCTCGACTACGAGGTGGTCGTCGCCGGTCAGAAGCGCACCCTGGAGCTGGGCCCGCAGGAGTACAACTCCGCCAAGGCGCAGGGCGCCGTGGTGGTGCTGCCGCAGCGGGCGTACGAGTTCCAGAACGGCAAGCCGTTCGAGGGTACGAAGCAGTTCTTCTCGGGCAACGAGGACGACCTGAACACCACGATGACGCGGAGCATCGACCTCACGGGGAAGAGCAGCGCCGCGGTGTCGATGAAGGGCCGTTACAGCATCGAGGCGGACTTCGACTACCTCTTCTTCGAGGCCTCCACCGACGGTGGCCAGAACTGGGTCTCGCTCCCGGGCACGGCCAACGGCCAGGCCCTGAAGGAGATCTCCCCCGGGCGTTACGCCCTGGACGGCTCCAGCGACGGCAACTGGGTCGACGTCAACGTCAACCTGGACTCGGTCGTCGGCAAGGCCGTGCAGTTCCGGCTCCGCTACCAGACCGACGGTGGCGTGTCCGAGGGCGGCTTCTACGGTGACGCCCTCACCGTGACCGCCGACGGTCAGACGCTGCTCACCGATGGCGCCGAGGCCGGTGCCCCCGGCTGGACGCTCAACGGCTGGAGCATCGTCGAGGAGACCTACACCCGTCTGTTCGACAACTACTACATCGCCGGTAACCGGTCGTACGTCTCGTACGACAAGTACCTCAAGACCGGCCCGTACTTCTTCGGTTACGCGAACACCCGCCCGGACTACGTGGACCACTACGCGTACCAGGAGGGTCTGCTGATCTCCTACTGGAACCTCCGGTGGGCGGACAACGACACGTTCGTGCACCCGGGTGAGGGTCGGAACATGATCATCGACGCCCACCCGCGGCCGATCTACAACCTGACCGGGGCGCCCTGGCGGGCCCGCGTCCAGGTCTACGACGCGCCGTTCGGCCTGAAGAAGGCGGACTCGTTCACGCTGCACCTCAACAGCCAGCCGCAGTACATCCGTGGCCAGGCCGCGCAGCCGCTGTTCGACGACACCCAGCAGTACTGGTACCCGGAGCTGCCGAACCACGGCGTCAAGCTCCCGGCCACCGGCACCAAGATCAAGGTTCTGGAGCAGGACGGCACCTCGCTGAAGGTCCGCTTCTCCTGAGCCACTGATCCACGCGACACCACGACGAGGCCCGGGCAGGTCACCTGCCCGGGCCTCGCCCTGTGTCGGACGGGAACCGTCGCCACCCGCGGCGCGTCCCAAGCGGGTGACCACAACCCTCGACCGCCGGCTCGCCGCGGTCCTCGCACTGCCCCTGGCCCTGGCGCTGGCCGGCTGCGCGAACCCGGAGAACGGAGGAGACGTGTCCGCGTCCGAACCCCCCGCCGGTCCCGGCGCACCCACCGGACCCGTCGACGCCACGCCGCAGCCCCCGTCCCCGGCCGCACCGCGCCCGACCGCACCGCGCCCGACCGCGCCGGCCCCGGCCGCCTCCACCGGCCGGCCCCCGCTCTCCGCGACCGATCTGCCGACGCTCCGGCCGCCGACCGGGCCACCACGGCAGCCCACCGACCAACGCAAGCCGAACGTCCTCGCCGGCCGGCTCAGCCACGGCGGAAACGGCCCCTGCTACACGCTTGTCACCGACGACGGCCAGGAACACGCCCTGTACGGCCCGGACCAGGGCACCTGGCCCGCCGGCACCTGGGTCCGGGTCACCGTCGGCCCGCCGCCGGCGGGCGTGGAGTGCGGGCCCGGGCGGCTGGTCGGCCTGCTGCGCATCGAACGCGTGGGCTGACCCGCTCGACGCCCTGTCCCGGAGAATCCCCTGATCCTGGGCACCTACGGGACCGGCGGTCGACCGGCGGCCCTAGGCTGTGCCCCATGACCGACCAGCGCGGCGGGTTCGCCGACGAATCCTGCGTCCTGCCCGAAGGGCCGTGGACGCACCGGTTCGTCGGCGCCAACGGCAGCCGGTTCCACGTCGTCGAGGCGGGCACCGGCCCGATGGTGCTCTTCCTGCACGGCTTCCCGGAATACTGGTACGCCTGGCACGAGATGCTGCCGGCGGTCGCCGACGCCGGCTTCCGCGCGGTCGCCGTCGACCTGCGCGGTTACGGCGCGAGCGACAAGCCACCCCGGGGGTACGACGGCTACACGCTCGCCGCCGACGTGGCCGGCCTGATCCGCGCGCTCGGTGAGCGGTCCGCCACCGTGGTCGGCACCGGCGCGGGCGGCCTCATCGGCTGGACCGCCGCCTCGTTCCACCCCACGCTGGTCCGCCGGCTCGTGGTGCTCGGCGCACCGCACCCGCTGCGGCTGCGGGCCGCCATCGTCGCCGACCCGCGCGGCCAGTTCGCGTCCGCCACGGCCACGCTGAAGTTCCAGCTCCCCCGCTACGAGCACGTGCTGACGCGGGACGACGCCGCCGAGGTGGCGGAGATGCTGCGCCGCTGGGGCGGGCCGACCTGGGTCGACGGCCCGGACTTCGACGACTACGCCCGGTGCTGCCGAGTGGCGATGCAGATCCCGCAGGCCGCGTTCTGCGCCCTGGAGGGCTACCGCTGGGCGTTCCGGTCGGTGCTGCGGCTGCACGGCTACCGGTTCGTCAAGCTGATGCAGAAGCCGCTGGTCGCCCCGACCCTGCAACTGCACGGCGCGCTGGACCGGGCCTCGCTCCCCCGCACCGCGCAGGGCTCCGGCCGGTACGTCAGCGCGCCGTACGAGTGGCGGCTGCTCGACGGGGTGGGCCACTTCCCGCACGTGGAGGCGCGGGACGTGGTGCTCGGCGAGATCCTGCGGTGGGCGAAGTCCTGACTCAGACCCGCTGCTCGCCCAGCCCGGCCACCTCGGTCGCGGGCGCCCAGCCCTGGTAGACGCCGAAGTCGAACGCCTCCAACCCCATCGCCTCCGCCACCGGCCAACGCCCACCTGTGTACTCCACCCGCAGCCAGCCCTCGTGCTCGGCCAGCACGATGAACGGCTGCCCCTGCCAGGTACAGGTGGTCCGCACGTACGCCAGGTCGTCGACCTCGGCCGCCGGCACCACCCGGACGTACCGGCCGGGGCGCGCCTCCGTGAAGCCCTCGTCCGGTTCGGGCTGGTAGAGCCGCACGTCGTCACCGTCCGGGCTGGCCTGGTACTCCCGGCCGCGCCACCGGGCCACGTAACCGTCGCGGCTCACGCCCCGTCCGCCTTCCGCCACAGCAGCGCGTCGGTGTCCAGCACCGCGACCAGCCGGGCATCGCCGTCGGCGGCGACCCGCCACAGCTCGGCGCCGTGCGGCAGCCGGGCACTGTCCACCTTGAACTCGGCGATCACGTCGCTGCTCTCGCCCGGCGCGAAGCCGTTGCCCCGGAACGGGTACCGCTCGATGACCCAGCCCTCCATCGCCCGCATCGCGGCCTCGTTCTGCCCGCCGTACGGGATCCGGTAGAGACTCGGCCGGTAGGCCGGCCAGCGCAGCAGGTACAGCTCCTCGGCGTCCCGGGAGAACGGGGACCCGGGATGGCCGAGACCGAGCGCGTCGAACAGCTCCGCCGGCGTACGCAGGTGGGCCAGCTCGCCGGCCCGGTGCACGAAGCCGGACACCCGGTCGTAGCCACGCTCCAGGTAGTAGGCGAGCTGGCTCGCCGCGATGGCCTTCTGCATGACCACCGGCCGGGTCGGCTTCGCCGTCGGCGCGTCCGGCCGCGGCTCGGTCGTGGGCGCCGGTCCGGTGGCGGGCGGCTCCGGCTCGGTCTCCGGGTCGTCGCCGAGCCCCACCTCGGCAGCCCAGTTGGCAAGCGCCAGGACCTGCTCCCCCGGGTACGCCGCGCCGACCGGCGTGTCCGGGTTGACCCGGAACGACCAGGCCACGTCCGGCCACTGACGGATGAGCTGGACGAACTTGACCCGTACCGTGTCGACCGGCCCCCCGGCGTGCTCGGCGAGCCGCTCCGGCGAGGTGTAGACCACCACGTACCGCACCCCGTCGACCGTCTCGGTACGCCAGGAGAAACCCGGATCGCCGGGCCGGCTGCCCGCCGCCGAGTCGAACGCGACCGGCAACATCACCCGGGCCAGCAGCAGCGTGGTGAGGAAGCCGTCCGTGTTACCGCTGGCGGCGGCTGCCAGCAGTTCCTCCTCCACGTCGTTCGCCGGCACGAAGTCCGGCTCGACCGCCGGGCGACCGGTGCCGTCGGTCACCGGCTCGACGCGCGGCTCCTCGGCGATGACGTACGGGATCGTCTCCGTCTCCAGCCCCGTCTCCGACGACGGGGACGGCTCCTCGGACGGCGACGGCGCGAAGAGCGACGTGGTCGGCTCGTCCTCCGCCGGCCGGCCCGGCGCGAAGAGTGACGTGGTGGCCTCGTCCACCGCCGGCGCGAAGAGTGAGGTGGTCGGCTCGTCCTCCGCCGGCGCGAAGGGTGACGTGGTCGGCTCGTCCTCCGCCGGCCGGCTGGCCGGCGCGAAGGGTGACGTGGTCGGCTCGTTCGTCGCCGACGAGAACAATGAGGTGGTCGGCTCGTCCGAGGGCACCGGCGCGAACAGGGACACCGTCGGCTCCGCCGCGACCGGCGCGGACAACGACGTGGTCACCTCGTCCCCGGCCGGCGCGGACAACGACGTGGTCACCTCGTCCCCGGCCGGCGCGAACAGCGACGTGGTCACCTCGTCCGAGGTTGCCGGCGCGGGCAGGGACACCGTCGGCTCGTCCGGGACCGGCGCGAACAGGGACACCGTCGGTTCGGCCGGGACGGGCGCGGCTGGGGAGGACAACGGCTCGAACAGCGACCTGGTGGGTTCTCCGGCGGAGGACGTCACCGGGTTGCCCGGCTCGTCCGACGGCGACGCCGACGCTGGCGACGTCGGCTGAGACGGTGAAGACGAAGGCGTCGGCGACGACGAAGGCGTCGGCGTGAACAGCGGTGTGGTCGGCTCGAACAACGACACCGTCGGCTCGTCCGGGTACCTGGCCGGCCGGGCGAGCGACACCGTCGGCTCGTCCGGTCCGGTCGGCAACGGTGCCGCGTCCGCCGGCACGGATGCCTCGGCCGCCGGTCGGAGCGGATCGAACACCGAGCTGGTCGGCTCGCTGGCGGGGGACGGGAACGGCTCGGCGGCGGCCGGCGAGAGCGGTGCCGTCGTCTCCCACGCCGACCCCACCCGGTCCGAGCGCGACCCGGTGGCGAACGGCTCGGTGGGGGCCGATGACCCGACGTCGAACGAGTCGGTGGCCGACGGCTCGGTGGCAAACGGCTCGCCAACAGACGGCTCGGAGACAGACAGCCCGGCTACAGACGGCTCGGTGACGAATGGTTCGGGCGCCCTGCGGTCGTCAGCCCACGCGGGCTCGTCGACGTCGACGGCCGGCGACCCGACCGGCTCGGCGGCGTCCATCCGGGGCACGACGGGGCCGGTGGCGGCGTACCCCTCGGAAGCTGGCCCGGCCGCCGCGGGTGCGGTCAGGTCACGGGCCTCGATGACGGTGCCCTCGATGACGATCGGCGTGAAGTCGCGGCGCGGCGCGGGCGGAGCGGACACCGGCTCGGCCATCGACGGTGGCAGCGCCTCGGCTTCCGCCGGGTCGTCGAGCGGGGTCCAGCCCGGCGCGTCGAGGTCGGTACGCGTTCCGGCCCACCGGTCGGGAGCGGGCGGGCCGGAGTGCCGGCGGGGCAGTGTCCGGGGGGTGTCCTCGGGCGGCCGGGCCGGCCGGAACGGCGCTGTTGGTTCGACCGGCGTCGGCGCGGGCTCGTCCGCTCCCACCCGGAACGGTCGGGTCTGGTCCTCGCGCACCGGCTCGTTCAGCGGCCGGCGCCGGGGGAACGGTTGGCCGCCGGCGAACCGGGAGGGCGGCGTCGCCCGCTCGCCGGACCGCCTGGGGGTGTCCAGCGGCGAGGGCCGCCGGGTCGCGCGGCCCGAGGTGGGCTCGAAGAAGGAGCGGGCCGGTGGTGGGGCCGGCGGCGCCGGCGGCTCGTCCGGCGTCGCACGGCCGGCCGCGAACGGGTCCGGCTCGTCGGGACGGCGACGCAGGTCGGTGAGCCAGCCGTCGAGCGCGTCCGGGTCGGCCCCGTTGCCCGCCCCGGCGCGGCCGTGGTCACCGGACGCCGGACGGCGGTGCGGCGCCGTCGGGGCGCGGCGGCCGAGGAGGGGAACGGATCGCATGGGTACGGTGGCGGGCTCCTCGGCCTCCGCCACCCGCCCGCCACGGCCCGACGGGGCCGGGGGTGTCGCGGCGGCCGGAACCGGAACGGACGGCGCCTCGCGGGCGGGTTCCGGGACAGCGAAGCGGCCGGATTCGGCGCCGACGTCACGCACCGGCCCGGGGACGGTGTCACGCACCGGCCCGGAAACGCTGTCACGCACCGGCCCGGGAGCGCCGTCGCGGGCGGCCCGGGCGGCGCTCTCCACCCGCTCCAGACGGGCTCGGGCGCCCATGGTCCGGCCGGGCAGCCGGACGTCGCCCCGGGCGAGCTGGGCGACGTACCAGGCGGGCAGGTAGCCCTCGATCGGCAGGCCCGGGTTCACCGCCAGCCACCACTCCTGGTTGGGCCAGCCGGCGGCCAGGTCCGGGTACGCGACGAGACGCGTGGCGCCGGCGTTCTCGCCCAGGCTGGCGCGCAGCGCGGCGACCGACGTGAACGCCAGCACGTGCGTGCGGCCCTCGGAGGTCCAGGTGCCCCACCCCGCGGTCGGGCCGCCGGCGATCGGCAGCACCAGATCGACATGGGTCAGCACACGGAAGTATTGCTGCTGGTCCTGCGCTCGTAGCGCGTCCCGCATCGCCACCTCGGCCTCGGTGGCCGGCTCCCATCCGGTCACGGGCCACCTCTCCTTCCGCGCACAGGCCACAGGCATCGCCTACAACCTACAAGGTGGTAACAAGATCACAATGCCTGGCCATCGACGGTCGGCCGTGGCGTCGGCGAGGCGCTAACATCCCGTTCCGGAGTCGACACGTTACGGAGGTCGTCGATGCCCCGGCCCCTCGCGCGCTCCACCGCGGTCGCGCTGGCGACCCTCCTCGTCTCCGGTCTGCCGGCGGCCCCGGCGGCGGCGGCCCGCGTGCCGTCCGGCTGCGCCACGCCGCCCGCGCCGGCCCGCCCGTTGGCCGAGCAGCCCTGGCCCCAGCAACGGTACGCGCCGGAGCGGCTGGCCCCGCTCGCGACCGGCGCGGGCGTGGTGGTGGCGGTGGTCGACTCGGGGGTGGACCGGTCCCATCCGCAGCTCGCCGGTCGGGTGCTGGCCGGCGCCGACTTCCTCGACCCGGGCGGGGACGGCACCCGCGACTGCGCCGGGCACGGCACCGGCGTGGCGAGCATCATCGCCGCCACGCCACGGCCGGGTGTCGCGTTCCGGGGCCTCGCGCCGGGCGCGCGCATCCTGCCGGTACGCGTCAGCGAACAGCAGGTGGTCGACGGGCGGGAGTCGGGGCGTACGGTCGACGCGGCCGACTTCGCCCGGGCCGTCCGCTGGGCCGTGGACCACGACGCCGACGTGCTCAACCTCTCGGTCGTGCTGTACGCGGACGACCCGGCGGTGCGCGCCGCGGTCGCCTACGCGGTGCGGCGGGACGTGGTGGTGGTGGCCGCCGCCGGCAACCTGCACGACAGCGGTGATCCCCGCCCCTTCCCGGCCGCGTACGACGGGGTGCTCGGCGTGGGCGCGATCGGGCGGGACGGGACGCGTGCCGCGTTCTCCCAGACCGGCCCGTACGTCGACCTGGTCGCCCCGGGCAGCGAGGTGCTGATGGCGGCACCCCGGCAGGGCCATCGCCGGGCGGAGGGCACCAGTTACGCCACGCCGTTCGTCGCCGGCACCGCCGCGTTGCTGCGGCAGTATCGCCCCCGGCTGCACGCGGCCGAGGTCGCCGGGCGGATCATGGCCGGCACCGACCCGGCACCGGGGCGGGGCGAGGGCTACGGAGCCGGGGTGCTCAACCCGTACCGCGCGGTGACCGAGTCGCCAGGCGGGGCGGACGCCCGGTCCGGCCGTGCGGCCGCACTCCCGGCGGACCACCCGGACCCGGCCATACTCGCCCGCCAGTCCCGCCGGGCCACGGCCCGGGACCGGGCGCTCCTGGTGGCCGGCGTGACAGGTGGCGCCGCAGCGCTCGTGGCGCTGCTGGCCGTGGTGCTACCCCGGGGAACCCGCCGACGCTGGCACCCCGCCAACCCCACCTGACCCCCACCCCACCCCACCCCCACCCCACCCGCGCGCCGATCTTGCGGTTGGTGCCCGGGCGAAACGGGCAAAACGCCTAACCCGGGGGCCGAAAGTGCAAGATCGCGGAAGCGGGGCGGGGGCGCGCGGGGGGGCGGGGGGCGGGGGGTGTCCCTATGGGTTTCGTCAAGCAGCGATTGAGGCGGTTGGGCGGGGTTGGTAGGGGATCTTGTCGCGGAGCATGGCGAACAGGACGTC